>JBIIVD010000007.1:0-78496 GCA_044339635.1 Steroidobacteraceae bacterium | reverse complement strand
GCTGCTGATCGCCGCGACCCGCATCGTCTGGGGCTTCGTGGGCACGCGCCATGCGCGCTTCGGTGATTTCGTGCGTGGGCCGCGTGCCATCCTGCACTACCTGCGCGCGGACAAAGATGCGGCGGGCACGCGCATCGTCGGACACAACCCGCTCGGGGCCCTCATGGTCCTCGCGTTGCTGACGATGCTGCTCGCGCAAGCGGTCTTGGGGTTGTTCGCGAACGACCAGGTGATGTCCACCGGTCCGCTGTTCGGTCACGTCGATGCCGCGACCAGCGACCGACTGACCACCCTCCACAAGCAGCTCTTCGACGTCATCGTCGCCGCCATCGCGATACACGTGGCCGCGGCGCTCTTCTACCTGTGGGTGCGGCGCGAGAACCTGATCCTGCCGATGATCACAGGCCGCAAGCCGGGGTCGCTGTTGCCGCCGGGGGCAGGGGACATCGGCCCCTCGCGCACGCTGCTCGCGCTCGCGATCGTCGCGGCGCTCGGCGCCTTGCTCTGGTGGGTGGTGGCGACCGCGCCGGAGGCGTCGCTGTTCGGGTTCTGAGGGCGTCCCTGCCGGCCGGGCCGTCGTCTCAGGCGATGACGGTGTCGATCTCGCCCAGTCCCTCGATGCCACAAGCGATCCGGTCGCCGCGGCGCACGCGTCCGACGCCTGCCGGGGTGCCCGTGTAGATGAGGTCGCCCGCGCGAAGTTCGAACAATCCCGAGAGCACCGCGATGACATCCGGCACGGCCCAGATGAGGCTCGAGAGGTCTGCATCCTGGCGGATCGTGCCGTTCACGGAGAGCCAGATGCGGCCTTGGGTCGGGTGCCCCACCGCTGACACGGGACGCAGCGGGCCGAGCGTCGCCGAGTGGTCGAAACCTTTGGCGGCGTCCCAGGGCTTGCCCTGGGCCTTGGCCTCGGCCTGCAGGTCGCGGCGGGTCCAGTCGATGCCGATGCCGTAACCGAAGATCAGCGCTTGCGCGTCGGCGGCGGGGACGTCGCGTCCGCCTCGCCTGAGCGCCACGACGAGCTCGACCTCGTGATGGAAATCCGTGGTGGCGGAAGGGAAGGGTACCGGCGCCGTGTCGGGCTGCAGCGAATCGGCAGGCTTGCCGAAGAAGAACGGCGGCTCGCGATCGGGGTCGTAGCCCATCTCGCGTGCGTGCTCGGCGTAGTTGCGACCGACGCAATAGATGCGCCGCACCGGGAACAGCACGTCGCTGTCCGCGATGCGTGCCGTCACCGGTGGCGGCGCATCGAAGGCGTAGGCGGTCACTTGTGGCCGAGCTCCTTGAGCAGCGCCGGGGCGTCGTACACCTTGCCGAGCGCCTCGCGCATGATGGCCGGGTGCACGGCGATGGACCGGTTCTTGGCGGTGTCGAACCAGTACGACCCGGAGATCGAGTGGATGTTGCCGTCGAAGATCAGGCCCACGACCTCGCCGCGTGCGTTGAGCAGCGGACTTCCCGAGTTGCCGCCGACGATGTCGTTGTTGGTCGAGAGGTTGACGGGCGTGGAGAGGTCCAGCTTGGCGCGCACCCGCTCCCACGAGGCCGGGATGCGGAACGGCGGCTGGCCGGTGGCCCGCTCAAAGGCGCGATCGAGCCGGGTGAAAGGCTCGACCGGGCTGCCTTTCTCGACCCAGCCCTGCACCGTGCCGTAGTTCAGGCGCAGCGTGAAGGTGGCATCCGGGTAGACCTCCGTGCCGTATACCTTGAAGCGCGCGCGGGCGATCTTCTCCTCGGCGGCGGCGATCGGTGCCTGCACCTCGTCCTCATAGCGCTTGCGCAGCGCACGGGCGGGGGCGTCCACCTCGCGCGCGAGCTTGATCATGGGGTCGTCCGAGGCGGCGATGGCGGCACTGCCGCCGTTCCATAGCGCCAGGCGCACCGCGGGATCGGCGAGCTTGCTGCCGTCGACCAGCGAGGCAGCGAGGCTGTCCGGTGAGTCCTTGGCGAGAAGCTTGCGCACCACCGCGTGGTCGGGTCCCAGCCACTCGCGCATGCGCTCGAAGCCGAAGGACATCGTCAACCGCTCGACCTCCGGATAGACGGGGGTCGCGGCTGCGAGCTGCTGCTGTACGCGCGGCAACTGCGCGTCGGTGAACTCGCGCAGGCGCTCGCCGTTCGGCTTGCCGCGCTCCTCGGCACCGCGCACCAGCGTGCGGGCGATGCGGAACAGGCGGCTCTGGAAGCCGGCGCCGTTCTCGAGATAGGTGAGCTCGGTCGAGATGTCCCGCGCGCGGGCGTTCGCCGCCGCGATGTCGGCCCAAGGGTCGCCGAAGCCGGCGAACGACGCATCGGCCGCCACCTTGGCGCGCAGCTCCGCCTCCTGGGCGCGCTTGTCCGACATCATGCCCTCGTCGAGCAGCGCATCGAGCTGCTTGCGACGCACCTTGATGCCGTTCTCGAGCCCGAACAGCGTGTCGGCCGTGATGCGGCGCTCGGCATCGCCCTTCTTGGCGAACTCGATGTAGCGGCCGCGCAGTTCGTTGCTGCGCAGGAGCCACGGCGGCAGCTCGTCGTTGCGCAGGTCGAGCAGCTGGTCGACGGTGAGCAGGCGGTCGGTGGAGCCGGGGTGGCCCGACACGAGCACGAACTCGCCGGCCTTGGGTCCCTCGAAGTTGATGCGCAGCGGGCGGGCGACCTTCACCGGCTTGCCGTTCTCGTAGGCGCGCAGCAGCGCCATGTCGAGGCACCAGCGGGGGAACTGGAAGTTGTCGGGGTCGCCACCGAAGGCCGCGATGCCTTCCTCGGGCGCGAACACGAGGCGCACGTCGGTGTAGCGCTTGTAGCGATAGACGAAGTGCTGGCCGCCGTTGTAGAGCGCGACGGCCTGGCACTTGAGGCCGGTGTCCTTCTCGCAGGCCTGTTCGAGGTCGGTGAGGGTGCGCTTGCGGGCGTCATTGGCGGCGCGCTCGTCGAGCCCGCGCGTGGCGGCCTCGACCTTGCCGGTGACGTTCTCCATGCCGACGAGCACATCGGCGACCTGCGTGCGGCAGGGGATCTCCTCGCGACGCTCGCGGGCGACGAATCCGTCGTCGAGCAGGCTCTTCTCCTTCGAGGAGTTCTCGGAGAGGCAGGCGGTGATGCAGTGGTGGTTGGTGAGGATCAGGCCCTCGGGCGATACGAAGGACGCCGAGCAGCCCGAGAGGCGCACTGAGGCCTCGCGCACGCGGTCGAGCCACGCCCCGTCGATGGTGACGCCGTACTGCTGCTTCACCTTCGTGGCGGGGAAGTTGTCGTAGGTCCACATGCCTTCGTCGGCGTGGGCGGCGGTGGTCGTGATCAACGCCGCGGCAAGGGCGACGGCAGTCGAGAGGAGGGCGGTGCGAGGCATCGGGTGCTCCGGATGAGGCGAAAAGGTTCTGGGGGGATTCTAGAGCAGGCGGGGCATTTCTGCCCTCTTTGGGCAGATTCCGACGGAACTCTGCTAATGCCGGTGAATCACCCGGTTTCATCCCCTGACGGCGGTGGTCCGACGCGTTGGAATGGCTGCGCCGGGCGATCTCCGGCGTCAACCACGAGGAGCAGCACACATGACCACTCAGACACGCCGGCGCATCGCCGGCCAGGGGATGACGGAGTACATCATCATCGTCGCATTGGTGGCGATCGCGGCGATCGGCGTCTACTCCGCATTCGGCGACATCGTCCGCGGACAGGCCTCGGTGGCCGCAGTCGCGCTCTCGGGCGAGAACAACACCAACGCACGCGGACTGGTCGGTGCGGCGCGGGGGCGCGCGAATGCCGAGGCCCGGCAGCGCACCATGGAGAACTTCGAGGAATGAGCCTCGGCGCCCGTCGTCCGCGGGGCCAGCTGCTGCTGCTGCTGCTGCCGCTGCTCGCCGTGCTCGGCGCTGCGGCATGGTGGGCCTTCGAGGCCGGCCAGGTCGTCACCGAGAAGCAGCGCCTGCGCGACGCCGCAGATGCTGCGGCGCTCAGTGGTGCGGTCTGGCAGACGCGGGCGCTCAACTTCGACGCCACCATGAACCGGGCGATCATCGCCAACGAGGCGGTGATCGCCCAGTCGGTGAGCCTCCGCTCCTGGTCGGCCTACATGAACCGGCTCCTGCCGTCGGCGGCCGTGCTCACGTCATACGTCCCCTACCTCAACACGGCCACGGTCACGCTGCAGCGGTGGTGGGCGGGGTTCGACCGGGCGCTGCAACCCTCGCTCAGCGGTCTCGAGTCCTTGACCGGCGGGATAGACCACACGCTCGCCGCTGCGCAGCGCACGATGCATGTCGCCACGCTCGCGACCGTCCCCGAGATCGTCCGGACCACGGTCTCCGAGACGGACCCGCGGTTCCGACTGAGCGCAGGCGGTGAGGCGCAGCTGCTGGCGTGGGCGGTCGATTGGCAGCGGTTCAGTTCTTTCTATGGCGGTGCCTGGCGTTGGCGTCAGCAAGACGTCCTCTACCGCTCGCTCGACGGCTTCACCGCGCAGCGCAACTTCACCTTGAGCCCCTTGCTCGGCAGCCGCCTGCTGCGCTTCGAGAAACGGGCCGGCACGGAGCTGCTGGATTTCGAGACTTGGCGGGCGATCGACACCCTGTCGATCCATCAGCCGAGGTACGTGATCTTCGGTTCCATGCGTGAGCGCACCCCGGTGTCATGGGGCGGCGCGGACAATGGGGTCGGCAGCCGCCTGCGGGGCGCCCATGGTGACGCGTGGCGACGCAATCCGCGCGCGGCGCGTGCCGCTGAGCGGAGCATCGTGCGTCAATGGGGCTATCGCGGGCTCCCGTCGCTCTACGACCTGTCGGCGGCGCAGCGCACCCGATTCGATCCGCCGAAGATCATCGTACGGGTGCGCTTGCCGGCCGAGTCGCGTCGGGGTGCGGCGGCGCTGCTCGGGTTCGACCGCGTCGTGCGACTGTCCGGGGCCGAGGTCGGGTTGGAGGGCGGTGAAGAGGCGGCACCCGGCGCGTTGTTCGCCGAAGCTGCGGCCTCCACCGAGTTCCTGCGGCTCGAGCCGCGACGCGACGGCGCACGCGAACTGCCCAGCCTCTACTCGCCGTACTGGCGCTCGACTTTTGTCGCCCTGACGGTCGCCGACCGGGTGTTGCTGGCGACCGTCGATAGCACGCCACCCTGGCTTGCCGGAGTGCCGAAATGATCTCCCGAAGATCCGTGCGTGGCCAGGCATTGGTCGAGTCGCTCGTGGCGATGCTGGTCCTCGGGCCACTGCTGATCGCGACCCTCAGCCTCGCGCAGCGGCAGACGGCGCAGCAGACGGCGCAGTCCGCCGCCTGGGCCGGCGCCATCGCCGCGCATCACGGCATCGACCTTGCTGGGCTGTCCGCGACAGATGATGCGGTGAACGGTCGCGTCGCTGTGTCGCTGCAGCGTACGGCGGTGCCGGGCGCCGCGGAGACCGCCGAGGACATCGCCTTCGCCCTGCTGCAGCCGGCGCTTGCGGTCGGCTCCGGCAGGCTCGAACTCGCACGTGCCGACGCGCGCCGCGCGACCGCATCGGTGGCGCCTGCGCAATGGTTGGACAGCGTGTGGACGATCGACGGTCCAGACCGAGGCCAGCGGGCGGAGCTGTCCGTGCTGGTCGATGACTGGGCAGCGCCGGATGCCGCGGCCGTCTGGCGGCGCACTTCGGCGTTGTCCACCGCAGGACGCATCGACGCCTGGCGCTCCACGCTGCGATGGGCGATCGAGCCGATGCGGCTGTTCGAGCCGGCCATCGCGAGGCTGTGCCTCGGCCGGATCGATCCCGACATCGTGCCGATGGACCGGTTGCCGGCCATACGGCCGGAGTCGGTCGATCTGAGGACCCGTCCATGCTGAGCGTACGCGTACCGATGGCGGCGACGCTCTGCGCCGTCTGTGGGGTGTTGGGGATGACGATCGGAGCGGGACAGGTCGGGCATGCATCAGCCCGGTCGGTTGCGGGCCCTCTCGCGTCTCAGCCCGATCCGACCCCATGGGTGAGCGAGCGCGTGCGGGTCAACGGTGTGCAGATCGACGTGCGCGCGGCAACGGTCCCGGTCGAGCACGCCATCCTCTCGGCGAGGCTTTCCGCGTTGTGGCGGGTCGGGGAGCCGGGTGGTGCGGTTCAGGCGACGGGTGTCCGGCATGACGGTGCGACCGTCATCGGGCGTCAACGCGGCGAACAGCACGAGGTCATCCGTCTGCAGTCGATGACGCCGGGGCTCACGCGGGTCGTCGTCTCATCGTTGGACCTCTCGCGGGCTGCGGCGCGCGTGCCTGATCTGCCGTTTCCGCCGGCCCGCGGTGTCGTGGTCCTGTCGGTGATAGAGACCGACGGCCCGCGGGGGGCGACCACCTTCATCTTGCAGGGGCCGCGTGAGGCAGCGGGCGCCGCGACGGACTGGGCCGATCGGTTGCGCCTCGCGGGATGGACGACGCTGCGCTCCTACAAAGGTGGCCGCAGCGTCGTGGGCGATGCCGCCGGGCAGGTGCGCTGGGCCCGTCGCGGTGCCGAGCAGCTCGAGGCGGTCGTGCTTCGGCACGATGTGGCGACGCGATGGGTCGTCCGGGTGTCACGCCATGCGCCCTGAACCCTCGTGGCGTGCCTCCCTCGGCGCTGAGTGCAGGCGAGTGTCCGCGGGGCGTCTGCGCGGACAGGCCACCGTCGAATTCGCGCTGCTCGCCACTGTGTTGTGCGCGGCGTTGCTGATCCCGTGGGCTGACGGACTTTCGCCGGCCGAGTGGTTGTTGGGCGCGCTCGTTGCGGCCGCTCAAGGCTTCACGGGCTGGCTGGCTGTCATCTGAACGTGAAGGGAGATTCTGGGATGGGACGAAGACTGATCGAGCTCTTGGCGGCCTGGTGGCTGCTTCCGGTGGCGCTGGTGTGCGGAGCGCTCGCGTTCCTCGGATCGCAGCGCTATCTCTCGGAACGCGCTGCGGCGGTGGAACAGCGTTGGCAGCAGCGCTACACGCCGGTGAAGGTCATCGTGGCGGCGGTCGACCTGCCTGCGGGGCGGGTCCTGCGCGAGAGCGATCTCGCCCGTCGTGACATGCCGTCCGCATTCGTACCGGGCGGCGCGCTCCCCGCAGCCGCGCGAGACCGGGCGGTCGGTCAGCAACTGGTCGTCGCCTTGAGTGCGGGCGACGCCGTGGTCGAGTCACACCTCGCCGGGCGCAGCGGACCCACGCTCTCGGCACGATTGCAGCAGGGCACCCGCGCAGTCACCGTACCGGTCGACGAGGTGAGCTCGCAGGCGGGTCTCGTGCGCCCGGGCGATCGCGTGGACCTGATGCTCGCCGAGGAGCGCACCGAGGTCACGGGGCGCTGCGTCGTGGTGCGCCCGCTGCTCGAGGCCGTGACGGTGTTGGCCACCGGGCAGACGCAGAAGGCCTTGCCGTCGCCGGGTGCCTCCATCGCGGGTGCGTTCGATGATCCGTCGCTCGGCAGTCCCTACTCGACCATCACGCTCGATGTGACCCCTGAGCAGGCGCAACTGCTCGCCGTCGGATTGCGGATCGGGGAACTCGTGCCGCTGCTCCGCCCGGAGGGCGACTCGCGGGGCTCGCCCTCGGCGATCGCCAGCAGTTCCGGCCGGACCGCCTGCAGCGCGGCGGCATTGACCACGCCGATCAGACAGCCCCGTCCGACCGCGGCCGTCGCAGCGGCGAGCCTTGAACTGCTCGTCGGTGGCGCGGATTCGCCCGCCCGTTCACGCCACTTCTATTCCGAGCCCTGAGCACCCGTTTCCGTCCTCGCTCGAAGCCCCCGCAGGAGATCCCCATCATGATCCGTCTGAAACCCCTGATCTTGTCGTTGCCCGCGGCCGCGACGATGGTCCTCACACCAGGTGTCGCCGCAGCCGACCGCGACCACGTCGGGTCGCCCGCCGTGCACGCAGAGATGCCGCTCGCGACCCGGCCCGACAGCCTGCCGAGAGAGATGACCTTGTTCATCGGCGACAGCCGCGTCCTCGACGTCCGCACGATCCGTGTCGCGGTCGGCAACGGCAAGGTCGTGTCGGTCTCGCCGATCGGCGGGCAGCAACTGGTCCTCATCGGGCAGACGACCGGCAGTACGGTCGTCCAATTGTGGCTGCGCGGCGGCGGCCTCCATCGCATGACCGTATCGGTCGTCGCCAACGACCTGATGGCGACGTTGTCTGCGGTCAACGAGCTGCTGCAGGGCACGAGGGGCGTGACTGCGACCCTGCGCGGTTCCCGCGTCGTGCTGGAGGGCGATGCTGCGGATGCGCGTGCGCGGGAGCGAGCCGCTTCGGTGGCGTCACTGTATCCGGGCACCGTGCTCGATTTCGTCGCGAAGCCCGGATGGGAGGTGATGGTGAACGTCGATGTGCGGATCGTGGAGTTCCGCCGCGGCCGTTTGCGCGAACTCGGGATCCGCTGGCGCGACGAGATGGACGGTCCGAGCGCCGGCATCATCGGTGATTTCCTGTCCAATGACCGGTTCCGCGTCACCCCGCCCGATTCAGGGATCCCTGCGGAGGCCTTCGATCCGCTACCGGGCAAGACCGCCCTCCGCGGGTACCTCGGCATCGCGAGCACGCTCGACTCCCGGCTCAGGATGCTCGAGCAGGGTGGCGAGGCGACCGTCGTCGCTGAACCGCGCCTGAGTTGCCGCAGCGGCGGTGCCGCGCGCTTCGTCGCGGGCGGCGAGATCCCGGTACCGGTGGTCAACGGCGTCGGGTCGACCGATGTCGAGTATCGCGAGTACGGCGTGATCCTCGACATCAAGCCGATCGCGGATGCGAGCGGCGCCATCTTCGCGCGCATCGAGACCGAGCTCAGCCAGATCGACGGCGCGCAGCGGGTCAACGGGGTGCCGGGCCTGCTCAAGCGGCGCTCGACCACCGACGTGAACCTCCGCAGCGGCGAGACCTTGGTCATCGCCGGGCTCGCAAACCGTCAGCGCAGCACCGACGACGCCGGCCTGCCTGGGCTGGTGCGGATCCCCGGAGCCGGCAGGCTCTTCGGCACTCGCGGACAACGTGGCGAGGAGTCCGAGATCGTCATCTTCCTGACGCCGCGCATCGCCGGGCCCACCGAGGCTTCGGCCGCGCAAACCGGCACCGGTGCGGCCGCGGCAGACACCGATGCGGCGTTGCTCGATCGTGCGCGCGGTCGCATCGAGGCCTTGCGACCGACAGAACCCACCGCGGAGCGTCGGCCGTGACGGCGTCGGGCGGTGTTCCCGGGCGACGCGTGCGGCAGGAACACCTGCCCGCCGGCACCCATCTGGCCGGTCAGTCGGACGACTGTGCGATCCGGCTGCGCGGTGCCGGGATCGCCGGCCATCACCTGCGGATCGAGCTTGCCAACGATGGGCTGTATCGCGTCACGGATCTCGGCGGATCGGCCGGGACGCGTGTCAACGGCGAACGCGTGGTGGTCGCGCACGGGCTCGGCGAGATCGACGTGCTGCGGGTCGGCGACAGCGAGTTCACCGTACACCTGATCCGTCACCGTCCGGCCGCAGAGATCCCGTCGCGCAGCATCCGTCGGGATGCCGACGGCGCACCGGCAGGGTTCATCGAGATGGCGAACAGACTGCATCGTCGGTTGCTCGCGCAACTGGACCTTCGCCGTCGCGATGTGGCGACGATGGACGACGCTGCGCTGCGGTCGTTGGCGGCCGAGGTGTTGTTGCCGTTGGCGACAGAGGAAGCCGCAGGCTCGCAGATCGATGCCACCGACCTGCAGCGATTCGTCCTCGACGAGGCTCTCGGTCTCGGGCCGCTCGAGGCTTTGCTGGCGGATGACGAGGTCCGGGAGATCATGGTCAACGGGCCGTCGCAGATCTTCATCGAGTCGGGCGGGCGCTTGCGGGAGACATCGCTGCGGTTCAGCAGCGAGGCGGCGCTGCGCGGGATCGTCGAGCGGATCGTGACGCCGATCGGACGCCGCATAGACGACGCCTCGCCGATGGTGGACGCGCGGTTGCCGGACGGATCGCGTGTGAACGTCGTGGTGCCGCCGCTCGCCTTGCGCGGCACGGCGGTCACGATCCGCCGCTTCGGTCGGCATCGCCTCGGGCCGCAGCAGCTGGTCGAGCGGGGCAGCCTCGATCCGGCGATGCTCGCGTTCCTGCGCACCTGCGTCGAGCAGCGACGGAACATGGTGGTGTCGGGCGGCACCGGGTCCGGCAAGACGACCCTGCTGAACGTGCTCTCCAGCCTGATCCCGCGCGAAGAACGTGTGGTCACGATCGAGGACTCGGCGGAATTGGCGTTCGACCATCCGAACCTCGTGTCGCTCGAGACTCGCCCGGCCAACATCGAAGGGCGCGGCGAGGTCACCGTGCGCGAGCTCGTCAGGAACGCCCTGCGCATGCGACCTGACCGACTCGTCATCGGCGAGTGCCGCGGCGGCGAGACGCTGGACATGCTGCAGGCGATGAACACCGGCCATGACGGGTCCTTGAGCACGGTGCACGCCAACAGTCCGCGTGAGCTCCTGTCGCGGCTCGAGGTGATGGTCCTCATGTCGGGCGTCGATCTGCCCGTAGCGGTCATCCGCGAGCAGATCGCGGGTTCGGTCCATGTCATCGCCCATCAGGCGCGCTTTGCCTGCGGTACGCGCCGGATCACGCACATCACGGAGGTGACCGGGGTCGTCGCCGGGACGGTGCAGATGCAGGACATCTTCCGTTTCGACGCCGACGCTGCGCCGGACGCCGGTGGCGACGGGGGGCGGTTCCGCGCCACGGGACATATCCCGCAGTTCCTCGAGCGCGCTCGGCAGGCCGGTTCGCGTGCGGACCTGCGGATCTTCCAGTCCGATCCACTCCGGTCCGAGCATCCGCGGTCCGACCATGTCATGCCAGGTGCAGCATGAACGCCACCTTGCTCTCGGCGACTGTGGCGCTGGCCGTCTGCGCGGCACTCGCCGGGTGGGTCATCGCGAGGCTGGCCAAAGACATGATCGGGCAGCATCGCGCCCGTCTGCTGCACCTCAACCAGGTGCAGTTGGTCGAGCTTTTCTTGTTCGTCGAGCCCAAGACCTTCCTGCGCTTGAACGTGGCCGCGTTGGTCGTCGCGGTCGCGGTATGCGGCGGGATCGGTGGTGTCTATGCGGCGGTGTCCGCGATGCTCGTCACGGCGATCACACCGCGCGGACTGTATCTCTGGCTCCGACGACGTCGCCGTCGTGCTTTGGAGCGGCAATTACCGGACATCGCCGACACGATCGCGGCCAGCCTGCGGGCGGGCCTCGGGCTGAGTCAGGCGATCGGACGTGTCGCGCAGCATCAACCCGCGCCCGCTGCGCAGGAGTTCGCGTTGCTGGTGCGGGAGAACCGGCTTGGCCTGCCGCTCGAGCAGGCCTTGGCAGATCTCGCGCGGCGCAACGACCTTCGTGATCTGCACATGATGATCGCGACGCTCGGGATCGCGCGCGACCTCGGCGGGGGACTCGCCGAGGCGCTCGAGCGCTTGGGTGCGTCGATCCGTCGTCGGCTGGCGATGGAGGACCGCATCCGTGCCTTGACGGCCCAAGGTCGTCTGCAAGGCATCGTGATGGGGCTGCTGCCGATCGGTCTTGCCGCGGTGCTGTTCATCCTCGAGCCGGTGCAGATGCGCAAGTTGTTCACCGAGCCGATCGGATGGCTGACCATCGGCGGCGTGCTGCTGCTCGAGGCGGGCGGCATCCTGTTGTTGCGCCGGATCGTGGGGATCCGGGTATGACATCGCTCCTCATCGCCATTGCGGCGGCATTGGCCGCATCGATCTGTGCGGGGATGTTGGGACGACGCATGCCGGCGTGGTGGCAGCGCGTGGCGGAGGGTCGACGTGTCGCATCGCGTGCCGACCAACTGCCGTCGATTTTCCGCCTGTTGATCACCTTGGCCGAGCCGGTCGCGGCGTGGTTGGGGCCGCGCCTTCCGACGGGGTCGCGCGAGTCGGTGCAACGACGCCTTCGGCGGGCGGGCATCGATGAGGAGATCCTTCCGCAGCAGTGGCTCGCGCTTTGCGGGGTGTCGTTGTTCGGCGCCGTAGCCGTCGTCGGCGGCGTGGGAGGATCGGTCGCGTGGGCCTTGGTCGGCGCGATCGCCGGCGCCGGCCTGCCGATGCTCTGGATGCGCGATGTCATCGCGCGGCGCACGCAAGAGGTGGTCCGCGACCTGCCGGTGTATGTGGACATGCTCACGCTGGCGCTGGAGGCGGGTGGCGCGCTGAGCGTCGCCCTGAAGGTCGCGACCGAACGCGCGCCTGACGGTGTGTTGCGTCGGGGCTTCCTTCGGGTCCAAGGCGACTTGCGTGCGGGGCGAAGCCGCAGTGAGGCCTTGCAGGCGCTCGCCGAGCGGCTGGCGGTCCCGGCGGTCGATCCCCTCGTCGCAGCCTTGGTGCAGGCGGAGTCCAGCGGCGCGAGCCTCGCCTCGATGCTGCGCGCGCAGGCCGACCAACGACTGCACGAGCGATTCGCGCGCGCAGAGAAGCTCGCCTTGGAAGCGCCGGTCAAGATGCTGGGGCCGTTGGTGCTCTGCATCTTCCCGTGCACGTTCCTGGTGCTCGCTTTCCCTCTCGTGATGCGCGTCCTGGAGGGACCCTGAGGTGGCGATGCAGAGCGAAGAGGTGCTGTGGGTCGATGGTGGGGCAACGGGGCTTCGGGTGGGTCGGGCCGAATCACTGTGTAGCCGGGCGCGCGGCGTCTGGCCGGATCACAGATGGCCGGTCGATCGCGTCCTGCTGATCCCGGCTTGTCGGGCAGTGCACACATTCGGCCTGCGCGCAGCGCTCGATGTGGTGTTCTCCGATGAGGAAGGCCGGGTCATCGCCTTGCACGACGCACTGCCCCCGTGGCGTGTCCGTCGGCATCCTGCGGCATGCGCGACCTGGGAGTTCGCGCCAGGAGTCGCCTCCCGGCTCGGCGTCGGGACCGGCACGCGCCTGCAATCCCGACGGTTGCGGGGCGCGACGCTCATCGAGTTCCTCATCGCGGCGATGCTGGTCTTCCTGCCGATGGTGTTCCTGACCTTGGAGCTCGCGCGCTTGGTCGTGTCCCGTCATGCACTCCAACATGCGGTCAACGACGCCGCTCGGGAAGCCGGCTTCGCGACCACTGATGGACTCGGTCTGCGCCGGTCGATCGCGTATGGGCTGCTGCCCTTGTTCGTCCCCGTCGATCCGGCCGTCGCGTTGGACGCGGCGTCCCGCCCCGCGGAATCCGTCTTCTCGGCGCCCACGGGTGTGACGGCGATCGGACGTTCCTATTCCGAGGTCTTCCGGGCGGACTTCGTCGACATCCGCCTTGAGTCCATCGACGGAACCCCGCGCGACATCGGCTTCGAGACGATCGGATGGCCGGCTTCCGGCGGGGTGTGGCGCCTGCGGGTGCGCCACTGTCGCGAATTGGTGTTTCCGTTGGCCCGGCAGTTGATCCCGGAGCTGGTGCGCTGGACCACGACCTCCGTCTTCGATCAGGCCTGTCTCGCGCGTGACCGTTTGCCGATCGAGGTCTCGGCGCTGGTGTTGCGGCCGATCCGGAAGTGGCGACCTGCCGCGGGGGATCTTCCGGTTTTGCCGCCCGCCGACCCGGACGATGGGCCGACCGTTCCGCCGCCCGACCCTCCGGTCACCGATCCGGTGCCGGGTCCGGCGCCCGCGCCGACGCCGGATGCGCCGATCATCGAGCTTCGGCGCTGAGCGCGGTCAACGGATCGATGGGTGATCGATGTCGCGCGCGGCGCCCTGGATCGACCTCATCGAGACCGGCCGACCGTTGGCGACGCGCTGTCGCAACCAAGCCCCCGCCCCGCGATCGCCTCCGAGCGTCATGACCTCGGGCCACACCGCGCGCGGCAGGATGCAGGGCGCGCCCACCGTGCCGTCGTATTCGGCTGCTGCGGGCGTATCGGGCGCCGCGTGCCACGCGTCGATGAGGTGGCGCAGGTCATCGGCCGTGATGTAGGGCGTGTCGCCGAGCATCACGAGCGCGGCAGCCGGTGACGGCCGGTCCGGGCTCTGGCGCTCCGCGCCGGCCTCATTCCCATGACGCGCCAACGCCGCCAGCCCGCAGCGCAGCGAATGCGCCATGCCGCTGTCCCAATCCGTGCAGTCGACCTCGCGGACATCGCGCAGGTCGATGGCGGCGCGGATGGCGGGTGCATGCGCGCCGAGCACCACGGTCACACGCGGGCCCTCGGCGTCCGGCGGCAAGACGGAGACGGCGGTGTCGAGCACGCGGCGCAGCATCGGCACGCCGTCGATCAGCGCAAGCTGCTTCGGGGAGCCGTAGCGCCGGGAGGCGCCGGCGGCGAGCACGAGGGCGTGCAGGGCGGGGAGGGTGTGGATCACGTTACCGCGTTCCTGGTGGGCGGGGTCGAGGGCCGCTCGTCCGCGCCGTGCTTGGGGACCAGACACTCATGACCATGCGGCTGTCCTCCCTGCCACCCTGCCGCGGTCGTACGCGAACGGCACCGCCGCGACATTCTGGCACGGCTTTTCCGTGCGCTCATCGGGCATGCCACCGTTGCCGTCGGTGCGCCATGGCACGCGCAAGGCGGTCGCGATCGCCGCTTCGCCGAAGGTGCCCGGCGGTACGGTGAGCGCAGCGATTCTGCAATAATATTGCGGATCTCGTTCGTCCGATTGGTGGACAAAGCGGGGAGGGCGATTGTCAGGTGCGGTTGACGTTCCGTTGGTAGATAATCCGGACGGAGCGGCGGGTACATGCCGCATCCGTCCGGGCAGTCGTTGTTGCCGTCGGGCAGCAACGATGGTCCGCTTGAGATCGTTTGCTGATGGGGGTCGAAAAATGCCGAAGCTCTCCAAGGCACCACATGTCGTGTGGGTCGCGCCATTGTCTTTTGTGCTGGCTTTGCCTGCACAGGGCCAAGCGCCGGACGAGGGAGTCGGTCTCGAAGAAGTGGTCGTCACAGCGCGCAAACGCGAAGAGAACCTCCAGGACGTACCGATCGCCGTCACGGCCTTCCGTGCGGAGGAACTGCAGCGGGTCGGCATCAAGGATATCGAGGGGATCATCAGCCGTGATCCCTCGCTCGGATTCGATCGGGGCATCGCCCCCTACGACACCCGGATCGTCATCCGCGGTCTGTCGCCGACCCGCGGGCGCCCCAACGTGGCGACCCTGGTCGATGGGGTCGATGTGTCGAGCGAGGCGATCGGCACCGCCGGTGGTTCGTTGCTGATCAACCCGCGGCTGGTGGACATCGAGCGCGTGGAGATCGTGAAAGGCCCGCAGAGCGCGCTCTATGGACGCTCGGCGTTCGCGGGCGCGATCTCGTACATCACCAAGGACCCGGGCGATGTGGTCGGGGGCGAGGTGTCCACCGAGTATGCCGACAACAACCAATATGAAGTGAAGGGCAGCCTGTCCTTGCCGCTGACGGAGACGCTCGGCGTCCGTCTCAACGGGTACAAGTTCGACGATGCAGGTTTCTACAAGTCGACCACCGGGCAGGAGCTCGGCGGCGGTGACGGCATGGGTGGCTCCTTCACCCTGAATTGGGAGCCGAACGAGAGCTACTCGCTGAAGTTCCGCACCGAATACGCCGACGATCATTTCGCGCCGCCGGCACAAGCCTTCGTGCCTTTCAACGGCGTCACCGTGATGTCGGCGGCGGCCTCGAGCTGCCGCACGTATTCGATCCCGAACCCGGCGGGCGGCCCCGCGCTCGTCTCGACGGGTCCTCTGCTCGACGCGTCCTGCCAGTTCCTTGACGCGAATCCCGCGCTGCCGGCGAACACCATCAACTTGGTGCGTCTGTTCGAGACGAGCTCGGGCAACCTCGGCGCCTACGACGACATGACCCTGTTGTCTTTCCGCGGCCAGATGGTCGGCAGCAGAGGGCTTCGCGTGGCCTACAACAAGGACTTCACGCGCTCGACGGACGGTGTGAATGCGCCCGACTTCAGCGGCACCGACCGTCAGGTGCTGCGGTTGTCGGCGGTGCAGAACTACAAGACCTCTTTCGGCACGTTCTCCTCGCTCACGGGCTACACCAAGGCCGATGTCGATACCGACCTCGATTTCGACAAGACCGATCGCCCGAGCGTCCAGCAGACCATCAAGACCGACGGCATCACGGAGCAGTTCAGCCAGGAATTGCGCTTCACCTCGGACTTCGACGGGCCGCTGCAGCTCATGGCAGGCGCGCAGTACTGGACCGAACGCGCCGACCAGTTCGACCGCAACATCTCGGTGTTGGGGAGCGGCACGGCTTGTACCTTGCTTGTCGCCGGGCCGCCCGGGACGCCGCCACGTTGCGCGCAGCTGCTGGGTCCGCCGGGCGGCGCGACCTTCACGAGCACCGATGTCTCCCAGTACATGGACGATGTGGACCGCTTGCGCCAAGCGACGCTCGTCAGGCGCCTGGTCGATCATCAGTCCTTCTATCTCGAGTTCGAGTGGAGCCTCACAGATACGCTGACGCTGATCGCTGAAGCGCGCTATGTCGACGAGGACAATACCGTCAGCGGCCCGATCACGGCCGGCAACCAAGGTCCCGGCACGGTGATCGTCTGCGGCGCGACCGGCGACTGCCGCAACGCCGCCAATATCCCTTATGCCGCACAGCCGGGCTTCCCGCGCAGTTTCGCGCCACCGCCGCAGGTCGGCACCAACCGGTTCGTGCGCAACGATTCCTACACGACGCCGAAGGCGACGTTGCAGTGGCGGCCTTCGGACAACCTCAACGTCTACGGGTCTTATTCCGAGGGTCGCAAGCCCGGCGGCTTCGGGACGCTCACGCTGGCATCCTTCGGGCTGTCGAGCCGTGATGACGTGGAGTACGAATCCGAGAAGATCAAGGTCTACGAACTGGGTGCCAAGTGGATCTCTGACGATCGCAGCGTCTCGATCAACGGCGCGGCGTTCTTGCAGGACTTCACCGACAAGCAGGTCAGCACGCAGTTGATCATCGGCAGCACGCTCGGCAACCGGATCACCAACGCCGGCGGCGGCGAGTTGCAGGGGCTCGAGCTCGCGGGGCAGTGGCGCATCACCGACACCCTGACCGCCGGGTTCGGTGTCACGCACTTCCTGAAGTACGAGTTCACCGACTACACCACCCTGACGAGCGGTCCGGCTGAGATCGCCCGCGTCGGTAACTGCACGCCCGTGACCACCCTGATCACCTCGGGGACCACCAACTCCGCGCAGACGACCTGCAGCGTCGATCGTGCCGGCAAGAAGTTCGAGGATACGCCCGAGACGGCGGCGGCCCTCAATCTGTCGTATCGCAAGCCGATGGGCGACGGCGGCCGCTACTGGTTCGCCGACGCGGATTATTCTTATGTCGGCGAGCGCTTTGTCGAGGATGACAATTCGGTCTGGCTGCAGGCCTACAGCAACGTCAACCTGCGCTTCGGCTTGGGCGGTGATCGTTGGAGCGCCACGCTGTTCGTCGACAACGCGACCGACGACGACAAAGTGAAATCGGCAGGCACCACGCCCGCCGTGAGTTACGGCGACGTCCGCTCGGCGGTACGGGTCCCTCCCGCCGGTACGCTGCCGGCGAACCTGCGTAATCCGCTCTCGCCGTTCAGTCTTGCGATCCCGGGCGGCTACTTCGCGGAGATGCCCAAGCCACGGACCTTCGGCCTGCGCGTCGCGTACGAGTTCTGACCCGGGCGATCGTCGCCGAGGGGCGGACCGTCGGCAGGAGGCTCAGCGTGCTGGGTGGGTCTCTGCCGGCGTCCGCGACAGCCTGAACCCGCGCCAGAGCAGCCAGGCGGCGATCGGGTTGGCGATGGCGGACACGATGGCCATGGACAGGCCGATCCGCGACTCGTCGCCGAGCACGTGGTCGGTCACGAAACCGACGGCGAACGGACCGACGGTCGCGCCCACGAGCACCAGCGACAGCTGGTACCACGCCCCGAACTGGGCGCGCATCCGGTCCGGGGTGATCGATTGCACGAACGCACCCGCGGGACCCGTCGCGGCGCTGCCGAAGAAGAACATCAGGAAGATCACCGCGGCATGTCCGACCATGCTCGGCATGAACGGCGCGACCACGCCAGGCAGCAAGAGGCCGATGCCGCAACCCGCAAGCACCCGGAGCTTGGCGCGTGTGTCGCCGCGGGACTCGAGCCAGTCGGAGAGGGTGCCGCCCATGAAGGCGCCCAGAAGGCCGCCGAGCAGCGCGACCGTGCCGATCGTGAGCGCGGCCTCGCCGATCCCTGCGTCGTACTGGCGGCGATAGAGTTCGGGCGTCCAGATCATCACGGCGAACGCGGTGATCGTGGTGGCGCCATAGCCTGCGAAGACGTAGCCGTATCCCTGGGCGTTCGACCTGAAATGCGCCCAGACCTCCGCGAACGTGGCGTGGGCGACGCCTTGGGGCCGCGCCGGCTCCCGCACGAACAGCATCAGCAGCGCCACCGGCAGCCCCATGAGGCCGACCACCGCCATGACGAGCCGCCAGCCGGACAATTCGCCGAAGAGGGGCAGCGAGACGCTGCCCAAGGACATCACCCAGCCGATGACGGTGCCGCCGAGCAGATAGGCGAGTCCCGTCCCCGCCGTGACGCCGGCGCTGAAGACGCCCACGGCGAGCGCGAGCCGCTGCGGCGGGAAGTACCCGGCGAGCAGCGAGTAGGCTGAGGGCGACAAGGTCGCCTCGCCGACGCCGACGCCGACCCGGTAGGCGAAGAGCTGCAGATAGGAGCGCGCCGTGCCGGACAGGGCGGTCATCAGGCACCAGAGCGTGATGCCGAGGGTGACGATCCATTTGCGGCTGTAACGGTCGGCCCATCGCGCGATGAGCAGGCCGACGCCGCAATAGAAGATCGCGAATGCGGCGCCTGCGAGCAGGCTGAAGGCGGTGTCGGAGATGCCGAGCTCGGCCTTGATGGGCTGCACGAGCAGGGAAAGGATGAGACGGTCGATGAACGAAACGCAGTTGGCGAGCGCGAGGACGCCGACCACATACCACGCATAGACAGGCCGGAACGTCGGTGTGGCCGACGACGGATCGGACGTGGTCATGTCGGCATCGCCCTGTTCGTCGCGGATGACCGGATGAGTATATCCGCGTCGGAGGGGCAGGTCAGAACCTGGGGGTGCGTTTCTCGATGAACGCGCGCGCGCCCTCGGCGAATTCCGGCGAGCCGAAACTGTCGTCGAAGAGCCGACGCGTCTCGGGGGTCTCGCGCAGCGTGCCGGCAGCGATCATGTCGGAGACCGTCTTGGCGGCGCGCACCGAGTTGCCGGCGTTGCCGGCGATCTCACGGGCGAGCGCGTCGGCGCGCGCGGCGAGCGCCTCGGCGGCGACGATCTCGTTGATCATCCCCCACGCCAAAGCCTGCTCCGCGCCGATGCGCCGGCCGGTGAACAGGATCTCCTTGGTGCGCGAGGGGCCGACCAGGTCCTGCAGGCGCTTGGTGTCCGCCAAGCTGTAGGCGATGCCGAGGCGGGCGGGCGGGATCGCGAAGAACGCATCCGGTGAGGCGAGCCGAAGGTCGCAGGCGAGGGCGAGCCCGCAGCCGCCGCCGGTGCAGGCGCCTCGCACCACGGCGAGGGTCGGCGTCGGGATCGCCGCCCAATCCGCCTGGGCATCGAGCACGGCCTGCTGCATCGCGCGCATGTGCGCCGGGTCGCCGAGGTTCCGGTGCATCTCGGTGATGTCGGCACCGGCGCTGAACGCCGCGTCACCCGCACCCTGCAGCAAGGTCACGCGCAACGCCGGATCCGCGGCGATGCGTGCGGCGAGGTCGCGCAGACCGAGCCATTCGGCGATCGACAAGGCATTGCGCTTGTCGGGCCGGTCGAGGGTGACCCGCGCGATGGGCGGGGAGAGTTCCGAGAGCAATCCGGGCATGCCATGATGTTACCAACACCGGTCAACGAACGGTCAGCAGGAGCAGTGATGGGAACGTATGCGGAACTCTCTGGGAAGGTCGCGATCATCACCGGCGCCGGGCGCCCCAAGGGTCTCGGCGAGGCGATGGCGAAGCGTCTTGCGGCCGAAGGCTGCAAGGTGGTGGTGAGCGACATCGGCGCGGCACGGGGCGCGGAGATGCCTGCCGGCGCGATCGGCAGCAGCGAGGGCATCGAGGCGATCGTCGGCGCGATCCGCGCCGCAGGCGGCGAGGCGACGGGGATCGCCTGCGACGTCCTCGAAGAGGCGCAAGTGGAGGCCTTGATCGCGCATACGGTCGCGACCTACGGCGGCCTCGACATCATGGTCAACAACGCGGGCATCGGCTACCTGATGAAACCCACCGTCGAATTGACACAGGCGGATTGGGACGCGGTGCTCGGCGTCAACCTGCGCGGTGCGTTCTACGGCATCAAGCATGCGGCGCAACGCATGATCGCGCAGGGGCGCGGGGGGCGGATCATCAACATCGGCAGCCAAGCCTCGAAATCCGGTTTCCCTTTCGCCGCGGCGTATGTCGCCTCCAAGCACGGCATGGTGGGCCTCACGCGCTCGGCGGCCATCGAGCTCGGGCCGCACCGCATCACGGTGAACACCATCTGCCCCAACCACGTGACCACCGGCCTCGGCGCGTGGCAGAACCAGTTCTTCAGCGCCGCGACGGGGCGCAGCGAGGCGCAGTACCTTGCCGACATGCGCAACCGCATCCCGCTCGGGCGGCCGGGGCAGCAGGAGGACATCGCCAAGGCCTGCGCGTTCCTCGCGTCGGACGAGGCGGCCTACATCACCGGTGAGGCGATGAACGTCTCGGGCGGCGAGGAGTACCACTGACGGGCTGCGTCGCCTGCGCGGCGCTCCAGCCGGTCGTCACCGCCGGCCGGTCGTCACCGATCTAGCAGCGCGGCGAGCGCGAGCACGCGCGCGTCTTCGCCGCGCGGCGCGATCACCTGCAGACCGACCGGCAGCGTGCCGGACGGCACCGGACAGGGGACCGAGGCTGCGGGCACCGCCGCGGCGGTGGCGATCACCGTCAGGTCGGCGAGGGTATCGGGCGGACGCCCGGCGTGTTCGAAAGCGACGACCGGTGCCGTCGGCGTCACGCAGGCGTACAGGTCGGCGACCCGCGCCTCCCAGGTGAACTGCATCTCGACCACCCGCGCTTCGAGGTCGAGCAAGCGTTCGGCGGTGAGCGAGGCGCCGTAGTCGAGCAGGGCGCGCAGGCGGGGCGAATACGCCTCGGGCCGCGTCTCGAGACCCTCCCGGTGGGTGCGCCACATCTCATGCTCGCAGAGCGCGAACACCGCGCGCCGGGTGCGGCGCAGGTCCAGGGGGCGAAGGTCGATGGGGACGAGTTCGGCGCCCCATCCCCGTAGGCGCGCGAGCGCCGCGTTGTAGCCCTCGATCACGGCGTCGGCAGGTGCGAGGTCGTCGAAGCCGATGCCATAGCCGATGCGCCGCCCGGCGAGCGGCCGGTCCGCGGCGCGCGAGCCGTCGATGGGTTCTCCGTCGCCTTGCGCTCCGTAGTCGATGGACAGCGCGTGGTGCGGATCGTGTTGTCCGATGACCTTGAGCATCATCGCGAGGTCCGAGACGCGCCGCGCCATGGGACCCACATGGTCGAACCGCGGATGCACCGGCAACACGCCGCGCGTGCTGACGCGGCCGAAGGAAGGTTTGAGCGCGGTCACGCCGCAGAGCGCCGCCGGGATGCGGACCGACCCGATGGTGTCCGTGCCGAGCGCGAGATCGCAGAGTCCCGCAGCGAGCGCACCGGCGGACCCTCCGCTCGACCCGCCGGTCGATCGTGCCGGATCGAGCGGCAGGCGGATGGGCCCCGCGCTCGAGACGCCTTCCGCCGCGAGCGCGCCTTCGTCCATCGCGGTCTGCCCGAACAGCACCGCGCCGGCTTCGCGCAATCGGGCGACGACGGGGGCGTCTTGGTCGGCGGTCTGGCCCGCCCGCGCCGACAGCCCGCCTTCGTACGGCCAGCCGCGCACCGCGATGTTGCCCTTGAGGCCGACCAACAGCCCTTCCAGCGGGCGCGGGGTGACGCGACGGACCAGACGGTCCTCGCTCTCCTGCGCGGCCCTGCGAGCCTCTGCCGCGGCGACGTGGCTGAAGAGACCCAGCGAAGCCAAGGCCGACGTCCGCTCCAATACGGCTTCGAGCCGCTCAACGGGACCTGCCGCGATCATCGTGGACACTTCAACGGGTGGGACGAGGGTGCGCTGCTGAAGGAGAAGGTGATCATGCGGGTGTGACGGCGTCGATCACGCTGCGTACATCGTCGAGCGTTCCGAGGCGATCGACGAGCGCGATGATGGTATCCACCTGCGCCGTGGGCAATGGCGAGGCGGCGGACGCCGCCGCGCGACGGAACTTCGCGAGGTGGCGCTCGCGCGAGAGCGGCCGCCCCGGCGCCCCGAGCACGGCAGGCAGGTCGATCGCGTGCTGCGAGCCGTCGCGGAGCCGGACCTCGACGCGCTGCGGCGCGAGTGCGCTGAGCGACGGGTTGGCATCCGGTCGGACACGGATGCGCGCGGCCAGCGCGGATCGGCGCGGATCCTGCAAAGCGCGCGGATCGAAGTCCGCGACCTCGACGCTCCCCGTGAGCAACGCGGTCGCGGCCACGTACGGCAGACAGAGCCGGGCATAGGCGGGGGCCATGCCGGCCTTGGCGGGGCGGTCGACCAGTTGCCGCACGAGCGGCGGTGCCAGCACCCAAGCCTCTTCGAGGTCATCTGCGCGGAATCCGTGCAGCGCCTGCAGGCTGAGCAGGCCGTCGACGCCACCGTGGGTGGCGCGACCGCTGGGGAAAGGCTTGTGCGAGAGTTCGGTGATGGCCGATCGCGCGCCGAGCCCGTCGAAGACGGCGGGGTCCCAGTCGGGATCGATCAGGGTGAAATAGCCGTGGGGCCCCTCGAGGAAGTCGCGCGGGCCGTCGACGCCCCGGACAGCGAGGTCGACCGCCAACAATGCGGCGCGCGCGTTGAAACCGATCTGCAAGGGCAACACCGGCGAACCCTCGACATGCGCCTGCATGGTGCCGGACAACTGGCTGTAGGCGATGCCGAGCGCGCTGCGGGTGGTGGCCTCATCGAGGCCGAGGATGTTCGCCATGCCGGCGGTCGCACCGAGCGCACCGCACATCGCAGGACGGAAGAACCGCAGCTTGTTCCGCGCGGCGCGACCGATGGTCGCCGCGACATCGACCGCGACGACGCAGCCGGTGACCCAGCGCGCGCCGTCCACACCGCCTCGCGCCTCGGCGAAGGCCGCCAGGGTCGCGAGCACCACGGCCATCGGATGCACGACAGCGGGTTCGTGCACGCAGTCCCATTCCTGGTTGTGGATCTGGTAGCCGTTGATGAACGCTGCGGTCTGGGCCGGCACCCGCTCGCCGCTCCCCCAGATCCGTGCGGCATCGCCACGCCCCCAGAGCGCGGCGGTCTCCTTGAGCGTCGCGACCATCGGCACGCGCGTGCCGGAGAGGGCGACGCCGAGGGAGTCGAGGACGAAGATGCGGGTGGCTTCGATCGCCTCCGGGGCCAGTCGATCGAACCGCGTCGATACCACGTGCTCGACGAGGCGTGCGGTGATGTCTCGATGCGCAGCGGCAGGTGGTGTCATGCGTCTCTCGTGATGAGGCGATATGCGCCCTACAGGCTCCAGACCCAGAACCGCCAGTCGAGGACCCGCGATTCGCGTTCAGGATCGCCCCGCGAGGCGAAGGCCTCGGCCTCGACGCGCAGCAGCGCGCCGCCGCCCCGCGCGGCATCGATCGGCACGATCTCGCGGACCGTGAACTCGGTCCTGAGACGGTCGTCCTCGAGCACCGGCGCGACATGCTCGCAGGACTCCCACGCCGACAACGTGACGAGGTTGGGCAGGGCGCGCGTGATCTGC
This sequence comes from Steroidobacteraceae bacterium, assembly GCA_044339635.1. Taxonomy (GTDB): domain Bacteria; phylum Pseudomonadota; class Gammaproteobacteria; order Steroidobacterales; family Steroidobacteraceae; genus UBA964. Next base: position 54,792 of record JBIIVD010000007.1, on the reverse strand, counting down.
GCGAAGCACATGAGGATGGTGTGGCCGCCGTAGACGAGCCGTTGGCCGAGGTAAGACAGGCGGGCGTCCGTATGCGCCATCGCCATGTTGAGCGAGGCGCGGACAAGCTCAGGTGCGGCGGTGATGCTGTCGCGCGCTTCGATCACATAGCGTCGTCCGGGCGAGAGGTCGGCGGCGCGCAGGCCGCGCCATGACTGCGTGGTACGCAGGTCCCAGTCCGTCGGCAATGCTGACGCCGCGGCAAGATGCGGGGGTTCATCGCTGCGCCCGATCGTATCCAGGTCGTCGTCGGCGCCGGTGTTGGCCTGCGGATCCCGGCAGGGGATCATCGGGCAGCGCCAACAATGCAGCACCGTCTCGCCACGCTGGTTCACGGTGGTCATCTCGAGGGCGACGATGCCGGTCGCGGGACGGTCCGGTTGCTTGCGGTTCTGGCGCCGCGCGACCACCCGCGTGCGGGTGTGCAGCGTATCGCCGAGGTGCACGGGCTGGCGCAGCACGAGGCCCCGGTAAAAGAGATTGGCCTTGACCCGTTGCGAGGCCCAGGTGGATTGCCCGATCGCGATGTTGATGGCGATGAGAGGGTGGGCGAGCGGCGCGTCGAGCCCCGTCACCGACCGGCTGGCACCGTGGTCGAGCGGCAACCGGAGACGGTCGCCGAACAGCGCGGCGTGCAGGGCGGCGTGGCCTGCGGTCACCGTGATGGCCGGCGCGTCGAACTCGACGCCGCGTTCGAGGTCCTCGAACCACGGCCCGCCGATCGCGATCGGGGGCAGGCCTGCGGCGCCGGCATCTTGCGTGGTCTCCTCGGCTGCGGGGCGACGGTCCGTCATGGGGAGGTGGCCATCCGGTAGAACATCCGCAGCGCGACGATGGCGAGGAAGGCGCCGAACACTTGGGACAAGAGGCGACGCGGCAATCGGTGGGCGAGACGCGCGCCCCAGGGTGCCGTCAGCATGGTGCAAGGCGCCACCACCGCGAGCGCGGTCAGGCTGACGAGGCCGACCGTGAACGGCGGCAGCGTGGCGTCAGGAGACGCCGCAAGGTAACCCGCGGTCCCCGGCAACGCGATCAGCAGGCCGAAAAATGCAGCGGTGCCGACGGATTGGTGGATGGCGCCGCCGGTCAGCGTCATGGCGGGCACGGACAGCGTGCCGCCGCCGATGCCCATCATCGCCGACAGGGCGCCGATCGTGGCGGCGATGAGGTTGCCGACCAGGCCGCGCGGGACGCGCTCGGCGAGGCGCAAGTGATCGAGCGGCAGGAACATCTTGAGGGCGACGAGGGCGGCGACAGCTCCGAAGATGCCTGCGAGCCAGGCATCGGGCGTCTTGGAGGCGAGCAGGCTGCCGACGCCTGCGCCGATGAGCATCCCCGGCGCCCAAGCCCGCGCGATCGACCAGTCGATGCCGCTGCGTGCGTGATGGGCGCGGGAGGAGGCGATGGCGGTGGGGATGATGGTGGCGAGCGACGTCGCGATCGCGACATGCATCGACCAGGCGGCTGGCACCCCACCGGCGCGCAGCCCGACATCGAGCACCGGCACCAGCACGATGCCGCCACCGACGCCGAGCAATCCGGCAACGACGCCGGCGAACAACGCGGTCGCCACGAGCGCGAGCAGCAAGGGCCAGAGGGCGACGAGGTCCATCGGCCTCGCAGTGTAGGGCAGAACGCCGGGCAGAACGACCCTCAGGCGGCCGGAACTTGGGCGTCAGGAACTTGCCTCGACCGCCCCGCGACCGATAAAGTTCGGAGGTTGAGTCGACGACCCGTCCAACAGGGTCACCCGGGGTTCATTTTCACATGGCTGTCTCGTCGTCCGCCGGCTGGGTGGTGCACAAGTTCGGTGGTTCTAGCGTCGCGGACGCCGCGTGTTTCCGCCGGGTGGCGGAGATCCTCGATTCCCGGCCTGCAGGCCGTCTCGGCGTCGTGCTGTCGGCCTGCAAGGGCGTCACCGACGCCTTGCTCGCGCTCGTCGTCCAAGCGGAACGCCAGGACCCCGACCTGCAGTCCGGGCTCGCGGCGCTGCGCGAGCGCCACGCCGTCATCGCGCGGGACCTGCTCGCCGCGCCCGCCGCAGACGCTTGGCTCGCGGCGTTCGACCGAGACGCGCAGGACATCGAGGGCATCCTCAAGGCCGTCCGGCTCACCCGTTCCGCCGCGCGCAACATCCACGACGTCGTCTCGGGCTATGGAGAGATCTGGTCGACGCGGTTGTTCCGGGAGTTCTTCGCCGCCTGCGGACGGCGAGCCGGCGAGGTCCGCTGGCTGGATGCGCGCGCAGTCGTGGTGGTGGAGTGGGGCGCGCTCGGGCCGATGGTGCAGTGGCCGGCGTCCCGCGCCCGCATCGCCGAGGCCGTCGAAGCGGGTTTCAGCGGCACGCTGATCATCACGGGTTTCGTGGCCAGCGATCCGCGCGGCGTGCAGACGACCTTGGGGCGCAACGGCAGCGATTTCTCGGCGTCCATCTTCGGCTCGCTGCTCGACGCCGAGTCCATCCACATCTGGACCGATGTCGATGGTGTACTGTCGGCCGATCCGCGCCGCGTCCCCGACGCACAGGTGATCGATTCGCTCTCCTACAACGAGGCGATGGAACTCGCCTACTTCGGCGCGAAGGTCATCCATCCGCAGACCATGGCGCCGGCCGTGGGGCGCGGCATCCCGATCTGGATCCGCAACACCTTCGCGCCGGACCGTCCGGCCACGGTGATCTGCGCGGAGCCGAAGTCCGCGCTGCTCGTGAAGGGCATCACCACCATCGAGGACATCGCGCTCGTCAATCTCGAGGGTGCGGGGATGATCGGCGTGCCGGGCACGGCGCATCGGCTCTTCGGTGCCTTGCGCGAGGAGGGCATCTCGGTGGTGCTCATCTCGCAAGGCAGTTCGGAGCACTCCATCTGCTGCGCGGTGCCGCGTGCGCAATCGGCGCGCGCCGCCGAAGTGTTGCGCGCGGCGTTCGCGGGCGAGCTTGCGGACGGGCAGATCCACTCGGTCGAGGTCGATGTCGATCTCGCCATCCTCGCGGTGGTGGGAGACGGCATGGCGGGCATGCCGGGCGTGTCGGCGAAGGTGTTCGGCGCATTGGGCGCGGCCGGCGTCAACGTGCGGGCCATCGCGCAGGGCGCCTCGGAGCGCAACATCTCGGTCGTGGTGCCCGCCAAGGCCGCGACGCGCGCCTTGCGCGCCGTGCATGCGGGGTTCTATCTGTCCGACCATACGCTGTCGGTCGGCATCATCGGGCCGGGTACGGTCGGTCGCGTGCTGCTCTCGCAGATCGCCTCGCAGAGCGACCGGTTGCGGCGCGATTTCAAGCTGGACCTGCGCGTCAGGGGTCTGCTGTCGTCCAAGAAGATGCGCTTGTCCGATCGGGGCATGGCGCCCGAGGCTTGGGAGCAGGCTGCGACGGACAGCGACCCCGCGCCCGATCTCGGTCGTTTCGTCGATCACATCGCGGCCGACCACCTGCCGCACCATGTGATCATCGACTGCACGGCAAGCGGCGAGATCGCGCGCCACTACGCGGCGTGGTTGGCGGCGGGCATCCATGTCGTCACCCCGAACAAGAAGGCCAACAGCGCGCCGTGGGCCGACTACCAGGCCTTGCTCGCCGCGAGGCGCGCCGGCGGCACCCACTACCTGTACGAGGCCACCGTCGGCGCGGGGCTGCCCGTCATCCAGACGCTGCGCGACCTGCGCGAGACGGGTGACGAGATCACCGGCATCGAGGGGATCTTCTCCGGCACGCTCGCCTATCTTTTCAACCTTTACGACGGCACGCGGGCGTTCAGCGATATCGTCGGGGAGGCCAAGCGGTTGGGCTACACGGAGCCCGATCCGCGTGATGACCTCTCGGGGATGGATGTCGCGCGCAAACTGATCATCCTCGGGCGCGAGATGGGGCTTGCCCTCGAGATGTCCGACGTGACCGTCGAGAGCCTCGTCCCCGCGGGCCTCGAAAAGGGCAGCATCGAGGAGTTCCTGGCCCGCCTGCCGGCGCACGATGCGGTGATGCGCGAGCGTTTCGAACGTGCCCGCTCCGCCGGAAACGTGCTGCGCTATGTGGGACGTCTCAGCGCCGATGGCAAGGCGACCGTCGGCATCGTCGAGTGCGATGGCGGGCATCCGTTCGCGCACATCGCGCTCACCGACAACGTGGTGCGTTTCGCGACCTCGCGCTATTCGACGAACCCGCTGATCGTCCAAGGTCCCGGTGCGGGTCCCGAGGTCACGGCGGGCGGGATCTTCGCCGACCTGCTTCGGTTGTCGGCTTACTTGGGAGCACGGATATGATGGTCAGCGCGACCGCTTTCGCCCCGGCGTCGGTGGGCAACGTCGGCATCGGGTTCGACATCCTCGGTTTCGCGGTCGACGCGCTCGGCGACCGTGTCACCGTCGCGAAGTCCGATCGGTCGGGCGTCCGCATCCTGTCTTCGGGGGGCGTGGCAGGCGATCTGCCGCTCGAGCCCGAACGCAACACGGCCGGCCGGGCCTTGCTCGCGCTCAACGTCGCGCTGCGGCCCTCGTTCGGCTTCGAGATGCGCATCGAGAAGGGCATCCCCCTCGGCTCCGGGCTGGGCGGGTCCGCGGCCTCGGCGGTCGGCGCCGTGGTGGCCGCCAACGCCTTGCTCGAGCGGCCGCTCGACAAGATCGAGCTGCTGAAGTTCGCGATGCAGGGTGAGGCGGTCGCGAGCGGTTCGCTGCACGTCGACAACATCGCACCCTCGCTGTTCGGCGGGCTGGTGCTCACGGTCGGCATCGACAACCCGCGCGTCAAGCGTCTGCCCGTCCCGCGCGGCATCCAGGCGGTGATCATCCACCCGCATATGTTCCTCTCGACCCGCGAGGCCCGCTCCATCCTCAAGCGCGAGGTGGCGATGGCGGATTTCGTGTGGCAGACCGCGAACCTCGCGGGCTTCATCTCGGGTTGCTACACGGACGACCTCGATCTCATCCGTGAGGGTCTCAACGACGTGGTCATCGAACCGCAACGCCGCCAGTTGATCCCCGGCTTCACCGTCGTCCGCAACGCCGCCCTCGCGGCGGGGGCGCTCGGTTGTTCCATCTCGGGGGCCGGGCCGACCATGTTCGCATGGGCGTTGCAGGACAGCGCCGAGGCTGTGCGTACCGCCATGGTCGACGGGTTCGCCCGGCACGGGGTCGAGGTCGACCATTGGGTCGTGCCCGTGGAATCGGAGGGCGCGCGCGTCCTCGCGTCCTGATCCCGAGATGAGATTCCAAAGCACACGGGGTGCGTCCCCGACCCTGTCCTTCGATGAAGCGCTGGTCCGGGGCCTCGCGCCCGACGGCGGTCTCTATGTCCCGATGGAGTGGCCGCAGTTCGCGCCTGGGGATTTCGCGGGCTGCCAGACACTCGCCGAGGTCGGTGCGCGGCTCATCGCGCCGTTCGCCGAGGGCAGCGCGCTCGCTGGCCGGATCCCGGAGATCGTCGCCGAGGCCTTCGATTTCCCGGCACCGTTGGTCGCGCTCGAGGGTGCGGGTCCGGGCGAGCGTCTGCAGGTGCTGGAGCTTTTCCACGGCCCCACGGCCGCCTTCAAGGATTTCGGCGCGCGCTTCCTCGCTGCGGCCTTCTCGCGGCTGCGTCGCGAGACGGACCCCCCGCTGCACATCCTGGTGGCGACCTCCGGCGACACGGGCGGTGCGGTCGCCGCGGCCTTCCACCGGCGGCCGGGTTTCGGGGTGAGCGTCCTTTTCCCCAAGGGACTGGTCTCGCCTGCCCAAGAGCGGCAACTGACCTGCTGGGGGGACAACGTACACAGCTACGCGGTCAGCGGGACCTTCGACGATTGTCAGCGCATGGTGAAAGAGGCCTTCCTCGACACTGCGCTGTCGGAACGCCGGCGTCTGTCGTCGGCCAACAGCATCAATCTTGGACGTCTTTTGCCGCAGGCGGTCTACTACGCCGCCAGCAGCCTTGCCGAGTGGCGCAAGACCGGCGGGCGTCTCTCGTACATCATCCCGAGCGGCAACCTCGGCAACGCGGTGGCCTGTGTCTGGGCACGGCACATGGGGCTGCCGATCGGCGACATCATCCTGGCGCACAACGCGAACCGGACGGTGCCCGACTTCCTGGATCGCGGAGTGCTGGAGCCGCGCGCGAGCGTCGCGACCTTGGCGTCGGCGATGGACGTGGGCAATCCCTCCAACCTCGAGCGCCTGCGCGACCTGCATCCGGCGCTCGACGACCTGCGATCGTTGGTGCGCGCCGTGAGCGTCGATGACGAGGCGATCCGTTCACGCATCCGCGACGGTCATCGGCGATTCGACCAGTGCTGGTGCCCGCATACCGCCGTCGCCGCCGAGGCCTGGAGCCGGCTCTCTGCGGAGGAGCGCCAGGCGAAGAGCTGGTGTCTGGTGGCAACCGCGTCGCCGGCGAAGTTCCCCGAGACCGTCGAGCCTTTGCTGGGTCTGACCGTGCCCGTCCCGTCCGCCCTCCAAGACCTGTTCGACCGTCCGACCCAGGTGGAGCCGCTCGCGGCCGATTACGCGGCGCTGCGCGCGGTGTTGTCTGCGCCCGCCGGTGGTGACGCCTCGGGGGCGGGCGCTTGAACATCGGTTTGGACATCGATCTCGGGGCCATCGATCCGCGCGCCTTGACGGCTGCTGCCGTGCTGCTCGGCGTGCTGGTCGGCGTGCTCGGCGTGTTCGTCTGGCGTTGGTATCGGGCGCGCCGTGAACGCCGCATGCGGCTCGCGCGGATCACCGGCATGTCGGTGGATTTCGTCCGCGACGTGCTCGTGCCGGATGGCGGCGGCGGCACGTTGCACGTCGACTACCTGATGCTGACCCCGCAGGGCGTGCTGATCATCGACCTGCGCGACGTCACGGGCAACGTGTTCGGCTCGGACGCGATGACGGAATGGACCGTCATGGATGATGCCCGTCGATTCACGTTCGGCAATCCCCAAGCGGGACTGTACGATCGGATCGCGGCGGTGAAGGCGATCGTCGGGGATGCGGCGGAGATCCCGGTCGAAGGTCGCGTGATCTTCACCCGGCGCGCGAACTTCCCGAAGGGGATGCCACGCCTTACGATGTCGGAGGAGTCCCTCGACAGTGCGTTCACGCCCGGGGATCGGGCGCAGTCCGAAGCGGCCGTCGAACCTTGGCGCGAGGCTTGGCAACGCCTGCGTGCGGCGCTGCGTCCGAGCAATTTCTCCAGCGCAGGCTGATCCCCCGCGCCCGCCCCCCGTCGTGGCGGACCTGCGGCTCAGCGCGGACGCACAGCGTGATCGCCCAGCACCTGCGCCACGCAGGCCGTGATGCGTTCGGCGTAGGCGAGGTGCAGGAATTCATTGGGTCCGTGCGCGTTCGACAGCGGACCCAGGACGCCGGTGATCATGAACTGCGTCCGCGGAAAGCGGCGTCCCAGCATCGCCATGAAGGGGATGGTGCCGCCGACCCCCGTGTACAGCATCGGTCGGCCGAACGCGCTCTGTGAGGCGCGCTGCATGGACGCCTCGAGCCAGGGCTCGCACACGGGGGCATGCCAACCCTCGGATGCGGAATCCATCTCGAAACGCACGCGCGCGCCGTAGGGCGGATCCTGCTCCAGCGTCCGCTTGACCGAGACCGCGGCGGCCTCGGCGTCGACTGTCGGTGGCAGACGCAGGCTGAGCTTCAGCGACAGGCGCGGCAGCAGCACGTTGCCGGCCTGGGCGACAGGCGGCAATCCATCGGCACCCGTGACCGCGAGCGTGGCGCGCCAATGGCTGCCAAGCAGGAGTTCCACGGGATCGTCGCTGAGGGGCTGCACGCCAGGCACGAAGGGGAGCCGACCGCGCACTTCGTCCCCGAGGACGGATGCGGCGAGCGCGGCCTGCTCGCGTCGCACGTCCGGGATGTCCGCGGTCAACCCGGGCAGCGTCACGGTACCGGTGAGCGGATCCTCGAGCCTCGACAACAGGACCTGCGCGATGCGCCATGGCGTGGCAGCGATGCCGGTCCCCATGCCGCTGTGCACGCCTTCACGGAGCACCTCGATGTGCAGCGCACCGGTAAGGTTGCCGCGCAGGGAGCTCGTGCACCACAGCTGCTCGTAATTGCCGCACTCCGCATCGAGGCAGACCACCAGTGAGGGCTCGCCGATGCGGGCGCCCAAGGACTCGAGGTGGGCGGGGAGGTCGTTGCTGCCGCTCTCCTCCGAGGCTTCGATCAACACCACGCAGCGCGCGATCGGCACGCCCTTGTCCTTCAGGGCGCGTATCGCCGTGAGCGAGCTGAACACGGCATAGCCGTCGTCGGCGCCGCCGCGGCCATAGAGCTTGCCGTCACGGATGACGGGCTCCCACGGCGACAGGCCGGCCTCCCAACCGGTGAACTCCGGCTGCTTGTCGAGGTGTCCGTAGAGCAGGACACAGTCATCGATCTCGCCCGGCACATCGATGAAGAGCACCGGCGTACGGCCCGGCAGCTCGAGCACTTCGACGGTCATGCCGGCGACCGGTTGGCTGCGGCACCAGTCGGCGAGGAGATGGGCCGCGCGGTGCATGTGCCCTTGCGCCGCCCAGTCCGGGGCGAAGGCGGGCGATTTGTTGGGGATGCGCACGTACTCGCACAGCGTGGGCACGATGGTCTCGCGCCATTCCTGCGCGATGGTGTCGAAGGTCTCTTGGTCGAGGAGGGTCATGGGTCTCGAGGCTCCTGGGGCGGTGTCAGGACGAAGAAACGACGGGCGGTCGCGGTGGTGTGGCGCGCGAACTCCGCGAAGTCCTCGCCGCGCGCCGCGGCGACCGCGCGCGCGACATGCGGCAGGTGCATCGGTTCGTTGCGACGCGAGGCGGGCTTGGGGTCGAGGTCGCGCGGCAGCAGGTACGGACCGTCCGTCTCCACCATCAGGCGACCTTCCGGGATACGGCTGACGATGTCCCGCAGGTGCAGGCCGCGCCGCTCGTCGCAGATCCAGCCGGTGATGCCGATGTGCAGGCCGAAGGCGAGGCAGTCGTCGAGCTCGTCGCCGCTGCCGGTGAAACAATGCAGCACGGCAGGCGGCAGCCTGTCGCCCGCCGCGCGCAACATCGCCATGAAGTCCCGATGGGCATCACGCGAATGCAGGAACAGCGGCTTTCGCAACTCGATGGCGAGGGCGAGCTGGCGCTCGAAGGCGGCGCGCTGCTCCAAGGGTGAGGAGAAATTCCGGTGGTAATCGAGGCCGCATTCACCGACCGCCACCACCTGCGGTTCGCGCGCGAGCATCGAGAGCTCGGCGAAGGCGGTCGCGTCAAGGTCGACGGCATGGTGCGGATGACAACCTGCGGTCGCCGTCAGCCGCTGCGGCAGCGCACGCGCCAGCGCGATCGCATCCCGAGTGCCACTGAGCGAGGCGCCGGTCACGATGAACTGCTCGACGCCTGCTTCGATCGCGCGGCGCAGCACGGCTTCACGGTCGGCGTCGTAGCTGTCGTGCGCGAGATTGATGCCGATGTCGATCAATCCGGGCGGCGACATTCCGTTCACGAGGCGACGGGCTCCCCTGGGGCGGCTCCCGCGACGGCGCCCGAGGCCGCGCCCAAGGCGGCACACAGCGCGGCGACGTCGTCCTCCTTCTGGTCCCAGGAGACCACGAAGCGCGCCTCGCCGGAGTCGGACGCGCCCCAGTCGTAGAACTCGAAGCCTTGGGCGCGCAGTGCGGCGATGCCCGCTGCCCCCGGCCGGACAAAGACCTCGTTCGCCTCCACGGGGTGCAGCAAGAGACTGCCTGCGGCGCGACCGATGCGCCGGGCATGGGCGTTGGCGCCGGCGGCAAGACGCAACCACAGCCCGTCCTCGACGTACGCGAGGAGTTGCGCGGAGACGTAGCGCATCTTCGAGAAGAGGTGCGCTGCACGCTTGCGCCGGAACTCGAAATCGGCCGCCTGCACGGGGTCGAAGAACACCACCGCTTCGGCGGCCATCGCACCGTTCTTGGTGGCGCCGAACGAGAGCACGTCGACCCCCGATCGCCAGGTGGCGTCGGCGGGCGAGCAGCCGAGGAACGCCATCGCGTTGGCGAAACGGGCGCCGTCCATGTGTACCCGGAGCCCGCGTCCATGGGCCAGCGTGCTCAAGGCGAGCAATTCATCGGGGCGATACACCGTGCCGAGCTCGGTCGCTTGCGAGATCGATACGGCGCGCGGCTGCACCGTATGGACCGACGTCGGCAGGTCGTCGAGCCCGCGCGCGAGCGCCGCGGGCGTGAGTTTGGCGCCTGGGCCGGGAAGCAGTTGCAGCCGCGCACCGCCCGACATGAATTCCGGGGCGCCGCATTCGTCCCGCACGATGTGCGCCTCCTCGTGGCACAGCACGGCGCCGTACGGCGGGACCAGTGTGGCGAGCGCCAATGCATTGGCGGCGGTGCCGGTCGCGACCGGGAAGACGCGCACTTCGCGCTCGAAGAGCTCGTTGAAGCGTGCGGCGAGCTGCAGCGTCCACGGGTCATCGCCGTAGCCCCGGGTATAGCCTTCATTGGCCGCGGTCAGCGCGGCGAGGATGGCGGGCGCCACAGGGGCGGTGTTGTCGCTCTTGAAGTAACGGGCCATGCAAGGCAGATGCTACCGCAGGCAGCTATCATCCGGCAGGTGAACGAGGGTGTGACAGCGGGCTTGGAGGTGCGATCCGAGACGCTCGAGGACTGGCACTGGCGTACCAGTCCCCGGGCGCGGCGCATGTCTGCGCGCGTGCATCTCGACGGGCGGGTGGAGATCGTGCTGCCGCGTGGCGCCTCCGCGGAGGCGGTCGAGGCGTTCGTCGCGCGACATCGTCGCTGGATCGAGGCGCGGGTCGCCGAACGACGGGCGGTGGCGCCCGCGCCGTTCCCGCCGCGCGAGGTCGAGTTGCCGGCGTTCGGGCAGCACTGGCGCCTGCATCTGGCCGGGGGGCGCGGCGGGCCGCGCGCTACGGCTCTGGGCAACGGACTGCTGAGCCTGCGCGGGTCGGGTGACCGTGCGTCGATGGCTGCCGCGCTGCGGGAATGGCTGAAGGCGCATTGCCGTGAGCCGATGGGGGCGCGCGTCGCGGAGCTCGCCGCGCAGCACGGGTTCTCCTATCGCGCCGTCCACCTGCGTTGCCAGCGCACCCGCTGGGGGTCCTGCTCGCGGCGGGGAGTGATCAGCCTCAACGTCTGCGCGGCCTTCCAACCGGCGCCGGTCCTCGACTATCTGCTGTTGCACGAGCTCGCGCATACGCGGCACATGAACCATTCACCGGTGTACTGGCAGACCGTCGAGTCGGTCTGCCCAGGCTGGCGCGCCCTCGACCGCGAGCTCACGGGCGGTTGGCGTCACGTTCCGAGCTGGTTGTTCGCCTGACGGCGGTGCCTCGCGTGACCGCCGCGCCGCGCGCGCGCCAGATCCGCCACCCGAGCAGCAGTCCGAGCACGGCCGCATAGACCAGCGGCTCGCGGATGTCCGCCTTGACCTGCCAGTAGTAATGCCAGAGCGCGAGCAGCGCGATGGGGTACACGAGGCGGTGCAACATCGTCCAGCGCCGCCCGAGCCGTCGCATCCAACGGTCCGTCGAGGTGACCGCGAGCGGCAACATCGCGAGCAGGGCTGCGCTGCCGACCCAGATGAACGGCCGTTTCGCGAGTTCCCGGCCGAGATCGCTGAAATCGAGGTCGAGCTCCAACACCGCGTACACGGCGAAGTGCAGCAGGGCGTAGCTGAAGGCGAAGAGCCCCAGCATCCGGCGCAAGCGCAGCCAGCGCACATCGCCGGTGATCGCGCGCATCGGCGAGACCATGAGGGTGAGCATGAGCAGGTTGAGCGCGGTCTTGCCGGTGACGTGGGTCAGTTCGCGTATGGGATTGGGGCCGAGGTCGAGGCCCCCGACGCCGGTCGCGCCGCCGAGCAGCAGCGCAAGCGGGGCTGCGGCCGACACGAAGACGAGCAGCTTCGGCGGCACCGGGATCGCGATGGACCGGGCGCGTGGTGGCTCGGACATCGATTCAGGTCCGGTTCAATAGAACCGGCGCAGGTCGAGGCCGCGGTAGAGGCCCGCGACCTCTGCGGCATAGCCGTTGAACGGCAGGGTATCGATGCGCGGCGCGAACAGGCCGGCGCCGATGCGGCGTTCCTTGGCTTGGCTCCACCGCGGATGATCGACGGCGGGGTTCACGTTGGCGAAGAAGCCGTATTCCTCGGGGGCCGCGATGTTCCAGCTGGTGCGCGGCTGGCGTTCGGTGAAGCGGATCCGGACGATCGACTTGACGCTCTTGAAGCCGTATTTCCATGGCACGATGAGCCGCAGCGGCGCGCCGCTCTGGTTCGGCAGCCAGCGGCCGTACAGCCCGACGACCATCAGCGTGAGCGGGTGCATGGCCTCATCGATGCGCAGGGCTTCGACATAGGGCCAATCGAGCACGCCGGTGCGCTGCCCCGGCATCTGACGGGGGTCGAGCAGCGTGGTGAGCTCGACGAACTTCGCCCGCGAGGTGGGACGGAAGCGCTTGATGAGATCGCCGAGCGGGAAGCCGAGCCAGGGCACGATCCGCGACCACGCCTCGACACAGCGGAAGCGATAGACGCGTTCTTCGAGCGCGTGCGGCTTCAGGATGTCCTCGAGGGTGAACTTGCCCGTGACCTCGGCCTCGCCCGCGATCTCGACGCTCCACGGGCGCGTGCGAAAGCCTTGCGCGTTCTCCATGGGGTCGGTCTTGTCGAGCCCGAACTCGTAGAAATTGTTGTAGGTGGTGATCTCGTCCCAGGTGTTGGGCGCCTCGCGGACCGACCAGCGCGCATTGCGGGCGAACGGTGGCACCGGCGGGACCGCAGTGCCGGGCTTGGTGGCCCGAGCCGCCTGCGCGATTGCGGGCTCGGACAGTGGCGCGAGGCCGCTTGCCACCGCCGTGGCGGTGAGCACCGACAAGACGCGGCGCCGTCCGAAGTCCGTGGACTCCGAGGGGATCTGGGAGGGCAGGATGCGGTTGTCGCCTTCGAAATCCATTTCGAATCAACCTCTTAGAGCCAATACTTGAACTCGACAGGAAGGTCTGAGGCCGCGGCCCGAAGCCGCGGCGGAGGGTTCACCAACACCGCTTGGTCGACGAGCCTCAGGTGTGGCAGGTCGGGGCGTGAATTGCCGTACCCCATGATACGCCGTCCGGGGAAGCGGGCGGCAAGCATGCGCAGCTGACGCGCTTTTTCCTCGCCCCGGACGTTGGCCGTGACGAGTCGACCGTCCAGACGGTCGCCATCCCAGCCCACGTGGGAGCAGAGGTGTTCATCGAAGCCGAGCGCTGCCGCGAGCGCCGGCACGTACAGGTCGACTGTCGCCGTCATCAGCACGAGGTGCTCGCCGGCTGCGCGGTGGTGCTCGATGGCGGCCATCGCGTCCCGGAATACACCCTTGCGCAACAGGATGGGCACCCATCGCGCCGTCCATGCGCCGACGTCGTCGCGGCTCGCGTCTCCCATGACGCTGCGGATGAGGGCGCCCTTGAGCGCGCCGTGGTCGGCTAGACCGAGGGCAAATCGGACCAGCATCGGCAACACGCCAAGGTACCGCAGCAGGCGCCCGGGATGGCGGCGCGCGAAGCCGAAGACGTAACCTGCGAGCGTATCGCGACGGGTGATCGTGCCGTCGAGGTCGAAGACGACCAGGCGCGGCAGGAAGGGGCGCGGCGGCGGATCCGGATCGATCATCCGCGCACGCCCCCTGCCATCAGGCGGCTGCGAGCTGACGCAGCACGTACTGAAGGATGCCACCGTGACGGTAGTACTCGCGCTCCTTCGGGGTGTCGATGCGGACCCGCACCTCGAACTCGATCGGCGCACGGCCGTCATCGGGGCGCGCCGTGACCTTGACGGTGCGCGCGGCGGCGTCTTGCAGATCGCCGAAATCGAACACCTCGCGTCCGGTGAGCCCCAGCGACTGGGCGCTCTGACCGGGCGCGAACTGACAGGGCAGTACCCCCATGCCGATGAGGTTGGAGCGGTGGATGCGCTCGAAGCTCTCGGCGATGACGGCCTTCACACCGAGCAGCATCGTCCCCTTGGCGGCCCAGTCACGCGAGGAGCCGGTGCCGTATTCCTTGCCGGCGAGCACGACGAGCGGCGTGCCTTCGGCCTGATAACGCATCGAGGCGTCGTAGATCGAGAGCTGCTCGCCGGTCGGGATGTGCACGGTGACGCCGCCCTCGGTGCCCGGCGCGAGCTGGTTGCGAAGGCGGATGTTGGCGAAAGTGCCGCGCATCATGACTTCGTGGTTGCCGCGGCGCGCGCCGTAGGAGTTGAAGTCGGCTTTTTGCACGCCGTGCGACTCGAGGTACTTCGCGGCCGGGCTGCCCCGCGCGATGTCGCCGGCCGGCGAGATGTGGTCGGTGGTGACCGAGTCGCCGAGCAGCGCAAGGACGCGGGCGCCCGCGATCGGCTTGACCGCGCCGGGCGTGCGGGCCATGCCGTCGAAGTAGGGCGGGTTGCGCACGTAGGTGGAACCGGGATCCCAGGCGTAGAGTTTGCCGGCCGGGATCGCGATGGACTGCCAGTGCGCATCGCCTGCGAAGACGTCGCCGTAGCTCGTGCGGAACATGTCCGAATCGATGGCGGCGCGGACCGTGTCCGCGACTTCCTTCGGCGAGGGCCAGATGTCCTTCAGGAACACCGGCTGCCCGTCCTTGCCCACGCCGAGCGCCTCGGTGGAGAGGTCGATGTCGGCGGTGCCGGCGAGCGCATAGGCGACGACGAGCGGCGGCGAGGCGAGGAAGTTCATCTTCACCTCGGGATGCACGCGGCCTTCGAAGTTGCGGTTGCCCGACAGCACCGAGGCGGCGATCACATCCCCCGCCTTCACGGCGGCAGAGATCTCGGGCTTGAGCGGACCCGAGTTTCCGATGCAGGTCATGCAGCCGTAGCCGGTGACGTAGAAGCCGACGGCTTCGTAGTCATCGAGCAACTGCGCCTTCTTCAAATAATCGGTGACGACGCGGGATCCCGGCGAGAGGCTGGTCTTGACCCAGGGCTTCGCTTTGAGGCCCTTGGCCGCCGCGTTGCGGGCGAGCAGGGCCGCCCCGATCATCACCGAAGGATTGGAGGTGTTGGTGCAGCTCGTGATCGCCGCGATCAGCATGGCGCCGTCGCGCACCTCGAAGGCGCCGTCCGCGCCGGCGGCGGCCACCGTCCCGACGCCGGACCCACCGGTCTTCTTCTGGCGCTCCTCGGACATCTGGCCGAGGGTCTTGCGGTAGACCTGCTTGAGCGCCGTCACCGGCACGCGGTCCTGCGGACGCTTCGGACCCGCCAGCGAGGGCACCACGGTCGAGAGGTCGAGTTCCAGCACGTCGGTGTAGTCTGCGGCCGGCGCGCCGTCGTGGCGCCAGAGTCCCTGGGCCTTGGCGTAGGCCTCGACCAGCGCGACCTGGTCCTTGGAGCGGCCGGAGAGTTCGAGGTAGCGCAGCGTCTCGTCGTCGATCGGGAAGATGCCGCAGGTGCTGCCGTACTCGGGCGCCATGTTGGCGATCGTCGCGCGGTCGGCGAGCGGCAGGCTCGCGAGGCCATCGCCGAAGTACTCGACGAATTTCTCGACCACGCCTTTCTTGCGGAGGATCTCGGTGATCGTGAGCACGAGGTCGGTCGCCGTCGCACCGGCCGGCAGCTGGCCCGTGAGGCGGAATCCGACCACCTGCGGGATGAGCATCGACACGGGCTGGCCGAGCATCGCGGCTTCGGCCTCGATGCCGCCCACGCCCCAGCCGAGCACGCCGAGGCCGTTGATCATGGTGGTGTGCGAGTCGGTGCCGACGACGGTATCGGGGTAAGCCTGCGGCCGCTCGCCGTCGCGGTTCTCGAACACCACGCGTGCGAGGTGCTCGAGGTTGACCTGGTGGACGATGCCGGTGCTCGGCGGCACGACCTTGAAGTTGCGGAAGGCGGTCTGGCCCCAGCGCAGGAAGGCGTAGCGCTCGCCGTTGCGTTCGAACTCGACGCGGGTGTTGCGGTCGAGCGAGTCGGCGGCGCCGTAGTTGTCGACCTGCACGGAGTGGTCGATGACGAGTTCGGCCGGGGCGAGCGGGTTCACGCGCTGCGGATCGCCGCCGAGCTTCACCACGGCCTCGCGCATCGCGGCGAGGTCGACCACGCAGGGCACGCCGGTGAAGTCCTGCATGATGACGCGTGCAGGCGTGAAGGAGATCTCGTGTTCCGGGGCCGCCTTGGCGTCCCAGTCGAGCAGGGCGTCGATGTCGCGGCGGGTGACGTTCACGCCGTCCTCGAAGCGCAGCAGGTTCTCGAGCAGGATCTTCAGCGAGAAGGGCAGGCGGGCGACCTTGTCCTGCGGCAGGGCCGCGAGGCTCCAGATGTCGTACGAGTGCGGGCCCACCTTGAGCGTGGTGCGCGCCGAGTAGCTGTCGGTCATGTGCAAGAACCCCCGGAAATGCACCGCGCAGGAGCCGCGCGGCGGGCGCGATTATATCGACTCGATGACGGCGCCGCCCAGACAGCGGTCACCGGCGTAGAACACGGCGGACTGTCCCGGGGTGATCGCACGCTGCGCCTCGGCGAAATCGAGCTGCAAGCGCCCGTCGGCGAGCGGCGTCACCGAGCAGGCCTGGTCGGCCTGTCGGTAGCGGATCTTGGCGTGGGCGGCGAAGGGTCTGTCTGGGGGGGGCGCCGACCAATGTGCGGGCGCCGTGAGCAGATGCCGGCCGAGGAGCATCGGGTGATCCCGGTCCTGGACCACCACCAGCGCGTTGCGGGCGGCGTCCTTGCGGGCGACGTACCACGGCGCCTCGTCCCGGTCACGCAACCCCCCGATGCCAAGACCACCGCGCTGTCCCAGCGTATGGAAGGCGAGGCCACGATGGGTCCCGAGCACCGTGCCCGCCGCGTCCTCGATGGGGCCCGGCGAGTCGGGGAGGTGCTGGGCGAGGAACTCCCGGAACGGCCGTTCGCCGATGAAACAGATGCCGGTGCTGTCTTTCTTGTCGTGCACCGGCAGCCCGGCCTCGCGCGCCACGCGCCGCACCTCGCGCTTCTCGAGCTCGCCGATGGGGAACATCGCCGCCGCGAGCTGTTCACGGGAGAGCGCATGCAGGAAGTAGGACTGGTCCTTGTTGCGGTCGAGACCTTTGTGGAGCTCCGGTCCCTCGGGGCCCTCGACACGCCGCGCATAGTGCCCGGTCGCGAGGCGATCCGCGCCGAGGCGGCGGGCGTGCCGCAAGCAGACGCCGAACTTGATCTCGCGGTTGCAGAGGATGTCGGGATTCGGCGTGCGGCCCGCGCGGTGCTCGGCGAGGAAGTGCTCGAAGACCTGACCGCGATATTCGGCTGCGAAGTCCGCCTTGTGCAGCGGGATGCCGAGTTCGCGGCAGACGGCGAGCGCGTCCTGGAAGTCCTGCGCGATCGTGCAATAGGCGTCATCGGCGTCCCAGTTCGCCATGAACAGGCCTTCGACATGATGGCCCGCGCGCAGCGCCAGCAGGGCGGCGACCGCGGAATCCACGCCGCCTGAGACGCCGACGATGACCTTCATGGGTGCGGGACCCTCGGCCGCGCGGTGGCTGGCCGCAGCTCAGCGATCGCCCGCGGGCTCCGTCGCGAGACGGGCCGCCAGGCCGAGATAGTCTGCCGGTCGCAGCGACTGCAGCCGCGAGCGCTCGGTCGCCGGCAGAGGCAACGAGGCGACGAACTCCCGGTAGAGCGCCTCATCGATACGGCGGCCGCGGGTGAAATCCTTGAGCAACTCGTAGCCGTCGGGCACGCCGGCGGCGCGCAGCACCGTCTGCACCGCCTCGCCCAGGACTTCCCAGGCCTCATCGAGGTCCGAGGCGATGCGCTGCGGATCCGGGGCTACTTTGCCGAGGCCGCGCTGCAGGGCCCGCCAAGCGATCAGGGAGTGGCCGAGCGCGACGCCGAGGTTGCGCAGCACGGTGGAGTCGGTGAGGTCGCGCTGCCAGCGCGACACGGGCAGCTTCTCCGAAAAGTGCCGAAGCAGCGCATTGGCCACGCCCAGGTTGCCTTCGGCGTTCTCGAAGTCGATGGGGTTGACCTTGTGCGGCATGGTGGAAGAGCCCACCTCACCCGCGATCGCCCGCTGCTTCAGGTAGCCGAGGCTGATGTAGCCCCAGCAATCGCGCGCGAAATCGATGAGCACCACATTGAAGGCGGCGAGCGCGTCGCAGTACTCGCCGATCCAATCGTGCGGCTCGATCTGGGTGGTGGCGGGGGCGTACTCGAGGCCGAGTCCGGTCACGAACTCCCGGGCGATCGCCGGCCAGTCGGCGCCCGGTGCGGCCGCCACGTGCGCGTTGAAGTTGCCGACAGCACCGTTCCATTTGCCGCGGGCGGCCACGGCATCCCAGCGCCGCTCCGCACGCGCCAGACGCGCGGCGACGTTCGCGAACTCCTTGCCGAGCGTGGTCGGGCTCGCGGTCTGTCCGTGCGTGCGCGACAGCATGCCGAGCGACGCATGCTCGCGGGCGAGCGATCCGAGCTGCGAGACGATCTCGCGGGCGACCGTGAGCATCTCGCGGCGAGCGCCCTCGAGCATCAGGGCGTAGGCGAGGTTGTTGATGTCCTCGGAGGTGCAGCCGAAATGCACGAGTTCGAGCGCGGCCGGCGAGGCGCCCGCCGAGGCGAGCTGCTCGCGGACGTAGTACTCGACCGCCTTCACATCGTGGTTGGTGCGTTGCTCGACGGCCTTGACGGCCTCCGCGGCGGTCGCTGGCGGTTCGGTGGCGAGTTCCCGGGCGACGGCGAGCACGGTCGGGGGCATGCCGTCGGCGGCGGGGAGCCCTGCGGGACGCGACCGCGACAGCGCCAACACCCAGGCCGCCTCGATCCGGATGCGGGCCCGGATCAGCGCCGATTCCGAGAGCTGCGCGCGCAAGGGTTCCGTGCTGCGCGCGTAGCGGCCGTCGACGGGCGAAAGGGCAAGGAGGGGGTCGATCTGCATGCGGGGGCTGCGGGTCTCGGTGTAACATCGCATTGTACCGCACCCGGGCTTTCGCCCTTCGATCCCAGTCACCGGACACCGTCTTGAGCGCCACTCCACCTGCCGTGCTGCATCGGGACGCCCTCCGCGACCTCATCAGCCGGCGCGTGATCCCGACACCCTCCGAGCGCCCCTTGAGGGATTGGCGCCGCCAGACCACCGCGACCGAGCGCCCTCTGGCCCAAATCGACCTGATGTCGCGTCCAGCCGTCCCGGCGGCAGTCCTGGTGCCGATCGTCGACCGGCCCGACGGATTGAGCGTGCTCCTCACCCGACGCGCGGCGGATCTGCCCCATCACGCGGGCCAGATCAGTTTTCCGGGGGGGCGCCTCGAGGCGGGTGACGTCGATGTCGTCGCGACCGCGCTGCGTGAGACCGAAGAGGAGATCGGTCTCGATCGGTGCTTTGTGACCATCGTCGGCTACCTGCCCGATCACCTGATCCCGGTCTCGGGCTATCGAGTCACGCCGGTGGTGTCCTTCATCGAGCCCGGATTCCACTTGCGGCCCGACCCGACCGAAGTCGCCGAAGCCTTCGAGGTCCCGCTCGCCTACCTGCTCGACCCGGCGAACCATGTGCCGCGTGTGAGGGAGTTCGCCGGGAGGTCGGTGGAGTTCATCGACATGCCGTTCGGTCCCCATCACATATGGGGCGCGACGGCCGGGATGCTCTACACGCTCTATCGGCTGCTGTGCGGCGAGGAGTGGGCGGCGTGAGCGCGGCGATGCAGCGGCTGCTCGGGGTCATGCGCCGGCTGCGCGACCCGCAGGGCGGTTGCGAGTGGGATCGCGCCCAGGACATGGCGAGCATCGTCCCGCACACGCTCGAGGAGGCGCATGAACTGGCGGAGGCGGTGGCGCTCGGGCGGGCGCCCGCGATCCGCGATGAACTCGGCGACCTGCTGTTCCAGGTCGTGTTCCTCGCGCGCATCGCCGAAGAACAGGGCGATTTCGATTTCGATGCCGTCGCGACCGCGATCGCCGACAAGCTCGAGCGCCGTCACCCGCACGTGTTCGGGCAGCCTACGGCGCTCTCTGCGGCCGAGCAGACGGTGGCTTGGGAGGCGCACAAGGCCGCGGAGCGGGCGGCCGAAGGCCAGAGCGGCACCTTGGCGGGTGTCGCGCGCGCGCTGCCGGCATTGACCCGCGCCACCAAGCTCTCCAAACGGGCGGCGAGGGTCGGCTTCGACTGGCCGGACGTCGTGGGCGTCCGCGCCAAGGTCGACGAGGAACTCGGCGAATTCGAGGAGACCTTGCGCGACCAAGAGCCGCGTGAGCGTCAGGAAGAAGAGCTCGGCGACCTGCTGTTCGCGATCGCGAGCTGGGCGCGTCACCTCGGTCTCGACCCCGAGGCGGCGCTGCGGGCCAGCAACGCGAAGTTCGAGACGCGGTTCGCTCGCATGGAGGGACTGGCGCAGCGGCAAGGGCGCGAGCTCGGCGCATTCGACCTCGATGCCTGGGAGGCGTTGTGGGCGGAGGCGAAGGCGGAGGCGAAGGCGGGGCGCTAGAATGACCGGCGTGGACACCCCGAACGATTTGAGCGCCGATGCTTGGCGCCCCGAGTCCTGGCAAGCCTTCCCGGCGCGCCAGCAACCCGCCTATCGAGACCGTGCGGCGCTCGACGCCGCCGTGGCGCAGCTCTCGCGGCTGCCGCCGGTCGTGGTGTCCTGGGAGGTCGAGCGCCTGCGCGAGGAGTTCGCGGCGGCGCAGCGCGGCGAGCGTTTCTTGTTGCAGGGTGGCGACTGTGCCGAGAGTTTCGAGGATTGCGAGTCGGGCAGCATCGCGCAGCGCCTGAAGATCCTGCTGCAGATGAGCCTGGTGCTGGTCCACGGCCTGAAGCGGCCGATCATCCGCGTGGGCCGCATGGCCGGCCAGTACGCCAAGCCCCGGTCGGCCGACACCGAGACGCGTGACGGCATCACGCTGCCCTCATACCGCGGCGCCATCGTCAACCGGCCCGATTTCACGCCGGAGGCCCGCGAGCCGGATCCCCAGCTGCTGTTGCGCGGTTATGAGCGCGCCGCGCTCACCCTCAACTTCATCCGGGCGCTGATCGACGGCGGTTTCGCGGACCTGCACCATCCCGAGTACTGGGATCTCGGATTCGTCGGCCACTCGCCCTTCAAGGTCGAATACGAGCGGATCGTCGCGTCGGTCGCTGACGGGCTCGAGTTCTTCGAGACCATCAGCGCCAAGGAAGTCCACCAGTCGCTGCGAACGGACTTCTACACCAGCCACGAGGCGCTGGTGCTGCACTACGAACAGGCACAGACCAGGTTCATCCCGCGACAAGGGCGTTGGTACAACCTGTCGACGCACATGCCGTGGATCGGCATGCGGACGGCCGAGATCGGCGGCGCGCATGTCGAGTACTGCCGCGGCATCGCCAACCCGGTGGGCGTGAAGGTCGGGACCGCGATGGATGCCGACTGGCTGCAGCGGCTCGTGACCACGCTCAACCCCGGGAACATCCCGGGGCGGCTCGCGCTCATCCACCGCTTCGGCGCACGGGATATCGAGGACGCGCTGCCGCGCGCGATCGAGGCAGTGCGCGCCACGGGGCATGATGTGCTCTGGATCTGCGATCCGATGCACGGCAACACCGAGAGCGCACAAGGCGGCCTCAAGACCCGCCGGTTCGAGAACATCCTGCGCGAGGTAGAGCTCGCGTTCCGCGTCCATCAGTCGATGGGATCACATCTCGGCGGCGTCCACGTGGAGCTGACGGGTGAGGACGTGACCGAGTGCACCGGTGGCGCACGCGGCCTCACCGATGCGGACCTGCAGCGTGCGTACCGTTCGACCGTCGATCCGCGGCTCAACTATGAACAGTCGCTGGAGCTCGCGCTGCTGATCGCGGAACGCGCGGGAGCACCGCGTCGCACGACGCGTCGCCCGCGCTGATCCCGTCACGGCACCGAGGTCGGGCAGGGTTCGCGGCGCGGACAGCCGGAGCTGCGCGGGCAGATGATGCTGGCCGGCGCGTCAGCCGCGCGGCCGACCCAGGCGATGTTGAGCACGTGGCTGACGGTGCGGATCGCCTCGGCCGCAGCCTCCGGGATCGCGCCATGTCCGCCGCCGCGACGACAGGCCTCCTCGACCTCGGCCACCAGGGCCGTCGCGTCCAGCCCTTGGGCCGCGAAGGCGGGTGCAAGGTCGATGCCGACCGAGAGCACGTGCGAGGTCCCTGCGGCGTCGCGATCGCGAAGGGAATGGCAGCAGTAGAGCCGCGGTGCGACGCCGTCATGCATCACCGAGATCTGCGAGACGGGTTGCATCGGCCCACCCTCGGTCGTGCCCTCCCGCAGCAGGCGGAACACCGCCCATTTCGGGCAGGGGTCGGGCACGACGCTCATGTTGCCCCAGGGCAAGGGGATGCCGTTGCCGCGGTAGACCGCACGCAGGTATCCGGGCTCGTAGCCGTCGAAGAAATGCCAATGCCTGTAGGGGGACACGGCCGTCATGCGACGCATCATCACCGCATGGGTGATGCCGAGGCGCGCACCGGCAGCGAGTTCGTGACGTTCCCGGACGAGGAACCGGCGGAAGGGTTGGCGGGGGCAGAGCAGGGCCCCCGCGAACGCGCTGCATTCGAAGTCGCGCCAGGCCAGCAGCACGTCCCGCGGCGCCATCGCCGCGACACCGCGACGCGCGGGATCCTCGAAGCCGCCCCCCACCGCGCTGTGCGGCGGGACGGCGCCGTCGCCGTTGTGCAGGATCCGGTGGCCGATGAAATACGCGAGCGTGTACTTGAGGCGCTCTTCCTGTGATTGGAGGCGGGAATTGATGACGACCGTGCCGGGCGGCTCGTACCGCGCGCGCAGGAGGCGGGCGCCCGCGGACCGCTCGTCGTCGGCCCAGCGTATCGTGAGGCCGGTCTGTGCGACGATCTCGAGGACCTCCGGCAGGCTGAGCGGCATCCGCCGACGACCCGCCGATTCAGCGGCACGCTCGATGTCCGGGAAGTCGTTCTGTCGGGTCTCTTGCCAGACGCGGACGAGTAGCCGCGCGAACTGCGTGCCGCTGGTGCCGGTCTGGGCGAGGAGCTCGGGCAGCGCGAGCTGCAACAACTCCCGCGAGAAGAGGAAGCCCGGTTCCAGCGGCATCACCGGGAGCCCGCCGCGGCCGCGTCCGGCGGGGGACGGCTCCTCCACGGAGGAGGCCACGGACTCGCGGTCGAGGAACCAGTCGGTCGACTTGCCGAACACGGTCGCCAGCACCCCCAACATCGCTGCCGAGGGGATGCGTTTGCCGGTCTCGACCATGCTGAGGTAACTCACCGACGGCGCGAGCGCCGCGTCCAGCTGGACGCAGCGCGCAGAGAGCTCCTCGAGCGTGAGGCCGTTGCGCCGTCGCAGGCTGCGGAGTCGGGAGCCGAGGAAGTGGCCTTGGCGGAGAAGTCCGGTCATGTGAAATTGACGGTGTGAAATTTCGGTTGTGTAAATTCTCTCGTTTCGAAAGGTATGCTGCAACCATGACTTCGTTGACGCTTGCACGGAACATGGCGCCCCGTCCCGAGGGCGAAGCCATCCTGACCGATGCCTCCCTGGCCTTCCTGGGTGAGCTCGTCGCGCGCTTCGGCCCGCGCGTGGGTGAGTTGCTGCGCGTCCGCGACGCCCGGCAGGCCCGCATCGACGCGGGCGAGCTGCCGGATTTCCTGCCGGAGACCGCGGCGGTCCGCGCCGGCGATTGGCGGGTGGGGCCGATCCCGGCGGACCTCCTCGATCGACGGGTCGAGATCACGGGCCCGACCGACCGGAAGATGATCGTGAATGCGCTCAACTCGGGCGCGAAGGTCTTCATGGCGGATTGCGAGGATTCGCTCTCGCCGTCCTGGGACAACGTCATCCGTGGCCAGGCCAATCTCCGTGACGCCGTGCGGCGACAGATCGATTTCACCTCGCCCGAGGGCAAGGCCTACCGGCTGGTCGCCGACCCCGCAGTGCTCATCGTCCGGCCACGCGGCTGGCATCTCGAGGAGAAGCACCTCGTCAGCGAGGCCGGGGGCGTGCCCGGCGCGCTTGTCGATTTCGGCCTGTACCTGTTCCACAACCACGCCGAACTCGCCGCGCGGGGCACGGGGCCGTATTTCTACCTGCCGAAGCTCGAGAGCCACCGCGAGGCCCGGCTCTGGGCGGAGGTCTTCGATTTCGCCGAGCGGCGCTTGGGTCTGGCGCACGGCACCATCAAGTGCACGGTGCTCATCGAGACCATACTCGCCGCGTTCGAGATGGACGAGATCCTCTTCGAGCTGCGCGACCACATCGTCGGGCTGAACTGCGGCCGTTGGGACTACATCTTCAGCTTCATCAAGAAATTCTCGTCGCGGCCTGACTATCTGCTGCCCGACCGGAGCCGGGTGACGATGACGTCGCACTTCCTGCGCTCGTACTCGCTGCTCTGCATCCGCACCTGCCATCGGCGCGGCGCGTTCGCGATGGGCGGTATGGCCGCGCAGATCCCGATCAAGAACGACCCCGAGGCGAACGCGGCGGCGCTGGCGAAGGTCCGCGCCGACAAGGAGCGCGAGGCGGGCGACGGTCACGACGGCACTTGGGTCGCCCATCCGGCGTTGGTGCCCATCGCGATGGAGGTGTTCGACCGGGTGATGCCGACGCCGAACCAGTTGCATCGCCTGCGAGAGGACGTCGAGGTGAGCGCTGCAGATCTGCTGCGGATCCCCGAGGGCGACATCACCGAAGCGGGGCTGCGCAACAACGTCAGCGTCGCGCTGCAGTACATGGCCGCCTGGATCTCGGGCAACGGCTGCGTGCCCATCAATCACCTGATGGAGGACGCCGCCACCGCGGAGATCTCGCGGGCGCAGGTCTGGCAGTGGATCCGGCATCCGGGTGGCGTGCTGGAGGACGGCCGCAAGGTCACGCCGACGCTGTTCCGAGAGATCCTCGCGGATGAGCAGACCCGTCTCCGCGGTGCGCTGGGCGAGGACGTCTACCGCGTCGGGCACTTCGATGCCGCGGCCGGCTTGCTCGACCGCATCACGACGGCGGCGAAGTTCGAGTCCTTCCTCACCGTGCCCGCATACCGCGCCCTTGACTGAGCCCGGCGCGCCCGCTTTCTGACCCCCTTCCGACCCACCGCAGGATGCACCCATGAGCCTTCGCAACGCCGAGCAACTGACCCGTGACTGGAACGACAACCCGCGTTGGGCGGGCGTCCGACGCGGTTACACCGCAGCCGATGTCGTGCGCTTGCGCGGCACCGTCCACATCGAGCACTCGCTGGCGCGGCTCGGTGCCGAAAAACTGTGGCGGCACATGGGGACCATGCCGTTCGTCAACGCCTTGGGCGCGCTCACCGGCAACCAAGCGATGCAGCAGGTCCGGGCCGGACTGAAGGCGATCTATCTCTCCGGATGGCAGGTGGCGGGTGACGCCAACCTGTCGGGCGAGATGTATCCCGACCAGTCGCTGTATCCCGCGAATTCGGTGCCGAAGGTCGCGCAGCGGATCAATTCCACCCTGATGCGCGCGGACCAACTGCACCACGCCGAGGGCGACGCGTCCATCGACTGGCTTCAGCCGATCGTGGCCGACGCCGAGGCCGGGTTCGGCGGCGTGCTGAACGCCTTCGAGCTCATGAAGGGCATGATCGAGGCGGGCGCGGCGGGCGTGCATTTCGAGGACCAGCTGTCCTCGGCCAAGAAGTGCGGCCATATGGGCGGCAAGGTGCTTGTCCCGACACAGGAGGCCGTGAGCAAGCTCGTGGCGGCGCGCCTCGCAGCCGACGTCTGCGACGTGCCGACGGTGCTGATCGCGCGTACCGACGCCGAGAGCGCGAACCTGCTGACGGCGGACGTGGATGAGCGCGACCGGCCGTTCGTCGATACGGCGAAGGGCCGTACCAACGAGGGGTTCTTCTACGTGAAGGCGGGGCTGCCCCAGGCGATCTCCCGCGGTCTCGCCTACGCACCGTACGCCGACCTGCTCTGGTGCGAGACGGGAACGCCCGATCTCAAGGAGGCCAAGCACTTCGCCGAGGCGATCCACCGCGAGTTCCCGGGCAAGCTGCTCGCCTACAACTGCTCGCCGTCCTTCAACTGGAAGAAGAAGCTCGACGACGCGACCATCGCCAAGTTCCAGCGCGAGCTCGGCGCGATGGGCTACAAGTTCCAGTTCATCACGCTGGCGGGCTTCCACGCGCTCAACTATTCCATGTTCACCCTCGCCAAGGGCTACAAGGAATCGCAGATGTCGGCCTATGTCGCGCTGCAGCAGGCGGAGTTCGACTCCGAGAAGGACGGCTACACGGCCACCAAGCATCAGCGCGAGGTCGGTGCGGGTTACTTCGACGATGTGACCCAGACGGTCACCGGCGGACAGTCCTCCGTCACTGCCATGAAGGGCTCGACCGAGGAAGAGCAGTTCACGGCAGGCTGATGGAGCGCGCTCCTGCGGCCGGCAGGGCGTCGGCGCGGGGGCGTGGTCCCGTCCTCGTCGTGTAGAATCCGCGGCCTTCGGGACACGGCCGGAGGCCGCGGACATGCGCTACGAACACATCCAGGTGCCCACGCAGGGCGCCGCCATCACCGTCAACGCGGACGGCAGCCTCAACGTGCCGGACCGGCCGATCATCCCGTTCATCGAAGGGGACGGCATCGGCATCGACATCACGCCGGTCATGCGCAAGGTGGTCGACGCGGCCGTCGAGCGCGCGTACGGCGGCACCCGGCGCATCGAGTGGATGGAGATCCTCGCCGGCGAGAAGGCCAACCGGGTCTGCGGCACGTGGTTCCCTGACGAATCGCTGCATGCGTTGCGCGAGTTCGTGGTCTCCATCAAAGGCCCGCTCGGCACTCCGGTGGGCGGCGGGATCCGCTCGCTCAACGTCGTGATGCGCCAGACGCTCGACCTCTACGCCTGCGTGCGGCCGATCCGCTACTTCCCGGGTGTCGCGACGCCCATGCAGGATGCCTCGCTGACCGACATGGTGGTGTTCCGCGAGAACACCGAGGACATCTACGCGGGCATCGAGTACGCCGCGGGATCGCAGGAGGTGCAGCGCCTGATCCACTTCCTGCAGTCCGAGCTGCACGCTCGCGGCATCCGCTTCCCCGCGAGCTCCGGCATCGGCATCAAGCCGGTCTCGAAAGAGGGCAGCCAGCGCCTCATCCGCATGGCGATCCAGTACGCGATCGAGAACGACCGCGTGTCCGTGACGCTCGTGCACAAGGGCAACATCATGAAGTACACCGAGGGGGCGTTCCGCAACTGGGGGTACCAGTTGGCGAAGGACGAGTTCGGCGCGACGGAGCTCGGCGGCGGCCCGTGGATGACGTTCCGCAACCCCGTCACCGGCAAGGACATCGTGATCAAGGACGTGATCGCCGACAATTTCCTGCAGCAGGTGCTGCTGCGGCCGGAGGAGTACGACGTCATCGCCACGCTCAACCTCAACGGCGACTACATCTCGGATGCGCTCGCTGCGCAGGTGGGCGGCATCGGCATCGCGCCGGGCGGCAACATCGGTCACGGTCTCGCGGTGTTCGAGGCGACGCACGGCACGGCGCCGGGCTTCGCCGGCAAGGACCGCGTGAACCCCGGTTCCATCATCCTCTCGGCCGAGATGATGCTGCGCTACCTCAAGTGGACCGAGGCGGCCGACCTCATCATCAAAGGGGTCGCCAACACGATCGCGGCCAAGGAGCTCACCTATGACCTGGCGCGGCTGCGCGAGGCCATCCGGGCGAGCAAGCGCGAGCTTGCGGCGCGCCGCAACGTCGAGGAGGCGATGCAGCAGTTGATCCCCGGGGCGAAGCTCATGAGCTGCTCGGGGTTCGGTGACGCGATCATCCGCCACATGGCGGATTGACGGGGTTCCCATGACGGCCTTCGACCCGTCCTGCCGCCGCTGCGCGCGACTGGTCGAGTGCCGCGAGGCCTCGGCGCGCCGATACCCCGGTTATCACGCCGCGCCTGTGCCGGCATTCGGCGATCCGGCGCCTGCGTGGCTGATCGTCGGTCTCGCCCCCGGGTTGCATGGCGCGAACCGAACCGGACGTCCGTTCACGGGCGACCACGCCGGGGTCCTGCTCTATGAGACGCTGCATGCCTTGGGCGTCGCGAGTTCGCGCGTCTCGGAACACCGCGACGATGGCCTGAGGCTCTCGGGCGTGCGCATCACCAACGCCGTGAAGTGCCTGCCCCCCGCCAACAAGCCGACGCCTGCCGAGGCACGCGCCTGCAACGATTTCCTCGTCGCGGAACTCGCGGCGTTGTCGCCGCGTGTGGTGGTGGCGCTCGGGCGGATCGCGCACGACGCGGTGCTCGATGCCGCAGGGGTCGCGCGGTCCGCCTGCCGTTTCGCCCACGGTGCCGAGCACGCGGTCACGCCGTCGCGCGACGGCGTCGCGCCTTTCCGGCTCGTCGATTCCTATCATTGCAGCCGCTACAACACGCAGACCCGCCGGCTCACGCCGGAGATGTTCCGCGAGGTGCTGGAGCGCGCCCGCAGCCTCGCCGTGGCCGCCGCGACGGCGGTGCGATGATGCGCGGATGACCACCGACCCGCACAGTCCTTCGCCGGCGCCGCGTTTCGACGCCCGCGAGTTCGTCGGCAGCTTGCCGCGACGGCCGGGCGTGTACCGGATGTTCGCCGCGGATGGCGCGATCCTCTACGTCGGCAAGGCCAAGAGCCTGCGCGACCGTGTCGGCAGCTACTTCACGCCGGCGAACGTCATCCCCAAGGTGCAGGCCCTCGTCTCGCAGATCGCCTCGATGGAGGTCACCGTCACGCGGTCGGAGACCGAGGCGCTGCTGCTCGAGCACAACCTCATCAAGGCGCACCGGCCGCGCTACAACGTGCTCATGCGGGACGACAAGACTTTCCCGTACCTGTGGCTGGCATCCGGGCATGCGTTCCCGCGCCTCGTGGTGTACCGCGGCGCGCGCAACCTGCCGGGGCGCTACTTCGGGCCGTATCCGAACGCGGGTGCGGTGCAGGAGACCCTGCATCACCTGCAGAAGGTCTTCCGGATCCGCAACTGCCGGGACAGCTACTTCGCGCATCGCAGCAGGCCGTGCCTGCAGCACCAGATCGGACGGTGCTCTGCGCCGTGTGTGGGGTTGGTCGCGGCCGAGGAGTACGCCCGTGACGTGGACTCCGCGGTGCGCGTGCTCGAAGGCCGCAACGACGCGGTGCAGCGCGACATCGCCGAGCGCATGGAGGCGGCCTCGCAACGGCTCGAGTTCGAGACCGCCGCCGTGCTGCGTGACCAGATCGCCGCGATCCAGGCACTGCAGGCCCAGCAGGTGGTGGCCGCGGACGACGAGCGCGACGCGGACGTGTTCGCGGTCGCCGGCGAGCCCGGCGAGTACGCGATCGGCGTCATGCCGGTGCGGGGCGGTCGCAGCCTCGGCACCACGCACTTCTTCCCCAAGGCGGGGTTCGCGGAGCCTGCCGAAGTCCTGTCGTCGTTCCTGATGCAGTACTACGCGCTGCAGGCCCCGCCGCCCGAGATCTACTCGGCGCTGCCGCTCGATGACGCCGCGGCGTTGGCGGAAGCGCTGACGGCGCAGGCCGGGCATGCGGTGCGGGTACGCCGCGCGCAACGCGGTCTTGCCGCGCGCTGGGCGGAGATGACGCGGGAGAACGCGACCGAGGCGCTGCGCATGCGCTTGGCACGTCGCGAGGGCTGGTCCGACCTCTACGCGGACCTCGCGAGCGTGTTGGGGCTCGCGCAGCCGCCGTCGCGCATGGAGTGCTTCGACATCAGCCATACGCAGGGGGAGGGCACGATGGCCTCCTGTGTCGTGTTCGGCCCCGAAGGCCCCCTCAAGAAAGACTATCGGCGGTTCAACATCACGGGCATCACGCCAGGCGACGATTACGCCGCCTTGCGGCAGGCGTTGACCCGTCGATACGCCAGGGTGCAGGCCGGCGAGACGCCGCCGCCCGAGCTGCTCGTCATCGATGGCGGACCCGCCCAGATCGCCGGGGTCGCGGAGGTCCTCGCACCGCTCGGCTTCGGCGACTTGCCCTTGCTCGGCATCTCGAAGGGGCCCGATCGCCGGGCGGGTCAGGAGCGCTTGCACCGGGCGGGCGCGGATTCGCCGCCGATCGTCCCGGGCGCGCAGTCGCCTGCGCTCAAGCTGCTGCAGCGGTTGCGTGATGAGGCGCACCGTTTCGCGATCACCGGGCATCGACGGCGCCGGGCGCGGCGGTTCAACGAATCGGTGCTCGAGACGGTGCCGGGGATGGGACCGGCCAAGCGCCGGGCGCTGCTGCAGCACTTCGGTGGACTGCAGGGGGTCATGCGCGCCGGGCGCGCGGACCTCGAGGCGGCACCCGGAATCGGACCGACGCTTGCCCAAAACCTTTATGATGCGCTCCATCCCGGCGAGTGACGCATGTACTGGAACATCCCTAATACGCTGACCTGGATGCGGATCGTCTCGATCCCGCTGGTGGTGCTGTTGTTCCATCTGCCGTACCACTGGTCGGACCCGGCGGCAGGTGCGTTGTTCGCCATCGCCGGCATCACCGACACGCTCGACGGCTATTTCGCCCGCAAGTACGGCCAGACCTCGAAGCTCGGGGCCTTCCTCGACCCGGTCGCCGACAAACTCATCGTCGCCACCGCGTTGGTGCTGCTCGTCAGCAAGGATCCGCGGCTCATCGTCGTCCTGCCCGCGATCGTGATCATCGGTCGCGAGATCGCGATCTCCGCGCTGCGTGAATGGATGGCCGAGCTCGGTGCGCGGCGCAAGGTGGCGGTCTCCAACCTCGGCAAGATCAAGACCATCCTGCAGATCGTCGGCTTGTCCATGATGCTCATCCGTTGGGACGTCTGGTTCCTGCCGACCTATCAGGTCGGCGTCGCCCTCACGGTCATCGCGGCGGTGTTCACGCTTGTCTCGGGCTGGGAGCACCTCCGGGCGGCATGGCCGGACCTGCGCGCCCGCTCGTCTTGAATTCGGCGCCGGTCGACCCTACAATTACGGTTCTGTCCCGGGCGGGAATAGCTCAGTTGGTAGAGCACGACCTTGCCAAGGTCGGGGTCGCGAGTTCGAGTCTCGTTTCCCGCTCCAGATTCGTCCGGAAGCCCCGGTGGCGACAGCCGCCGGGGTTTTTTTTCTTCCGCGGCAGGTGGCCCAAGGCTGGGTGGCAGAGTGGTCATGCAGCGGCCTGCAAAGCCGTGTACGCCGGTTCGATTCCGACCCCAGCCTCCACATCCATCCCGTCGCGGAACCCGCAGGGCTCATCTGCGCAGGAGCATCCCATGGGCAGGTCGATCGCGCTTCTCCTCGCGTTGTTCGCCGCGGCGCCGCTCGCCGGTGTCGCGCACGCCGCTGACGCGGACCCCTCGCTGGAAACGGAGTTGCGCGCCCTCGTCGCGGGTTTCCCCGGTACGGTCGCGCTGCACGCCCGCAACCTCGACACGGGCGCCGAGGTCGGCCTCGATCCGGACCGGCGGGTGCGCACGGCGAGCACGATCAAGCTGCCGATCGCCTGTGCGCTCTCGGAGCGTGTCGCCGCGGGCAAGGCGCGCTGGGACGAGCGGTTGACGATCGCCGCGGACGCCAAGGTCTCGGGCTCGGGCGTGTTGTCGGACTTCACCGCGGGCGAGACCGTCTCCCTGCGCGATGCGATGACCTTGATGATCGTGGTGAGCGACAACACCGCCACGAACCTCATCCTCGACCGCATCGGCGCCGACGCGGTCAACGACCACCTCGACCGACTCGGCCTCGAGGCCACCCGTTCGATGCGCAAGATCCGCGGCGACGGCACACAGCTCAAGGCGGCCACCGGCTGGAGCCGCGCCGGGATGATCGAGGAGAACCGGCGTTTCGGCATCGGATCCTCGACACCCCGCGAGATGACCCGGCTGCTCGGGCTGCTCGCCGCCGGCAAGGTGGTGGACGAGGCCGCCTCGCGCGATCTCGTCGGCATCCTCGAGCGCCAGCAATACAAGGACGGCATCGGCCGTCAGCTGGGCGACCTCAAGGTCGCGAGCAAGTCCGGGTCTCTGGATGCCCTGCGCAGCGACGTCGGCTTGGTGTGGACGCCGCAGGGTGTCATCGCGATCGCGATCACGGTCGACGACATGCCGCAGATCGACTACTCGCCCGACAACGCCGGAAACCTGCTGATCTCACGGCTCGCGCAACGGATCGTCGCGCGGTTGCGCTGAGCGCCGCCGCGCTCAACCCGCCTTGGACCCCACTACCGGGTCCGGTGACCACTCGAAGGATGCGCGCGGTCGTGTCGCCGTCAGGCGTTCGATGCGTGAAGGGCGCACGCCGTCCCACTGCACGGTGTTCACCATGCCGCCGTACACCGCATGCAGGAAACGCCCCTCGACGGAATAAGCGCCGGCCTGCCGCGGCGCAGGCAGCGACTGGTAGAGGGCGAGGTCGTTGCCGAGGATCTCCGCCCCTTCGGCCGCGAGACGCAGCACCTGGCCGTCCGGGGCGGACCAGGTCAGGGTCCGTTCGAGCTCCAGCATCAACCGTGCTTGTCCGGCGGGTGAAGTCGCGGAGGCAGAGGCTTCGCCGGTCAGTGCCGCGATCGAGACCTCCGCGTCATGCAGATGCAAGGTCGTGATGAACTCCCAGGTGCCCGCATCCCGGTTCGGGATCATGCGTGTCAGCGAGACCCGCGCGCGATGGGCGCGCGCGGCGGGGGACCCCACAGCGAGGATAGCGAGGACCGACAGCGAGCCGAGCCCGGCGAGCAGTGACCGGCGTGTCTGCCGCTCGGAGGTGGCGCGCGGGCCGGTCAAGGGGCGGGCGGGGTGGGGGCGGGCGGGGTGGGCGCGGCCGGTGCCGTGGCTGCGGCGGCGCCGGTCGGAGCCAAGGGCAGCGGCGTGCCGTCCGCCTTGGGCCCGCCTTTCTTGTCGTCGGACTTGAGTTCCGCGAGCGCGTCCAGCATCTGGTTGCGGCCGGAGTCCCGGCCACGGAAGAGCTCGATTCGGCTCGGGGCCACGCGCCTGGGCATGGCGTTGTCGCGCAGGTTCGCGTCGGCGGTGAGGTGGCGCGGATCGAACTCGACGCTGACCAGACGCTGCTTTTCGATGAAGAGCTTGGTGACCTCAAGGGCGTTGTAGCGCCAGACCTCGGCCGGGATGACCACCTCGCGGGTCGAGCCGTCCGCGAAGGTCAGCCGCAGCGGCAACGGCGACACGAGTCCGCCCACGTTGCGGAAATCGACGAAGTAGACGTACTCGCCGGCCTTCACGGCGCGGTCGAAGGTCGCGAGCTCCCAGGGCTTGAGCTTTGCGCGGAAGTCCCGGTAATCGTTGCGGTCCTTGTTGGTGGGCACGAAGCGGTCGTTCTCGTCGTAGAAGTCCTTGAGGTGCGGACGGCGCTCGACGCGCGTGCGCCGGCCTTCCGCTGCATCTCGCGCGGCCGTCTCCGACGGCGGATACCGATCGTCCCAAGCCTGTCGGTTCAAGGGGAACTCGATGTCCGGGTCTTGGCTCGACACCTGGTACTCGCGGATCTCGCCCACGGCGATGTCGACGTGGTCGGTGCCATAGAACCAGCCGCGCCAGAACCAGTCGAGGTCGACCGCGGAGGCGTCTTCCATGGTGCGGAAGAAATCGGCCGGCGTCGGGCGCTTGAACTTCCAGCGGTTGGCGTATTCGCGGAAGGCATGGTCGAAGAGCTCGCGTCCCATGACCAGCTCGCGGAGCACCGCGAGCGCGGCGGCGGGCTTGCTGTAGGCGTTCGGGCCGAACTGCACGATCGACTCCGAGTTGGTCATGATCGGCACCTGGTTGGCCGAGCGCATGTAGTCGGGGATGTCGGCGAGCACGTTGGTGTGGTCGCCGAACGCCGGGTAGCGCGCATCCCACTCGATCTCGGCGAGGTATTCGAGGAAGGTGTTGAGCCCTTCGTCCATCCAGGTCCATTGGCGCTCGTCGCTGTTGACGATCATCGGGAAATAGATGTGCCCGACCTCGTGGATGATGACGCCGATCAGCCCGTACTTCGTGCTGCGCGAATACGTGACCTTGCCGCTCTTCTCGTCCGGCGTCGGCCGGTAGCCGTTGAAGGTGATCATCGGGTATTCCATGCCGCCGCGTTCCCAGCTGTTGACCGAGATGGCGACCGGGTACGGATAGGCGAAGGAATAGCGCGAATAGACCTCCATGGTGTGCACCACGGATTCGGTCGAGTACTTCGACCAGATGGGCTCGCCCTCGTTGGGGTAGAACGACATCGCCATCACGAACGGCCGTGCGGCGTCCTTCTGGCGATAGCCCATCGCGTCCCAGATGTATTTCCGGGAGCTCGCCCACGCGAAGTCGCGGACGTTCTCGGCCTTGAAGCGCCAGGTGCGCATCGCGTCGGTGCCGGCTTTCTCGTTCTCCAACGCCTCCGCGGGGGTGACGATGAACACGGGCTTGTCCGCGGTCTCCGCCTGCTTGAGGCGGGAACGCTGCGCCGGCGTGAGGACCGCCTCGGGGTTCTGCAGGACCCCGGTCGAGGCGACGATGTGGTCCGCCGGCACGGTCAACTCGACCTCGTAGTCGCCGAACTCGAGCGTGAACTCGCCGCGCCCGAGGAACTGCTTGTGTTGCCAGCCCGTGTAGTCGGTGTAGGCCGCGAGGCGGGGGAACCACTGGGCGAGGAAGTGCTGGTAGGTGTCGTTCTTCGGGAAATGCTCGAAACCGCTGCGCGCGCCGACCGCGGCCTCATCGACGATGTTGAAGGCGAAATCGAAGGACAGCTGGATCGTCTGCCCGGGGCGCAGCGGCTGCGGCAGGTCGATGCGCAGCATCGTGTCGTTGAGCGTGGTCGCGAGCGTGCGGCCCGAGCTGTCCTTCACCGGGCTCATCTCGTAGCCGTACTCGCGGTCCTCGAACGCCTGGTGGCGGCGCATCGCGGCGAAGCTGAGGTTGTCGCCGGCAGCGACGCTGTCACGGCGGGTGCCCGAGTTGGCGGCGACCTCGCTCGCCCGTGCGATGGAGCCGTCCTTGAAGATGTTCTGGTCGAGCTGCAGCCAAAGATAGCGCAGCGTGTCGGGGGAGCGGTTGGTGTAGGTGATCGATTGCGAGGCGGTGATCCGGTGCCGTTTCTCGTCGAGCCGCGCCTTGATGCGGTAGTCGGCACGCTGCTGCCAGTAGGCAGGTCCCGGGGCGCCCGAAGCGCTGCGGGTGGTGCCCGGGGTCGGCAGCAGGGTCTCGAGCTGGGCGAAGCGTTGGTCTGCATCGCCCGGGATGCCCTTGCCGTTGGCGTTGCCGGTCGCATGGGCCGGCAGTGACAGCGCGGCGATCAAGAGGAGGGTGAGGGTGGCCGCGCGGGCGAGGGGGGCGTTCATCGGCCGAGTTTAAGGTGATAATCCACCGTATGGCAGTCCTCCGTTCGCGCCCGGTGCGCTATCTCGTCTACGCCTCGGTCGGATTGGCTGCGGCGGCGCTGGTGTACTTCGTCTACCTCGTGTGGGGGGGCGGTGTGGCGCTTTCCGATCGCGCGATGCTGTGGCGGATGCTGCGGGATCAAGGTATCGAAGCGCCTTCGGAGGACTTGGTTGCGCGCCAGTTGCGCGCACCGCCCGGGTACACGGTGTCGCGCTGGGCGACCGACCTGCCAGCCGTCCGCATGATGACGCCGACGCCGGCCGGGGATGTCATCGTTGCCCAGCCGCGCGGGGGCCTCGTGACGGTGCTGTGGCGGGATGCGGATGCCGACGGTCGGTCGGACGGTCGGACAGTGCTCTTCTCCGGTCTCGACCGTCCGAACGGCGTGGACCTTCATGACGGTTGGCTGTATGTGGCCGAGGCGACCCGGATCTCGCGGGTGCGGTTCGACGCCACGACGCGTCGCGCGGCGGGGGCGCTGGCACCCGTGGTCGAGGGGCTCGGCGGTGACGGCAATCATTGGCGCAAGACCGCACGCATCGGCCCCGATGGGCGCTTGTACGTCGGCTCCGGCTCGACCTGCAATGTGTGCATCGAGCAGGACCGGCAACGCGCGACCCTCTGGGTCTACGCGGCCGATGGTTCCGGGGGGCGTGAGTTGGCCTCCGGGCTGCGCAATCCGACCGGGTTCGATTGGGCGCCTTGGGATGGCGCCCTCCATGCGACCGAGAACGGTCGAGACCTGTTGGGTGACGACCTGCCGCCTGACGAACTGAACCGTATCGAGCAGGGCGGGTTCTATGGATGGCCGTTCGTGCACGGCGATGGCATCGCCGATCCGGAATTCGGCGCCGGAACGGCCATCGGTGATCGCCATGCGGCGGCCATCGCCGGGGCGCGAAAGCCCGTGCACGCGTTCCGCGCCCACAACGCGCCCCTCGGGATCCGCTTCCTGCGCCATGCGTCGCACGCCCCCGACCACGAGCGCGTAGCTTTGGTGGCGCTGCATGGTTCGTGGAACCGCAGCGTGCCGGATGGCTACGCCGTCGTGGCCCTCCACTGGCGCGCGGACGGTCGCATCGAGGAACGCCCGTTCCTGGCCGGATTTCGGGGCGAGGGCGGTCTCATCGGACGCCCGGTCGATGTGGTCGAAGATCCGGAAGGCGCAGTCTATGTGTCCGACGACTACGCCGGCGTGGTCTATCGCCTCACTCGCCCGAGGCCACAGGCATCGGTTGCGGCGCGCTGACGCGTTCGCCGGCGCATTGACCGCCCGCGATGCGTTTCCAGGCCGCATCGGCCCAGGGATCGCGTCGCATGCGGAAAGTGTCCCGGAAGAGCTCGCATCGTTGCTGCGGGGCGATCGCTTCGGCGTCCAAGCGGGCGACGAGCTCGTCCCGGGTGACCCGTTCATCGATCATGCGCGTGCCTCCGTCCCGGAGGGTGTCGAAGACCATCAGACGTGCGGCGCCCGTCTCGTCGCGCCACGGCAGCCATTCCGGGTTGCCGGGTTGGCGGCCGTCGCCCGGCCGTCCGCTGCGCGCGAATTCGGCCCAATACCCCATCATCCGGCGGCTGAGGTCAAGACGCGGACCTTCGTTGTCGGCATCGAACAAAAGACCTGACTGCGGCCCCAAGTCGAAGGAGCCGAACACGAACGGGATCTCGAGGCCGTGTGCGGCACCGATGATGCGCGAGAGATCGACCACGCCGTAGGCCTTGCCCTGCTCATCCCAGTCCCATCGGTACGCCCACACCGGCGCGCCATGACGCGCGAGCACGCTGGCGAGGTCGTCGACGCCGTCGGCCTTCCAGAGGAGCGCCCGGTACTTGGCCACGCGGTCGTAGTCGTCCGCGTCGCGCAGGCCGACCGGGATGCCGCCCACGGTGCGCACGTATCGCGGGTCGAAGGCCATGAAGATCTTGTTCTCGTCACGGTTGGAGCCGACGATGACCGGCACGTCGTGGTGGGTGGCAGGGTCCGACAAGAGCTCGCGCAACTCGCCTGCGCGCAACACGACGCCGTCGCCGAAGACGGTCGGGAAGGTCTGGAAGTCCCCGTCGTCACGCCGGAAACCGCCGTACACGGTCCACGGGTCCAAGCTGCGCAAGAACGCCGCCGCCTCGACTGGGGGCATCGCGCTCGCCATCTTCTCGGCTGCGCTGGCGTCTGACGCCTTGCCGGTCGCGACCAGCAGACGGCGCAGCACGCTGGCGTAGCCCGTCAACGCGTCAGGCTTGGGCGGGGGTGACAAGCCGTATGCGTTGCTCTGGATGATCACCTTCTGGAAAAGACCGGCGGCTCCGGGCGCCACCAGCAGCGCGAGGGCGTTGGTGGCGCCCGCCGATTCGCCGAACACGGTGACGTTGGACGGATCGCCGCCGAACGCGGCGGCGTTGCGCTGCACCCAACGCAGGGCCTCGATGGTGTCGAGGTTGCCGAAATTGCCTGACTGGTCGACGGGATCGTCCGTCGAGCCTGCGGGTGGAACGAACCAGCCGAAGGGGCCGAGCCGGTAGTTGATCGACACCACCACCACGTTCTCCCGCGCCGCCAGCACGCCGCCTTCGTAGAACGCCGCATGACCGACGGTGTTGCCGCCGCCGTGGATCCAGACCATCACCGGCAGGCGGGCATCTGCCGTGGCCGACGCGGCGAGCGCGGGAGCGTAGACGTTCAGGTACAGGCAATCCTCGCTGCCTTGGCGCGAGCCGGCAGGCCCGACCCCGCCGAGCGGCGAGCCGAACTGGATGCAGGGTTCGCCCGGCAGCAGCGCATTGCGGGTCCCCGACCACGCTCCCGGTGCGCGCGGCGCGCGCCAGCGAAGATCGCCCACGGGAGGCGCGGCGAACGGGATCCCGAGCCAGGTGTGGCCGCCGAAGGGATTGGCGTAACCGAGGACAGCGCCGCTCGCGAGTTCCCGCCGCGTCTGTGCGTCCCCGGGCGTGCGTTCGGGCTGCGCGGGCGGATTGCTGCAGGCGGCCAGCAGCGCAGCTGCGACGAGCACGATCGACGAGGCGCGGGTCAGGTGCATGGTCCGGTCCAATCGGGTTCCCTCGAGCGTGAGCAGAGTGGTGCCCCGGGCCGGACTCGAACCAGCACGGCCTTGCGGCCAACGGATTTTAAGTCCGGTGCGTCTACCAGTTTCGCCACCGGGGCGCCCGCCGGGTGTCCCGGCAGGCGCCTAGACTATCACTCCTTGTCGAGATTCAGCCGCACGCCCTTGACGGTGTTCTCGGCGATCTTCATCGCGAAGTCGGGTGTCTTGCCGCGGCGCTTCACGAGGACGTCTTCTCCATCGTCCGTCTCGACATTGAAGGCCTTCGTGCCAAGTTGGGCGCGCAGGGCGTCGCGAATGGTCCGCGCCACGGCGTTCTCGCCGGTCCCGCGGCTCACGGGAACCGTCACCACCTGCGGGGTACCGTCCTTCGGGGTGATGTGCAGGACGATCTGTCCGTCCGCGTCGGCGCCGCCGCTGCATTCGAGCCGCCATTTGTTGGAGAGCTCGGAACGGTCAGGGACGACCGCCTCGACGCCCGCTTCGGCGACGGTGGCGACGCCCTTGACGCCCGCGCCCGCGACGGCCACCGCGCCGGTGGTGACGGCAGCAGCGGCGCAGCCACCGAGGCTCGCGGCGATCACGAGGACAGAGAGGGTCTTGAGGATGGGGGTCGGGCGTGGATCGCGTGTCATGGTCGTCACTCCTTGGGGCGGTAATCGCAGGGGATATGTTAGGGCGCGGGTGTCCGGCAGGCTAGCCTACTATGGTAGTCTGCGACAGCCCTCCCGATCGTCAGTGTTCCCTTGTTCGAAGCCAACGACCTCACCGTCCGCCGCGGGGATAGACCGGTCATTTCCGGGCTGCGATTCTCTGTCCCTGCTGCACGCTGCCTTCAGGTCATCGGCGCCAATGGCAGCGGCAAGACGACGCTCCTGCGGGTGCTCTGCGGGCTTCTCGAGGCGGACTCCGGCCAGATCTCCTGGAAAGGCGCGCCGGTGGAGCCGCGCTCGCCGGAGTTCCAACGCGAGCTGCTCTATCTCGGGCACCATCCGCCGCTCAAGGGTGACCTGACGGCCGCGGAGAACTTGGGTTTCGCCGCCGCCTTGCGCGGGATCCCCGCCGCCGAACGCCGTACGGTGGTGGAGGGCGCGTTGCAGCGTACCGAGGCGTCCCGCTTCGCAGACCGGCCGACGCGAACCCTGTCGGCCGGGCAGCGCCGACGCATCGCGCTTGCGATGCTCTGTCTCGGCAGTGCGCCGATCTGGCTGCTCGATGAACCGGTCACGCATCTCGACGCCGCGGGGCAGGCCTTGGTCACCCGGCTGGTGACGGCGCATCTGGAAGGCGGCGGTATCGTCATCGCTGCCACCCATCAGGATCTGGGTCTCCCTGCCGGATCCCGCGACGAGCTCGTCCTCGGGCGGCGGCCCTCGTGACCGGCGCGGTGGCCGTCCTGGCGCGCGATCTTCGTCTGGCCTTGCGAAGGCCCGGGCAGGTGGTGCATCCCCTCGCGTTCTTTGCCGTGGTGGCGCTGCTGTTCACGCTCGGCTACACGCCCGAACTCGGGAAATTGCGCCAGATCGCGCCCGGGGTGTTGTGGGTCGGCGCCTTGCTCGCCTCGATGCTTTCGCTCGATGGGCTGTTCCGCGAGGATGCCGAGGATGGCACCCTCGAGCAGATGGTCCTGTCCGGTCAACCGCTCGTGGGGCTGGTGCTCGGCAAGGCGGTCGCCCACTGGCTGCTGACCGGGCTGCCGCTGACGCTCATGGCCCCCGTCCTCGGTGTCACTTTGGGCGTGCCGACGGCCGCGATGCCCGGCATACTGCTCGCCTTGTCGCTCGGAACGGTGAGCCTCAGCCTGATCGGCGCGTTGGGCGCTGCCCTGACGCTCGGCGTGCGACGAGGTGGCGTCTTGCTCTCGTTGCTGACGCTGCCGCTCGCGGTGCCCGTGCTGATCTTCGGTGCTCGCGCGACGGAACTCGCCATCGCCGGCGAGGGTCTGAGCGGGACGATTTACCTGCTCGGGTCGTTGGCGGTGCTGGCGCTGACCCTGGCCCCCTTGGCCACCGCCGCAGCGGTGCGCATCGGACTGGAGTGAGACGGACGGATGGACT
Source organism: Steroidobacteraceae bacterium (assembly GCA_044339635.1). Lineage (GTDB taxonomy): Bacteria > Pseudomonadota > Gammaproteobacteria > Steroidobacterales > Steroidobacteraceae > UBA964. The sequence continues at coordinate 14,420 of JBIIVD010000007.1, read as the reverse complement.
GGACGTGGTTTCATCGCCTGGCGTCGCCGCCCCACATCTATCGGGTGGCCGGTACGCTGACGCCGTGGTTCGCCTGGCCGGCCGGCGTGCTCATCCTCGGTGCGCTCTATGCGGGCCTGTTCTTGGCGCCGCCCGACTACCAGCAGGGCGAAGGCTTCCGCATGATCTACGTGCACGCGCCCTCGGCGTGGCTGTCGGTGATGATCTATGGCGTGATGGCCACAGCCGCAGCGGTGGGTCTCATCTGGCGCATGAAGGTCGCCCATGCCGCGGCCGCGAGCTGCGCCGCGATCGGCGCATCGTTCACCGCCGTGTCGTTGCTGACCGGCATGTTGTGGGGCAAGCCGATGTGGGGCACCTACTGGGTGTGGGACCCGCGGCTGACCGCGCAGCTCGTGCTGTTGTTCCTTTACCTCGGCTACATGGCGTTGCGGTCCGGCATCGACGATATCGGGCGCGCCGATCGTGCGAGTGCGGTGCTCGCCATCGTGGGGGTGGTCAACCTGCCCATCATCCGGTACTCGGTGGAATGGTGGAATTCCATCCACCAGGCACCCTCGGTCATGAAGATGGCGCGCCCCTCGATGCCGGTGGAGATGTTGGCGCCGTTGCTGATGATGCTGGCCGGGTTCACGCTGTATTTCGCGGCGGTGCTGTTGGTTCGGTTGCGCGCCGAGGTGCTGCGCCGCGAACGGGGTGCGTCTTGGATCAAGGAGGCCGTGTCTTGAGAGAGTTCCTCGCCATGGGCGGCTATGCCGAGTTTCTTTGGCCGGCCTATGCGGTCACGTTCCTCGCCCTCGCCTGGAACATCGCGGCCGCCCGTCGCGCGCTCGCGACGGCCATCGCCGATGCCCGCCGCCGCGCGGCCGCGGGCGACGAGGGGGAGCCGTCATGACCCCGCGTCGACGGCGCATCGTATTGGTGCTCGGCATCTTGGCCGGCGTGTCGCTGGCGACGCTGCTGGCCATGCGGGCGTTCCAGGACAACGTGATGTTCTTCTTCGACCCGAGCCAGGTGGCGCAGGGCGATGCGCCGATCGACAAGCGGTTCCGCTTGGGCGGCATGGTCCGTCCGGGGACGGTGGAACGCCCGCCCGGAAGCCTCGAGATGAGTTTCGTGGTGACGGACTTCCAGCGTGACGTGCCGGTCAGGTACACGGGCGTGGTGCCCGATCTCTTCCGCGAGAACCAGGGCGTCGTCGCCCACGGCCGGCTGGGCAGGGACGGGATCTTCGTCGCCGACGAGATCCTCGCCAAGCACGACGAGAACTACATGCCGCCCGAGGTCGCCGAGGCGATCAAGGAAAAGCACGGCGGCGTGATGCCCGTGAACCCGGATCCGCGCGGGGCGCCGCGCACATGACGGCCGAACTCGGGCATTTCCTCATGGTGCTCGCGCTGGCGGCTTCGCTCGCGCAGGCATGGTTCGGCCTCGCGGGTCCGGCGACCGCCCGTCAAGCCTGGATCGACGTCACGCGTCCCGCGGTGATCGCCCAGTTCGTGCTGGTATCGCTGTCGCTCGCTGCGCTCGTCAACGCGTTCATCCAGCACGACTTCTCGGTGGAGTATGTGGCGGCGAACTCCAACACCGCCTTGCCGATCGGCTATCGCATCGCGGCAGTGTGGGGCGCGCACGAAGGATCCCTGCTGCTGTGGTCGTGGATCCTCGCGGCATGGACCTTGGCGGTCGCCTTGCTGTCGCGCAGCCTGCCGCCCGCGTTCGCCGCACGGGTGCTCGGCGTGCTCGGTCTCATCAGCATCGGTTTCCTGCTGTTCACCCTCGCCACCTCCAATCCGTTCGCGCGCCTCGACCCGCCCGCGCCGGATGGGCGAGACCTGAACCCCTTGCTGCAGGACCCCGCGCTCGCGGCACATCCCCCCATGCTTTATGCGGGGTATGTCGGCCTGGCGGTCGCCTTCGCCTTTGCATGCGCCGCGATGATCGAGGGCCGGTTGGACGCCGCCTGGGCGCGTTGGACACGGCCATGGACCACCGTCGCCTGGGCGATGCTGACGGTCGGCATCGCGCTCGGATCGTGGTGGGCCTACTACGAACTCGGCTGGGGCGGCTACTGGTTCTGGGATCCGGTCGAGAACGCCTCGTTCATGCCCTGGCTCATCGCCACCGCCCTGATCCACTCGCTGGCGGTCACCGAGAAACGCGGCCTCTTCAAGAGTTGGACCCTGCTGCTGGCCATCCTCGGGTTCTCGTTGTCGCTGCTCGGGACCTTCCTGGTGCGTTCGGGCGTCCTGGTCTCGGTGCACTCGTTCGCGGCCGATCCGGAGCGGGGCCTCTTCATCCTCGCGTTCCTGGTGGTGGTCATCGGTGGCGCGTTCACGCTGTACGCCTGGCGTGCGCCGATGCTGCGCAGCGAGGCGGGATTCGAGTTCACCGCCCGTGAGTCGTTCCTGCTGTTCAACAACATCCTGCTCGTGGTCGCCACCGCAGCGGTGTTCGCCGGGACGATGGCGCCGCTCATCTCCGATGCGCTCGGCCTCGGGACGTTGTCGGTCGGCCGACAGTACTTCGATCCGACCTTCCTTCTGCCCACGCTGCCCTTGCTCGCCTTGGCTTCGGTCGGCTTGCACTCGGGCTGGAAGAAGGGGCGTCTCGACCAGCGCCGGCGCGAGATCCTGGGCACGCTGCTGCTCGGGGTGTTGCTGGCTGTCGCATTGGTGCTCGGTGCGTGGCAGGGCGCCAAGGTGCTGACGCCGGTCGGGTTCGCGCTCGGGTTCTGGTTGATGTTGTCGGCCGCCGTCGACCCCATCGATCGCTGGCGCCGCAAGCTCTCCTTCACGCCCGCGATCATCGGCATGGCGATCGCGCATGCGTCCCTCGGCGCGTTCGTCATCTCGATCACGGCCGTCGAGTCCTACACCCGTGAGCGGGATCTTGCGCTGGCGGTCGGGGAGGCCGGGACGGTGGGCGAGTACGAATACCGTCTCACCGGCCTCGAGATGCGCGAGGGCCCGAACTACGACGCGCTGCGCGGCGAGATCGTGGTCACGGAGAACGGCAAGCAGATCGGACTGCTGCATCCTGAGAAGCGCAACTACTGGGTGCAGCGTCAGCAGATGACCGAGGCCGGCATCGACATGCAATGGACCCGCGATATCTTCGCCGCGCTCGGTGAGGACCTCGGCGCGGGCCGCTGGAGCGTCCGGGCCCAGGTGCGTCCGCTGATCAACTACGTGTGGCTGGCGGCGCTCTTGATGGCCATCGGCGGCATCATCGCCGCCTGCGACCGACGCTACCGTCGGGGCGGTGAAGAGGCGCCATGAACCGTTTCCTCCTGCCGGTGGTCCTCTTCGGGCTGCTCGTGGCGCTGCTGTTCGTGGGCATCCAACGCGCGCCCCAGAAGAACATCATCGCCTCCGCGCTGATCGGCAAGCCTGCGCCGGTGTTCCGCGTGCCGATGCTCGGGAGCGACGAGACCTTCGATTCCACGTCGTTGCGCGGCCGCTGGTACGTGCTGAACGTCTGGGGCACTTGGTGCCCGGAATGCCGTGTGGAGCACGAGATGCTGCTCGAGATCGCGCGCACCGAGAGCGTGCCGCTGATCGGCCTCAACTGGAAGGACGAAGACATCTTGGCGCAGCGCTGGCTCGCGGAACTCGGCGATCCCTACGACGCCGTGCCTGTCGACCGTGACGGGCAGGTGGCGGTCGAATGGGGTGTCTACGGCGCCCCGGAGACCTTCCTGGTCGACGATCAGGGCATCGTGCGGCACCGGCATGTGGGTGCGATGACCGCCGCGGTTTGGTCGCGTGATTTCCTGTCCCGATTGCCTCGGGCGCCGGTCAGCCCGTCAGCCCCCGCACTCGTGCCGGCGGAGGGCTGAGGGTGACGCGCGCAAGCTGGACAGGGCGGATCGCCATGATGGTATGGATGCTTTGCATCGGCAGCGTCTTGAGCGTGCCGCTCGCGCAGGCCATCGACCCGGTCGAACTCGAGGATCCCGTGCTGCAGGAGCGCTACCGGGCGCTCTCGTACGAGCTGCGTTGCATGCAATGCCAGAACCAGTCGATCGCCGATTCACCGGTCGGGCTGGCAGGCGACCTGCGGCGGGAGGTCCGGGAGTTGCTGCTGCAGGGCAAGACGGACGATGAGGTGCGGGAGCATCTGCGCGCGCGCTATGGCGATTTCATCCTGTTCCGGCCGGACTTCAACGCGCGGACCGCGTGGCTGTGGCTCGCACCGGGGCTGATGCTGATCCTCGGGCTCGTCGTCGCATGGCGCGTCATCAGACGGCGGGCGGCGATGCTGCCGATGGATCCTTCCCCCGCGGACGCTTCACAGACGGACGACAACCGATGACGATTTTCCTGATCATCGCTGCGCTGGCGGCCATCGCCACAGCACTCTTCGTCATCCGTCCGCTGTGGCGCGACCGTTCGACGCGCACGGCGGCGCTCGTCACGGCCGTGTTGCTGTCGGCCGGTTCCGCGGCGTTCTACGCCTGGTCGAGCCGTTGGGAGTGGCCCGAGGTCGACGCGGCGAGCACGCCCACCGCGATGGTCGCGAAGCTCGCGCGCCGCCTCGAGCGCGAACCCGAGGATGTCCAAGGGTGGCTGATGCTCGGGCGTTCCCAGATCGCCCTCGGGCAGTACCCGCTCGCGCTCCGGGCGTTCCAGCGCGCGGACCGCTTGGAGGGTGGCCGGAACGCCGAGGCGGTGCTCGGCATGGCCGAGGCCCTGATGTCCCAGGCCGACAATGTGATGGACGAGCGTACCGGCCGGTTGTTCGAGCGGGGCCTCGAACTCGCGCCGGATTCCGGACGCGCCCTGTTCTTCGCCGCCATCGCCGCACAGGAGCGCAACGAGAACGCGCTCGCGATCACCCGCTTCGAGCGCTTGCTCGCCACCGATCCGCCGCCGGAGGTGCGCAGCCTCATCGAGACGCAGATCGCGGCGCTGCGGGGCGCGCCGGCGCCTGCGGATGCCGGGGCGGCGGCGACGGGCAAGACGGATGCCCGGATCACCGTGTCGGTCTCGGTGGCGCCGTCCTTGAACGTCCGCACGGACGCGGGTGCGACCTTGTTCGTGTTCGTCCGCGCACCTGGGCGTCCCGGTCCCCCGTTGGCTGCGAAGCGGATGGCCGCAGCCTTGCCCGCCACGGTCGTGCTCACGCCCGAGGACAGCATGCTGCCGGGCGTCGCGTTCAACGCCGGGGATACCGTCGAGGTCTCGGCGAAGATCTCCGCGGACGGCAGTGCCACGCCCAAGAGCGGCGATCCCGTCGGAACGATCCGCTACACCGTGGGGCGTGACGGGGCTCTGCCGCTCGTCATCGACGGCCGGTCTCCGTGACATCAGAGCGCGGGAAGCCTGAGGCGCCGGCGGGCGAGAAGCCGCTGCGCCTCGGCGGATTGCTGCACGACGGCGAGGGTCGGGCGGTGCTGTCGGCCGCGGCCGCGTACTTCTTCCTGCTCTGCGGCTATTACATGCTGCGCAGCCTCCGCGAGGCGTTCGCGCTCGAGGTGGGGCGGGAGTCCATCGCGACGCTGTTCTACGTCGCCTCGGGGATCATGGCGGTGGTGCTGCCGCTCTATTGGTTCGTGGTCGCACGCTTGCCGCGTCGACTGATGTTCCCGGTCATCTATTCGGCGGTCGCGCTGCTGTTCACGGGTCTCGCGGTCGGCATGGCCGTCGCGCCGGGTGGACGGCTGCTGCCGGCCGTCTATTGGGTCGCGGTGACCTCGCTCAACCTCTTCATCGTCTCGGTCTTCTGGAGCGTGATGGTCGACGCCTGGCGTTCGGTCGCGGCACGCCGCGTGTTCGGTTTCATCGCGGCGGGCGGCAGCGCCGGTGCGATCGCGGGCCCGCTCATCAACACGCTCTTCGTGGAGCGATCGGGCACCACCAACATCATCTTCGTCGCCGTCGCGTTCCTCGTCGTCGCCGCCGTGTTCGGTCACCGGGCGCAGGCGGCCGAGGCGCGCAGCGAGGGGCAGGATCCGTCGGCGCGTCTGTCGCTCGCCGTGGGCGGGCGCGCGATCGACGATCTCAAGCGCCTCGCCACCTCGCCGTATCTCGTCGCGATCGCCGGCGTCGTGGTGCTGGGGCAGGTGATCGGCGGCTTCATGTACCAGGAACAGGCGAAGTACGTCGAGGGCGCCTATACGGCTCTGGAGTCGCGCGCCGCGCTGTTCGCGAAGATCGATCTTGCGACGAGCGTGCTCGCGCTGTTCTTCCAGGCCGTCATCGTCGGATGGCTGGCGTCGCGCGGCGGCCTGCGCGCGGCCTTGGGCGCCGTGCCGGTGCTGCTGGTCGGTTCGTTCCTCGCGCTGGCACTGGCGCCGGTAGGGGCGGTGCTGCTTGCGACCCAGGTGCTGCGGCGCGCGACGGACTACGGTCTTTTCAAGCCGACGCGCGAGATGCTGTTCACCGTGCTCAATCCGGAGAGCAAGTTCAAGAGCAAGAGCCTCATCGACACCTTGCTGCAGCGGGGCGGTGACAGTCTCGCGCAGTTGACCTATCCCTTGGTGGCGGGCTTCGGGCTTGCAGGCGTCGCCTGGGTGCTGGCGGGGGTCAGCGTCGCGATGCTTGTCGTGGCGTTGTGGCTCGCCGCAGTGTTCACGCGGCGCGAGCGCTCCTCGGTCCCGACATGACCTGGTCCGACGGCGATCCCGGCGTCGCACGGGCGGCGCGATCGGCGCTGCCCGTCGCCCGTGTGGATGCGCAGGGTCAGCGGCACATCGATGTGCGCGCCTTGCTGCGGCTCGCGGCGCCGCTGATGGTCACCAACTCCATCCAAGCGGCCCTCAACCTCACGGATACCTGGTTCATCGGTCGCCTGTCGACGGAAGCGGTGGCGGCGATCGGCGCGATCTACTGGCTCATGTCGGCGGTGATCTTCGCGCTGGGTGGGGTCGGTCTCATCGTGCAGACCTTCGTCTCGCAGGCGGACGGTGGCGGGCGCCGCGTGCGGGCTGCGCAGAGCGCGTGGGGCGGGGTCTGGGCGGCGCTGGTGTCGTTGCCGCTCTATGTCGCGGCGTCGTTCTTGGGTGCGCCGCTGCTCGGGTTGTTCGACCTGCCGGCCGGTGTCGAGGCCCTGGCGATCGAGTACTGGGAGCCGCGCATGCAAGGCGCGGTGCTCGGCACCATCACCTGGGCGTTCCTCAGCTTCTTCAACGGCATCGGCGCGACGCGACTGACGCTGCTCGTCGCCTCGGTGACGCTCATCGCCAACGTCCCTGCCAACCATTACTTCATGTTCGAAGCCGGGCTCGGCATGGCGGGCGCCGCGTGGGGAACCAACCTGGCGCAAGCCTGTGGCGTGCTGGTCGCGATGGTGGCCTTCCTCGTCGGGCCTGTCGCGCGGCGGTACCGGACGCGGGCAGCATGGCGCCCCCGTCCCCGACTGATGGCGCGCCAACTCCGGATGGGGTTCCCCATCGGTGTCATGTACGGCGCCGATGTGCTCGGGGTGTCGCTGATGCAGTTGATGGTCACCCAAGTGGGCAACGCAGGCGCCGCGGCGACGCAGATCGTGATGATGCTGACCTCGCTCGCTTACATGCCGACGCTCGGTCTGGCATCGGCGGGCACCACCGTGGTCGGCCAGGCGATCGGGGCGGGCGATCGGGAGTGGGCGGGGCGCCTCGGCGATTTCGTCATCCGCTGCTGCGCCGGATTGATGCTGGGCGTCGCGCTGCTGTTGTTGCTGTTCGGTCCCTGGCTGCTGCCCGTGTTCTTCGGTAGTGGCGATGCGGAGTCGACCGAGGCCATCCGGCTGGCGTTGCTGTTCCTGTGGCCCGCCGCGGCATACCAGTTCTTCGATGGGCTTTACTTCGGGTCGAGTTTTTCCTTGCGCGCCGCGGGGGATACGAGTGTACCCGCGTCGGTCGCGCTCGGCCTGTCGTGGCTCGTGTTCGTGCCGCTTGCCCACACCTTGGTCTTCGACGCCGACAGCGCCTGGGTGAGCGGCTTGCCGCAAGCCGGGCTCGGGGCGCTCGGGGGCTGGCTTGCGCTGATGAGCTACGCGATGGTGTTGGGCGGCGTCATGTACTGGCGATGGCGCAGTGGCCAGTGGCGCAAGATCGATCTTTGGCGTCGTTGACCGGCGCGATGTCATCGCTCTGCGATGCTGCGCCAGCGGCGCAGGATCATCTTTCTGCGATGCTGCGCCACCGACGCATCATCCAGAATCCGCCGAGCATGCCGCCCAAGTGGGCGAAATGGGCGATGCCGGTCGCCGTGCCGCTGACGCCGAGGTAGAGTTCGAGGGCGCCGAACAGCATCACGAACAACCAGGCCGGCATGGGGATCGGCGGGATCAGCAGCATGATCCGTCGCCGCGGGAACATCATCGCGAACCCGAGCAGCAATCCATACAGGCCACCGGACGCGCCGACCGTCGGTGACAGCGAGCCCGCCGAGGCGGTCACGGCCAGCTGGACCAGCGCGGCGGTCAACACGCTCGCGGTCCAGAAGCGCAGGAAGGGGCCGGTGCCCCACCACGCCTCGAGTTCGCGACCGAAGCTCACCAGACCGATCATGTTGACCGCGAGGTGCAAGACCCCGCCGTGCAGGAACGAATAGGTGACGAGCTGCCAAGGTTGGAAGCCGCTGCCGATGGGCCACAGCGCAAAGTCCTCGAGGAGGGCCGGTCGCCACAGTTCGAGCATGAATGCGGCGAGGCAGGCGATGAGCAAGCCGCGCACGGCAGGACCGAGTGAGCGGAACATCAGCGGCGCGTCCGGGTCGCAGCGGTCCTGCGGAGGTGGCACAGGCCATCCACGCTGCCCGGATCCAACGCGGCCAGAGGGCCCACCCGCTGGAACAGTCCTGCGATCACGTTGAAGAGAGCCACTCGAAGAGGCGTTTGGCGAAGCGGATCTTCTGTTCCTTGCCGGCGACCACATGCGCGAGATCGTCCCAGGTCTCACCGATCGCGCCCGGGATGCCATGCTCGATCGGCAGCGTGGTCCGTGGGCTCGTGACCTGGTCGAGCGCCGCGTGCAATACGAGGGTCGGGCAGCGGACCTGACTGAGACGGCTGCGCGAGTCGAAGCCGACGCAGGCATCGATGAGGCGAGAGTGCGCCGTGAATCGTCCGTTCAGTTCCTTCCAACCGCCCTCGGGGCCCAACAGCTTCTGGTGATGGGCGTTGTAGTACTCGGGCGTGAAGGAGAGCAGCGTGACGGCCTTCTGGAAGGCGTAGAAACCGGCGTCGCGGTGCAGCCACCGGAACATCTCAAGCTGGTCGCGCAGGAAGGGATCCATCTCGCACCATGCGCCCGTGTTGAGCATGCTGCGCGCGAGGTCGGGCCGCTTGATCGCCATCTCTTGCGCGATGCAGGCGCCCATCCCGACGAGACCGACGAGATGCACGCGGGTAAGGCCGAGGTGGTCGAGGAGCCCGATGGCATCATCGGCATGCAGACCCATGGTCGAGGGCACAGAGAGATCGTCGCCCGAATCGCGGATGCCACGGTAGTCGAACAGGATCACCTGCCAGCGGTCGGTGAGCCCGCGTGCGAGGTGATGGTGGTTCTCGTGACAGAACGTCCCCCAGCCGCCCATGCACAATACCGGCTCCCCGGAGCCGAGCACTTCGTAATACATGTCGTGGCCGTTGATGTGGGCGGTGGGCATGGGATCTCCGGGAGTTGGGCAAGGATCGGGAAAGGTTCAGGACGGGCCGGCGAGGGACGTTGCGGTCTTCAGCGCGGTACGCTCATGCGCGTCAGGCTCCGAAGCGGTGCATCTTGACCGGGTCGATCGGGATGATGGTGGCCTTCAGTTCGGTGAAGAAATCGAGACTGGATCCGGGTCCGTCTCGACCGATCCCGGAGTCCTTGTAGCCGCCGAACGGCGCCCGCAGCTCCCGCATCATGGGCGTATTGGCCCAGACGGTCCCGGCGCGGATCTCCCGCGAGCAGCGCATCACCGTCGCGAGATCCTCCGACCAGACGTAGTTGACGAGCCCGAACTTCGAGTCGTTGGCGAGGCGGATGGCCTCTTCGAGCGTATCGAACACGAGGAAGGTGGCGAAGGGTCCGAAGATCTCCTCTTGGCAGACCTGGGCGCGGTTGTCGGGCGCGAGCACGGCCGTGGGTTCGACGAACCACCCGCGTGAGGGCGTGTCGGCCCGACGTCCGCCGGTGAGCAGCGTCGCCCCGTCCGTCCGCGCGACATCGACGAAGGCCAGCACGCGCTCCATGTGGTCGCGGAAGGCGAGGGGGCCGATCTCGGTGTCGGGATGCAGCGGGTCGCCGAGCCGGATGCGTCGGCTGCGCGCCACGAAGCGCTCGATGAAGGCGTCGGCGATGCCGCGCTGCAGCAGGATGCGCGAGCCGGCGAGGCACTGCTGTCCGTTGTTGCCGTAGATGCCCGCGAGCGCGCCGTCGAGCGCCCGGGCGACATCGGCGGTGTCGAAGACGATGTTGGCCGACTTGCCGCCGAGTTCGAGGGCGACCGGCTTGAGGTTGCGGCCGGCGGTCGCCGCGATCGACCGTCCGGTGGCGGTGCCGCCCGTGAATCCGACCATGTCGATGCCGGGATGCGAGACCAGCGCTTCGCCGGTCACGCTGCCGCGTCCGTTGACGAGATTCACGACGCCCGGCGGAAGACCCGCTTCATGGAGGATCTCCACCATCCGCCGCATCGATAGCGGCGTGTGCTCGGAGGGTTTGAGGACGCAGGTGTTGCCCCACGGGATGCAGGTCGCGATGCGCATGGACGCGAGCGCAAGCGGCGCGTTCCAGGGCGCGATGCAGGCCGCGACGCCTTTGGGCTCGCGGGTGACGTAGGTCAGATAGCCGGCGGTCTGGGTGTAGGTCTCGCCATGGGCGGTGCTCGCGACCTCGGCGAAGAACTCGAAATTGCGCGCCATGCGTTGGACATGGACCTGGACGCTGCGCATCGGCAGGCCGACGTTCTTGCACTCGAGCCAGGCCAGTTCCTCCGCGTGGCGCCGCAGATGGTCGCGGATGGCGTAGAGGATGTCCTTTCGGGCGTTGATGTCCATCCGCGGCCACGGGCCCTCGTCGAACGCGCGGCGGGCGGCTTGTACCGCCGCATCCACTTCCGACGCATCGGCTTCACGCAGCACGCCGAGGGGCGCTTCGGTGGTCGGGTCGATCACCGGGAGGTCGGTGCCCGGCGCGTCCCTCGGGATGGCCTTGCCGTCGATCAGGCTCGTGACCCGCGGGTCGATGGGGAACGTGCGAGGCGTCGGGGAGGGTTCCATCAGCGGATCCTGTGACGATGGCGGAAGGACGGGCGGCGTGTCATCATAAAACTATAACGACCGTCGGACGTTCATGACAGACCTGCGCCAATTCCTCGATGCACATCGCGACGCCGTGTGGGAACTGCCGGATGTCGTGTCGCCCAAGCATGAGCTTACCGCGTTGCAGCATGCCTTGGACGCCGAAGGGCGCGCACCGGTCCTCCTCGCGAGAGGGATCTCGAACATCGCCGGCAATCCCTCCCGTTTTCCGGTCGTGGCCAACCTGACGGCGAGCCGAGCACTGACGGCGAGCGCGCTCGGACTCCGGGATCCCCGCCAAGCCGCGCGGTTCCTGGCCGGTCGCAGTGCGGCCTCGATCCCGCCGCAGCGTGTCGGACCGGACGACGCCCCCGTGCAGCAGGTGGTGTTGCGGGGCGATCGCGCAGACCTGCACGAGCTGCCGGTGCTGACGCAGCACGAAGGCGAGCCTGGGCCCTACCTCACGGCCGCGCATGCGACGACGGTCGATCCCGACACCGGCATCGACAACACCGCGATCCAGCGCTGTTGGGTGCAGGGCCCGCGCGAGATGACCTGGTTCCCGTACCCGGCCTCGCATAATGCGCGGAACCTGCGCAAGTACGGCGCGCGGGGCGAGCGCTGTCCGGTCGCGTTCTGGATCGGCCACCATCCGGCGGTGCTGCTCGGGACCCAGGCCAAGCTGCGCTACCCCGAGAGCCATTGGGATGCGGCGGGTGGGGTGCTGGGCGCGCCCTTGCGTCTGGTGCCCTCGGTACTGCACGGCGAACGCCTCTGCGTGCCGGCGGACGCCGAGATCGTCCTCGAGGGTTGGGCGGACCCGCAGTCGCTCACCTCCGATGGCCCGTTCGGCGAGTACACCGGATTCCTCGGTTCCGCCGTGCAGGCGCCGCGGGTCACGATCGAGTGCATCACCCACCGCCCTGATGCGATCTACCACGATTACGGCTCCGGCCTCGGCGACATGCTCGTCCCGGACAATCTGGTGATGGAAGGGAAGCTCTTCGACCTCGTGCGACAGGTGTCGCCGTCTCTCATCAACGTCCACGTGTCGACCGCCGGACGGCGGTTCCACGCCATCCTCCAACTGGATGGACCCGCGCCCGGTGAAGCGCGCGATGCGCTGGCGGCGGCGCTCGCGTATCGCCGGGTCAAGACCGTGATCGCCGTGGGACCGGAGGTCGATATCTTCTCGCCGCAGTCGGTCGAGTGGGCGATCGCGACGCGCGTCCAGTGGTCGCGGGATGCGATGATCCTCGAGGGGCTGTCGGGATCGAGCCTCGACCCTTCGCTCGATCCGCCGGGACCGACCACCTCGAAGATCGGCATCGATGCCACGCGCCGCAGCCCGGGCAGTCGTGTCGCGACCGTGCCGCCCGCCGCCCGCGAACGCGCGGCGGCGTGGCTCGCGGGAACGGACAACAAGACATGGCCCGCCGGCTGAGCGCGGGCCGGATCGTCAAGGATCGGACTGGAGAGACGATGGACATGATGCCTAAAGCCGAATTCTTCGCCGCGCTGGAAGCGGCGCGCGTACCGCAGCATGGCGGTGGTCACCCGTTCAGCCGCGCCTGGGGTGCCGGAGAACTTGACCGTGCGCAGCTCGGCGAGTGGGCGATCCAGCATTTCCACTACATCGATCCCATCCCGCAGCAGTTCGCGCAGCTGTTCGCGCGGCTCCCGGACCTCGATGCCCGCCAGCACCTGCTCGAGAACCTGCTGGGTGAGGAGATGCCCGCCTGTCCCGAGAAGCGCCATCCGGACCTCTTGCGCAAGTTCGCCCGGGCCTGTGGCGTCCCGGATGCGCGCATCCTCGGCGCGGAGGCGGCGGGAGAGATCCTGCCGACGACGCGGGCGATGCGCGCCTGGATCTGGGAGCTCGCCGGGATCCGGCATATCGCCGAGTCCTGCGCCGGCATCATGGTCGCGCTCGAAGGGCAGTTGCCGACGCTCTACCCGAAGTACCTCGACGCCATGCGGCGCATGGGGTTCAGCGACGATGAGCTCGAGTTCTTCATCGTCCATATCGAGGGCGACACGGAGCATGCCCACGTCGGGCTCGAACTGTCGGCGCGTTATGCCTCGACCGCCGCGCTGCAGCAGCAGGCGATCATGGCGGTCCGCGCGTCGGCTTCGATGCGCTACTCGATGTTGGATGGCATCCGCGCCCGCGTCGTCCGTCGCGCAGCGGCCTGACGGGCAGGCCCCGATGCCGCCCGCCGCAGACAGCGTCGTCCTCGTCACCGGTGCCGCGGGCGGGCTCGGGCGCGAACTGGTCGCGCGGCTCCACGCGCGTGGGCACCAGGTTGTGGCCACCGATGTCGCGCTCGCCGACCTGCCGTGCGCGGGTCCGGTGTGGGCGATGCCGCTCGACGCCACCGACGAGTCCGCGATCGCCTCGTGTGTGGCCCGCGTCCTCGCGCGGTCCGGTCGTCTCGACCATGTGGTCCATCTGGCCGGCCGCGCCGGGCAGGGTCCCTTGGAGGCGGTCGACGGCGATGAATGGGACTCGCTCCTGGCCGTCAACCTCGGGTCTGCGCACCGGATCGCGCGGGCCTGCCGCGCGGCGCTCGCCGCGAGCCGGGGTTCACTTGTGCTCACCGCGTCCAGCAACGCCTTCAATGGCGGCAGCGCCTTGTCCGGTCCAGCTTATGCCGCCGCCAAGGCGGGTGTGGTGAACCTCACACGTTATCTGGCGCGCGAGTGGGCGCCGCTCGGCATCCGCGTGAACTGCGTCTCACCGGGCCCCATCGACACGCCGATGGTGACCGGTCGGTTCAGCCCCGCGGTGCTCGAAGGATTGCGCGCGGCGGTGCCGCTCGGGCGCATCGGTGAGCCGCGCCATGTGGCGCATGCCATCGAGTACCTGCTGCACCCGGATGCCGATTTCGTCACCGGGGCCGTCATGAACGTATCGGGCGGCGTGGTGATGGGATGAGCGTCTCCGCTGCAACACGCCGCTCCCGGCCGACGTCCGCGACCGGCGCCATCGCATCGCCACGGTACCACCAGGTGTACGTGACGGTGCGGGCCTGGGTCCACGACGGCAGCTACCGGGCCGGCGAACAGCTCCCGACCGAACCGGAGCTCTGCCGGATCTTCGGCGTCTCACGGATCACCATCCGCAAGGCCATCGCGGCGCTCGAGGCGGAAGGATGGTTGGAACGCAAACAGGGTCGCGGGACGTTCGCATGCGTGCCGGC
>JBIIVD010000066.1:0-8287 GCA_044339635.1 Steroidobacteraceae bacterium | reverse complement strand
AGCGCCTCGAAGGCGAGGCCCGCGGTGAGCGCGCCATCGCCGATGACCGCGACCGCGCGCGCCGCATCCCCTTGAAGCCGCGCCCCGGCGGCCATGCCGAGCGCGGCGCTGATGGAGGTGCTGGAGTGCCCGGCGCCGAAGGGGTCGTACGGGCTTTCGTCGCGCTTGAGGAAGCCTGAGAGACCGTCGCGGCGGCGGATGCTGCCCATCTGGTCACGGCGACCGGTGAGCACCTTGTGGGGATAGGCCTGGTGACCGACGTCCCACACCAGGGCATCGCGCGGCGTGTCGTAGAGATAGTGCAGCGCGATCGCGAGCTCCACCGTGCCCAAGCCGGCGGCGAGATGTCCGCCGCTGCGCGAGACCGAGCGCAACAGGCAGTCGCGCAGTTCGTCGGCCACCTGCGGCAGCTGCGACGCCGCGAGGGTACGCAGGTCGCTGGGCGAATCGATGCGCGACAGCAGGGTGCTGCTCCCGCCTGCGGCAGAGTCTGTCGGGTGCTTCGGTGTCGTCGTCATGGCGGAGGCTCTCCGGCGGGCGAACGGGGCGGGACGGGGCGCTCGCCCCACAGCATCTCTGGGGGCAGCGGTGCGACCATCAGCAGGTGTTCGAGGACGCCGAGCGCGGCGAGGGTCGCGACCATCGTGTAGCCGATCGCGTCGACCGGCGAGCCCGCCGCCGCGGCTTGCGTCGCGAGCCAGACCGCGAGCAGGCCGCCCCCGAGCAGCGAGAACGGCAGCAGCGCGTTCATGCGCCGGTGATGCAGGTAGTCGAGGAGGTGGGCGAGGTGTGCGGGCAGGAAGCTCTCGCCCAAGTTGCGCACGCCAAGGAACAGGTTGAGCTTGGCGCTGCTGCGCAGCACCCACAACACGAGCAGCGTCGCGAGCCCGATCGCGTTCGGATGCCCGGCGGTGAGCAGCGCCACGGCGGCGGCGAGCGCCACGATGGCGAGTTCGTGCCAGAGGATCGCGCGCAGCGCCGCGAGCGCGTGGCGCCACCCGCGGCGTCGTACGCCGGCCGGCAGGGCGCGCACCGGACCGGTGATGGCACCGGTCAGGAAAGTGACCTCGATCCATGACCACAGCGCGAGCGCGGCACAGAAGCCCGCCACGGCCGCCGCCGCGCGCGTGTCATCGCGGACCTGCACCAGGGCCGCAAGGCCGAGCACCGCGATGACCGAGCTGGCGGCGAGCAGCGTGGGGTAGCTGCGGGGGTCGCGGCGCACGAGCCGGGTGATGAGGCCGGTCGCGCCCCACCACAGCAGCACCGTGAGCGCGACCGCACCGGCGAGCGTCGCGGCGGTCACGCGCTCAGCCGTCCGTGGGCGGGGCGGCGGGGGCGTCCTTGCCGTTGAGGGTCTCGCCCGCCCGGAACAGGCGCGCGAGCGTGGCGGCGTTCGCCGAGCCGAAGACATCGAGCTCGATGCGCATCGGCGTGCCGGGATCTTCCATGATGAACCGGCCGTCGGCGAGCCGGCTGAGCCGGTAAGGGGCGTCGATGTCTTTGCCGGCCTGCTGACGGCTGCGGGCGAAGCCGCGCATCACGCCGCGCGTGAAACCGGCCTCCTGCACCGACAGGGTACCGAGCGGCCGGCCGTCGGCCAGCGTCGCCGTGATGGTGCCGTCCGGTCGATCGGCGAACCGTACATCGTGGTACGAGACGACCGGCGTGACGGGCGCCGTGCCCGGCTCGGTAGCGGCCATCCGGCCGAGCGCTGCGACGATCAGGGAGCCTGCGACCAGCAGCGCAGCACCGACCAAGGCATGCCGTGGCATCCCGCCCGACGTCGCGGCGCTCATCGTGCAGCCCTCATCTTGCGGCGCCCGCCATCGGGCCGTGGGCCGCCATCGGGCCGTGGGCCGCCATCGGGCCGTGGGCCGCCATCGGGCCGTGGGAGAGCTCGGGCGTGAGGCCCGCGCCCGCCCGGCCGTCGGCCGAGGTCAGGGGCGGGTCGATGTCAGGATGGTGTGCGGCAGCGGCCCGGCCCCCGGCCGACGCCTGCGCAAAGGCACGACCGAGCAGGTCGCCGACCTCGGCCGCATCGCCGAGGCTGCGCAGCATCGGCTGCGGCTGGTTGATGCGCCACGGCCGTACGTGCGGCCACAGCCAAAGATAGGACACGCGGCTCCCCGGGAGCAGCGACAACGCGATGTCGCCGGTCCCGTCGCCGCGGGCTCGCAGGTCGGCGGAACGCAACGTCGTGAACGGTAGGTTGAGGGCGCTCGACAGTGCGATGCCCTGGCGGATGACGATGCGGCGGGTGGTGATCGTGTACACCGTGCTGCGTGCCGCGAGCGCCGCGATGCCGGTGAGCATCGCGAGGCAGGCGAGCGAGAACGCGAGCGGTCCGATGCAGCCCGCGAGGGCGTCACCGGGCGTGGCGCCGCCTGCGTAGAGGTAGACACCGCGCGCCGCGACGATGACCGCGAAATACACGGCGAGCGCCCGCACCCGATAGGCACCCGCGGCGAGGGAGCGCCACTCGGGCGCTCCCTGCCACAGCACCTGTTCGCCGGCCGGCAACATCGCGGGCAGGCCGCGTACCGGTTCGGAGTCGTGCTCGCTGAACACGGCGGGCGTCGCCATGGTTCAGACCACCGGGCCGAGGCGGCTCGGCACCGCGTAGAGGTGGCCGCTCGCGAAGTAGGCCATGATCCGGTCCTCTTCCAGCTTGGTCACCTGGCCACCGCCGACGATCGCCGGCACGCCCTCGAACTGCGCTGCGGTGATGGACGCGACCTTCACCTTGCGGCCCTTGGCGTCGTAGCGCACGAAACCGGACGGCAGCAGCACCGCGCGACCGCCGGGGCTCAGTTCGACCTCGAGGTAGCGGATCTGCGGCTCGGACTTGTCGACCCAGAGATCGCGGACCGTGCCTGCGGTGGCGCCGTCGAGGCCGACGACCGCCATGCCGCGCGGATCCGGATCGCGCGACGCGATCGACCATCCCGTGACCGAGCTCATCGGCACGATCATCGGCGAGCCGTCCAGCATGCGCTCGGGCTGGTCGGCACGCTGCGCGTAGGCCGCCGGGCCGACCCCATCACGCATCGGATCACCGGTGGGATCGAGCGGCGCACCCACATCGGGGCCGAAACGGTCATCCCAGCCGACCTGGCGGGCGGCGATGGGGCGACGGTCGGCGCCGGAGGCGCGCGGTGCCTCGATGGTGCTGCCGTCGGCGAGACGGAACGTCTTCGGGCAGGGGACCGGCGGCAGTCCCTCCACCGTGATCGCGTTGCCGTGGCTGTCCACGCGGTTCGTGTCGAGCGGGTAGCCCTCGCGCTTGTCCTCGCGATGCAGATACCAGATGAGGCCGGCGAAGAAGGCCCAGAAGCCGTACAGCGCGACCTGCGCGGCGTCGATGTATTCGAGGAAGCTGTTCGATTCCATGTTCAGTGCTCTCCCTGTTGCTCCAGTCCGGCCGCTCCGGCGGCCTGTCAAAAAATAGGTGGATCAGCCCGGCATCTCGGCGAGGCCGAGACCGTCGCCGCGCCCCGCAGGCCTGCCGGCCGCGCCTGCGGCCGTGATCGTCGTCGCGCCGGGCGCCGTGCGGCGTACACGCACCAACGGTCCGATCGCCACCAGCGCCGCGAACAAGAGCGCGATCTCGAGGTGGTAGACGAACATATAGCCGGTGGCGGGCGAGGCGAGCGCGGGGCCGAGCGCGCCCGAGGTCGCGAGCGCCCCGAGCGCGTTGCAGACTGCGCCGCCGCCCGCGATGGCGAGGCCGCCGGCGGTGGCTTGCACCGCGCCCCATGCGCCGAGGGCGAGGCCGTTGTCACGCTCGCGCAGCGACATCGCCGCGAGCAGCGTGCCCACCGAGAAGAGTCCGCCGCCGAACCCGATCAGCACGGCGCCGAGGCGGAACAGCATCGGGGACTGCAGCGGATCCGCGAACACCACCGCGGCGAAGCCGAGCACGCCGACCAGTGCGCCGTGGGCCGCGACCCGCAGCGGGTCGCCGCCGCGGCGCAGCGTGCGCGAGGCGAGGCCGAAGGCGACCAGCGCGCCGCCCGCGTAGAGCGCGGTGAGCAGGCTCGTGGCGCCGACCGGCATGCCGAGGATCTGGCCGCCGTACGGCTCGAGCAGGACGTCCTGCATGCTGAATGCGGCGGTGCCGAAGCCGAGCGCAGCCAGCAGCCGGCGCGTGCTGCGCGGCGCGGTGAACTCGCGCCATGCCGCACCGAAGCGGGGCGGCTGCGCAGCGGTGGCGGCCGGCGCCGCGCGCGAGGGATCGCGCGGCTCCTGCTGCCACATCGCGATGACGTTCAGCACCAGGGTGACGACCGCAGCGCCCTGGATCACCTGGATGAGCCGCAGGTGTGTGTAGGTGCCGCTCAGCAGCACGCCGAAGATGACCGAGCCGCCCACCATGCCGATGAGCAGCATCACGTAGAGCAGCGCCACGACGCGCGGACGCGTCTCGGCCGGAGCGAGGTCGGTCGCGAGCGCAAGCCCTGCCGTCTGCGTCGTGTGCAGGCCCGCACCCACCAGCAGGAAGGCGAGCGCCGCAGCGCCCGGGCCCAGCCAGGGCGGCGGTTCCACCTGGCCGGTGCCGCTCAGCACCATCAGCGCGAACGGCATCACGGCGAGGCCGCAGTACTGCAGCAAGGTGCCCATCCAGATGTACGGCACGCGCCGCCAGCCGAGCACCGAGCGGTGGTGGTCGGAGCGGAAGCCGAGGAAGGCGCGGAACGGCGCGAAGAGCAAGGGCAGCGCGACCATGGTCGCGACCAGCCACGCCGGCACCTTGAGCTCGACGATCATCACCCGGTTCAGGGTGCCATTGAGCAAGGCGAGCGCCATGCCCACCGACACCTGGAACAGAGCGAGGCGCAGCAGTCGCGGCATCGGCAGATCGCCGCTTGCCGCATCCGCGAAGGGCAGCAGCCGTGAATCCTGCAGCAGGCGGACCAGCCGGCTCATGGTTGCGAGGCCAGATCGCGGGCGGCGAGTCCGCGGCTCGAGACATCGCGCCGTGCTTCACGGAGCTTCAGGAAGAACTGCAGCGCGTTGATGGCGTAGGCCGCGTAGGCCACCAACGCGAGCGTCATCTGACCCTCCAGCCCGAGGCTGCCGGTCAGCCAGGCCCACAGGTACGCGGTATGCAGGGCGATCACCGCCATGCTGACGACGTCTTCCCAGAAGAAACTGCGGGCGAACAGCCAGACCCCGAAGACCTCGCGTTCCCAGATCGCGCCGGTGACCATGATGACGTAGAGGAACGCGGTCTTGACGAGCACGGAAGCGGTGGCCGCCGCCGCGCCCTCGCCGCTGCGCAAGAAGTGCAGCACCAGCCACAGGCTGACGAGGAAGGCGATGAACTGCAGCGGTGCGAGGACCGCCTGCACGATCGTCCACGGGGAACGGTCCCGGCGGACCCGCTCCTCGGGGGTGTAGAGGGGGCGGCCGACGGCCACCGGCTTGGCATGGGACATGGGCTGCTCGCGCCATTGGAACCCGAGCTGAAATCTAGAACGGCACCTTAGATGTGTCAATCCTTATTTACATCAACCCAGATTGACATTTGACACCCCCCCGCCTATATGTGCGATGGTGCTGGCCACGGGGTGTTCCACCCGCAAGGCCTCGATACAGGGTGCCAACGGGGGAACGAGGTTCGACTATGGCGGAGAAGCCCATCGCGGCGATCTCGGCTGGCAACGGCCAGTCGGCGTTGCTGCGCGCGATCGAGTCGCAGATCATCCCGCGACTCGTGCTGGCGCATCCCACTGCGCCCGCGGCCAGGCCCGCAGCCTGCCAGGCCGAGACCGAGACCGAGACCGAGTCCGTCCGCCCCTCCCACGCCGAGATCACCGAATTCACCGGCATCGTGCTCCGTGGTCGCACCGACGAAGCGGCGGCGTTCATGCGCGCGCTGCAACAGCGCGGCCTGACCACCGAGTCGCTCTACCTCGAACTGCTGGCGCCGGCCGCGCGGCATTTCGGCCTGTTGTGGGAGACCGAGCGCAGTGATTTCGTGGAGGTCACGCTGGCCTTGCAGCACCTGCAGGGTCTCGCGCACCAGTTCAGCGCGGAGTTCAACGGCGACGACGTGTCGTCGATGCCCGCCGGTCCCCGGGCGCTCTGCGTCGCGCTGCCGGGCGAACAGCATGTGTTCGGCGCCCAATTGGTGGGCGAGTTCCTGCGCCGCGCCCGATGGGATGTCTGGGATGCGCCGGGTGCCACCGAGCAGGATATAATTGCGATGGTCGAACGGGAGTGGTTCACCGTGGTCGGTGTCTCGATCAGCACGACCGATCAGCTGGACGCGCTCGCCGGCTTGGTGCGGCGGCTGCGGCGGGCGTCCCTCAACCCCGACCTGCGGGTGATGGTGGGCGGGCTGCCGTTCGAGGACCACCCCGAGAGGGCGGCCTTGGTGGGCGCCGACGCCACCGCGCGCGACGGGCGTGACGCGGTCTCCAAGGCCAACAAATTGCTGGAACTGACCCGACAACGGAACTGACACGCGAATCCAGACCTGATGAACTTCAAGGCGCCAAGGAAGGCCCTCGACGGACTCGCTGCCGACACGGTCGCAGGGCTCGTCACCGCAGCGGCCGACATCGTCCTCGTGCTGGACCGTCGCGGCATCATCCGCGACATGGCGTTCGGCAGCGAGGAACTCGCTGCCGACCTCGCGGGCGACTGGATCGGCCAGCCCATGGCCGGCGTCGTCACCGTCGACAGCCAGCCCAAGGTCGAACTGCTGCTCGGCGAGTTGGACTCGCCCGTTCCCCGGCCGCGCCAAACCAACCACTCTTTGCCAGGAGGCGGCACGGTCGCGATCTCCTGGTCCTTGCGTCGTCTCGACGATGGCGGCCGGGTGCTGGCCCTCGGCCGCGACCTGCGCGCGCTCGCCGCGATGCAGCAACGCCTGATCGAAGCCGAGCAGGCGATGGAGCGCGATTACTCGCGCTTGCGGCTCGCCGAGGCGCGTTACCGCTTGTTGCTGCAGTCGAGCGCGGAGCCGATCGTGGTGGTCGATCTCGGCACGCAGCGCGTCGTCGAGTCGAATGCCGTCGCGGCGCGGCTGCTCGGCGAGGACGTGCGGCGCATCGTCGGCAAGCCGTTCGCCGAGCAGCTCGACACCTCCGGCGGCCGTGCCCTGTCGGAGTGGTTCGCGGCCTTGCGCGCCGCCGGGCGCGCCGAGCCCTTGCGGGTACGCCTCGCCCACGAACGGCGCGAGTGCCGGTTGGGCGCGGTCAGCTTCCGCCAGGACAACAGTTCGCACGCGCTGCTGCGCCTCGAAGCGCTCGGCCTCGCCGGGACGTCGAACGGATCGGCGGCCGCCGGCCCGATGGGCGGCGAGGGCAGGGGGCGCATCCCCGAGGTCTTCGACCGTTTGCCGGACGCGCTGGTGGTCACCAGCGACGAGGGCCGGATCCTCGCGGCCAACCGCGCATTCCTCGACCTCGCCCAACTGGCCTCCGAGGAGCAGGTCCGCAACGAATCGATCGAACGCTGGCTCGGTCGCCCGGGCGTCGATCTCGGCGTGCTGCTCGCCAATCTCCGCCAGAGCGGCGAGGTGCGGCTGTTCGCGACCCAGGTGCGGGGCGAGCTCGGCGGCAGCGCCGAGGTCGAGATCTCCGCGACGCGGCTCGGCAGCGCCGAAGAGCCCGCGTTCGGGTTCGCCATCCGCAATGTCGACCGGCGGCGTGCCGTAGAGGGCCGCAGCGCCCGCACCCTGCCGCGCTCGGTGGAGCAGCTCACCGAACTCGTCGGGCGGGTCTCTCTCAAGGAACTGGTGCGCGAGACCACCGACGTCATCGAACGGCTCTGCATCGAAGCGGCGCTCGAGCTGACCCAGGACAACCGCGCCTCGGCGGCCGAGATGCTGGGCCTGTCCCGACAGAGTCTTTACGTGAAGCTGCGGCGCTACGGCCTCGGTGACCTGGACGGCGGCGAGGGTTCCGCGCCGTAGGGACGGCAGGACCCGTGTGAGCCGGACCTGGACCTGCCGGATCTGGACCTGAATGTAAATCAAGGTTGACAGTCTGGGGTGTCATGGCTATTTTCCGGTCATGGCACGCACGGCGAGTACCCTGTTCCCACAGCGTCGACCCGGCTTCGCTGCCACGCTCGAGCTGCTCAAGCCCGTCACCTGGTTCCCGCCCATGTGGGCCTTCGGCTGCGGCATCATCGCGAGCGGCGTCTCCCCGACCGGGAACTGGGCGCTGATCGGCCTCGGCATCCTGCTCGCGGGGCCGCTGGTCTGCGGCACCAGCCAGGCGGTCAATGATTGGTTCGACCGCCACGTCGACGCCATCAACGAACCGCGTCG
>JBIIVD010000030.1:0-29320 GCA_044339635.1 Steroidobacteraceae bacterium | reverse complement strand
AGCGGCAGACCACGTTCCGAGGCGGCGGTCTCGAGTTCGGTACGGACCTTGGCGGGATCAGCGCCCTCGGGTGGCCGGCTCACCACCCCGAGCACCACCGGGCGTGTCCGCGTCCAGACGGGTTGAGCAAGGGCGGTGACGGCGCGTTCGACGGCGGCGGCGTCGAAGGTGATCCGCGCCGGGCTTGCACCGCTCGGCGGGCGGTAGACCTGGACGTAACGGCGGGCACCGGCGATGAGCGGCGCGAAGACCGGATCGTTCGCCGCTTGGCGGCGACCGGTGAGGCGGACGAGCACGGTGCGCATGCCGTCGGCGAATGCGGCATCGCCGCTGCCCGTCACGACGACCTCGCCCACGGCGACCGCCTGAGCGGCATCGACCCGTCCCGGCGCTGTGACCAGCGGGAGCGCTGCGAGCAACGCGACCCCGAACAGGAGCCGCGGGCGAGAGAGGGCAAAAGGCATCATGACGGGGCGATAAGATACCATAGCGTTTTGGCCCTCCCCCGCCCCATGACACAGACTCCCGAGCCCAAAGGCCTGACCTACCGTGACGCCGGCGTCGATATCGACGCAGGAGACGAACTCGTCGAGCGGATCAAACCGCTCGTGAAGCGCGCCACGCGGCCCGAAGTGCTCGCCGGGATCGGCGGCTTCGGGGCCCTGGTCGAGCTGCCCGAGGGCCGTTGGCGCCGCCCGGTGCTCGTCTCGGGCACCGATGGCGTGGGCACCAAGCTGCGCCTGGCCATCGACACCGGCCGGCACGACACCATCGGCATCGACTTGGTCGGCATGTGCGTCAACGACGTCGCAGTGCAGGGTGCCGAGCCGCTCTTCTTCCTCGACTACTACGCCACCGGCAAGCTCGAGGTCGCGGTCGCCGAGAGCGTGATCGCAGGCATCGTCGAGGGCTGCCGCCAGGCCGGCTGCGCGCTCGTCGGCGGCGAGACCGCCGAGATGCCAGGCATGTACCACGGGGGCGACTACGACCTCGCCGGCTTCTGCGTCGGCGTCGTCGAGAAGGACGCGATCATCGACGGCAGCCGGGTGCGCCCCGGCGACGCGGTGATCGGCCTCGCCTCGTCCGGACCGCACTCCAACGGATATTCTTTGATACGCAAGCTGCTGGCCTTGGCCGGTGCGGATGCGACGACCGCAGTCGCTGGCCGCCCGCTCTTCGACCGGCTGCTCGCCCCCACGCGGATCTATGTCCCCTCGATGCTCGCCCTCGCCCGCGCCCTCCCGGTGCACGGCTTCGCGCACATCACGGGCGGCGGCCTGACCGACAACATCCCGCGCGTGCTGCCGAAGGACTGCGGCGTCACGCTCGAACGCGCCGCGTGGGCGCGCGACCCGGTGTTCGACTGGTTGCAGCAGACCGGCCGCATCTCCGACGACGAGATGCACCGCACCTTCAATTGCGGCATCGGCATGGTGGCGATCGTGCCCGCGGCGTCGGCGGCCGAGGCGATCAGGCTGCTCCAAAGCCACGGCGAGACCGCCACCGTGATCGGCGAAGTGCGCGCCGGCGACGGGGATGTGCGCGTCCAGTGATCCGGCGTTGAGCGATCCGGCATCCCACGGTCGGCCGCTCCGCCTCGCGGTGCTCGCCTCGGGCAACGGCAGCAACCTCGGCGCCATCCTCGATGCCTGCCGCGCGGGACAGATCCGCGCAGAGGTCGTGGTCGTGATCTCGGACCGGCCCGCGGCCAGGGCCTTGGAGCGGGCGCGTGCCGCAGGCGTGCCGGCGATCGCAGTGCCCCCGCAAACGGACGAATCGCGCGACTCGCACGGTGAGCGGCTCCTCGCGGCCCTCGCACCCCACGCGGTCGACCTCGTGGTGCTCGCCGGCTACATGCGCATCCTGTCGGCCGGGTTCGTCGACAGCCTGCGGGGACGCCTCATCAACATCCACCCGTCGCTGCTGCCGCGCCACAAGGGCCTCCACACCCACCGGCGCGTGCTCGAAGCCGGGGAACCCGAGCACGGTTGTACGGTCCATTACGTGACCTTCGACCTCGACGGCGGACCCGCGGTGCTGCAGTCTTCGGTGGAGGTCCGGGCGGATGATGACGAGGCGCGCTTGGCCGCCCGCGTGCTGGCCCGCGAACATGTCATCTTCCCCCGCGTCATCGGCTGGATCGCCGAAGGACGGCTGACCTGTCCCGACGGCCAGCCGATGCTCGACGGCCACCCCCTCGATGCGCCCCTGCAGGACCGCAGCCCCGATCCGCCGACCGACCCGGAGCCCCACCCCGCGTGACCGCGAACCCGACCCGCTCCCCGCCCACCCGCCCTGCCGCACCCCGCGCCGGGCGGCTCGTCCGCATCGCGCGGACGGGCGCGCTGCGGATCTCGTTGCTGATGCCATTGCTGCTGATGCTGCGTACCGAGGCCATCGCCCAAGAGCCGCTGAAGGCCTTCAGCGCGACCTACGAGGTCGTCTACCTCGGGATGAACGCCGGCAGCACCACCTTGGAGCTCAGCGCCGAGGGCGCCGACCGATGGCGCTATGTGTCCCGCGCGAACGCCCGCGGCGTCTTCAAGCTCGCGCTCGCGGGCGAGGTCCGGCAGACCAGCCAGTTCACGCTCGTGAACGGTACGCCACGCCCGATCCGGTACGTCGCCGACGACGGCACGGAAGACATCACACGCGACATCCGTCTCGACTTCGATTGGCGCGCCGGGCGGGTCCGCGGCACGGCCGATGCGCAGCCCGTCGACCTCCCCACTCGGGACGGGCTGCAGGACGGCATGTCGGTGCAGGTGGCGCTGATGCGCGCGCTCGAGGCGGGCCAGACCCCACAGCGTTTCTTCCTCATCGACAAGGATGAGATCAAGGAATATCTCTACGAACCGGGCGGCCCGGCGCGCCTGCGCACCGCGCTCGGCGAACTCGACACCGTGATCTGGTCGAGCCGCCGTCCGGGCTCCGACCGCGTGACGCGGGTGTGGTACGCGCCCTCCCTTGGCCATGCACCGGTGCAGGCCGAGCGCCGCCGCGGCAGCAAGCTCGAATGGACGATGCGCCTGAAGACCCTCAAGCGCTGAGCGGGCGGCGTCCCCGCCTGCGGCGCGGCGCCGTCAGGTGCGCGGCAGCGTGACGCCCTTCTGGCCCTGGTACTTGCCCCCGCGGTCCTTGTAGGACGTCGCGCAGACCTCGTCGCTCTCAAAGAACAGCATCTGCGCCACGCCCTCGTTGGCGTAGATCTTGGCGGGCAGCGTCGTCGTGTTCGAGAACTCGAGCGTCACGTGCCCTTCCCACTCGGGCTCGAGCGGCGTCACGTTGACGATGATGCCGCAGCGCGCGTAGGTCGATTTGCCGAGGCAGACCACGAGCACGCTGCGCGGCACGCGGAAATACTCGACGGTCCGGGCGAGCGCGAACGAGTTCGGCGGGATGATGCAGACGTCCGAATCGATGTCGACGAAGCTCTTCTCGTCGAAGGCCTTGGGGTCGACGATGGTCGAGTTGATGTTCGTGAACACCTTGAACTCGCGCGCGCAGCGCACGTCGTAGCCATAGCTCGAAGTGCCGTAGGAGACGATGCGCCGACCGTCCACGGAGCGCACCTGCCCGGGCTCGAAGGGCTCGATCATGCCGTGCGACTCCGCCATGCGGCGGATCCAGTGGTCGGACTTGATGCTCATGTGTCCTCGACGACGATCTTGGGGAAAGCGGCGCTGCGGTCGCGGCTGCGACGGGCGAGTTCGCCGGCCGCATGCCGGGCGAGCTCGAGATAGGCCTCCGCGCGGGGGCTCGCCGGGTCGGCCACCACGCTCGGACGGCCGCCATCGGCCTCGGCGCGGATGCGACCGTCGAGCGGCAGGGACCCGAGCAGACGCACGTCGTACTCGCTCGCCATGCGCGCGCCGCCGCCCTCGCCGAACACCGGCTCCGCATGGCCGCAGCGGCTGCAGACGTGCAAAGCCATGTTCTCGACGATGCCGAGCACCGGCACATGCACCTTCTCGAACATGCGCAAGCCCTTGCGGGCGTCCGCCAGCGCGATGTCCTGGGGCGTGGTGACGATCACCGCGCCCGAGACCGGCACGCGCTGCGCGAGCGTGAGCTGGATGTCGCCCGTGCCGGGCGGCATGTCGACGACCAGGTAATCGAGATCGCCCCAATCGGTGTCGGCCAACAGCTGGTTCAGGGCCGAGGTGACCATCGGTCCACGCCACACCATCGGCTGCTCGACGTCGACGAGGAAGCCGATCGACATCGCGACCAGCCCGTGCGCCGACAGCGGGATCAATCGCTTGCCGTCACGCGTGGACGGCCGCTGCCCCTGCAGGCCGAGCATGATGGGCTGGCTCGGCCCGTAGATGTCGGCGTCCAGCAATCCGACGCGCGCGCCCTGCGCCGCCCACGCGAGCGCGAGGTTCGCGGCGACGGTGGACTTGCCGACCCCACCCTTGCCGGATGCGACGGCCACGATGTTCTTGATGCCCGTGAGCGGCGTGAGACCGCGCTGCACGACGTGGGCGGAGATCTTGTGGTGCAGGTCGAGCACGATCTCCGGGGCGATCCCGCGGGCGGCGAAGAGCGGCGCGAGGTGCGCGGCCAGCGCCGCGGCAAGCGCCGGCGCGTAGCCGCCGGTGGGGAACCCGAGCTCCAGCTGCAGGTGCAAGCGGTCCGCGCCGCCGGCACCAGCCTCGAGGCGACAGCCCCGGACGGCCCGCGCGTCGGCGAGCGACTGGCGAAGGTGGGGTTCGATGTACTCTCCGACCTGTGCGGCGAGCACCGCGTCGTCGAGCGGCGGCTGGCTCGTGGATCCTCTGGACATGGGCGGATTCTAGCCTTTTTACGCGTGGCCTTCGCGGCGGCGCACGGGCCGGGCGTCAGCCCTGTGCGATAATCGGCCCATGTCACGCCGCATCCTCGTCACCAGCGCCCTGCCCTACGCCAACGGCCCGCTGCACCTCGGACACATCATCGAGGCGGTCCAGACCGATGTCTGGGTGCGCTTCCAGAAGTTGCGGGGCCACGAGTGCCGCTACGTCTGCGCCGAGGACACCCACGGCACGCCGATCATGATCAAGGCGCAAGCGGAGGGGATCACCCCCGAGGCCCTCATCGCCCGCGTCGCCGCCGAGCACCGTGCCGACTACCAGGGCTTCCTGATCGGTCACGACAGTTTCCACAGCACCCACAGCCCCGAGAACCGGCATTTCACCGATCTCATGTTCGGCCGACTGAGAGCGGCCGGCCACATCTCCCAGCGGAGCGTGCGGCAGGCCTACGACGAGCAGGCGGGCATGTTCCTGCCCGACCGTTTCGTGCGGGGCACCTGCCCGCGCTGCAAGGCACCCGACCAATACGGCGATTCCTGCGAGGCCTGCGGCGCCACCTACACGCCCGCCGACCTCATCGACCCGAAGTCGACGCTCTCCGGCACCACGCCGGTGTGGCGGGACTCCGAGCATCTCTTCTTCGCCCTCGGCCGGTTCGAGACGATGCTGCGCGAGTGGGTCGCGAGCGGATCGCTGCAGGACTCCGTCCGCGCCAAGCTCGCCGAATGGTTCGAAGCCGGGCTGCAGGACTGGGACATCTCGCGCGACGCGCCCTACTTCGGCTTCGAGATCCCGGGATATCCCGGCAAGTACTTCTATGTCTGGTTCGATGCGCCGATCGGCTACCTCGGCAGCCTCAAGGCGCTGTGCGATGCACAGGGGCTCGACATCGACGCCTTCCTCAAGGTCGACAGCGACATCGAGCTGCATCACTTCATCGGCAAGGACATCAGCTACTTCCATACCCTGTTCTGGCCGGCCGTCCTGCACGGCTCGGGGATGCGCCGACCGACCGCGGTCCACGTCCACGGCTTCCTCACCGTCGACGGCCAGAAGATGTCGAAGTCGCGCGGCACCTTCGTGACGGCGAGCCGCTATCTCGCGCATCTGCCGCCCGAGCCGCTGCGCTATTACTTCGCCGCCAAGCTCGGTCCGGGCGTCGACGACATCGACCTCGCGCTCGGCGATTTCACCGCGCGCGTCAACTCGGACCTCGTCGGCAAGCTCGTCAACATCGCGAGCCGCTGCGCAGGCTTCGTCGCCAAGGGCGGCGGCACGCTCGCCCGCGAGCTGCCGGATCCCGCGCTGTACGCGGAGTTCACGGCGGCTGCGCCGCGCATCGCCGCGCACTACGAGGGCCTCGACTACGCGCAGGCCATGCGCGAGATCATGGCGCTCGCCGATCGCGCGAACCAGTACGTGGATGCCCGCAAGCCCTGGGCGCTCGCCAAGGACCCCGCCAAGGCGGACGAGGTCCTATCGGTCGCCACCCAGGGCATCAACCTCTTCCGCGTACTGATGCTCTACCTCGCACCCGTGCTGCCGGAGATGGCCTGCAAGGCGGCGCGGTTCCTCGGCGCACCGCTTTCCGACTGGGACGAGATCGCACAACCGCTGCTCGGCATGCCGCTCGCACCCTACGAGCCGCTCGCGCAGCGCCTCGACCCCAAGGTGGTCGCCGGACTGGTCGACGCCCCGCAGCCCGCGCCTGCAGCCGCCCCGGCGGCCACCCGATCGGCAGCACAGGCGGCCACTCAATCGCCCACCCGAACAGCCGCACCGAAATCAGGCCCGCCGCCCGCCGCCGCGCCCGGCATCATCACCATCGATGATTTCGCCAAGCTGGACCTGCGGGTGGCGGAGGTCGTCGAGGCCAGCGATGTGGAAGGCTCCGACAAGCTGCTGCGGCTCACCCTCGATCTGGACGGCGCGCGACGGACGGTGTTCTCCGGCATCCGCGGCAGCTATACCGCGGCAAGCCTGGTCGGTCGCAAGGTGGTGGTGGTCGCCAACCTCGCCCCCCGCAAGATGCGCTTCGGGGTCTCGGAGGGCATGGTGCTCTGCGCATCGGGTGCCGACGATCGCGTCTATCTGCTCTCGCCGGACGACGGTGCAGCCGGCGGGATGTCGGTCAACTGACCCTGCCCGCGTGAGCCTGCCCGCGTGAGCCTGCCGGCGTGAATCTGGCCACGACGTCCGCCGCCGACGCGATCCACGCGTTGTTGCCCCAGACGCAGTGCACCCGCTGCGGATACTCCGGCTGCCGTCCGTACGCCGAAGCCATCGCCGTCGGCGACGCCGACATCAACCGCTGTCCGCCCGGCGGCAGCGCCACCTTGGCGCAGCTCGCGGCACTGACCGGACGCCCCTTGCGACCGCTCGACCCGGACTGCGGCACCGAGGGACCCGCAACGGTCGCCCACATCGACCCGGAGCGCTGCATCGGCTGCGCGCGCTGCCTGCCCCCCTGCCCGGTGGACGCCATCATCGGCGCGCAGCGCCAGATGCACACGGTGCTGGTGGAACTCTGCACAGGGTGTGAACTCTGCATCGCACCGTGTCCCGTCGATTGCATCACGCTGCTGCCCCGCGAGGCGGCGCGCCCCGTGACACCGGAACCGCGACCGGCGGACAACCTGCGGCGGCACGACGCCCATGTCGCGCGCCAACTGCGGCGCGAGACGGAACGCCTGGCGCGCCTCGCCGAGCGCAAGGCCCGGGCGGCCTCCGCGGCGGGGGCGATGCCGGAGGGTATGCCGTGAAACCCGATGCGCGGCAGGCGATGTTCGAGCGCTTGCGCGCGCGGAACCCGCACCCGACCACCGAACTCGAGTACCGCACCCCGTTCGAGCTGCTGATCGCCGTGATCCTCTCGGCCCAGGCCACGGACCGTAGCGTCAACCTCGCCACGCGCAAGCTCTTCCCGGTCGCGGACACGCCCGCGGCCCTGCTCGCCCTCGGCGAGGAACGGCTGGCCGAGCACATCCGCACCATAGGTCTCTACAAGACCAAGGCGAAGAACGTCATCGCGACCTGCCGGTTGCTGCTCGAGCGGCACGATGGTCAGGTGCCGCGCGCGCGCGAGGCGCTCGAAGCCCTGCCCGGTGTGGGTCGCAAGACCGCCAACGTCGTGCTGAACACCGCGTTCGGGGAAGCGACCATGGCGGTCGACACCCACATCTTCCGCGTCGCCAACCGCACGGGCCTCGCGCCCGGACGCACGCCGCTCGCCGTCGAGAAAAGGCTGCTGCGCGCCGTGCCGGCGGAGTTCCTGAAGGACGCCCATCACTGGCTGATCCTGCACGGCCGCTACATCTGCAAGGCGCGCAAGCCCGACTGCCCGGCCTGCCCGATCGCCGACCTCTGCGCGTTCAAGCGCAAGACCCGCGCCGAGGATGGTCCATGAGCCTCTTCTTCGGCGACTCGCGCGACCAGCTGCGGCGCGGCTGGTTGGATGCCTGGCGTCGCGGTCGCGACGGCCTGCCGCTCACGGCGCTCGAAACGCAGTTGTTCGAGCTCGTCACCGAGCATCCCGAGTACCACGCCTGGCTGGAGCACGGCGAGTCCGCGCTGGCCGCGGAATTCACGCCCGAAGGCGGCGTGGGCAATCCCTTCCTGCATCTTTCGATGCATCTCGCCTTGCGCGAACAGGTCGGCACCGACCGGCCGACCGGCATCGCGCGGGTGCATGCCAAGCTCGCCGCACGCCATGGGCGCATGGACGCCGAGCATCGGATGATGGAGGCCTTGGGACGCGCGCTGTGGGACGCGCAGCGCGCCGGCCGCCTGCCCGACGAGAACGCCTACCTCGAGGAGCTGCGCCGGCTGCGTTGAGCGGCCGCAAGACGGCGCCACCGCCGAGCGGTCACTTGCGCGTGGGCGTTACTTGCGCTTGGGCAGGTAGAGATCGGTCAACGTGCCCTCGAAGGCCTCCGCCGACATCGCCACCGACTCCGATAGCGTCGGATGCGGATGGATCGTCAGACCGATGTCCGCCGCATCCGCCCCCATCTCGATCGCGAGCGCGACTTCGCCGATGAGCTCGCCCGCGTTGGTACCGACAAGGCCACCGCCCAGGACGCGATGCGTCACCGGATCGAAGAGCAGCTTGGTGAAGCCCTCGTCGCGACCTTGCGCCAACGAGCGTCCGCTCGCTGCCCACGGGAAGCTGCCCTTCCGGTAGTCGATGCCCTTGGCCTTGGCCTCGGTCTCGGTGAGGCCGACCCAGGCGACTTCCGGATCGGTGTAGGCGACCGACGGGATGACCCGCGCGTCGAACGCGCGCTTCTCGCCGGCGATCACCTCCGCGGCGACCTTGCCTTCGTGCGTCGCCTTGTGGGCGAGCATGGGCTGGCCAACGATGTCGCCGATCGCGAAGATGTGGGGCTGCGCGGTGCGCATCTGCCGATCGACCGCGAGGAAACCGCGCGCATCGACCGTGAGGCCGGCCGCTTCGACGCCGATCGCCGCGCCGTTCGGGCGGCGACCGACCGCCACCAACACGCGATCGTAGAGCTGCGGCTCGGGAGCGCCGGGACCGTCGAAGCTCACGCGCAGGCCTTCCGGCAAGGCCTCGACGGCCTTCACCTTCACGCCGAGCAGGATCTGTTCGTAGCGCTTGCGCAAGCGCTTCTCGAGCGGCTTGACGAGATCCGGATCCGCCCCCGGCATGAGCTGGTCCATGAGCTCGACCACGCTGACCTTGCTGCCGAGCGCGTCGTACACGCAGCCCATCTCGAGACCGATGATGCCGCCGCCGATCACCAGCAGCCGCTTCGGGATGTCCTGCAGCTCGAGCGCGCCCGTCGAATCCATGACCCGCGGATCCTTCGGGACGAAGGGCAGGTGCATGGGCTCGGAGCCGGCGGCGATGATGCAATGGTCGAAACCGATGCGTTGCGTGCCGCCCTCGCCCGTCACCTCGAGCACGCGCGGCGCGACGAAGCGGCCGGTGCCGTTGACCACCGTGACTTTTCTTTGACGGGCGAGGCCCGCGAGGCCGCCGGTCAACTTGCCGACCACGCCTGATTTCCAGGCGCGGAGCTTGGGGAGGTCGATCTGCGGCGCGCCGAAGGAGATGCCGTGCGCGGCCATCGAATGCGCCTCGTCCACCACGCGCGCCGCGTGCAACAGCGCCTTGGAGGGGATGCAACCGACGTTGAGGCACACGCCGCCGAGCACCGGCCAGCGCTCGATGAGGGTGACCTCGAGGCCAAGGTCGGCGGCACGGAACGCGGCCGTGTAACCGCCGGGCCCTGCGCCGAGCACCAGTACCTTGGCGTGACGGTCCGTTCCCGGCACCGGGCCGGTCTCGATCGACACGGCGGCAGCGAGCGGCGCGGGTGACGGAACCGGCGGCGCCGCGACGGGCGCCGGGGCCGCGGAGGCCGCGGCCGCAGGCGCCATCGGGGCAGGCGTGGGCGCCGGGATCGGTGCGGGTGTAGGCGCCGGGGCCGCCGAGACGGATACGGCGATACGCGCGATCAGGCTACCGGAGGAGACCTTCGCGCCACGCGCGACGGTGATCGACTCGATCGTGCCGGCGACGGGCGACGGCACGTCCATCGTCGCCTTGTCGGTCTCGAGGGTGACGAGCGGCGTGTCGATCTCGACGCTGTCGCCGGCTTGGACCAGCACGTCGATGACCGGCACCTCGCTGAAATTGCCGAGATCGGGGACCTTGATGTCCTGGGTGGCCATGGTGCGCCCTCAGCCCGCCGCCGCCGCGACGAGCGCGTCGGGCTTGGCGAGACAGTCGGCGAGCCAGGTCGTGAACCGCACGCCCGCCGCTCCATCGATCACGCGATGGTCGTACGACAACGACAAGGGCAGCATCAGACGCGGTTGGAACGTGCCGTCGCGCCACACCGGACGCATCACCGAACGCGAGACGCCGAGGATGGCCACCTCAGGCGGGTTGATGATGGGCGTGAAGGCCGTCCCGCCGATGCCGCCGAGGCTCGACACGGTGAAGCAGCCGCCCTGCATGTCCGCGGCGCCGAGCTTGCCGCCGCGCGCGCGCTCAGACAGCGCCGCGAGATCCGCGGCGATCGCATAGATGTCCTTGCGGTCGGCGTCGCGGATCACCGGCACCAGCAGGCCCTGCGGTGTGTCCGCCGCGAACCCGAGGTTGAAGTATTTTTTGAAGACCAGGTTCTGGCCGGACTCGTCCAGCGAGGCGTTGAACCCCGGGAACTGCTGAAGCGCCCGCACGCAGGCCGCGACCACGAATGCGAGCGGCGTGAGCTTCACGCCGCGTTCCGCCGCCTGCGGCTTCAGGGCGTTGCGCAGCGCCTCGAGTTCGGTGATGTCGGCCTCGTCGAACTGCGTGACATGCGGGATGTTGATCCACGACGCCTGCAAGCGCGGCCCGGAGATGCGCTGCACGCGCGTGAGCGGCCGGGTCTCGACCGGACCGAAGGCGGCATGGTCGACCACCGGCAGTTTGGGGAGCGCCGGTGCGGCAGGGGCAAGCGCACCGCTCAGCGCACGCTTCACCCACGCCTTCACGTCCTCGTGGCTGATGCGTCCCTTGACGCCGCTGCCCGTCACCCGCGAGAGATCGACGCCGAGCTCGCGCGCGAGACGCCGCACCGAGGGACCGGCGTGGGCGCCCGCAGATCCGCCTGCAGTGATCGGCGCGAGATCCGCACGCGCGACGGGCGCCACGGGCGGCGGCGCGGCGACGGGCGGCGATGCGACCGCGCTGGGCGCAGGCGCCGCGGCGTTCGCGGACGGCGCGGCGGCCGCCGGTGCCGGCGCAGACGCGGCGGCCGCAGCGGCTTCCACCGTCGCGACCAGGTCCCCCGAGTTCACTTTCATGCCGCGGCTGATATGCAGCGCCATGACCTTGCCGGCCTGGGTCGAGGGCACATCCATCGTCGCCTTGTCGGTCTCGAGCGTGGCGATCGGGGTGTCGAGCTCGAGCGTGTCGCCGGGCGCGACCAGCAGTTCGATGACCGCGACATCCTTGAAGCTGCCGAGGTCAGGTACGCGGATTTCCACTTGGGGCACGTTGGGGCCTCAGACGTTCAGGGGGTTGGGCTTGTCGGGATCGATGCCGAGGGAAGCGAGCACGCCCTCGAGGCGCGCGGCGGGCAGCGCGCCTTCGTCGACCAGCGCACGCAAGGTGGCGAGCACGATGAAGCGCCGATCGACCTCGAAGTGGTGCCGCAAGGCCGCGCGCGCATCGGAGCGACCGTAGCCGTCCGTGCCGAGCACGACGAAACGGCCCGGCACCCACTGGCGCACCTGTTCAGGGACGTTGCGCACGTAGTCGGTGGCGGCGACGAACGGCCCGGCGTGGCGCCCCAGCGTCTGTGCGACGTAGGGGACCCGCGGCGGCGCGGTCGGGTTCAGGAGGTTCCAACGCTCGCAGTCGAGCGCCTCGCGACGCAGCTCGCTGAAGCTGGTCGCCGACAGCACGTCACAGTGCACACCGTACTCTTCGCGCAAGGTCTCGGCGGCCGCCATGACCTCGCGCAGGATGGTGCCCGAACCGAGCAGCGTGGCACGCGGCGTCTTGGCCGATGCATCCCGGGCAGATGTCTTGGGACCGCTCGCCGCGGGCAACGCGTAGAGCCCCTTGAGGATGCCCTCCTCTGCGCCCGCCGGCAGCGCCGGCATCGCGTAGTTCTCGTTCATCACGGTGATGTAGTAGAAGACGCTCTCGCCCTCGGCGTACATGCGCCGCAGGCCGTCCTGGATGATCACCGCGAGCTCATACGCGAAGGTCGGATCGTAGGCGCGGCAGTTCGGGACCATGGTCGCGAGCAGCTGGCTGTGCCCGTCCTGGTGCTGCAAGCCCTCGCCGGCGAGCGTGGTACGCCCCGCCGTGGCACCGAGCAGGAAACCGCGCGCGCGCTGGTCGCCGGCCGCCCAGATGAAATCACCGACCCGCTGGAACCCGAACATCGAGTAGAAGATGTAGAACGGCACCATCGGCACGCCGTGGTTCGAATAGGCGGTGCCCGCCGCGATCCACGAGCACATGGCGCCCGCTTCGTTGATGCCCTCCTCGAGGATCTGGCCTTTCTTGTCCTCGCGATAGGACATGAGCTGGTCCGCATCCTGCGGGACGTACAACTGGCCGACCGAAGAATAGATGCCGACCTGCCGGAACAGGCCTTCCATGCCGAAGGTGCGCGCCTCGTCGGGGACGATCGGCACGATGTGGCGTCCGATCTGCTTGTCCTTGAGGAGCGTGGTCAACAGGCGCACGAACGCCATGGTGGTGGAGATCTCGCGATCTTCGGTGGACTCGAGCAGCGGCCGGAAGGCCTCGAGCGCAGGCACCGGCAACGGCGTGGCATCCGGGCGGCGCGCCGGGAGGTACCCGCCGAGCGCCTTGCGCCGGCCCCGCATGTACTGCAGTTCCGGGCTGTCGTCCGCCGGCCGCGAGAACGGCAGGTGCGCAATCTCCTCGTCGGAGACCGGGATGTTGAAACGGTCGCGGAAGGCGCGCAGGTCGTCGTCCGAGAGCTTCTTCTGCTGGTGCGTGACCATCTGGCCCTCGCCGGCCTTGCCCATGCCGAAGCCTTTCACGGTCTTGGCGAGGATGACAGTCGGTTGCCCGCGATGCGCACTGGCCGCGGCGTAGGCCGCGTAGACCTTGCGGGCGTCATGGCCGCCGCGGTTGAGGCCCCAGATCTCGTCGTCGGACATGTTGGCGACCATCGCCTTCAGCTCGGGATACTTGCCGAAGAAATGGTCGCGCGTGTAGGCACCGCCCTTGGCCTTGAAGTTCTGGTACTCGCCGTCGACGCATTCTTCCATCACGCGCCGCAGCAGACCAAGGTTGTCCTTGGCGAGTAGCGGATCCCAACGCGAACCCCACAGGACCTTGATGACGTTCCATCCGGCGCCGAGGAACGCGGCCTCGAGCTCCTGGATGATCTTGCCGTTGCCGCGCACCGGCCCGTCGAGCCGCTGCAGGTTGCAGTTGATGACGAACACGAGGTTGTCGAGCTTCTCGCGCACCGGCATGGTGAGCGCGCCCATGGATTCGGGCTCGTCCATCTCGCCGTCGCCGAGGAACGCCCAGATCTTGCGGTCGCTCGCCGGCACGAGACCGCGATGCTCGAGGTAGCGCTGGAAGCGGGCTTGGAAGATCGCCTGCATGGGGCCGAGCCCCATCGACACAGTCGGGAACTGCCAGAAATCCGGCATGAGCCAGGGATGCGGATAGGACGACAAGCCGTCGCCCGCGACTTCCTGGCGGAAATGCCGCAACTGTTCCTCGGTGAGCCGTCCTTCGAGGTACGCGCGGGCGTAGATGCCGGGCGATGCGTGACCCTGGACGAACACCATGTCGCCCGGATGCTGGTCAGTGGCCGCGCGCCAAAAGTGGTTGAACCCCACCTCGTAAAGGATCGCCGCCGACGCGTAGGTCGCGATGTGGCCGCCGTATTCGGAGGACAGGCGGTTGGCCTGCACCACCATCGCCATCGCGTTCCAGCGGATGTAGGCCTCGATGCGGCGCTCGAGCTCGCGGTTGCCCGGATAGGCCGGCTGTTGCCCCGTCGAGATGCTGTTGAGATACGCCGTGTTCGGCCGGAACGGCAGATAGGCCCCGGAACGCCGCGTGTGGTCGATGAGCTGTTCGAGCAGGAAGTGCGCCCGCTCGGGACCGTGCGCCTTGAGCACGGAGTCGATCGAGTCCAACCATTCGCGGGTTTCGCCGGGGTCGAGGTCGCTGTCGTGACTGTTCGTCATGCCGTCCGCCATGCCACGCCCCGCATCCGGGGCTTGTGAAAAACCGTATGTTAACTTGCCCCCGCCCGTCCGGGGTACCGCCCTGCGTGTGGTAGCATGATGTCCCTCACGGAATGGCGCTCACGGCCCGCATGACCGACTTCCTGACCCTGCGCCGCCCCGACGACTGGCACCTGCACCTGCGCGATGGCGCGGCGCTCGCCGCCGTGCTCCCGCACACCGCGAAGCAGTTTGCGCGCGCCATCGTCATGCCCAACCTCAAGCCGCCGGTCACCACCACGGCGCTCGCCGCCGCATACCGCGACCGCATCCTTGCCGCACGTCCGGCAGGCTCGGATTTCCAGCCGCTGATGACGCTCTACCTCACCGACAACACCCCGCCGGACGAGGTCGATCGCGCCGCCGCCAGCGGTTTCGTCGCCGGCTTCAAGATGTACCCCGCGGGGGCGACCACGAACTCGGACTCCGGCGTCACGGATGTCCGGCGCACCGATGCCGTGCTCGCACGCATGGCCGAGCGCGACGTCGTGCTGCAGGTGCACGGCGAGGTCACCCACGAGCACGTGGATGTCTTCGACCGCGAACAGCGTTTCATCGACGACGTGCTCGCGCCGCTGCTCGAGCGCCATCCGCGACTGCGCGTGGTGTTCGAGCACATCACCACACGCGCCGCAGCGGAGTTCGTCCGGGACGCGCGCGAAGCCGTGGCCGCCACGATCACGCCGCAGCACCTGCTGCACAACCGCAACGACCTGTTCCGCGGCGGGATCCGTCCGCATTTCTATTGCTTGCCGGTGCTCAAGACCCAGCAGGACCGGCAGGCGCTCATCGAGGCCGCGACCGGCGGAAACCCGCGCTTTTTCCTGGGCACCGACAGCGCGCCCCATGCGCGCCACACCAAGGAAAGCGAGTGCGGCTGTGCGGGCATGTACTCGGCCCACGCCGCGCTTGAACTGTACGCCGAGGTGTTCGAGGACGCCGGAGCCCTGCACCGCCTCGAAGGGTTCGCGTCGGAATACGGCCCCGATTTCTACCGCTTGCCACGCAACGAGGGCACCGTGACGCTGGCCCGCCGGGAATGGTCGCCTCCGGCCACCTATCCCATGGGCGGCAGAGATGTCGTGGTGCCGATGCGCGCCGGCGGCCAGCTGCGCTGGCAACAGGTCGAGTCGTGAGCGACGTGGCGCCACCGTCGCCGCCACCCTTGGCGCGCCGTTTCCGCGGGTTCCTGCCGGTCGTCGTGGACGTCGAGACCGGCGGTTTGAACGCCGCCCGCGACGCGCTGCTCGAGATCGCGGCCGTGCTCATCGAGATCGGGCCTGACGGCCGCCTGAGCCGCGGCGAGACGCACTCGTACCATGTGAAGCCCTTCGAGGGGTCCAACATCGAGCCGGCGTCCCTCGCGGTCACGGGCATCGACCCGTTCCATCCGTTGCGTCCGGCCATCGACGAAAAAGACGCGCTGACCCGCATCTTCAAGGAGGTGCGGGAAGCCGTGAAACGGCATGGCTGCAAGCGCGCCATCCTCGTCGGGCACAACGCCTCGTTCGATCTCGGCTTCCTCAACGCCGCTGTGACCCGCGCGGACATCAAACGCAACCCGTTCCATCCGTTCTCTAGCTTCGACACCGTCACCCTCGCAGGCGCAGCGCTCGGCCAGACGGTGCTCGCCAAGGCGACGATGGCGAGCGGCGTGGAGTGGGACTCGCAAGCGGCCCATGCGGCGGCCTACGACGCGGAGCGCACCGCGGACATCTTCTGCAAGGTCTGCAATTTCTGTCTGCCGAGCTACCTCGAGGCCGATGCCAAGGCACGCGAACTCGGCTGGCATGACGATGTCCCGGCCACGAACGGTCTCGACCCCACCTCGCCCGTCGCGGACGAGAACATCCCCTGACGCGACAGCGGGCGCGTAGCGCCCCCGGCCGGGGCTGCGGCGTCTGCCGTGACGCCGCCCGGCGGTCTCAGGTCGCGCCGGCCTCGTCGAGCGCGGCCTTCAGTTCGCCGCTGTGGTACATCTCGAGCGCGATGTCGCAGCCGCCCAGCAGCTCGCCCTTCACATAGAGCTGGGGATAGGTCGGCCAGTTGGACCAGCGCTTGAGGCCTTCGCGCATCTCCGGGTCTTCGAGGATGTTGACGTGCTGGAAGCGCGCGCCACACGCGCGGAGTGCGCCGACGGTCTGGGCCGAGAAGCCGCACTGCGGGAAATCCGGCGTGCCCTTCATGAAGAGCACGACCGGCGCTGCGGCGAGCTGGTCCTTGATGCGTTGTTCGATGCTCATGACGAAGGTCTCCTGGGTGGTCAGATGCGGCGCGCGCGGCGCCGCTGCTCGAGCGAGCCAAGCAAGGCCCACTGCTGCTCCGGGGTCATGCGGATCCAGCCGGCGATCTCGTCGCGGGTGCGCAGGCACCCGGAGCAATGACCGCTGGCATCCAGCGCGCAGACGCTGATGCACGGCGACATCGGTCGCGCGCGCGCCGTCTCCAGCGAAACTGTCCGATCCAGTCCGTCCATGACACCGACCGCAAGTGGGATGCGTTGAATTATGCGGGGTCGACCCGTATTCTTCAAACCCGGTCGAATCCCCCACCGTGGAGTCCAAAATGAAGAATCCCCTCGACAGCGTCGGCACCACCGTCGCGCTGGGCGTCGTCTTTTCCGTCATCGTGATGCTGCTGCCGATGACGCCAGGCGGCGATTTTTCGCACGTGAGCCTCAGCCGCTGGCTGCACATCGTCACCGGCATCTTCTGGATCGGCCTGCTG
Source organism: Steroidobacteraceae bacterium (assembly GCA_044339635.1). Taxonomy (GTDB): domain Bacteria; phylum Pseudomonadota; class Gammaproteobacteria; order Steroidobacterales; family Steroidobacteraceae; genus UBA964. The sequence goes on along the minus strand of JBIIVD010000030.1, from coordinate 12,044 downwards.
TACTACTTCAATGTCGCGCAGATCCCTGCGCTCGCCGCCGCCAATGCCGACAAGGGCGGCCCGGGCGGCGCCGGCATCGTCAAGTACGTCGCCCCGCGCGCGCTGCTGTGGTTCCGTTGGGCGGCGCTCGCCACCTGGCTGACCGGCGCCTGGCTGCTCGGCACCCGCTTCATGGACGCGTTCCTGCTGCGCGAAGGCAGCGTGGTCATCGGCATCGGCGTCTGGCTCGGCACCATCATGCTGTTCAACGTGTGGGCGCTGATCTGGCCGAACCAGAAGAAGGTCATCGGCCTCGTGCCCGCCACCGACGAGGAGAAGGCCAAGGCGCGACGCACCGCCACCCTCACCTCGCGCGTGAACTTCCTGCTGTCGTTCCCCATGCTGCTCTGCATGGGCGGCTCGTCGCACGGCCTGCCGTTCTGACGCCAGCCTGAGCGCCACCGGCCAAGCCGATCTTCATCCGATCGCTCCTGGCCGCACTCATCAAGGCATCGCGGCGCGCGGTCCCGGATAACGGATCGCGCGCCGCGCATCTCCCGCCGCAGCGCAGCTTGCGTCCGGCGCACCCTCCACCAGATACCAGTCGTCGTCGCTGCTGCGGCCGACGAGCGGGCGCGGGGTCGGCGGCTCGTTCATGGGGTCGGCATTCTCCGGCATCGTCCCGCAGCGGACAAGCGACCAAAGTGGCAGAGAAAAGCGGCAGCGACTAGCGCGACAACCGCCAGCGCTTGTGGGACCAGGGCCAGTCGGCCGGCGCGTCGTGGATCTGCCGCTCCACGCGCCTCGCGAACCGCTCGGTGATGCCGGGGACGTCGGTGTCGCCGGGTGCCCAGAGCGGCTCGAACCGCGTCTCGTAGCGCCCGCGGCCCGTACGGCGGATCGCGACGAAGAACACCGGATAGCCGAGCGTCTGCGCGATCACTTCGGGACCCATGAAGAACGCCGTATCGCGGTTGAGGAAGGTGGTCCAATGACGCCGTTCGCTCGCCACCGGCTCCTGGTCGGCCACCAGCGCGATCACGCGCGGCTGGCGACGATGCGCGATGAGGTCGCGCATCACCCTGCCCGACTCGACCATGCGCGCCCCGAACCGGCTTCGCAGCGCACGCATCTCGCGGTCGGCCCACGGGTCGGTCAGGGTCTTGTAGGCGGCATCCACCGGGTGGCCAAGCTCCGCCGAGAGCGCGAGCAGGACCCACTCCCAGTTGCATTGGTGCGCCGCGACGAGCACCACCGGCGTCCCCGCCACGAGCGGCGCGCGCAGCAGGTCTATATCTTTGAGGATTATCCGCTCCCGCAGCTCGTCCCGCCCGATGGCCGCCGACTTGACGATCTCGACCATCACGTCGCCGTAACCCCGGTAATAATTCCGGGCGAGCGCCTTCAGCCCCGCCTCGTCGAGCTCGGGGAAAGCCCGCGACAGGTTCTCGCGCACCACCTTGGGCCGGTACGGGACGACATGGGTCGCGAGGAAGGCGAAGGTACGGCCGAGCGCGTGCAGCACCGGCAACGGCAACGCGGCGAGCGCGCGCACCCACCACGCCGGACGCAAGTCGCCGGAAGACGCCTCTGTGGGCGATGCCTCGTCACTGCGGGGTCCTGTACGACCGGCGTTCATGCGCCGGCGATGGTACGCGCTGGCCGCAGGCCGCTCAAATGTCGCGGCAGCCCCGCGGTCGTCGTACGAGGCCGCCGCATGACGCCGACGCCGCGTACAATGGCGCGATGAGCACGCTCTACCTCGTCCGCCACGGCCAAGCGTCCTTCGGTCAGCCCGACTACGACCTGCTCTCCCCGCTCGGCGAGCGGCAGGTGGGTCTGCTGCGCGATCATCTGCACGGGGTCGCCGAGGCGCCTCACGCCCTCTACAGCGGCTTGCTGCGCCGGCAGCGGGACACGGCGCGGATACTGGCCGAGCCCTCCGGGACGACGGTCACCGAACTGGAAGGGCTGAACGAATACTCTGCCGGTTCCCTGATCCGTGCCCATGCCGCAGCGACCGGCGCCTCGCTGCCCGAACCGGGCAGCGGCACGCGCATCGACCCGCGCGCCTTCCAACGGCGCCTCGAGGAGGTCGGCATGCTGTGGGCGGAAGGCAAGCTGCAGGCGGCCGGGGTCGAGCCCTGGCAGGCGTTCAGCGACCGCGTCGCCGCCGCGATCGCCGAGGTGATGGCCCGGGAGGGCCGTGCCCGGCGGGTGGTCGTCAGCACCTCGGCAGGCGTCGTGGGGGCGGCCGTCGGACACTTGCTGGGCCTGCCGCCGCGCGAGGCCATCAAGCTCTCGTGGTCGGTGCACAATTCCTCGGTGACGCGCATCCAGTACGACAGCGCACGCACCAGCCTGCTGTCGTTCAATGCGGTGCCGCACCTGGAGCACCCCGAGCGCCGCTCGCTGCTGACCTTCCGCTGAGATCGGGGCGCCGCTAGGCCGCCGCACCGACCCCCTCGAGCCGGTCCTCGATGTCGGCGTGGAGGCTCTGCAGTGTCGCGAGCGTCGCGTCGTCGGCTTTCCACATCCCTCGACCATGCGCCTCGATCAGCCGGCCCACCGCGTTGCGCGCCGCTTCGGGATTGGCGGCCTCCAGACGGCGACGCACACCCTCATCGAGCACGAACGTGCGCGCCGCATCCTCGAACACCCAGCCGTCGAGCGAGCCGAGCGCGCCCCAACCGACCATGTGCGTGAACCGGTTGCCGATCTCCGCCGCACCGCTGTGGCCATGCGCCAGCATCGATTCGAACCACTTGGGGTTCAGGATCTTGGCGCGCGCCTCGATGCGCAGCAGCTCCGCCGCGCCGTTCACCCGCGGCTCACCGCCGCTCGACTCCGCGTAGCTGAGGTCGACGACACCGCCACGCGCGCGTGACGCCGCGACCTGCATCGCGCCGCTGTGGCCGTAGTAGTGGCTCATGTCGGTGAGACCGTACTCGACGGAGTCGATGGCCTGGAACACATGATCCACGGTGCCGAGCAATCCGCGCAGGACCTCGGGCGCAGCCTTGCCCGCGCGCTTGCCGCCTGCCGTGAAGGCATTGCGCCGCTGGTACATCTCGGCGAGCTGCCCATGCTCTTCCCACTGCGTCTCTTCGATGAGCTCATCGACGCCCGTGCCGTAGAGCCCGGAGGCTTGCGTGAAGATGCGCGCCGTCGCCTCCTCCTCGCTGCGGCCCGCCGCTCGCAGCGCATCGCTGTTCGCGCGGATGAAGTTCGATGTCGGCGGCTCGTCGGCGAGCGCAGCGCGGCGGAACAGGTCATCGAGCAGGTCGAGGCTCATCTGGAAGGTGTCGCGGAACACCGCCGACACATCGAGCAGCACATCGATGCGCGGGCGACCGAGCTGCTCGAGGGGCAACAGGGTGTAGCGGAAGATCTTGCCCTGACCGTCGCGCTCCGGCTCGGCGCCCACGAGCGCGAGCACCACGCCCAAGCCCTCGCCTTCGCTCTTGATGGTGTCCATGGCCCACAGCGCCTGCGCCACGGTGCGCGGCAATGCGCCATGCGCGGCCTGGTGCCGCTCCAGCAGCACCGCTGCCATGCGGCGACCCCGCTCCAAGGCGATATCGGTGGGCAGCCGCCACGGATCGATGCCATGGATGTTGCGTCCGCTCGGCAGCGCGGCCGCACCGGCGCGCACAGGATCGGCGCCGTACGCGGGCCGGATATAGCCGCCCGCCAGCGCGTGGACCACCGCATCGAGCTCCTCGGTGCAGCGCGCCATGCCGTTCAGTACGCCGCGCCCTTCGCCGATGTAGTGCGCGAGGTCGGCGGGAGGGGGCATCGCCACCGTCTCGCCCCAGACCCGGGCAGCATCCTCGCGCCCGAACACGCAGCGCTCGAGCAACGCGTCGCGCAACGCGCGCTGCAGGTCCGCTGCGACCCCGGTCCGCGCCATCGCGGCGCCCAGCCCCGGCAGGCCCCGCCGCGGGACCTCCAGCGTCGCCTCGACGAGCGCCCTCGCCCGTTGACGGTCCGGCGCCGCGCCGAACACATGTTGACCATCGACGATCAGACGTTGCTCGATCTCCGACAACCAAGCGCCCACGCGCGCGCGATAGCTCGCCGCATCCTCGTCGGGCCCTCGTACGAGCTCGGGCAACGCGCCCTCGAGTTCGTCGGTCGGGTCTTCAAGCCGTGTCTGCGCCTGTGCGAGCTGCTTGTAGAGGCCTGCGCGCGCGTAGGGCGGGATCGCGTGGCTGATCACGGTCGCGTAACCGCGCCGACGCGCCACGGCCGCCTCGGCCGGGTTGTTGAGCGGATAGAGATACAGATGTGGCACGCCACCTAGCAGACGGTCGGGCCAGCATTCGCCGGTGAGCGCGGTCTGCAGCCCCGGCATCCATTCCGCGGTGCCGTGCATGCCGACATGGATGATCGCGTCGGCCTCGAAGCCATGCCGCAACCAGGCATAGAACGCCGCGAACTGGTGGTGCGGCGTGAAGGTCTTCTCGAACAGCAGCCGCATCGGATCGCCCGGCACGCCCATCGGCGGCTGCAGACCGATCACGACATTGCCGAACTCCAGCGCGTCGAGCCGGATGGCGTCGCGCCCGGCGGCCGCGATGTCACCGGGCGCCTGCCCCCAGAAGCGCTCGATGCGATCGGCAGCGCCGCCAGCGAGCCAGCGCCGGAACTCCGCGACGCTGACGTGGCGCCCGACCTCGCCCCGTCCGAGCGCCGCGACGCGTTCGGTGAACTCGGCGCCCTCGAGCGGCGCCCGTCCGATCGCGTAGCCCTCGCTGCGCAAGCGCTTCAGGAGCGCCGTGACGGAAGCTGGCACGTCGAGCAATGCGGCCGTGCCCGCCTTGCCGAGCCCCGGCGGGAAGTTGTAGAGGACGATCGCCACGCGCTTCTCGGCCGCTTTCTTGTGCCGCAACCTGACCCAACCCTCCACCTGATCGAGCGCCCGCTCGAGGCGATCGGCGACCGTGGTGAGTTCGCCGTCGCGGATCGCACCCAGGGCGACCGCGCTCGCGGCGCCATCCATCTCCGGCAGGTCGTACATCACCACCGATTGCATGGCATGGGCGCCGCGCTCCCGCCACTCGTGCTCGTCCTGCATCAACAACGGCTGCGCGACGAGGTAAGGCACGTCCAGCTTGCCGAGCAGGTCGGCGGCGGTCTCGTGGTAGTGCCCGGGCTTCGTGGAGGACGCCGGACCGCCGACGATCGAGAAGCCCATGGTCGACACGAACGCATCGATCGGCAGGTCGGCGAGCCACTCTCGCACCGCGACGTGGGCCTCGATGCCCGACACGAACACCGGCAGCACGGCCATGCCGCGCGCCTCGATACCGCCCGTGAGCTCGCGCAGATAAGCCAGGCGCTGGATGACATGCTTGCGCATGCCGAGCACGGCGACGAGCGGTTGACCCTTGCGATATCGCCCCTGCTTGGTCGCCCACTTGAGGTAGGCCTCGCAATCCTCGAACAACTGGCCGCTGACCGGGTCGAAGCAGCCCATGGTCGGGATCACTGCGACCGGCGCCACCTCGAGACCCGCCTGACCGCAGGTGTCGCGCAGGATGAGCTTCACCATCTGCGTGATGTTCGCGGCGTCCGGCTGGTTCCAGTAGAGGTTCACGCCGAGCCAAGTGCGGAAGCCCGCCAGCTTCTTCGGGATCAGCGGCAGCATCTTCGCCGCGACCTTCACGAGCTTGGTGTAGGCGTAGAGCGCATCCTCGTCGCGGCCCCGCGTGATGAGCCGCATCAGCAGCTTGACGGCCTTCGGCGCCTCGCCCTTCTTCTCCTTGAAGCGGTGCTCGCCGACCTTCGTCAGGGCCATCACCTCCGGCATGCTCTCGTAGGCGAACACGGCGGCGGCGCGCGACCCGGCCAGTTGTGCAGCGAGCCAGTCGGCCTGCGGTCGCATGTTGATGAGGCTGATGAAGACGACGTCCGAGTCGGCCAAGTCCCGGGCCAGCGCCGGGTCGGCGGCATCCACATGGGCGTCGTGATAGCGGCGGATCCGGACCTCGGCGCCCTCGTGCGCCAACCGCCGCTCGACCTCCGCCCAGGCCCCGGCGTTGAAGCGCTCGATGCCGACCACGAAGGTGAGCGTCGCCATATCTACCTCGGAGGACACCGTGAGGTGTATAGTCTGGTTGACACTATGGTACGCAGCCTGGATGCGATACCGCAAACCGGCCGCTCCGCGCACGGGAATTGCCACGGGGACGGTGAGGACGGAGTTCTTTGGCGACCACAGTCCAGTTCCCCTTCGCCGCACTCGTCGGCCAGGAAGACCTCAAACTCGCCCTGCTGCTGGCCGTCGTCGATCCGTCGATCGGCGGCGTCCTGGTGACCGGTCACCGCGGCACCGCCAAGAGCACGGCCGTGCGCGCCTTGGCCGACCTGTTGCCACCCATGGACGCGGTCGACGGCTGCCCCTACCACTGCGACCCGACGGCGCCTGCCGGTGCCTGCCCGCATTGCGGCGGATCCGCCCGCAGCCGCCCCGGCGGCGGCACCTCGTCTCGCCGCAAAAGCCCGACCCGCCCGGTCGTACGACGGCCGGTGCCGGTGGTCGACCTGCCGCTCGGGGCCACGGAAGACCGCGTCGTCGGGTCCATCGACCTTGAGCGCGCACTGGTCGAGGGCGTGCAGGCGTTCGCACCGGGACTGCTCGCCGCGGCGCACCGCGGCTTCCTCTACATCGACGAGGTGAACCTCCTCGAGGACCATCTGGTCGACGTGCTGCTCGATGTCGCCGCGAGCGGCGTGAACGTGGTCGAGCGCGAAGGGCTCTCCATCCGGCACCCGGCGCGCTTCGTCCTCGTCGGCTCAGGCAACCCCGAAGAAGGCGATCTGCGTCCGCAGTTGCTCGACCGGTTCGGCCTGCATGCCCGGATCCGCACCTTGCACGACATCGGGCAGCGCATCGAGATCGTGCGCCGGCGCCTCGCCTTCGAGGATGACCCGCAGGGCTTCGCCAAACGCCATGCGCGCGCCCAGTCCGCGCTGCGCGCGACCCTCGCCTCGGCCATCGCCCGACGGCCGACGGTCACGCTCACGGACGAGGCGCTCGCGCTCGCGGCCTCGCTCTGCGACAAGCTCGCGATCGACGGCCATCGGGGCGAACTCGCCTTGAGCCGCGCCGCCGTCGCGCTCGCCGCATACGAGCAAGCACCGTCAGCGACCCGTGATCATGTCGCAAAGGTGGCACCGCTCGCCCTCGCCCACCGCCTGCGCAAGGACCCGCTCGAGCCGGCGGCGGATGACGAGCGCGTCAAGCGCATCCTCGCCGAAGCGCTCGGCTGAACCTGCGATGCCGCGGCCGCGCGCGCCTCGTCCCGCATGAACCTGCACCGGCTGCCGCTGCCGGGCCTCGTCGCGCTCGACACGCCGCGCCTCGCCTTGATGATGCTGGCGGTGGATCCTGCGCTTCGCGGCGTGGCCTTCGCGGGCGCCGCAGGCAGCGGCAAGAGCGCGCTGCTGCAGGGCCTCGGCGCGCTGCTGCCGGACCTCCCCTTCGAGATGCTGCCGCTCGGCAGCGACGATGAAGCGCTGCTCGGCGGTCTCGACCTCGAGGCCACGCTGCAGCGCGGCACCCGCGTCGTCCGTCCCGGCCTGCTGGCGCGCGCCCATGAGGGCGTGCTCGCCGCAGAGGATTGCAACCTGTTGCCGGAGGCGACCGCCAACCTCTTGATGGCGACGCTCGACAGCGGCGAACTGCATGTCGAGCGCGAGGGACTCAGCTTGCGGAGCCCGTGTCGGCTGCGCCTCGTCGCCACCTTCGATCCCGCCGAAGGCCCGCCCCGCGCGCACCTGCTCGATCGGATCGGTCTCGTCGTGCCGTTGCCGGCGGTCGGCCAGGCCGCGGCACGCGCCGAGATCGTGCGCCGGCACCTCGCGCCTGCCCGTGATCTTTGGGAAGAAGACCTGCAATTGCTGCGCGACCTCGCCGCGACCGCGCGCGCAGCGTTGCCCGCGATACGGCTGACGCCCGCCCAATCCAAGGAACTCGCCGCAGCCGCCGACGCCTTCGGCGTGCAAGGGCATCGCGCCGACCTGTTCGCACACCGCGCCGCCCGGGCGAGCGCGGCGCTTGCGCTGCGCGACCGGATCGAGCGCGAGGATCTCGAGTTGGCCGTACGCCTGGTGTTGGCGCCACGTGCGACGCGGCAGCCTGCCCCCACGCCCGCCGACGCCGAAGCGCCCGCCGCGCCACCCACAGGCCCCGAGCCGCAGGACACCACCGCGCCCGACCCGGACGACGCGACGCGATCCGATGCCCCGCCCACCGAGGGCGAACTCACGCTCGATGACGAGGTGCTCGCCGCCATCGCCACGGAACTGCCGGACCTCATGGCGACCTTGCCGTTCCGCGCCGTGCGTGGTGGCCGCTCAGGATCCCGCGGCAGCACCGACGGCACCCGTGGCCGCCATGTCCGCAGCGATCCCGGACTGCCGCGCGAAGGCCGTCTCGATGTCATCGCCACGCTGCGCGCGGCCGCGCGCTGGCAGCGGATCCGGCCGCGCGGCGCGGGACGCGTGGCGATCCGCGCCGAGGACCTGCGGATCAAGCGGTTCCGCGACAAGGCGGGCGCCCTCTTCGTGTTCGCGGTCGATGCGAGCGGCAGCATGGCGCTCAACCGCATGCGCCAAGCCAAAGGCGCGGTGCATGCCTTGCTCGAACGCGCCTATGTGAACCGCGACCGCGTGGCGCTGCTGTCGTTCCGTGGCCAGGGCGCAGACCTTCTGCTGCCGCCCACCGGCAGCGTGGAACTGCTGCGGCGCGCCGTCGACCAGATCCCGACCGGCGGCGGAACACCGCTCGCCGCAGCGCTGCTCGCGGCGGTCGAGGTGGCTTCCCAGGCGCGCCGACGCGGCCTGCGAAACGTGGTGCTGGTGCTGCTCACGGATGCGCGCGCGAACATCGGCATCCACTCCGACCGGGCAGGCGTCGAGGACGAACTGCAGGCGCTCGCCCTGCAGGCCGGCGCCTCGGGCCTGCGCAGCGTCGTGATCGACACGCAGCGCAACTTCCTGAGCCAAGGCGCCGCCAAGAACCTGGCCGCCTGGTTGGGTGGCGAGTATCTTTACTTGCCCGGCGCGAGCGCCGCCGCGATCGCGGCGGCGGCGCAATCCGCCGCCTGACCCCGGCCGCTCAGCTGCGGCCCGACTCCCGGTACAACGCACCGGTGCGCGTGGCGAGGAAAGCCTCGAGCGGGATGTCCTCCTGCTTCAGGAAGCCCTGCTGCGGCAGCAGGCCGTCCCGCACCATCTCGATCACCGCGACCACGGACGCCGACGTGGTCCAGGCGATCGCCGTTCGCGACTGGCCACCGATGACGCGTGGGTAGTAGGCGCGCACGAACTCCTTGCGCTTGAGCTGGCCCGCGGTCTGCCCCTCGGCGGCGGCGTGGACGTAGACCACGTCGGCATCGACCGGCGGCTTGGCGTTGGCGAGGATCTGACCGGCGAGGTCGCGCCGCTCGCGCATCAGGAGTTCGTGGAAGAAGAAGTTCATGAGATCCACGTGTCCCGGGTACCGCATGGTCTTGTAGTCGAGGTTCGCCACGCGGCCCTTGTAGGTCTCGCACATCGTGCCAAGGCCACCGGAGGTGGTGAAGGCCTCGAGCTTCACGCCGTCGATGTAGATCGTCTCGATCCACTCCATCGCCGAGACCGTCTTGTGCACGCCCTCCTCGATGACCTCGCAATCGTTGAGGTATTCGTTGACGACACCCTCGGCGGACCAATTGAAGGCATACCCGAGGAGTCCGGTCGGGTTCTGCGGCAGCGCGCCGACCCGCAGCCGGATCGAACGCACGCTGTCGAACTGCGAGGCGAGGTGCGCACCGACGATGCCGATGAAGCCCGGCGCGAGGCCGCACTGCGGCGCCATCAGGCTGCGCGAGTCGGTGGCGAGCCCACGGATGTGCTGCGTGGTCGGCACGTCCTCGGTCAGGTCGAAATAATGCAGGCCGAGCCCGTGCGCGACGCTCGAGACGCCCTTGTTGAGCGCGTACGGCAGGCAGGACAGCACCGCATCGTGGCCCGCGAGCGCCGCGCGGAGCGCCGCGGGGTCCGCGACCTCGAGCGGCCGCACCGCGAAGGGCGCCATGACACCTGCACGGTTGTCGAAGGCCGTCACCGCGAAACCCGCGCCGTCGAGGAGCTCCGCCGCCAAGTGCCCCACCTTGCCGAGGCCCAGCACCGCCACTTTCGAGATCGTCATATCAAGACCGCTCCTTTGAGGTTGCCGGTAGCGTTCAGATGTCGAAGTTCACGCCCTGCGCCAACGGCAGGCTGCGCGAATAGTTGATCGAATTGGTCTGGCGCCGCATGTACGCGCGCCACGAGTCCGAGCCGCTTTCGCGACCACCTCCCGTCTCTTTCTCGCCGCCGAAGGCACCGCCGATCTCGGCGCCCGAGGGCCCCATGTTCACGTTGGCGATGCCGCAGTCCGAGCCGACCGCCGACAGGAAAGTCTCGGCCTCGCGAAGGTCGGTGGTGAAGATGCAGGAGGACAGGCCTTGCGGCACGTCGTTCTGCAGCGCGATCGCCTCCTCGAGGGTGTCCCAGGCAAGCACATAGAGGATCGGCGCGAAGGTCTCCTCGCGCATGCCCGCGGTCTGCGCCGGCATCTCGACGATGGCAGGCTCCACATAGACGCCGCCCGCCGGCACGCCGGTCGAGACGGCGCGGCCGCCGTGCACCACCCCGCCCTCGGCGCGGGCACGCTCGAGCGCCCCCATCATCCGCTCGCGCGAACCGCCATCGATGAGCGGACCGACCAGCGTCCCTGGCGCACGGGGATCGCCGATGGGCAAGGTCCCGTAGGCCCTGCGCACCCGCGCCACGAGGTCGTCACGGATCGAGCGGTGCACGAGCAGGCGCCGCAGCGTGGTGCAGCGCTGACCGGCCGTGCCCACCGCGGAGAACACGATCGCCCGCACCGCCATGTCGAGGTCGGCCGAGGGCGCGACGATCATGGCGTTGTTGCCGCCGAGTTCGAGGATGCTGCGCCCGAAGCGCGCTGCGACCTTGGGCCCGACGATCGCGCCCATGCGCGTGGAGCCGGTCGCCGAGACGATGGGCACCGCGGGCGAGGTGGCGAGCGCATCGCCCAGCTCCGCGCCGCCGATCACGCACTGCACGAGCCACGGAGGCGCGTCGCCGCCGAACCGCGCAAGGGCGCGCTCGAAGATCTTCATCGACGCGAGCGCCGTGAGCGGCGTCTTCTCGGAGGGCTTCCAGATCACGCTGTCGCCGCAGACGAGCGCCAGCGTCGCGTTCCACGCCCATACCGCGACCGGGAAGTTGAACGCGGAGATCACCGCGCAGGGCCCCATGGGGTGCCAGGTCTCCATCATGCGGTGACCGGGGCGCTCCGAGGCGATGGTCAAGCCATAGAGCTGGCGCGAGAGACCGACCGCAAAGTCGCAGATGTCGATCATCTCCTGAACTTCGCCCAGGCCCTCGGTCGCGATCTTGCCGGCCTCGGCGGTGACGAGCGCCGCGAGCGCCGCCTTCTCGGCCCGCAGCTCCTCGCCGAACAGGCGGACCAGCTCGCCGCGCCGCGGTGCCGGGACGGCGCGCCAGGCGAGGAACGCCGCCTGCGAGCGCGCGATGACAGCGGGCATGTCAGCGAGCGGCGTGACGGGTGCGCGACCGAGTTCGGCGCCATCGATGGGTGAACGGACGATGATCTCCATGGCAGTCGTGATCCTCAGCGTATCAGGCGTGAAAGGGGTGATCGGCGATCGCGCCGGCCGCGCGCGCGGCGGCCAGCACGCGTTCGGCCTGCAGCAGGTGCGGTCGGTCGACGAGCTTGCCGTCGAGGCGCAGCGCACCCGCCGCGGGCGCCGCAGCGAACGCGGCGCAGACCTGCGCGGCGTGCGCGACCTCCTCCGCGGTGGGCGTGAACGCCGCATTGATCGCGGGGAGCTGCGACGGGTGGATGGCGAGTTTACCGACGAAGCCCGCGCGGCGCGACGCACGCGCACGATGTCCGACCGCCTCGGCATCGCGGATCTCGGTGTCGACGGTATCGACGGCGGGCAGGCCTGCCGCCGAGGCTGCGTACTGGCAAAGCGCGC
>JBIIVD010000065.1:0-8715 GCA_044339635.1 Steroidobacteraceae bacterium | reverse complement strand
GGCGCTGCCCCGGGCACCGACCAGACCGCACCGGCATGACGGACTGGCGCCCGGGCGCGACCCGCGAGCGGCTTGCGCAACGCGCCTCGCTGGTCGATACGGTCCGCGGGTTCTTCGGCCACCGCGGCCCGCTCGAGGTCGAGACTCCGATGCTGGTGAACGCCGGTGTCACCGATCGGCATCTCGTCTCGGTGCCCGCCACCGTGGGCGACCGTCCGATGTTCCTGCACACCTCGCCGGAGTACGCCATGAAGCGGCTGCTGGCCGCGGGCAGCGGCGACATCTGGCAGCTGTGCCGCGTCGCGCGGGGCGACGAGCGCAGCCGCCTGCACAACCCCGAGTTCACGCTGCTCGAGTGGTACCGCTGCGGCTGGACGATGGACGCGCTCATCGACGAGGTCGCCGCACTGCTGGATTCTTTGATGACGGCCGCGGGCGGCACGGCCCGCCCGCTGGTGCGTCGCCGCTACCGCGACGCGTTCCGCGACCACTTCGGTCTCGACCCTTTGTCGGCGCCGCTGCCCGCGCTCACGGCCTTGGCCCGCGAAGCGGGGTTGATGGACGCCCGCGAGGTGAGCGCGCCCGGCGGCGCACCCGGCGACGAGCCCGACCGTGACGCCTTGCTCGACTTCCTCGTCGGCGCGCGGCTCGGGCCCGCGCTCGGCCATGGCGAGTGGTGCGCGCTCACGCATTATCCGGCCTCGCAGGCGGCGCTCGCCCGCCTCGACCCGGACAACCCTGCCGTGGCGCTGCGCTTCGAGGTCTACGCCGACGGCATCGAGCTCGCCAACGGCTTCGAGGAGCTGGGCGATGCGACCGAGCAGTCGGCGCGCTTCGCCGCCGACAACGCGGCGCGTTGCGCGGCGGGGCTGCCGCAGATCGCACCCGACGCGCGGCTGCTCGCGGCGCTGGCCGCAGGCCTGCCAGCCTGTTCGGGCGTCGCGGTCGGCTTCGACCGCTGCGTCATGGTGGCGACGGGCGCCAGACACATCCACGAGATCATCGCATTCAGTTCGGAGCAGGCATGAGCAGTCACTTCCCGGTCCCTGATTTCACCGACAAGGCCGCGGGCTACCGCGAACTCGACGCGCAGCTCGCCGCGCTGCTCGCGGGCGAGCACGACCTGATCGCCAACACCGCGAACGCGGCGGCGTTGCTCTATGGCGCGCTGCCGCAGCTCAACTGGGCGGGGTTCTACCTGCTGCGTCCCGCCCCGCAGGGCGGCACGGACAGTGGAACACAGGAGCTCGTGCTGGGGCCCTTTCAGGGCAAACCGGCTTGCGTGCGCATCGCCCTCGGGCGCGGCGTCTGCGGCACGGCGGCCGCGGAGCGGCGTACGCAGCTCGTTCCGGACGTGCATGCCTTCCCCGGCCACATCGCCTGCGATGCGGCCTCGAACTCGGAGATCGTGGTGCCGTTGATCCGCGCAGTAGGCCCGCGCGCGGGCGAGTTGATCGGGGTGCTGGACCTCGACAGCCCGGTGCTCGGCCGATTTGATGCGATCGACCAGGCGGGGCTCGAGAAGATCGCGGCGACGCTGCTCGCGTCGCTCACCTGACGCGAGGACCGCTCGCGTCGCTCGCCTGACGCGCGCTTACTGCTTCGCGCGCGAGATGTACTCGCCGGTGCGCGTGTCGACCTTGATGACTTCGCCCTGGTTGATGAAGAGCGGCACGCGCACGACGGCGCCGGTCTCGAGCTTCGCGGGCTTCTGGCCGCCCGTGGCGGTGTCGCCGCGCACGCCGGGGTCGGTCTCGACGATGGTGGCTTCGATGTGCGGCGGCGGGGTCACGACCAGCGGCACGCCGTTCCAAAGGGTGACGATGCAGGTGACGCCGTCCTTGAGCCACTGCGCGCCGTCGCCGACGGCTTCTTTGCTGGCGGTGTGCTGCTCGAAGTTGTCGGGCACCATGAAGTGGAAGAAGTCGCCGTCCTGGTAGAGGTACTGCATGTCGACGTCCATGACGTCGGCGGCCTCGACGGAGTCACCCGACTTCCAGGTCTTCTCGACGGTGCGGCCGGTCTTGAGGTTGCGCACGCGCACGCGGTTGAAGGCCTGGCCCTTGCCGGGCTTGACCATCTCGTTCTCGACGATGACGAACGGGTCGCCGTCGATGAGGATCTTGAGGCCGGACTTGAATTCGCTGGTGTTGTAGTTGCCCATGGCTTTTGCGTTCCCGACCGCTGAGACCCAGAATAGCCGGGCCGAAAAAAGGTCGCACATGATAGCCGCAAGCCCCCTCACCCGCCAGCCGGACGCCCGGCAGGGCGACGAACCGCCGGATGCCTCGGCTCTGCAGCCGCTTGGCTGGCAGGCGGAGTTCGCCGCCGCCGTCACCGACCCGGCGGAACTCGCGGCGCTGCTCGACCTCGCCCCGGAATGGGTCGCCCCGGCGCGCGAAGCGGCGCGGCTGTTCCCGCTGCGCGTGCCGCGGAGTTTCATCGCACGGATGCGGCGCGGCGATCCCGCCGACCCGCTGCTGCGGCAGGTCTTGCCGGTCGCCGAGGAACTGGCGGCCGCGCCGGGACGCAGCAGCGACCCGCTGCAGGAATCCGCCGCGCGCCGCGCCGCCGGCCTGCTGCACAAGTACCACGGGCGGGCCTTGCTGGTGGCCACCGGCGCCTGCGCCATGCACTGCCGGTATTGTTTCCGCCGCGAGTTCCCGTACGACGCACAGCAGGGCGACACGGGCCGCTGGCAGGACGCCCTCGCCACCCTCGCCGCGGACCCCTCCATCGAGGAGCTGATCCTGAGCGGCGGCGATCCGCTCTCGCTCGGCAACGCGCGATTGCAGTCGCTGTCGCGCGCGCTGGCCGGCATCCCCCACCTGCGTTCGCTGCGCCTGCACACCCGCAACGCCGTCGTGCTGCCGTCGCGGGTCGATGCCGGACTCGTCGAGTGGCTCAAGGACCTGCCCTGGCGCGTCACCGTGGTGCTGCACGTGAACCATGCCCAGGAGCTCGAGGGCGACGCCGTCGAGGCCATCGCCCGCCTGCGTGGCACGGGTGCGTTGCTGCTCAACCAGAGCGTGCTGCTGCGCGGCGTGAACGATGACGCGGCGACGCTGGCGGCGCTCTCGACGCGGCTGCACGCGCTCGGTGTGCTGCCCTATTACCTGCACTTGACGGACGCGGTGAACGGCACCGCCCACTTCGACGTCGACGACGCGCGTGGCCGACAGATCGTCGATGCGCTCTCACGTCGCCTGCCCGGTTACTTGGTGCCGCGCCTGGTGCGCGAAGTGCCGGGCGCGTCGGCCAAGGTCGTTCTCGCGTCGGGTATCGACAAAGACTGACACCCGCCCGGACCCTATAATCCCCCCCATGAATCCCCCCATGAACACCCCCCTCGTGCTCGTCCTGCGCTGCCCCGATGCCAAGGGCATCGTCGCCGCCGTCGCCACCTGCCTCGCCGACCATGACGCCTCGATCGTAGAGTCGGCGCAGTTCAACGATCCCGAGACCGCCATGTTCTACATGCGCGTGGAGTTCGGCGCGGCGGGCCCCAAGTTCCCCGGGCTCGAGGGCCTGCGCGCGGCGCTCCAGCCGGTCGCGGCGCGGTTCGCGATGAAATGGGAACTGCACGACCTCAACCACCGCTCCAAGGTGCTCGTCGCGGTGTCGAAGTTCGGCCACTGCCTCTACGACCTCGTACACCGCTGGCGCGGCGGCCAGTTGCCCGCGGACATCGTCGGCGTGGTCTCCAACCACGACGACATGCGCGAGTTCGCGGAGTTCAATCGCCTGCCCTACCACCACCTGCCGGTGAATTCGGCCAACCGCGTGGCGCAGGAGGGGCAGATCCTGCAGTTGATGCAGGACAGCGGCGCCGAACTGCTGGTGCTCGCGCGCTACATGCAGATCCTCACGCCCGCCTTCAGCGCCCGCATCGCCGGGCGCTGCATCAACATCCACCACTCGTTCCTGCCGAGCTTCAAGGGCGCCAAGCCCTACGCGCAGGCGCATGCGCGCGGCGTGAAGATCATCGGCGCGACCGCGCACTACGTGACGGACGACCTCGACGAAGGTCCGATCATCGAGCAGTCGGTGGAGCGCGTCACGCACGCGCACTCCCCGGCGGCGCTGGAGGCCATCGGCCGGGGCATCGAGAGCGCGGTGCTGTCACGCGCGGTCACCTGGCACGTCGAGCACCGCGTGGTGCTCAACGACAACAAGACCGTCGTCTTCAACTGACCTCGAGCCGCGTCACCGCGCGCCAGCCGCGGGTGAGCACGGCGCCGCGCTGGGCGCGTGCGCCCTGGAATTCCTTGATCTCGGCGGGCGTGTACTCGCGGCTGCGCTCGCCGTTCCAGACGGTCAGCTTGCCGCCCGGCGGCACCACGGCGATGCCCGCCACCACCTCGGCGCGCTCCGACGCCAGCGCCGAGGGGATGTTGAAGAGCTTGTTGCCCTTGCCGCGCGGCATCTCCGGCACCTCGGACACCGGGAAGACGAGCAAGCGGCCGTTCTCGCCGTCGCCGTCGACGACCGCGATGCACACCAGGGACTTCGGGTCGGTGACCGGCACCGGCGGCAGGGCCAGCGCGCCCTCCGGGACGTTGAGCACGGTCTTGCCGGCCTTGCGGTCGGTGACGAGGTCCTCGAGGCGCGCGACGAAACCGTAGGCGGCGTCCGAGGCCAACAGCCAGAGGCCCGACGGCTCGCCCATCATCGCGCCGGCGAACTTCGCGCCGTCAGGCGGGTTGAGGCGTCCGGCCAGCGGTTCGCCGAGACCGCGCGCCGAAGGCAGGGTGTGCGCGGGCAGGCTGTAGGTGCGGCCGGTCGTGTCGAGGAAGGTCGCGAGCTGCAGCGACTGGCCGCGCACGGCGGCCTGGAAGGCATCGCCGGTCTTGTATTGCAGCGAGCGCGGGTCGATCTCATGGCCCTTGGCGGCGCGCACCCAGCCACCCGAGGAGAGCACTACGGTCACCGGCTCGTTGGCGATGAGCGAGGTCTCGTCGATCGCCTGCGCGGCCTCGCGCTCGACGATCTTGGAGCGCCGCGCATCGCCGTATTTCTCGGCGTCGGCGGCGAGTTCGGTACCGACCATCGCGCGCAGCTTGGCCTCGCTGCCGAGCACCGACCGCAACTGGTCGCGCTCCGCGGCGAGCTCGGCCTGTTCGCCGCGGATCTTCATCTCTTCGAGCTTGGCGAGGTGGCGCAGCTTGGTCTCGAGGATGGCCTCGGCCTGGATCTCGCTCAGCGAGAAGCGCTTCATGAGCACGGGCTTCGGCTCGTCCTCGCGACGGATGATGCGGATCACCTCGTCGAGGTTCAGGAAGGCCGCGAGCAAGCCGTCGAGGATGTGCAGACGACGCTCGACCTTGTCGAGCCGCCACTCGAGGCGGCGCCGCACCGTGGCGATGCGGAACTCCAGCCACTGCGAGAGGATCTCGCGCAGTCCCATCACCTTCGGACGGCCATCGAGCCCGATGACGTTGAGGTTGACGCGGTAGTTGCGCTCGAGGTCGGTGGTGGCGAAGAGATGCGCCATCAACTGCGCGACGTCGACCTTGCGGCCCTTCGGCACGATGACGAGCCGGGTCGGGTTCTCGTGGTCGGACTCGTCGCGCAGGTCCTCGACCATCGGCAGTTTCTTGGCGCGCATCTGCTCGGCGATCTGCTCGAGCACCTTGGAGCCGGAGGTCTGCCAGGGCAGCGCCTCGATGACGATGCAGTCGTCCTCGATGCGGTAGGTCGCCCGGGCGCGGAAGCTGCCCACACCCTTGTCGTAGATCGCGGCGAGGTCGGCGCGCGGCGAGACGATCTCGGCGCCGGTCGGCAGGTCGGGCCCCTTGATGAATTTCATCAGCGCGCGCGAGGACGCGTCGGGCTCGGACAGCAGGTGGGCGCAGGCGGCGGCGACCTCGCGCAGGTTGTGCGGCGGGATGTCGGTGGCCATGCCGACGGCGATGCCCGTGGTGCCGTTGAGCAGCACGTTCGGCAGCCGCGCCGGCAGCACCGCGGGCTCCTCGAGGGTGCCGTCGAAGTTCGGCTGCCAGTCGACCGTGCCCTCGCCGAGCTCGCGCAGCAGCACCTCGGCGTAGCGCGTGAGCTTGGATTCGGTGTAGCGCATGGCGGCGAAGGACTTGGGGTCGTCCTGCGAACCCCAGTTGCCCTGGCCGTCCACCACCGGGTAGCGGTAGGCGAAGGGCTGCGCCATCAGCACCATGGCCTCGTAGCAGGCCGAGTCGCCGTGCGGATGGAACTTGCCGATGACGTCGCCGACGGTACGCGCGGATTTCTTGTGTTTGGAGACGGCCGACAGGCCGAGCTCGCTCATGGCGTAGATGATGCGGCGCTGGACGGGCTTAAGGCCGTCGCCGAGCGCGGGCAACGCGCGATCGAGGATGACGTACATCGAGTACTCGAGGTACGCCTTCTCGGTGAACGTGCGCAGCGGCTGCCGCTCGATGCCCTCGAATGCCAGTTCCTGTCCGCTCATCAGACCGTCACCTGTGCGAGGTTGCCCTTCTCTTCGAGCCACTCGCGCCGGTCGGCGGCGCGCTTCTTGGCGAGCAGCATGTCCATCAGGCTGTCGGCCTGGTCGGCGGCGTCGAGCGTGAGCTGCACGAGGCGCCGGGTGCGCGGGTCCATGGTGGTCTCGCGCAACTGCGAGGGGTTCATCTCGCCCAGCCCCTTGAAGCGGGTGACCTGCGGCTTGGCGCGCACCTTCTCGGCTTCGAGGCGCTTGAGGAAGACGTCGCGCTCGGCGTCGTCGAGCGCGTAGAACACCTGCTTGCCTGCGTCGATGCGGTAGAGCGGCGGCATCGCGACGAACACGTGGCCCTGCGCGACCAGCGGCCGGAAGTGCCGCAGGAAGAGCGCGCAGAGGAGCGTGGCGATGTGCTGCCCGTCGGAGTCGGCGTCGGCGAGGATGCAGACCTTGTGGTAACGCAGGCCGCGTGTGTCGGCGGCGCCGGGGTCGACGCCGATCGCGACGCTGATGTCGTGCACTTCCTGGGAGGATCCGATCTCACCGGGCTCGAGCTCCCAGGTGTTCAGGATCTTGCCGCGCAACGGCATGATGGCCTGGAAATCCTTGTCGCGCGCCTGCTTGGCGGAGCCGCCCGCCGAGTCGCCCTCGACCAAGAACAGCTCCGAGCGCGCCGGGTCGTCGCCCGCGCAATCGGCGAGCTTGCCGGGCAGCGCCGGCCCGCCCGAGACGCGCTTGCGCTGCACTTTTTGTGCGGCCTTGAGGCGGTCCTGGGCGTTCTGGATGGCCAGCTGCGCGATGCGCTCGCCGGCATCCGGATGCTGCATCAGCCAGAGGCCGATCGCATCCTTGGCGTAGCCTTCGACGAGCTGCGCGGCATCGCGCGAGGCGAGGCGCTCCTTGGTCTGGCCCGCGAACTGCGGTTCGCGGATCTTGACGGACAGCACATAGCGCGCGCCGTCCCAGACGTCCTCCGGCGAGAGCTTGACGCCGCGCGGCAGGAGGTTGCGGAACTCGCAGAACTCGCGCACCGCCGCCGCCGCGCCGCTGCGCAGGCCGTTGACGTGCGTGCCGCCCTCGGGCGTGGGGATGAGGTTGACGTAGCTCTCGGCGATGGCGTTCTCGACGCCGGGCGCCCAGCACAGGGCGTACTCCACCGAATCGCTGTCCTGCTCGCGCTTGCCCGTGATGGGCTCGGCGGGGATGCGGTCGGCGCGGCCGAGCTCCTCGGAGAGATAGGCCCCGAGGTCGCCTGCGAAGAACCACTCGTCCCTCTCGCCGGTGGCCTCTTGCGTGAAGGTGATGCGCAGCCCCGGGCAGAGCACGGCCTTGGCCTTCAGGGCATGGCGCAGCTGCGGCACCGAGAACTTGTCGGTGTCGAAGAACTTCGGGTCCGGCCAGAAATGCACCGTGGTGCCGGTGTTGCGCTGGCCGACGCTGCCGACCACGGCGAGCGGCGAGACGAGCTTGCCGGACTGGAACCCGATCGCGTATTCCTTGCCGCCGCGGCGCACGCGGCAATCGAGGCGACTCGAGAGCGCGTTGACCACCGACACGCCGACGCCGTGCAGGCCGCCGGAGAAGTTGTAGCTCGCGCCGTCGAACTTGCCGCCGGCGTGCAGGCGCGTGAGGATCAGCTCGACGCCGCTGACCTTTTCCTTGGGGTGGATGTCCACCGGCATGCCGCGGCCATCGTCGGCGACCGCGACGGAGCCGTCGCGGTGCAGCGTGACGTCGATGCACTTGGCGTGACCGGCCAAGGCCTCATCGACGCTGTTGTCGATGACCTCGTGCGCGAGGTGGTTGGGCCGCGAGGTATCGGTGTACATCCCCGGCCGGCGCCGTACGGGCTCGAGCCCGGAGAGCACCTCGATCGCCGAGGCATCGTAGTCTTTCGCCATCCGCGGATTGTACCGCGAACGCTCAGGCGAGGTCCGCGATCAACGCCTCGCGCAATCCGGCCGGCAGCGAGTCCGCCGCGTGCGTGTAGTTCGCGTGGTCGATGCCCGCGGAGAGCCGCGCGCCGCCGCGCAGCGCCGTGACCATCGCGTCCGAGAGCTCGAAGCGCAGGAAGTGCACCGACGAAGTCTTCTCCTCGTTCTCGCGCTCGAGGTCCTCGTCGGCGATCGCGAAGACACGCGAGAAGTCCGCAACCTGCACCCAGCAGCGGTCCTCGATGCCCTTGAGGCGCGCGAGCGCCGCGGGGCGCGTGGCCGGGTCCGGGAACTCGATCAGCAGCGTGACCTTCCAGTTGCGGCCGTCCGGGATGAGCGGGTTGT
>JBIIVD010000083.1:0-5418 GCA_044339635.1 Steroidobacteraceae bacterium | reverse complement strand
GCGATGCTGCGGCTGCGGCGTCTCCTCGATGCGCTTTGGCACGCGCTGCGGGCTGGCATCCCGCGCGGCGCTTAGGCACACTAGCGGGCGAATTTTCCGCAGGATTTCCGCCATGCCCAAGTTGATCGTCATCGACCGCGACGGACAGCCGCACGACGTCGAGGCCCGCGCCGGCCTGAAGCTCATGGAGACGTTGCGCGAGCTCGATTACGGCATCGCCGCGATCTGCGGCGGCATGTGTTCCTGCGCCACCTGTCACGTCTACATCGACCCGGCCTGGGTCGCCAAGATCCCCGCGGCGATGTCGGACGAGCGCGAACTGCTGCAGGAGCTGGCGCACCACAAGGACGGCTCGCGCCTGTCCTGCCAGGTCGACATGACCGACGCGCTGGACGGCCTGCGCGTCACCATCGCACCGGACGAGTGATCGGAGCGCTGCGCCTAGCGCGGGAGGACGCCCATGGATTACATGCTGCTGTTGTTGGTGGTGGGCGGCGTCCTGGTGTTGTGGCGCATCGTGCACAAGTTCCGGGCGCTGCGCACCGTCCGCGAGGACGATTGGGACACCAAGTTCATCGCGCGGCTGCGGCGCAGCGGCGTGGACCCGTTCAAGCCGGCCGAGGTGGATTTCTTCCTCGCCTTGCCGTCCATCGAGGCGGCACAGCGCATCTCCGCACAGCTCACCGAAGACCTCTTCACCCCGGACATCCGCGCTACCGACGGGCCGGCAGACCTGCCCATCAGCGTGCATGCCCGCAAGGTGATGCAGGTCAACGAATCCGGCATCCGCACCGCTGCGACGCGGCTGCGTGAGCTCGCGGCCGCGGAGGGCGGGCGCTATGACGGTTGGGCGCCGGGGCCCGAAGCGATGGGTGCGCTGCGCACGGCCTCCGTGAAGGCGCGTTCCACGCCGCGCCGCGATCTACGCTGAGCCAGCGCGGCTGTCAGCGCCGCTCGGTCTGCTTGCGGACCGCTTCGGCTGCGGCGCGGATCGCTTCGGGGTCGCCGAGGTAGCGACGGCCCGTGGGGCGCAGCCTCGCGCCCTCCAGCGTGAAATCGTAGACGAGCGGCACGCCGGTCGGGACGTTCAGTTCCACGATCTCGGCCTCTGATACCCCGTCCAGCATCTTGATGAGCGCGCGAAGGCTGTTGCCATGCGCCGTCACCAGCACGTTGCGCCCGGCCAGCAGCTGCGGTGCGATCCGCTCATCGAAGCAGGGCTTCACGCGCACGAGGGTGTCCGCCAAAGATTCAGTGGCCGGGAGCCGTGCCGGGTCGATGTCCGCATAGCGCGGGTCGAAGCGCGGGTGGCGCGGATCGTCCGCCTCGAGCGGCGGGGGCGGGATGTCGTAGCTGCGCCGCCAGACCTTCACCTGCGCCTCGCCGTGGCGCGCCACGGTCTCGGCCTTGTTGAGCCCCTGCAGCGCGCCGTAATGCCGCTCGTTCAGGCGCCAGTCGCGCTCCACCGGGACCCACATGCGGTCCATCGCGTCGAGCATGATCCACAGCGTGCGGATCGCGCGTTTCAGCACCGAAGTGCAGGCGACGTCGATCGTGATGCCGGCGCGCAGCAGTTCCGCACCCGCGCGTGCGGCCTCCTCGCGGCCGAGCGGCGAGAGGTCCACGTCGGTCCAGCCGGTGAAGAGGTTGTCCACGTTCCAGGTGCTCTGGCCGTGACGGGCGAGGACGAGGGTGCCGGGCGACGTGTGGCCGGCGTGGGGCTGTCCGGAGGGCATCGGAAGTCTCGCGGGGCGTGGAAACAGGCCGCAAATGCTAGCACGCGGCCCGGTCACCGGACGGCGCGCGGATGTCCGGCCCGACCAGGTGACGGTCCACACCGAGCGCGCACCGGGTGGCGCGCGACGCCACGGTCGTCTCGAACATCGATTCGTTGATCGCCCGACGGTCCCGCGCGGCGGGCGCGTGGTGCAGGTGACAGGCGATGCCGCCCGCGGCCAGCGTCTGACGCTGCAGACCGGCGTGCTCGAGCCGGGCGCAGAGTTCCTTGTCCTCGGGGCCCCAGCCCTCGAAGCGCTCGTCCCAGCCGTTGGCCGCGAGCAGGTCCGATCGCCAGAATCCTTGGTTGCAGGATTTGATGGCCGTCCAGGCGGTCGCGACCCGCCGCAGCAAGGGCTGCAGCGTGGTCGAGCGCAGCAGGGCCGCGCGCCGCAGGCCGAGCCTGCCGGGTGATGCGGCATGGGGCAGGCGCCGCGGAGCCGTCGCCGGGTCGGCAAGCAGGTCCGCCGTCAGCCGCGCATCGAGGTTCACGCGTACCCCCTGCGTGTAGGCGCCCGGCCGCGCGAGGCGCCGATGGTCGGCGATGAACGCCGGATGCAGCAGCATGTCGCCGTCGATGAACACGAGGTAATCGCTGCGCGCCGCGGCGAGCGCGAGGTTGCGCAGGCGCGCGACGCGGAACCCCGCATGCGGTTGGCGCAGGTGACTGAGCGGCGTGGCGCGCCGCGCCGCGGCGGCATCGGACACCGCAGCGGTCGCCGGATCCTCGCCGTCCTCCGCGATGAGCACCTCGTCCGGCGGACAGGTCTGCGCGGCGACGCAGGCCAGCACTGCGGCCAAGGCGTCGGCGCGGGCGTGCGTGGTGATGCAGAGCGAGAGGCGCACGCCGATCCGCGTGGGGCAGGGTCGGGCGGCGCCCGACCTCAATCCGCCAAGGCCCGCAAGGCGTCGACGCAGACCGACAGCGAGGCGAAGTCCGCGCCGCCCGACGCCTCGACTTCGCGCAGCGTGCGTCGCCAGGCTTCGAGACGGCTCGAGCGTCCGGCAGACCAGGCCTGCCAACGCGCGGCCCACGCGTCGGCGCGTCCGCCCGCCGAGACCGGGGTGCCGATCAATTGCCCGAGGATCCGCACCTGCGAGGCACGCAACCCGTCGCGCAGCCCGGCGCGCGCTTGTGCCTGCAGCGCACCATCGACGGTGAGCGAGTCGATGCGCGCCTCCAGCAGATCGATGCTCAATGCCGCCGAGGCGCCGAACCAGGTCCGCGCCGTCGCTTCGATGGCCGCGGCACCTTGGCCGGCGCCGTGGGTCCGTGCGAGTTCGCAGATGTCGAGCGCGGCGTCGAGCGCGGCGAGGCTCGCCGCCTCGGCAGCGATCGCCGCCGGGGCACCGCCCGCGGCATGGCGCGCCCGCGCGGTCTGCCAGGCCTCGAGGACCCGCCCTTCGAGGATGCGCGGCAGCGCGCGCCGCAGGTGGGCGATCGGTCCGTGGTACTCCGCGACCGCCTCGGCCACCGACAGGCGGCCCGGCCTGCGCCGCAGCAGCCAGACGGTGGCATGCCGCAGCAGCCGCGCCGATTCGCCGTGGATGGCGTACTGCGCCGCAGCGGGGATCTTGGTGTCGAGCGCCTCGACCGACTGCCACAGCGCGCGTGCCTCGAACGAATCCCGCGCGATGCCCCAGGCACGCGCCACATCGGCGGCCGAGGCGCCCGTGTCGGCGCAGGCGCGTCCGACGAAGGTCGGGCCCATGCGGTTCACGAGGCTGTTGGTGACCGCCGTGGCGACGATCTCCCGGCGCAGGCGATGGCGGCGGATGTCCGCGGTGAAGCGCTCGCGGACGGCCGATGGGAAGTAGCGCATGAGCTCCTGCGCGAAGCCCCGGTCTTCCGGCAGGTCGGAGCCCAACAATTGGCGGGTCAGCCAGATCTTGGAGTACGACAGCAGCACCGCGAGCTCGGGCCGTGTGAGCGTCTGTCCCTGCTTGCGACGCTGGGCGATCGCTTCGTCGTCCGGCAGGTGCTCGACCGCGCGGTTGAGTTCGCCGCTGCGTTCGAGGCTGCCGATCAGGCCCTGGAACTCGGGCAGCCGGGCGTGACCCTGCAGCTCGAGCGTGGACAAGGCCTGGCTCTGCAGGTAGTTGTTGCGCAGCACCAGCCCCGCGACCTCGTCGGTGAGCCTGGCGAAGAGCTTGTCACGCTCGGCGCGGCGCAGTCGGCCGCGGGATTCGATGGCGTTGGTCAATATCTTGAGGTTGACCTCGACGTCGGAGGTGTTGACGCCCGCGGAGTTGTCGATGAAGTCGGTGTTGATCCGGCCTCCCGCGAGCGCATATTCCACACGGCCGCGTTGGGTGAGGCCGAGGTTGCCCCCTTCGCCCACCACGCGCGCGCGCAGTTCGCGCCCGTCGACGCGCAGGCTGTCGTTGGTGCGGTCTCCCGCGGCGGACTGGGGCTCCGTCGACGCCTTGACGTAGGTGCCGATGCCGCCGTTCCAGAGCAGGTCGACGGACAGTCTGAGGATCGCGCGGATCACCTCCTGCGGCGGCGCGGAAGAAGCCTCGATGCCGAGCAGCGCGCGCGCCTCCGCAGAGAGGGGGATCGCCTTGGCGCTGCGCTCGAAGACGCCGCCGCCCCGCGAGATCGCGCGCTTGTCGTAGTCGTTCCAGCCCGAACGCGGCAGCGCGAAGAGCCGCGCGCGCTCGGCGAAGGACCGCGCCGGGTCCGGCTCGGGATCGAGGAACACATGTTGGTGGTTGAACGCCGCCACCAAGCGGATCTGCCGCGACAACAGCATGGCGTTGCCGAAGACGTCGCCCGACATGTCGCCGATGCCGGCGACCGTGAACGGTTGCGACTGGGTGTCGATGCCGAGCTCGCGGAAGTGCCGCTTGACGCATTCCCAGCCGCCGCGGGCCGTGATGCCCATCTTCTTGTGGTCGTAGCCGGCCGAGCCGCCGGACGCGAAGGCGTCGCCGAGCCAGAAGCCGCGCGCCACCGAGATGCCGTTGGCGATGTCGGAGAACGTCGCGGTGCCCTTGTCGGCGGCCACCACGAGGTACGGGTCGTCGCCGTCGAGGCGGCGCACGCCGGCGGGCGGCACGATCCGCTTGCCCCGGATGTCGTCGGTGACGTCGAGCAGCGCGCCGATGTAGGTCTTGTAGGCGGACACGCCTTCGGCCTGCACCGCTTCGCGCGGGCCACCCGCCGGCAGCCGACGGGGCACGAAGCCGCCCTTGGCGCCGACCGGGACGATCAGCGTGTTCTTCACGTTCTGCGCCTTCATCAGGCCGAGCACTTCGGTGCGGAAATCCTCGCGCCGGTCCGACCAGCGCAAACCGCCGCGCGCGACCTCGCCCATGCGCAGGTGCACGCCCTCCACGCGCGGGCCGAGCACGTAGATCTCGCGGTAGGGTCGTGGCAGCGGCAGGTCCGCCACCGCATGCGGGTCGAGCTTCAGGGCGAGCGCCGGGCGGCGCGAACCGTCGGGGTCGCGCTGGAAGAAATTGGTGCGCAGCGTCGCCAGGATGACGCCCATGAAGGCGCGCAGGATGCGGTCCTCGTCGGCATGGGACACCGCTTCGAGCCGCGTATGCAGCCGCTCGATGAGGCGTGATGCCGGCTTGGTCTGCGCGCGTCCCGCGCGCGGGCCTGCCGTCGGTGCGAGGCGCAGCGCGAACAAC
>JBIIVD010000093.1:0-3384 GCA_044339635.1 Steroidobacteraceae bacterium | reverse complement strand
GGATGCGCCGCCAGCGTGCGCGCCATGTAGGCCAGGCTGAACGGGATGCCGGTCTGCAGCAGCCAACGGCAGCACGCGCGCAGCACGCCGGTCTCGTGGCCGTCGAGCGCGGTGAGCAGCACGAGCCGGTTGAAGGCATCATCGTCGAGCGTGCCGGCGCGGACCGCGCGCAAGGCGGCGAGGAAGCGTTCGCCGGCGCGCAGCGGGTCGGTGCCGGCGGGCGCGTCGCGCAGTTCGAGCTCGAAATCCTGCAGCGCGACGTCGTCCATGCCGGCTGCGACGGGTGCGGGGTCGCCGAGCGGCGCGATGCGCCAGGGGCGCTCGGCCAGCATCCGCAGGCCGAAATTCTCGAGCACCGGCAACAGCTCCGCGATCGGCGCCGGGCCACCGGAGCGGGCGACGCGCAGGTGCACGCGGGCGCGTGGCGCGCCGGTGGGGCGCCACAGGCGCAGTTGCGGCTGCGCCGGATCCGCGGCGAGCGCCTCGAGCGCGGCGATGTCCGACAGTGCGTCCGCCGGTCCGACTTCGCTCTGGTACGCGGCCGGGAAGCGGGCGCCATGGCGATACATCAGACGTGCGGCTTCTTCGGGCGGCCACGCGGCGTAGAGCGCTGCCTGAAGACCGTCTTGCCAAGTGGCGGCGGCTTCGGCGATCTCGCGTCCGAGCGCGGCTTCGTCGACGGGGGTCCCGAGCGCGGCGCGTCCGCCGCGCAGGGTCACGTGCAGCCGTGCGTGGTTGGAGAGCGCGATCTGCACCTGGGACTCGAGGTCCTCGGCGCCGCAGTGTCCGAGCAGCAGGCGTTCGATGCGCAGGCGCACTTCGGTGGTGTAGCGGTCGCGCGGCACGAACACCATGCAGGACCAGAAACCGCCGGCCGTGTCGTGCCGCATGATCACGCGCGTGGTCCGCCGCTCGTAGAGGTTGACCGCGCCGCGCACGAAGCCGACGAGCTCCGGCACGCTCGCCTGGAAGAGCTCGTCGCGGGGCCAGGTCTCGAGCACCGCGAGCACCGCCTTGCCGTCATGGCTCGTCGGGTCGAGCCCGAAGGCGGCCACGACCTCGTCGACCTTGTGACGGACGACCGGGATCTCCGCGGGGGCGGCGAAGTACGCGGTGGCCGTCCAAAGACCCAGGAACCGGTGCTCGCCCACCACATGGCCTCGGGTATCGCGCTCGAGCACCGAGATCTGGTCGAGATGCCCGGGGCGATGCACGGTCGAGCGTCGGCGGGATTTGGTGATGTGCAGTCCGTCGCCTGCCCGTGCGGTGGCCGGCGCGTCCACGCCGGCGTCCGTGCCGGACGCCATGCCCCGCAGGATGCCGAGCCCGCTGCGCGGCACGCGGCGCAGCCGGCCGCGCTGCAGCCGCAAGCGCTCGTAGCCCTGGAAGACGAAATGCGCGCCGTACATCCAGTCCAGCAAGGCGATGTCCTCGGCACGGCGTGCGCCGCTCCCCCGCGTCGACGGGGCGCCTTGCGCGCCGAGCGCGAGCGCCGCGGCGCGCATGCGTTCGCGCATCGGCCGCCAATCATCGACCGCGGCCGCCACATCGGCGAGGCCTGCGCGCAGCAGGTCGAGCATGCTCGTGCGCACGTCCGCATCGAAGAGCGGATCGATCTCGTGCAACTGCCAGGATTCCTTGCCGGCGCCCGGCGCCGCGCCGGCGCCGACCGCGCTTTTGAGCCTGCCGTTGCGGTCGCGCTCGACCTGCATCACCGGGTGGATGAGGGTGTGCACGCCGATGCCGGCGCGGGCGAACGCGAGGCCGACCGAATCGACGAGGAACGGCCGATCGTCGGTGACGATCAGCACACGGCTGACGGGGCGGACGCCGGGAGGCACCGCGTCCGGCGGCAGCACCTCGATCAGGGTCTCGCCCGGGCTGCGCCGCGCGGCGAGCGCGGCGTGGCGGGCCGCGAGCGCGGCGGCTTCGCCCGGCGTGCGCGCGGCGAGGTCCTCTTCGCCGACGCCGATGAAGTAGCCGCGCAGCAGGCCGGCGGCAGGCGCGCCGCGCCGTCCACGTGCCGCGGCGACGATGCGGTCGATCAGGGCGAGGCGTCGACGGGGGATCGACTTGCGCATTCGGACATCCTCAAGGAAAACTGGGTGCGATGATACGCTAGGGTGACGTGCCGTTCCTGTGACGGAGTTCCTCGGCGAGGCGCCCGAGGATGCGGTCGAGCGCATCGCGGTCGGCAGGCGACAGCGCCGCCAGCAGGCGCCGTTCGAAGCGGCGCGCGAACGGCACGACGTCGGCGTACACCGACCGGCCTGTGGCCGACAGCCGGAGGCGGGAACGCCGCCGGTCCCGCGCATCGACGGTGCGTTCGATGCGCCCGGCGCGGCCGAGCGCCGCGACCGCGCGGCTGACGGCGACCTTGTCCATCGCGGTGCGCTCCACGACTTCGGCAGCGGACAAGCCTGGCTCGTTCGCGAGCACGGCGATCACGCGCCATTCCGGGATGCTGAGGCCGAAGCGCAGGGAGTAATGTCCGGCGAGCGTCGTGCTCGCGAGGTTCGCGAGCACCGACAGCCGGTAGGGCAGGAAGCGCGCGAGCAGCAAGGGGCCGCGATCGGCCTCAGTCATGCGGCACGACCCGCTGGTCGATGTCGCCGAAGATGGAACGTCCCCCTGCGTCGCGCATCGCGATCCGCACGCGGTCGCCGGCCTGCAGGAACGGCGTGCGCGGCGCGCCGTCACGCAACGTCTCGATGGTGCGCTGCTCGGCGATGCAGGAGTAGCCGCGTCCGCCCTCGCTGATCGGTCGGCCCGGGCCGCCATCGGCATCGCGGTTCGAGACCGTGCCCGAGCCGATGATGCTGCCTGCGCCGAGCGCCCGGCTGCGTGCGGCGTGGGCGATGAGCTGCGGGAAGCCGAAGGTCATGTCCACACCGGCATCGGCGCGGCCGAACGGCTTTTCATTGAGCCAGACTTCGAGCGACCCGTGCACACGGGCGCCATCCCAGGCCTCGCCGAGCTCATCCGGGGTCACGGCGACCGGCGAGAAGGCCGAGGAAGGTTTCGACTGGAAGAAGCCGAAGCCTTTGGCGAGCTCTGCGGGGATCAGGTTGCGCAGCGAGACATCGTTGACCAGCATCAGCAGCCGGATCGCGCGCGCCGCGACCGCCGTATCGGCGCCGAGCGGGACATCGCCGGTCACGACTGCGACCTCGGCTTCGAGGTCGAGGCCCCAGGCCGGGTCGCGCAGCGGGATGTCCCCTTGCGGCGCGAGGAAGGTGTCCGAGCCGCCCTGGTACATCAGCGGGTCGGTCCAGAACGAGGGCGGCAGTTCGGCGCCGCGGGCGCGGCGCACGAGCTCGACATGGTTGACGTAGGCAGAACCGTCCGCCCATTGGAAGGCGCGGGGCAGGGGCGACGCGCAGG
>JBIIVD010000064.1:0-8876 GCA_044339635.1 Steroidobacteraceae bacterium | reverse complement strand
GAACGATTGGCTTCGAGGCGCAGGTCGAGTCCCTCGCGACTCATCCCCATCGAGTTGATCGCGAGATGGATCGGGAGGATCGATCTGCGGCGCTTGGCGATGCGTGCCGCGTTCTCGGCGACATCGATACTGCCGATCATCTCCTCGACGCGATACGCCATCCCGTCCTCGACCTCATCCGCCGTCGCGACACGCAGGCGGAGGATCCGTCCGCGGAAACCATGGGACCGTACCACCCGCGCCTCGTCCGTGCTCGCAACACCCAGCCACGGGATACGGTGGCGGAGGATGGTCGGCATCAGCAGGTCGAGGCCATGTCCGTAGGCATCGGCCTTGACGACGACGCAGACCTTCCCGAGGTCGCCCACCAGCCGACGCAGTTCCTCGATGTTCGACGCGAACCCGCGGGAGTCGACCTCCAGCCAGGCATTGCTCCGAGAAGCCGGGTTGCCGTCCCTGTAGCGCGGTTGCGGCGCCAGCGGCGGTGCCGCAAGGGTGTCCTTGCCCGCGAGCACCGCCGCCGAGGCGGCCGTGCCAGCGAGCATTCGACGTCGGCTGATCGACATTTCGGGCCTCCCGCGTTGAGCCGGCGCCCTTGGAGCTTACTTCACGGCACCCGACTGCTCAAAAGTCTGGGCATCTCGCCGGGGCGCGAGGCCGACCTCTATGTGGTCACCGATGACCAGCGTCATCAGGTCGAAGGCGGTGAGCAGCGGGCCATCGTAGAAGGGTCGCGTCGCGGCGCTGAGTTCCTCGGAGGTGGTCTGCGGCGGGATGATGTGGGAGTAGACGGCGAGGCGGGGCCGCATCTGCGCGAACGCCCGGCCCGCTTCCTCCGGGGTCGAGTGCACCGACAGGCTGACATTGGCGCGTGCCGCTTCGGCGGACGGGCCAGGCGAGGGCACCTGCACCTCGTGCACGACCACGTCCGCGCCACGTCCATGCTTGATGAGTTCGGAGCCCGGCCCGACGCGAAGATCTCCGGAGAACGCGACCGAGCGGCCGGCGTAGTCCACACGGAATCCGTACGTCGCGCCACTCAGCGCACCGACGCGGTTGGTACCGGGGATGATCGGCATGTGGGCCACGTTGAACGCCGTGATCTTCACGCCGTCCTTGTCGAAGACGACGCCCGTGCCGATCTCGTTGGCCTCGATCGGGCTGCCGGGAGAGGGGATGCCGACGATCTGGCGGTAGTCGACATCCCACTTGAACGCCTGCCTGAGCCCGGCCACGAACTCGCCCGTTCCGGGCGGGCCGTAGACCCGCAGCGGTTCGCGTCGACCGTACATCCAGCCGGTGATCCAGAGGTCAGGCACGTCGGCGATGTGGTCGTAGTGCAGGTGCGTGATGAAGATGTCCGTCACGCCGGTCAGCAACGGGAACCCGCCTGCCTCGAACATGCGCTGCCGGACTCCCGGGCCGGCGTCGATGAGGATCTTGCGGCTACCTGCCTCGACGAGGATGGACGGGCCGTGGCGATCGGGCGAGGGCCGGGGGGCGCCGGTTCCGAGGAAGGTGAGCTTCATGACCTTTGCCGCGGCAGGAGATGCGGAGTCGGCCGGGGTCGCCGCGGGGGCCGCGGGGGCCGCGATGGAGGCGAGCGACAGGAGGGTCACGGCGGCGAGGCGTTTCATCGGTATCTCCGCGATCGAGTGGTCTCGCAAAAAGGATAAGAGCATGCTTGAACATTTGCAAACGCATATATTCAACTATCATCTCCCGCAGCGGGGGTCACGGGGCGTGATGCCATGATGCCGATGTCCAGGATGCTGTTGCCGGTCGCCTGCCTGATCGCTGCCGTCGCCGCGCCACGGCTTGCCGCGCAGGTGCCGGACCTCGTGCTGCTGAACGGCAGGGTGATCGACCCTGCCTCGGGCACCGACGCGGTCCGTCATGTGGGCATCTCCGACGGCAGGATAGTCGTCGTATCCGAGCAGCCGATCGAAGGGCACAGGGCCGTCGATGTCCGCGGCCTCGTGGTTGCGCCGGGCTTCATCGACCTGCATGCGCACGGCCAGAACCGCTTCAGTTCGCGGCTGCAGGCGCTCGATGGCGTCACGACTGCGCTCGAGCTCGAGCTCGGCGTCTTCCCGGTCGCACCATGGTACGCGGTGCGCGCGGGGAAGTCGTACATCAACTATGGCGCGAGCGTCGGCCACGGTGCCGTGCGCGTCAACGTGATGCATGGCGTCGATGCCGGTGCCCCGCCACGTCCCGCCCGGTGGGCCGACGACACCGCGACCGACGCTGAGATGACGACGCTGCTCGCCCGTCTCCAGCAAGGCCTCGACGATGGCGCGCTGGGGATCGGCTTTGGACTCGCCTATACGCCGGCCGCCAGCCGGGAGGAGATCTGGCGGGCGTTCGATCTCGCCGCACGCAATCGCGTGCTGACCCACGTGCACTTGCGCAGCTCCGGGAACGTGGAGCCGGGCAGCACCGTCGGTGCGCTGCAGGAAGTGCTGGCGAATGCCGCCTCCACCGGAGCGGCGCTGCACGTCGCGCATGTCTCCACCACTGCGCGTCGCCAGTTGCCGCTTGCGCTCGAGATGATCGACGCGGCGCGGCAGCGCGGCGTAGATGTCAGCACGGAGGTGTATCCGTGGGAGGCCGCGGAGACCGGCATCGGGTCGGCCATCTTCGACGACGGGTGGCAGCAGCGTACGGGCGCGAGCTTCGGCGACCTCGAGTGGACCGAGACCGGCGAGCGCCTCACCGAGGAGTCTTTCCGCCGCTACCGCGAGCAGCGACCCACAGGCTCGGTGATCGCCCATATCATCCCCGCAGAGATGGTCGAGTTGGGCCTCGCGCACCCGGGCGTGATGGTCGTCAGCGACGGGCCTGCGTATGTGATGGGACGCGGTCACCCGCGAGGTGCCGGCAGTTTTTCGCGCACGCTCGGGCGCTATGTCCGCGAGCGTCAGGCCTTGAGCTTGATGGATGCGCTCGCGAAGATGACCATCCTGCCGGCGAGGAGGCTCGAATCCGCGGTGCCTGCGATGAGCCGCAAGGGCCGGATACAACCCGGGGCCGATGCCGACATCACCGTGTTCGATCCACGGACGGTCGGGGCCCGCGCCACCTACCGTGACCCGGTCGTGCCCTCGACGGGTATCGTCCACGTCCTGGTGGGTGGCGTCCTCGTCGTGCGTGATTCCACATTCATGCCCGACGTGTTCCCTGGCCAAGCTGTGCGCCGTACGACGAGGACAAGACCATGATCGAAGCATCGAGACCGGAAGCATCGAGACCGGCAAGGCAGTCGTCTTCGCAGTCCGGGCCGTGCGGATCGTCCGTCGTGCGATGGAGCAGGGCCGTCGTCGCGATGCTCTCGCTCGCAACCGCCAGCGTCGTCCATGCCGAGCAGTGCCCGAGCGTCAACGACGCAGCGCCGTGGCCCCGGATCGAAGAGATCGACCGCATCGCGGAAGAGGCGCTCGCAAGGGTGCCCATGGCGGGAATGTCGATCGCCGTGCTCCGCGACTCGAAGCTCGTGCACGCAGCCGGTTACGGGAAAGCTAGCCTCTCACCCGACGTGTCCGCGACGCCGCAGACCGTCTACCGCATCGGTTCGGTGACCAAGCAGTTCACCGCAGCGGCCATCCTGCGGCATGTCGAGCGCGGCGAACTGGCTCTTGAGGACGATCTCCGCAAATACCTGCCCGACTACGACACAGGCGGGCGGGTCATCACCATTCGCCAGTTGCTCGACCACACCTCCGGGATACGCGACATGGTCACCATCGGGCCGCTGATGGCCGAGCGCGCGCGTGACGTGACGCGCGGAGAGGTCTTCGGATGGCTGAGTTCTTCACCTTTCGATTTCGAGCCCGGTGAGAAGTACCGCTACAACAATTCGGGATATTGGTTGCTGGGTGCCGTGATCGAACGGCTGGCCGGCGAGCCGTACGCGACGGCGATAGAGCACGGCCTGCTGGAGCCGCTGTGCCTCCACTCGACCCGCTACGATGTGCCGAGCGAGACCGTCCCCCTTCGCGCCGTGGGCTATGTCCGCCGGGGAGGCGCCTTCATGATCGCTCCCGCGAACAGCCCCACGCGTCCCTACGCTTCGGGCGCGCTGACCTCCTCGGTGCTCGATCTCGTGGCATGGCAGCAGGCATTGTTCGGCGGCAAGGTGCTCTCGGCGGGATCGCTGCAGGCGATGACCACGCCGGGACGACTGGCGGATGGCCGCCCGACGTCATACGGGCTGGGCGTCGCGGTATCGCAGTTCCGCGGGCATCGTAAGATCGCGCATCCGGGCGGCATCGTCGGGTTCTCGAGCTTCCTCGCCCATTACCCCGACGAAAAGCTCGTCATCGCGGTCCTGACCAACACGATGGGCGTTGAGCTCCGACCCGAGGTCGAGGAGCGTATCGCCGGTTTGCTGCTCTCCGCAGGCGGATAGTCGGTCGACGACCTACGATGACCTCGATCAACGGGTCGGGGGCGCCAACATCGCGAGCTGGTCCTCGGTCAGCTTCTGTTGCCCGGCATCGGATGCCTTGGAGAGGGCCTTGAGGGCGAGCAGTCGGTCCCGCTCACAGTCCTCGTCCCGTCCTTCCAGCCGGGCGAGGGCGGCCTGCGCCAGGAGCCTGCGGGACTTCTCGACGATCCCGCCCTTGCTGGCCGCCAGATGCCGGCGGACGGCGTCCGTGTCCCCGGCGAGCCATGCACCGATGGCGAGCTCGACATGGACCGATTGCCTGAAGCCCGACGGGTATCCATCGACGCTGCTCTCCAGCAGCGCGCGGTAGTGCGCGATGTCCGCGTCGCGGCGACCGTCCATCGCCCACATGAACGAGTACAGCAGGCCACCGGTGCGCCGCGTCGGGTCTTCGGAGTCGGCTCTCGACAGTTCGGCGAGGGCTTCGGGGTCCCAGTCGCGCGGCCGGACGCCGTCCATGCTTTGCGCGAAGATCCGCAGCAGCGCGCTCCGCTCGACGACCGCCGTGCCGCCCCGCCATACATCGATGAGCTGCATGCCATCGCTCATGAAACCGCCGGCGCGCGTCGGGATGAGCGTGACGAGGAAGATGCCGAAAGAGGTCGCGGCGACGATGAGGCAATACGCCGCAATGCGTGGCTCGACGTATGCGATCGCTGCAACGGCGAAGATCGCGAGCAGGAGGCTCGCGAGCGGACCACCGGCGATCATCACCAGCAACTGTCTCCGTAGCGAGGCGCCGGTCTCCGTCGGCAAGGTGGCGGCCAGACCGCCCATCAGCGCGACATTGGTGTTCCACTCGAACCGCGGGCCGGCGACGGACGCGTGCCAGCCGAACGGCCCGACGATCAGCAGCAAGAAACGCATGCCTTGCGACAAGCCGCCGATCAGGTGCCCGATCTCGTGCACTCCGAGGACGATGAGCATCAAGAAGGGGAATGCCAGGAGGTCCCACGGCGTCTTGACCTCGTTGGCCTCGGCGATCTTCAGGACCAGCCTGTTGTCGGTGAGTTCCGAGCCGATGAACGGCCCGATTGCGATGGCCAGCCCCGCGACGGCAG
Source organism: Steroidobacteraceae bacterium (assembly GCA_044339635.1). Lineage (GTDB taxonomy): Bacteria > Pseudomonadota > Gammaproteobacteria > Steroidobacterales > Steroidobacteraceae > UBA964. The sequence goes on along the minus strand of JBIIVD010000064.1, from coordinate 3,365 downwards.
CCCCGATCAATCCGCCGAAGAGAAGCCCGTGAAATGCGCTTGATTTCCCGGGCTTCGATGAGGCTTGCCGTTCGAGGGCCATCGTCACTCCGTCGTGCTGACGACTATTGCACACCGCGACGGGACTGCCGTCCAGTGAGGCGGCTCGCCCGGGACCGGCAACCCCGGCCCCGGGCGATCCATGCGGGTGCCCTCAGGACGCTCCGGTCAGAACTTCCAACCGAAGGAGACGGTCACGGCGAGCGGCTCGTAGTCGGCCTTGACCCGGCCCACGGCGCCTTCTTCGCCGTCCATCTCCACGCCGGAGACGAGCAGATAGCGCACGCCCGCGTCGACGAACGCGCGCTCGCCGAACGCGTAGCGTGCGCCGAGCAGCGCCTGCACGCCGGCGCCGGAGCCGCTGAAGCCGCGCTCGACCCCGCCGCTCTCGAAGTCGACGTCGACCTCAGTTGCGTACACGGCGCCGAGACCGGCGTAGGTCCGCGCGCTCGAGGAGCCGAAGAGGTCGAACTCGCGCAGCGCGTTCACGGCGACGCTGGTCGAGGCGTAGTTGCCGTCACCGGTCGGCCCGCCCGCGGCGAGCGTGAAGACCGGGTGGTCCACCGACTGGTACATGAACTCGGCTTCGATGCGCCAATCGTCGTTGAGGTAGCGGCCGATCGCGCCGCCCGTGAGGATCCCGGTGTCGAGCGGCAGTTTGGAGTTCGCGACGCCGGCGACACCGGGACGGGTGTAGGCGAGTTGCTGGTCCGACTGGGTGACGAAACCGAGGGTGCCGGTGGCGTACCAGTCGCGCTTTTCGGCGACGGCGGCCCCAGGGGCGACAGCGGCGCCGAGGGCGAGGAGGGCGGTGAGCAAGGTGGGCTTGATGCAGTACGTCATGAGGAACTCTCTGTAGGTTCGGAGGATTACCGACGGGGGGAGTGTGCCCGCCCGCCGGTGAACGGCCCGTGAACGGGGCGTCAAGGCGGCGTGAAGACGGGCGCCGAGGTTCAGCGGTCGATCGCTTCGCTGCGTGAGTCCGGGAAGCGGATCGTGACGCGGGTGCCGATCCCGAGCGTGCTGTCGATCGTCACCGGCCAGCCGAACCGGTCCGACAGCCGACGGACGATCGTGAGGCCGACGCCGTGTCCGCCGCGTCGGGCCGTGTCCCCGCGCACGAACGGCTGGTACATCGCGTCGAGCTTGTCGGGCGCGATGCCGACGCCCGTGTCGCGGATCACGACCGTGCCGGCGCCGACCTCCACGGTCACCTCGCCGGCATCGGTATAGGAGAACGCGTTGCGCAGCAGGTTGCCGAGCATCACCGGGAGCAGCTTCTCGGGGGCATCGACGAACACGCGGTGCGTGGCTTGGAGCCGTGACTCGATCGGTTTGTCGGTCGCGAGCAGGCGTGCGCGGTCGAGTTCGTCGGCGAGTACGTCGTTGACGCAGGTGGCCTCCAGCGGCAGGCCGGTCGTGGACTCGCGCGCGAGCATCAGGAACGCGCTCGTGAGCTCTTCCATGTCACGCGCCGCCCGCGCGATGCGCGCGACCGACCGGCGACCCGTCTCGCTGAGGCTGGCATCGGCCTCGAGCATGCCGGCCGACATCCGGATCACCGTGAGCGGGCTGCGCAGTTCGTGGCTGGCGTCGCGCGTGAAGTTGCGTTCGCGCTCGACGAACTCCTCGAGGCGCTGCGCGTAGCGCGAGAGCGCGTGGGCGAGCTCGCGGACCTCGTCGTCGGCATCGCCCGGCAAGCGCGCGGGGTCGAGCAGCGCGGGGTCCGGTGCCGCGGGGTCGAGCTCGCGCACCTGCCTCGCGAGCGCGATGACGGGCGAGAACGCCCGACTCGAGGCGCGCAGGGCGAGCCAGGTGGACAGGTACACGACCAGCAGCACCATCGCGAGCGGCAGCAGGCCGAACACGGTCGCCAGCCTGCGGACGCCGCCGCGGTCGAAGGTCAGGTAGAGGCGTTGTCCGGCACGGTCCGTGACGAACACCACCGTATCCACGCCGTCGATCGTCCGGTCGTGGTACCCGGCCGACAGGTTCGCGAGCGCCGGCGGTGCCTGGTCGAGGTAGCCGGTGAGGTTCAAGGTGCCCGGCAACGGGAAGTCGCGGTCGCGTTCGCGCTGCGCCCAAAAATGGGCCGCCTCCTCGCGCAAGGCCTGACGGATCAGCACTTCCTCGAGCAGCAGGCCGGAGAGGAACGCGCCGATGACCGCCGCGGCGCCGATGAACGCGGCCTGCAGCAGGAACGTGCGGCCGAGCCGCGCCCGTACCCCTTTGGCTTTAGCGTTCATCGTCGGCCGCGAGACGGTAGCCGGCGCCTGGAAGGGTGTGCAGCAGCGGCCGCGCGAACGGCTTGTCGATCGCCTTGCGCAACGTGTAGAGATGGCTGCGCAGGGTGTCGCTGTCGGGGAGCAGGTCGCCCCAGACTTCGCGTTCGAGCTGTTGGCGCGACACGACCCGGGGCGAGGCGCGCATCAGCGCGGTGAGCAGCTTCAGGCCGATCGGTGTCAGCGCGAGCGACTGGCCGCCGCGCGTGACCTGCAGCGTGGCGGTGTCGAGCGTCAGGTCCTCCACCGTATGGACCTCGCGTGCGACGGCCCCGCGGTGACGGCGCAGCAGGGTGCGCAGGCGCGCCTCGAGCTCGCGGACCTCGAACGGCTTGACGAGGTAGTCGTCGGCCCCGGCGCTGAGGCCGGTGATCTTGTCGTCGAGGGTGTCGCGGGCGGTGAGCATCAGCAAGGGCGTGTCGTTGCGAGCCTCCTCGCGGAGCTTGCGGCACACGGACAATCCGTCGAGGCCGGGCAGCATGATGTCGAGCACGATGACGTCGTAGGGGTTCGTCACAGCCAGATGCAGGCCGGTGATGCCATCCGCCGCATAGTCGACGGTGAATCCGCGATCCTCGAGGAAGTCGACGATCGCGCCGGCGATGTCGCGGTGGTCCTCGATGAGCAGGACAGTGGGCTGTCTCGGGTCGTCTGCCATGACGTTCATTTCCTTGGCAGGAAGTGTAGCGCGGTCCTCCCTCGGCCGCCGATCGTCAGTTCCGGGCCGCCGAGCCGAGCTCGGCGGCGTTGCGGCGGTAACGCAGCGTTCGGCCGCCTTCGAGCTTGCTGTCGAGCCCCACCCAATCGCCGCCGTCGGCGGTATAGGCGAGCGTGATGTCGATGCCCTGGCCCTTGAGCGCATAGCGCTTGACCGCCACATCCCGCTGGCCGATGCGGAGGCGGTCGGACCCGAGCGGCGCGATCCGGACAGGTACGTACTCGCCGGTCTGCGAGTTGAGCAGACGCTGCTGCTGCAACAGCACGTCTTTGTCCCAGTACGCGAAGCTCGCCACGCAGTCACCCAGCTGGCGCTCGCCCTGACCC
>JBIIVD010000063.1:0-9016 GCA_044339635.1 Steroidobacteraceae bacterium | reverse complement strand
AGGACCTTGGTGCGCTTCTTCCAGGGGACCTTGACGAGCCAGTCGATGTAGTTGCGCACGACGGTGGCTTCGGCCGACATCGGCGACATCATCTTGAGCTTGTTGAGCTCGGCGACGGCCTTTTCTTTGGCTTCCTTGGGCATGCCGGCGTCGTTGATGCGGTTCTCGAGGTCCTGCACCTCGTTCACCCCATCCTCCATCTCGCCGAGCTCTTTCTGGATGGCCTTCATCTGCTCGTTGAGGTAGTACTCGCGCTGCGACTTCTCCATCTGCGCCTTGACGCGGCCGCGGATGCGCTTCTCGATCTGCAGCACGTCCATCTCGCCCTCGATGGCGACGAGCACGTGCTCGAGCCGGGCGCGCACGTCCATGATCTCGAGGACCTTCTGCTTGTCGGCGAGCTTGAGCGCCATGTGCGCGGCGACGGTGTCGGCGAGGCGCCCGGCATCCTCGATGCCGGCGAGCGCGGTGAGCACCTCGGGCGGCACTTTCTTGTTGATCTTGACGTACTGCTCGAACTGCGAGATCACCGAGCGCGACATCACCTCGAGCTCTTTCTCGTCGTATTGGTCGACCTCGACGGCGAGCGTGACCTCGGCCGTGTAGAACGGGCCTTCCTGGAGCGCGCCCACGTGGCCGCGCTCGACGCCCTCGACCAGCACCTTGACGGTGCCGTCGGGCAGCTTCAGCAGCTGCAGGATGGTCGCGACCGTGCCGATGCCGTAGAGGTCGTCCGACTTCGGGTCGTCGATGTCCGCCTGGCGTTGGGCGACCAGCATGATGCGCTTGTCGGCCTTCATCGCCGACTCGAGCGCGAGGATGGATTTCTCGCGGCCGACGAACAGCGGCAACACCATGTGCGGATAGACGACCACGTCCCGCAGCGGCAGGATCGGGATGCTCTCGATTCGGGTAGGTTCGCTCATGAGGTCATGGTGGGGGCGGCTGCCCCCCGATTCAAGAGCGCTCAGTCACGTATCTGGATGAGTTTTCCGGAATCGGTCAGCAGGTAGAGATAGCCGTCCGGCCCCTCGCGCACATCGCGCACCCGCTCGCGCAGGTCGGCGAACAGGCGCTCGCGGGCGACCTCGCGCTGGCCATCGAGGCGCACCCGCCAGACGGCGGTGCCCGCCAGCGCGCCGATGAAGGCATCGCCCTTCCATTGCGGGAAGCGCCGCCCCGAATAGAACACCAGGCCCGAGGGCCCGATGGAGGTCGGTACCCAGAAGCTCACAGGAGGCTCGTAGGCCGGCTCGTGGACGCCCCCGCCGTAGCGGCAGGCCTCGCCCTTCGGAGCGCCGTAGGGGCAGCCGTAGCTCACCTTGGGCCAGCCGTAGTTGCGGCCGGGCAGCACCCGGTTGAGTTCGTCGCCGCCCTGGGGGCCGTGCTCGTTGAGCCAGAGGTCGGCCGCCTTGGGGTCTGCCGAGGGCCGCAGCGCCGCGCCTTGGGGGTTGCGGTGGCCGTAGGTCCAGATCTCGGGGCGGGTCTTGCTGATGCCCGGATTGCCTGCGGGGACGCTGCCGTCGCGGTTGAGGCGGATGACCTTGCCGAGGGTGCCGTCGAGGTCCTGGGCGGGGTCGAGCTTCTGGCGCTCGCCCAAGGTCACGAACATGGTCTTGTCGGGCCGGAACACGATGCGCGCGCCGTAGTGGCCGGCACCCGTGGTCTTCGGGACCTGGCGGTAGATGACCTCGATGCCCTCGAGGGCGTTGCCGACGAGGCGGCCCCGGGCGATGGCGGTGCCGGCGAGGTCCTTCTCCGCGCCCGTGCCCGGCTCGGCGTAGGTCCAGTAGATCCAAGGTTCGCGCGGGAAATCAGGGTCGACTGCGACGTCGAGCAGGCCGCCCTGGTTGCGGAACGACACGGGCGGCACGGCGAGCGTGGCGAGCGTGCGCTGACCCTGGGCGTCGAGCATCAGGAGGGACCCGGCCTTTTGCGTGACGAGCATGCGGCCATCGGGCAGGAAGGCGAGACCCCAAGGGCTCTTGAGGCCGTCGTTCAGGACGACCGAGCGGGGGGGCACGGCCTGGGCAGCGGGTTGGGCAGCGAGCGGCACGGTGGCCACCGACAGGCCTATCACCCCCGCGAGGAGGACAGCGATCGGACGCATGGGGACTCCGGGTTTTCGGGTCAGTTGAGCCCGCCGGAGACGCGCTTGGCGTCCTCGGCCGGCTCGGACTTGAACACGACGTAGGGCGGGTTGTGCCCTTCGATGACCGACTCGTCGATGACGACCTTGTGTACGCCCTTGAGCGACGGCAGGTCGTACATGGTGTCGAGCAGCACCGATTCCATGATGGTGCGCAGGCCGCGCGCGCCGGTCTTGCGCTGCATGGCCTTACGGGAGATGGCGCGCAGCGCATCCTCGCGGAACTCGAGCTCCGCGCCTTCCATGTCGAAGAGGCGCTTGTATTGTTTCGTGAGCGCGTTCTTGGGGTCCTGGAGGATGGACATCAGGGCCTCTTCGTCGAGCTCTTCCAGCGTCGCCACCACGGGCAGACGGCCGACGAACTCGGGGATGAGGCCGAACTTGATGAGATCCTCGGGCTCGACGTCGCGGAAGACGTCGGTGCCGTGCGGGCGCTCGTCCTTGGTGCGCACATCGGAGGTGAAGCCGATGCCGCCCTTCTGGGTGCGGTGCAGGATCACCTTTTCGAGGCCGGCGAAGGCGCCGCCCACGATGAAGAGGATGTTCGAGGTGTCGACCTGCAGGAATTCCTGCTGCGGGTGCTTGCGCCCGCCCTGCGGCGGCACGGAGGCGACGGTGCCCTCGATGAGCTTCAGCAGCGCCTGCTGCACGCCCTCGCCCGACACGTCACGCGTGATGGAGGGGTTGTCCGACTTGCGCGAGATCTTGTCGATCTCGTCGATGTAGACGATGCCGGTCTGCGCCTTCTCGACGTCGTAGTCGCACTTCTGAAGGAGCTTCTGGATGATGTTCTCGACGTCCTCGCCGACGTAGCCCGCCTCGGTGAGGGTGGTGGCGTCGGCGATGGTGAAGGGGACGTTGAGGAGGCGCGCGAGCGTCTCGGCGAGCAGCGTCTTGCCCGAGCCCGTGGGCCCGATGAGCAGGATGTTGCTCTTGGCGATCTCGACCTCGTCCTTGCCGCGCGCGCCGCCCGCGGTGTTGCCGCGGTTCTGCAGGCGTTTGTAGTGGTTGTAGACGGCGACCGACAGCACTTTCTTGGCGCGGTCCTGGCCGATGACGTAGTCGTCGAGGACTTTCTTGATCTCGACGGGCTTCGGCAGCTTGTCGCGCTGGCGCTCGGCGCGGGTCTCGAGCTCCTCGCGGATGATGTCGTTGCAGAGCTCGACGCACTCGTCGCAGACGAACACCGAGGGGCCCGCGATGAGCTTGCGGACCTCGTGCTGGCTCTTGCCGCAGAAGGAACAGTAGAGCAGCTTGCCGTCGTCGCTCCGGCCGCGCGTGTCTTCGGTCATGCCCCGTTTATAGCCGTTTTTCGAGGGACTTGTCCACGAGACCGTAGGCGATGGCCGCCTCGACGCCCATGAAGTTGTCGCGCTCGGTGTCCTGCTGGATCTTCTCGATGGGCTGGCCGGTGTGGTCGGCGAGGATCTTGTTCAGGCGTTCGCGGGTCAGCAGCATCTCGCGGGCCTGGATGCTGATGTCGGTGGCCTGGCCCTGGAAGCCGCCCCAGGGCTGGTGGATCATGGCCCGGGAGTTCGGGAGCATGTAGCGCTTGCCCTTGTTGCCGCCCGCCAGCAGCACGGCACCCATGGAGGCCGCCATGCCGATGCAGATGGTGCTGATGTCGGGCTTGATGAACTGCATCGTGTCGTAGATGGCGAGCCCCGCGCTCACCGACCCGCCGGGCGAGTTGATGTAGAGCGAGATGTCCTTGTCCGGGTTCTCGGACTCGAGGAACAGCAGCTGCGCGACGATCAGGTTCGCCATGTGGTCCTCGACGGGACCCACGACGAAGATCACGCGCTCCTTGAGGAGGCGCGAGTAGATGTCGTACGCGCGCTCGCCGCGGGCCGTCTGCTCGACGACCATCGGCACCAGGTTGAGGGCTTGTTCGTTCATGGTGTCACCGCTCCGGTGTGGGTCGCCTGCGTCACTGCGCCTTGCCGAAACCCGTGAGCTCGCTGAACGAGGCGGGCTTGTCCGTGACCTTGGCCTGCGAGACCACCCATTCGATGAGCTGGTCCTCGAGGGCCGCAGACTCGATCTGGCGCATGGCCTCGGCGTTCTGCAGGTACTGGCGGCGCATCTCGTCGGACTGCGGATGGTCGCCGACGAGTTCGGCGAGGCGCGCCTGCACGCGCTCGCGGTCGACCTTCATGTCCTGCGTGCGCAGCAGCTCGCCGACCAAGAGGCCGAGCGCCACGCGGCGGCGGGCCGGCGCCTCGAGCGCATCGACGGCGGGCAGCTGCTTGGGGTCGCGGATGCCCATGCGGCGCGCGAAGTCGAGCTGCATGTTCTGCACGGACTCGGCAACCATGCTCCGCGGGACCTCGATGGGATTGGCGTCGTGCAAGGCGTCGAGCACCTGCGTGCGCAGGCGGCCGCGGACGGCGCCGGCGAGCTCGCGCTGCATGCTCTCGCGCACGTCGCGGCGCAGCGCCTCGACGCCACCCTCGGTGACACCGAAGGCCTCGCAGAAGGCGTCGTCGACGACGGGCAGCTTCTCTTCCTCGACGGCCTTGACGGTGACCGCGAAGACCGCAGTCTTGCCGGCAACGACCGGGCTGCCGTAGTCGGCGGGGAAATTGACCGTGACGTTGCGGGACTCGCCCGCCTTGGCGCCGCGCGCGCCGTCCTCGAACTCGGCGAGCATCTGTCCCTTGCCGAGCACGAACTTGATGTCGGTGCCGGTGCCGCCCTGGAAGGTCTCGCCGTCGATGCGGCCTTCGAAGTCGACCGCGACCCGGTCGCCATCAGCCGCAGCACGCTCCACGGCGACGAAATCCGGACGCTGGCGGCGCATGGACTCGATCATGGCGTCGATGTCGGCGTCGGTGACCTCGGCCGTCGGGCGCTCGACCGCGAGCTCCGTGACCGGCTTGACGGTGAACTCGGGCAACACCTCGAGCAGCGCCGTGAAGCGCAGCTCCGCGCCCGGCTCAGCCGAGAGGTTCTCGATGCGCGGGTCGTTGGCGGGACGCAGCTTCTCGCGGCTCACGGCCTCCGAGTAGGACTCGCGCAGCAGGTCGCCGATGACCTCGGTCTGCACCTGCGAGGAGAACTGCTGCTTCACGACGGCGAACGGCGCCTTGCCCGGGCGGAAGCCCTTGAGGCGCGCGGTACGCGCGAGTTGCTTGAGGCGCGAGTCGATCTCGCCTGCGACGCGCTCGGCCGGGACGGCCACTTCGAGGCGGCGCTCGAGGCCCGCAACGGTGCTCACTGAAACCTGCATGCTGTGTCCTGAAGTTGGTGCGACTGAGTTGGTGCGAAAGGAGAGACTCGAACTCTCAAGGGTTGCCCCGCTGGAACCTAAATCCAGTGCGTTTACCAGTTCCGCCACTTTCGCGCCGGGGCGGGAGGGTGGTGGGCCGTGTAGGGATCGAACCTACGACCAATTGATTAAGAGTCAACTGCTCTACCAGCTGAGCTAACGGCCCTTTGGACAAAAACAACCCGCATCAAACCTGTCATCTCGTGTCGCTCATCGGGCCCGCTTCCTGTGAGGGAAGTGGGGTGGACGATGGGGATCGAACCCACGACGGCCGGGATCACAACCCGGGGCTCTACCACTGAGCTACGTCCACCGCCGATGCCGCACCCGCCGACCCGGTGAGGGGTTGGCGCGCCCGGCAGGACTCGAACCTGCGACCTACGGCTTAGAAGGCCGTTGCTCTATCCAGCTGAGCTACGGGCGCCCCGCTGGCCAAAGCCTATCGTACCCTCACCACCGCCTGCTGGCCCGGACTGGTCGGGGCAGAGGGATTTGAACCCCCGACCCTCTGCTCCCAAAGCAGATGCGCTACCAGACTGCGCCATGCCCCGCGCCGGAACGTCAGCTTCGCCCGGAAGGCCGGCGAGGCCACTCACGCGACCGTCGCGGGGGCGCGAATCATACGGAAACCCCTGCCGGGTGGTCAAACCGGGCGTGAGGGCCCGGCCGGACGGTCAGGCGGCTGCGGGGCGGCGGCGTTCGCGGACGGCCTTGCGCAGGAACACGGCGAGCAGGCCGAGGAAGCCGCCCGCCAAGGTCGCGACGATGGCGATCAGCGCACGCTTCGGCGCATCGCGCTGCTTGGGCGGCGTCGCGGGGTCGATGACCTTGAAGGCGAACTCCTCGTTGCCGCGCGCCAGCATGAGCTTTTGCATCTCGCCCTCGAGCACGCGGCCCATGGACTGCTGCAGCGACACCACGCTCGTGGCCGCCATCTCCTTCTGCAGGAAATCCACGTTGCGCTGGGATTCCGCCAAGGCCTGCGCGCGCAGGCGTTCGTTCAGGCGCTTCACGAGGGCATTGGCCCACGCGGCGGCGGTGTCGGGATCTTTCCAGCGGATGCCGAGCGTCACGAGGCCGGTTTTTTTGTCGTCGCTCACGGAGCGGATCGCTTCGAAGACACGCACGGCGTCGCGGATGTCGGGCGGCTTGCCGTCCGGGGACTTCACGTCCTTGAGCAGCACCGGCATAAGATCCTGCTCGGTGATGAACTCGCGCGCGAAACCCTTGGACCGCAGCACCGCGAGCGGCTCTTGGTCACCGCCGCCGCCGATGTTCACGCCGGCGAGGCTCGCGAGGCCGCCCAACTGGCCGAGCGCACCCGGCAGGGCCTTCTTGTCGGCAGGCGCCAACACCACATCGGCCCGCCACCATTCCTGTGCGAGCATCGCGTAGGTCACGCCGCCCATCGCGAACAGCGCGGTGATGGCGATGATCAGCCAGCGGCCGGACCAGATGGTGTCCCACAATTCCCAGAGGTCGATCTCGTCGTCGTAGGCCTGCGGCAGGCTGTTTTGCGGGTCGTTCATTCTTCGGATGATAGCAGAGACCCCGACCGCCTCCCGTCGCCTCGAGGCATCGCACGACCCGGGAGCCATGCGAGAATATGCGGCCATGAACACTCGAACCGCACAGATCATCGACGGCAAGGCCATCGCCGCGCTCGTCCGCGCCGACATCCGCGACGGGGTCGCCACCCGCTTGGCCGCCGGCAAACGCCCGCCCGGCCTCGCCGTGATCATGGTCGGCGACAACCCCGCTTCGCAGGTCTACGTGCGCAACAAGCGCCAGGCCTGCACCGACTGCGGCATCCACTCCATCGCCATCGACCTGCCCCGCTCCACGACCGAACCGGAGCTGCTCGGGCACATCGACCGCCTGAACGCCGACCCGGCGATCGACGGCATCCTGGTGCAGTTGCCGCTGCCGGAGCACATCCGCCAATCCGAGGTCGTGGAGCGCATCGACCCGCACAAGGACGTCGACGGCTTTCATCCCTACAACATCGGCCGCCTCGCCGAGCGCAACCCGCTCATCCGCCCCTGCACGCCCTACGGCGTGGTGCGGATGCTCGAGCACATCGGCGTGTCGGTGAAAGGCCGCCATTGCGTGGTGGTCGGCGCCTCGAACATCGTCGGCCGGCCGATGTCGCTCGAACTGCTGCTGATGGGCGCGACGACCACCGTCACCCACCGCTTCACGCCCGACCTCGAGCACCACGTGCGCGAGGCCGAGGTGCTGATCGCGGCCGCCGGCAAGCCCGGCCTCGTCAAGGGCGAGTGGATCCGGCCGGGCGCGGTGGTGGTCGATGTCGGCATCAACCGCCTGCCCGACGGCTCGCTGGGCGGCGACGTGGAGTTCGAGACTGCGGCGGTGCGCGCGTCCTGGATCTCGCCCGTGCCGGGCGGCGTCGGCCCCATGACCGTCGCCATGCTCATGAAGAACACCTACGAGGCGGCGATCCGGCGGGGACGGTAGGTCTTTTTGCCGATATTGGCGGGATTCGGGGATGGACTTCAGCCGGCGAAGTATTACTATAGATCTTTAAGTAATACTCAAGGTCACGCCCATGTCGACCACCCTCACCATCAAGGGCCAAGTCACCATCCCCAAGCATGTGCGCGACGCCGTGGGCCTGAAGCCGGGAAGCCGCGTCGAGTTCGCGGTCACCGACGAGGGTCAGGTCATCATCCGCAAGGCGGGTGCCGCCAAACCCTCGCAGCCGGACCGGTTCGATCGTGCGACCGGCTCCGCGGATGTCCGATGGCGTACCGACGAACTCATGGCGCTGCTGCGCAGCTGATCGGCATCGCGGACTCGGCGACGGTGGCGCCCATGCTGCTCGTGGACTCGAACGTGATCCTCGACGTCCTTTGCGACGATCCGACCTGGGCGCAATGGTCGAGGGAGCAGCTGCGGGCCCGCTCGCTCGTGCACCCGCTCGCCATCAACGGCATCGTCTACGCAGAGGTCTCCATCGCGTTCAACGACATGGACAACCTGGACAGGGCGATCGAGGCGCTGGGTCTGCGCGTGCTGGAGATCCCCCGCCCCGCCCTGTTCCTGGCCGGAAAAGCCTTCTTGCAGTACCGACGGCATGGCGGCGCGAAGCAATCCATCCTCGCCGACTTCTTCATCGGCGCGCACGCTGCGGTGGTCGGCCTTCCGGTGCTGACCCGAGACGGCCAGCGATATCGCAGTTACTTCCCGACCGTCGAGGTCATTTCGCCGGACCGGGCAAGCTGACCTTAAAACCACCTCGGATTGCCAAGCAAGTATATGTGGACATATACTTGCTCCATGCCTCAAGTCACCCTCTACCTCGATGACGAGACAGACGCCCTCGCCCGCGCCTCGGCGGCCGCGGCGGGGATGTCCTACAGCCGCTGGCTGGGCGAACTGATCCGCTCCTCCAGCGACTGGCCGCCCGAGATCCGTCGACTCGTCGGCAGCGCGCCCGATTTCCCGTTGCGCGAAGAACCCGGCAAGACCAAGGGCGTGGATATCCCGCGCGTCGCGCTCGACGACTGATGCACCTGCTCGATACCAACATCGTGTCCTATCTGCTGAGGGGAGAAGGCGGCGTCGGCGCGCGC
>JBIIVD010000062.1:0-9139 GCA_044339635.1 Steroidobacteraceae bacterium | reverse complement strand
ACCTGCACCCAGCAGCGGTCCTCGATGCCCTTGAGGCGCGCGAGCGCCGCGGGGCGCGTGGCCGGGTCCGGGAACTCGATCAGCAGCGTGACCTTCCAGTTGCGGCCGTCCGGGATGAGCGGGTTGTAGGCCTCGAGCTCCTCGACGATGCCCTCGTGCTCGAAGATCTTCTCGGTGCGCAGGATCTCCTGCACCTGGTACTGGATGGTGAGGCGGTCCTCGAAGAGCCACGTCGTGTTCGGGCCGACGCCGAGCTTGCGCACTTTTTTATGGGCGATGACGCGGGTGCGGAACGCAGCCCGCTCGCGGGCGTAGCGCTCGAGGGTCATGAGGTCGTCGGGCGTGAGCTTTTGCATGTCAGATCCCGTAGGCGTTGCGCAGGAGTTTGAGGGGATGGGTGGGTTCCTTCGGCTCGGGCAGGCCGGTCTCGATCTGGTGGCCGGCCATCGGGCAGTCGGAGGTGTAGTGGTCGGGGGACGCCTTGGCGACGCGGTTCATGACCGGCTTGCCGATCTTCACCGAGGCCGGACGGAACTCCTTCTTCACGGCGTAGGTGCCGTTGTGGCCCGAGCAGCGCTCGATGACGTCGATGACGGTGTTCGGGACCAGCTGCAGCACATCGCGGGTCTTGAGGCCGATGTTCTGCACGCGCAGGTGGCAGGGCACGTGGTAGCTGACCTTGCCGAGCTCGCCGGCGAAGTCGGTGCGCAGCAGGCCGGCCTTGTGGCGCAGCATCAGGTACTCGAAGGGGTCGAAGATCCGCGCCTTGACGGCCTGCACCGCGGCGTCCTCGGGGAACATCAGCGGCAGCTCCTGCTTGAACATCAGCACGCAGGACGGGATGGGCGCGACGATGTCGTAGCCCTCGTCGATCGCCTGCTTGAGCGCCGGGATGTTGGTCTCCTTGTGGCGCGCGACGGCCTCGAGGTCGCCGAGCTCGAGCTTCGGCATCCCGCAGCACTTCTCCTGGGAGACGATCTTGACCGGGATGCCGTTGTGCTCGAACACCTCGACCAGGTCGACGTTGAGGTCGGGCTCGTTGCGGTTGCCGTAGCAGGTGGTGAAGAGCACCACCTTGCCGCGCGTCTCGGCGGTGGGCGTCGCGGGCGCCGCGAGCTCGCGGCCGGCGAGCTGCTTGCGGGCGCTGTTCGAGTGGTAGTCCGGGACCGGCGCGTCGACCGCGACGCCGAGCGTGGCGTCGAGCAGCTTGCGGCCGGTCTCGGTCTTGTTGATGGCGTTGACGGCCTGCGCCACCACCGGGATGCCGGCGATCGAGCCGACCACGTCGGTGGACGCGAGGACCTTGTCACGGAAGCGCACCTCGCCCTTCTTGGCCTTGACGGCCTTGGCGCGCAGCATCAGGTGCGGGAAATCGAGGTTCCAGGGATGCGGCGGGACGTAGGGGCACTTCGTCATGTAGCACATGTCACAGAGGTAACAGTGGTCGACGACGTCCCAGTAGACCTTCTTGTCGACGGTGTCGAGTTCGCCGGACGGCGCCTCGTCGATCGCGTCGAACAGGGTGGGGAAGGAGTTGCAGAGCGAGAAGCAACGGCGGCAGCCGTGGCAGATGTCGAACACGCGCTCCAGTTCCTTGTCGAGCGCGGCTTCGTCGTAGAACGACGGGTCTCGCCAGGCGAGCGGGTGACGGGTCGGCGCCTCGAGCGATCCTTCGCGGCCGGCCGGGATGTGGCTTTGGCTCATGGTCCCTCTCCCTGGGTCGAGCAGATGCGGTATCGGCACCGGCGGCGGTGCCGCAACCCGGACAGGCTGCGGCACCGCGCCGTGGAGCGTCTTAGATCGACTCCAGCGCCTTCGTGAAGCGGTTGGCGTGCGAGCGCTCGGCCTTGGCCAGCGTCTCGAACCAGTCCGCGATCTCGTCGAAGCCCTCGTCGCGGGCCTGCTTGGCCATGCCCGGGTACATGTCGGTGTACTCGTGGGTCTCGCCGGCGATCGACGCCTTGAGGTTCAGCTTGGTGTCGCCGATCGGCAGACCGGTGGCCGGGTCGCCCGAGGCCTCGAGGTACTCGAGGTGGCCATGGGCGTGGCCGGTCTCGCCTTCCGCGGTCGAGCGGAACACGGCCGACACGTCGTTGAAGCCTTCGACGTCCGCCTTGGCTGCGAAGTAGAGGTAGCGACGGTTGGCCTGCGATTCGCCGGCGAACGCGTCCTTCAGGTTCTGCTCGGTCTTGCTGCCCTTCAGCTGCATGCTTGCTCTCCTTGGTGGTGGGCCCCGCCGGGACGACGGGGCATCCTTGTCGTGGAATCGTGGTGGATGGGACCGGACTTGCGATTAGACTAGGTCTAACCGTCTTAGAACTTTACGGTGGCGGCGCGGACAGCGTCAACCCGTACTCGCCGCGACTTCAGCCCCTGTTGTATAAGCACGCCATGACCCGCAGCAAACGCCCCCCCGACTTCGAGAAGTCCTTGTCCGAGCTGGAAGCCCTCGTCGAGCGCCTGGAAGGCGGCGAACTGCCGCTCGAGGAGTCCCTCAAGGCCTTCGAGCGCGGAGTCGCCCTCACCCGCGAGTGCCAGGTCGCCCTGGAGGCCGCCCAGGCCCGGGTGGACATCCTCCTGAAGCGCGATGGCGCCATCGAGGCGCAGCCCTTCCCGGACGAGGGCGACGACGACGCCGGGTCAGGCGAGGATCGCCTCGGCTGATGGGCGCGGCGGGCCACGACTGGCCGGTGCGCATCGAATCGGTGCTCGACCGTGTCCTGCGACTCCCGGAGTCGGGCTCGGCCCGCTTGCGGGAAGCCATGCGCTACAGCGTGCTGGGCGGCGGCAAGCGCCTGCGCCCGACCCTCGTCTACGCCACCGGCACCGCGCTCGGCGCCGCGCCCGAGGCCTTGGACGACCCGGCGGCGGCGGTCGAGCTGATCCACGTCTACAGCCTCGTCCACGACGACCTGCCCGCCATGGACGACGACGACCTGCGACGCGGGCGACCGAGCTGCCACCGCGCCTTCGATGAGGCCACGGCCATCCTGGCCGGGGATGCGCTGCAGGCGCTCGCCTTCGAACTCTTGGCCGCGCCCGCAGACCCGGCCGAGGCGACCCGCCGGCTGACCATGTCGCGGCTGCTCGCCCGGGGGATCGGCACCGCCGGCATGGCGGGCGGTCAGGCGATCGATCTCGAGTCGGTCGGCCGTCAGCTCGACCTCACCGCACTGCAGACCATGCACCGCCTGAAGACCGGGGCGCTGATCGAGACCAGCGTGCTGATGGGAGCCGCCGCGGCAGGCGTGCTCGAGGGACGCACGCACGACTCGCTGCGGGAATACGGCGCCGCCATCGGCCTCGCGTTCCAGATCCAGGACGACATCCTGGATGTCACCGGCACCACCGCCTCGATCGGCAAGGTCGCCGGCGCCGATGCCGCCCACGCCAAGCCGACCTATACGAGCCTGATGGGCCTCGACGGCGCACGCGCTGCGGCCACCGCACAGCTCGCCCGGGCCCGGACGGCGATCGCGCCGCTCGGTGGGGCCGGCGCCGAACTCGCCCGCATCGCCGACTTCGTGGTCGGCCGCGCGAGCTGACACGCGCTTCTTCGCCCGCGCTTTTTTGTAAGATTCGTCCATGAACGCCCCCGCGTCCCGCTGGCCCCTGCTGTCGCGCATCGAGTCGCCGGCGGACCTGCGCACGCGGGCGCCGGGTGAGCTCGGCCAAGTCTGCGCGGAACTGCGCGATCACCTCATCCAGACCGTCGCCACGCGCGGCGGCCATTTCGCGGCGGGCCTCGGCACCGTCGAGCTCGCGGTCGCCCTGCACTACGTCTACGACACGCCGGACGACCGCCTCGTCTGGGACGTCGGCCATCAGGCGTATCCGCACAAGGTGCTCACCGGGCGCCGTGACCGGCTCGGGACGATCAAGCAGAAGGGCGGGCTCGCGCCCTTCCCCACCCGTTCGGAGAGCCCCTACGACACCTTCGGCGTCGGCCACTCGAGCACCTCGATCAGCGCCGCGCTCGGCATGGCGGTCGCGGCGCAGCAGCAGGGATCGGCGCGGCGCGTGGTGGCGGTGATCGGCGATGGCGCGATGACCGCAGGCCAGGCCTTCGAGGCGCTCAACAACGCCGGCTCCCTGAAGGCCGACCTGCTGGTCGTGCTCAACGACAACGACATGTCGATCTCCGAGAACGTCGGCGCGTTGTCCAACTACTTCGCGCGCATCCTCTCGAGCCGCAAGTACGCCGCGCTGCGCGAGACCGGCAAGAAGGCGCTGCGCCGCATGCCGACCGCTTGGGAGCTCGCGCGCCGCTCCGAGACCTACATGAAAGGCATGGTGCTGCCGGGCGGGCTCTTCGAGGAACTCGGCTTCAACTACATCGGCCCCATCGACGGCCACGACATCGACGCGCTCGTGAAGACGCTGCGCAACCAGCGCCAACTGAAGGGTCCGCAGTTCCTGCATGTGGTGACGCGCAAGGGCAAGGGCTACGCGCCCGCGGAGGCCGATCCGATCACCTGGCACGGCCCCGGCGCCTTCGACCCGGCGAGCGGCACCATCTTCAAGGAAAAATCCGGCGGACCGACCTTCTCGCAGGTCTTCGGCGACTGGCTCTGCGACATGGCCGAGCGCGACCCGGCGATCGTCGGGATCACCCCTGCGATGCGCGAGGGGTCCGGCCTCGTCGAGTACTCGAAGCGTTTCCCGGACCGCTATTTCGACGTCGCGATCGCCGAGCAGCACGCGGTCACCTTCGCCGCCGGGCTCGCCTGCGAGGGGCTGAAGCCGGTGGTCGCGATCTACTCGACCTTCCTGCAGCGCGGTTACGACCAGCTGGTCCACGATGTCGCGCTGCAGGGGCTGCCGGTGGTGTTCGCGCTCGACCGCGCCGGGCTCGTCGGCAGCGACGGCGCCACGCACCAGGGCGCCTACGACATCTCCTTCCTGCGCTGCATCCCCGGCATGACGCTGATGGCGCCGGCCGACGAGGACGAGTGCCGGCAGATGCTCTACACCGCGACCACGCTGCCCGGCCCTTCGGCGGTGCGCTACCCGCGTGGCGTCGGTGCCGGTACGCCGGTACGCACGGAGATGACCGCGCTGCCGGTGGGCCGCGGCGAGGTCCGCCGCGAAGGCGGCAGCGGCCTGTTGCTGGTGGTGTTCGGCACCCTGCTCGCACCCGCGCTCAAGCTCGCCGAGCGTCTCGACGCCACGGTCGCCAACATGCGCTTCATCAAGCCGCTCGATACGGCGCTGCTGCAGGCGCTCGCGGCGCGGCACACCGCGATCGTCACGATCGAGGAGAACGCCATCGCCGGCGGCGCCGGATCTGCGGTCGCCGAAGCGCTCGCGGAGGCCGGTGTCTCCCGGCCGCTGCACCTCGTCGGCATCCCCGACGAGTTCATCGAACACGGCAGCCGCAACGACTGCCTCGCCGCCGCCGGCCTCGACGCCGCGGGCCTCGCGCGGCGCATCGAACCCTGGTGGCAGGCGCAGGCGGGGACGCCGCGCCGCACCGCCGCACTGTAAGGACCTCCCCGTGACACCACCGCCTCCGCCCGCCGACGCCGGCGCGCCCGCCATCGATGACGTGCAGTCGCGCCGCGACGAGCGTCAGGTCGCCATCGACAAGGCCGGCATCCGCGACCTCGCGCATCCGGTACGCGTGAGCGACCGCTCCCGACGCGAGCAGCACACGGTCGCGCGCGTCAGCATGTCGGTGGAGCTGCCCAAGCACTTCAAGGGCACGCACATGTCTCGCTTCATCGAGATCCTGCACCGCGAGCGGGAGGTCTCGGTCGCCGACCTCGGCGCGCTGCTGCAGGAGACCGCAGCGCGGCTCGAGGCGGACGCGGCGCACATCGAGATCGAGTTCCCGTTCTTCGTCATGAAGCGCGCGCCGGTCTCGGGGGTCGAGAGCCTGATGGACTACCGCGTCACCTTGAGCGGCACGCGCCGGGACGGCGTCGACCGGCGCTCGATCCGCGTGGTGGTGCCGGTGACCAGCCTCTGCCCCTGCAGCAAGAAGATCTCCGAACGCGGCGCGCACAACCAGCGCTCGCACGTCACGATCACGGCCCAACTGCGCGGATCGATGTGGATCGAGGACCTGATCGACATCGCCGAGTCGGAGGCCTCGAGCGAGCTCTACGCCATCCTGAAACGCCCCGACGAGAAGTTCGTCACCGAGCGCGCCTACGACAACCCGAAGTTCGTCGAGGACCTGGTGCGCGATGTCGCGCTGCGCCTCGACCGCGAGCCGCAGATCGCGGCCTATCGCGTGGAGGTGGAGAACTTCGAGTCGATCCACAACCACTCGGCCTACGCGCTCGTCGAGCGCGGTCCGGACCCCGCCGATCAGCGCGCGAAGTGATCGTAGCCGGCCGGGCCGGCCGGGCCGGCCGCGGACGCCGCGGCGGTCTCGCGACCGGCCTCGCGCAAGCTCACACCCTCACCCGCGCGCATCTCGCCGATGCGCGTGACGCCCGGCAGGGCGGCCACGGCCGCGACACGCGCGGGCGGCACGGTGAAGAGGAGTTCGTAGTCGTCCCCGCCATGCAGCACGCAGTGCCGCGGTGCCTTGGAGGGCAACGCGTCGACATCGAGCACGGCGGCGCAACCGCTCGCCGCGGCGAGCTTGCCGAGATCGCCCACGAGACCATCCGAGACGTCGATGCAGGCGCTCGCGAGCGGCAGCAAGGCTTGGCCCAAGGTCACCCGAGGCGTCGGGAACAGGAAGCGCGCCTCGAAGGCCGCAGCGTCGGTGGGGGCGTCGGTGCCTGTGCGGTGGTCGGTGCCCTCGCTGCGTCCCATCAGCGAGGCGAGCCCGGCGGCCGCATCGCCCGGCGTGCCCGACACGAAGAGCGCATCGCCCGCCCTCGCACCGCTGCGGCGCAGGCCCTGCCCCGCCGGCACGCTGCCGAGCACCTGCACCCCGATCGTCAGCGGCCCGCGCGTGGTGTCACCGCCCACCAACGCAACGCCGTGCCCGAGCGCGAGATCCCCGAAGCCTGCGGCGAAGGCCTCGAGCCAGGCCTCATCCACTGAGGGCAGCGTCAACGACAACAGCGCCCAGCGAGGGGTGCCACCCATCGCGGCGATGTCGCTGAGATTGACCGCGAGCGCGCGATGACCGACCGAGCGGGGGTCGCTGCCCGACGGGAAGTGCACACCATCGACCAGCGTGTCGCTGACGGCGACGAGGTCCTCACCGGGTGGCAGGCGCAGCAACGCGCCGTCATCGCCCACCCCGAGGAGGACGTCGGCGCGCTGCGCGCCCCGATCACGGAAGTAGCGGTCGATCAGCGCGAACTCGCCGAGCGCCACGCCGGTCACTCAATGCTCGTGGGGGCGCAACTCGCGCGCGGCGCGATCGAGGACCGCGTTGACGAACTTGTGCGCGTCGGTCGCGCCGAAGCGCTTCGTGAGGCGCACGGCCTCGCTGACCACCACGCGCCGCGGCGCTTCCGGGCAGTCGCGCAGCTCGAGCAGGCCGATGAGCAGCACCGCATGCTCGACGGGATCCAGCATCGCGGGCGCGCGGTCGGTCCAGCCGGCGAGCTGCGTGTCGAGCGCCTCGCGCGACTCGCAGACGCCGCGCACCAGCACCTCGAAGTAGCCGCGGTCGGCGCCCGCCATGTCCGGGTCGGACGCGAACTCGCTGACGAGGTCCTGCCAGGGACCCTCGTTGATCTGCACGCGATAGATGGCCTGCAATGCGAGCTTGCGCGCCGCTGCGCGCTCGAGGGAACTGCGGTCGCGGATGCGTCGTTCGGTGGTCATGCGGAACGTCCCTCGCGGATGGCCGCCAGCGTGCGCGCCAGCGTGATCGCCGCTGCCACCGCTTCGCCGCCCTTGTCGAGACGCGCGGGATCGGCCCGCTCTTCGGCCTGTGCCACCGTCTCCACGGTCAGCACGCCGAAGATCACCGGCAGGCCGGACTCGAGGCCGGCCTGCATCAGGCCGCGTGCGCTCTCGGCGCAGACGTAATCGAAGTGCGGCGTATCGCCGCGGATCACGCAGCCGAAGGCCACCACCGCATCGTGGCGCCCGGACAGCGCCGCCTGCCGGCTGGCGAGCGGCAGCTCGAAGGCCCCCGGGACCCGCCACTCGGTGAGCGCCTCCGGGGCGCCGCCCGCCCGGCTCCACGCCGCGCGCGCGCCCGCGAGCATCTGTTCGACCAGCGCCGCGTTGAATTCGGCGGCGATCACGGCGACGCGCAGGCCGCGGGCATCCAGCCCGGCGCCGAAGGGCGCGGAGCGGTCGGACTCAACGCGCATCGCCGGGCTCCGCAGCGGGTGGGAGGTATTCCTCGACCTCGAGGCCGAACGCCGCGAGACCGAGCATCTGCTTGGGCGAGGACAGCACACGCATGCGCCGCAGGCCGATGTCCTGCAGGATCTGCGCGCCGATGCCGTAGGTGCGCCACACGGGCGCCTCGACGGCCGACGACGAAGCGGCCGGTGCCGCAGCGGCGGACGTCGTCGGGTCGGGGTCGCGCACCGCCTCGGCGAGATCGCGGGGCGATTCCGGATTGCGCAGCACCACCACCACACCCGCGCCCTCGAGGGCGACGCGGCGCAGTGCGGCATCCAGCGTCCAGCGTGACGCCGGCTGGACCACGCCCACGAGGTCGCGCAGCGTCTCGGGCAGGTGCACACGCACGAGCGGCGCCGGCCGACCCGGCGCGCCTGATGCGAGGTCGCCACGCACCAGCGCCAGATGCACGTCGCGATGCACGTGGTCCTGGTAAGCCAGCATGCGGAACTCGCCGTGCGCCGTCATGACGCTGCGTTCGGCGATGCGCTCGACCGAACGCTCGGTGCGCAGCCGGTAGCGGATGAGATCGGCGATGGTGCCGATGCGCAGGCCATGCTGGCGCGCGAAGCGCAGCAGCTCGGGCTGGCGCGCCATCGTGCCGTCATCGCTCATGATCTCGACGATCACCGCGGCGGGTTCGAGCCCGGCGAGGCGGGCGAGGTCGCAGCCGGCCTCGGTGTGTCCGGCGCGCGTCAGCACCCCGCCCGGCTGCGCCATCAGCGGGAAGATGTGGCCCGGCTGGCGCAGGTGCTCGGGACGTGCGCCCTCGGCGACGGCGGTGCGCACGGTGTGCGCGCGGTCGTGCGCCGAGATGCCGGTGGTCACGCCCTCGGCGGCCTCGATCGACAGCGTGAAATTGGTG
>JBIIVD010000061.1:0-9263 GCA_044339635.1 Steroidobacteraceae bacterium | reverse complement strand
ATGAGCAGACCGCCCATGGTCGGCGTGCCGGCCTTCTTGAAGTGGGTCTGCGGGCCGTCGTCGCGCACGACCTGTCCGACCCGCAGCGCGGCGAGCCGCTCGATCATCCACGGTCCGGCGATCAACGCGATGGCGAGCGCCGACACGGCTGCCAGGATCGCGCGCAGGGTCAAGTAGGTGAATACGTTGAGGAACGAGAGGTCCCCGGCGAACGTCTTCGACAACCACAGCAGCATGTCAGGCAGCTCCTCGGGTCAAGGCCCCGGATGCATCGGCGCGTGCACCGGTCGCCGGCGACAAGGCATCGACCACACGCTCGAGACGGTTGGAACGCGAACCTTTCACCAGCACGCGCACGTCGTCCGCAAGGTCCGCGCGCAGCGCCGCCGCGCAATCCGCGACATCGCCGTGCTCGCTGCCGCCCTCGCCGAACGCACGCGCGGCGAGCGCCGCCAGGGCGCCGACGGCGAACAGGCGCTCGACCCCGTGCGCGCGGGCGTAGCGACCGGCTTCGACATGGGCCTCCACCGCGTGGCTGCCGAGCTCGCCCATGTCGCCGAGCACCAGCCAGCGACGACCCTCCAGCGCCGCCAGCACGTCGATGGCGGCCTGCAACGAGGACGGGTTGGCATTGTAGGAATCATCGACCAGCCAAGCGCCGCTCGCGGCAGGACGGAGCACGAGGCGGCCGGGCACCGGACGCATCCGCGCGAGCCCGGCGGCCACCTCGTCGAGCGTCGCGCCCGCGGTCATGGCCGCGGCGGCCGCGCCGAGCGCGTTCATCACGTTGTGGCGGCCGGCGAGGCGCAGTTCGATGCGCGCTTCACCGGCTGGCGCGAGCAGCGTGAAGCCCGTGAGGAAGCCCTCGGCCGTCGCCTGCGTGCGGATGTCGCGCGCGCTGAAGTCGGCCTTGGCGCCCAGGCCGAAGCTGACCACCCGCGCCACGCTCATGTCGCGCCACAGGCCGCAGAACTCGTCGTCGGCGTTGAGCACGGCCACGCCGTCCCGGCCGAGCGCCGCGAACAGTTCGCCCTCCGCCCGCGCGGCCCCCTCCAGGCTGCCGAAGCCCTCGAGATGCTCGGCGCCGGCATTGGTGACGATGCCGATGGCCGGCACGGCGAGCGCCGCGAGCGCCGCGAGTTCGCCCGGGTGGTTGGCGCCCATCTCGATGACCGCATGGCGCTGGTGCGCATCGAGGCGCAGCAGCGTGAGCGGCAGGCCGATGTGGTTGTTGAGGTTGCCGCGCGTGGCGAGCGTCGGGCCCCGCTCGCCGAGGATCGCGGCGATCATCTCCTTGCAGGTGGTCTTGCCGTTGCTGCCGGCGACCCCGACCACCGTGCCGGTGTAACGCGCGCGGCAGGCCGCGGCGGCGCGCTGCAGCGCGGCGAGCGCATCCGGCACCAGGATCACCGGGAAGCCCTCGGGACCTTCGCGCTCGGCGAGCGCGCCGGCAGCGCCGGCCGCTGCGGCGATGCCGAGGAACTCGCCACCGTCGAAGTTCGGGCCGCGAAGCGCCACGAAGAGCTCGCCCGGCGCGATGCGGCGCGTGTCGGTGCTGAGCGCCGACCAGGGCGCATCGGCGCCGACGAGGCGACCGCCGCAGTCAGCCGCGAAGTCCGCAAGGCTGCGCATCAGGCCTGCCCTCCCGTGCCCATGCCCGCGCCCGCGCCGACGCCGAGCGTCGCGCGGACCACCGCCGCATCACTGAACGCACGGCGTTCGGTGCCGATGATCTGGTAGTCCTCGTGCCCCTTGCCGGCGACCAGCACCACGTCGTCGGCGCGCGCGGCCTGCAGCGCCTCGCGGATCGCGGCGGCGCGGTCGTGGACGATGCGCACCGCATGACCGGCGGACAGTCCCGCCGCGATGTCGGCCGCGATCGCGGCGGCGGACTCGGTGCGCGGATTGTCGTCGGTGATCAGGACCGCATCGGCGAGCTCTGCGGCCACCGCCGCCATCTGCGGCCGCTTGCCGCGGTCGCGATCGCCGCCGCAGCCGAACACGACGATCAAGCGCCCCGCGCAGTGCGCCCGGGCCGCGCGCAAGGCCTTGGCGAGCGCATCCGGCGTATGGGCGTAGTCGACCAGCGCGAGCGGCTGCCCGGCGCCGCCGATCGCCTGCATGCGTCCAGGCGGCGCGGCCACCTGCCGCAAGGCGGCGAGCGCCGCGGCGGGCGGCGTGTCGAGCGCGAGCAGCGCACCGAGCACCGACAGCAGGTTGTCGGCATTGAAATCCCCGACCAAGGGCGCCTCGAGGGCCGCCGAGTCGCCACCGTCCAGCTGCACGTCGAACGCGAGACCGCGCGCCGATCGGCGCAACGCACCGCCCGCGAGCCGGCGCGAGGCCGGCGACGCCGCGCACTGGCGCTGCGCCGTGGCGCGCCCCTCGGCGCTGCGGCAGGTGAGCCAGGCGCGCGAGCGGCCGGCATGGCGCGCGGCGAGCACGGCGCCGAAAGCATCGTCGACGTTGAACACCCGCGCCGCGAGGCCCGGCATGTCGAACAGGCGCGCCTTGGCCTCGCCGTAGGCCTCGAAGCTGCCGTGGTAATCGAGATGGTCGCGCGTGAGATTGGTGAACACCGCGGAACGGAATCGTACCGCCGCGACACGGTGCTGGTCGAGGGCATGCGAGGACACTTCCATCGCGATGTCGGTCGCGCCGGCGTCGCGCGCGGCCGCGAGCTGCCGCTGCACCGTGACCGCATCGGCCGTCGTGTATTCGCCCGCCGTGACATGCTCCGGCGGCGTGCCCGTGCCGAGCGTACCGAAGTACACGCAGCCGCCGCGCCCACCGGTCGCGCCGCGCAGCGCGCCGATCGCCTGGGCGAGCAGCCACGCGACGGTGGTCTTGCCGTTGGTGCCCGTGATGCCCGTCACCGAGAGCGACGCCGACGGCGCGCCGAAGAAGCGGTCCGCGATCGCGCTTGCCTGCCGCGACAGGCCGTCCACCGGCGCCATCCACAGGCCTGCGCGCGGCGCGGGGGGCGCGACATCGGCGGCGGGCTCCCAGAGCACGGCACGCGCGCCACGCGCCAGCGCGACCTCGAGCGACGCGAGACCGTGGGTGCGGCGCCCGGCACAGGCGAGGAACAGCCCGCCCTCGCGCACGGTGCGGCTGTCGAGCGACAGGTCGGTGACGGCCAGCTCTGCGGGCGGCGCCACGAGGCCCGCACACAGGGCCTCCATCGCCACCGGCGCCATGACGCTCATCGGCGCGTGCCGGCCGACGGCACCTGACCGTCGTTGCGCTGCGCGATGGTGGTGGCCGTCGCCGCGTCGGGCTCCGGCAGGACCTCGAGGTCCGGCCCGGGCATCGGCGCGAGATCCGGGATCTGGTCGACCGGCGCATCGAGCGGCGCGTCCGGCGCGACCGCCAGCAGGCGCAGCGCGCCGCCGACCACGTCGGCGAACACGGGGGCGGCGACATCGCCGCCGTAATAGCCGCCGACGCTCGGCTCGTCGATCACGACCACCGTCGCGATGCGCGGCGCGCTCGCCGGCGCGACGCCCGCGAACACGGAGACGTAGCGGTTGGTGATGTAGCCGCCGGCGCTCGCCTTCCAGGCCGTGCCGGTCTTGCCGGCGATGCGGTAGCCCGCGACCGCCGCCTTGCGGCCGCTGCCCTGGGTCACGACGCTTTCCATCATGCGCACGACGTCGCGCGTCACCTGCTCGGGCAGCACGCGCTCGCCCGGCACCGCGCCCGCGACCGGCGTGAAGGCGACGGGTCGGCGCACACCGAACGAACCGAGCGTGGCGTAGGCCTGCGCGAGTTGCAGCGGCGTCACCGACAGGCCGTAGCCGTAGGAGATGGTCGCCGTGCGGATCGGTCGCCACTGCGACCATTGCGGCAGCAGGCCCGCGGACTCGCCCGGATAGCCGCTCGTCGTCACGCGACCGAACCCGACCCGCGACAAGGTCTGGTGCAGCGTCTCGGGACCGAGCTGGATCGCCATCCGCGCCATCGCCACGTTGGAGCTGCGCGCCAGGGCCGTGGACATGTCGACCGCGCCGAGGTTGTTCTTGTCGACGATGGTCTTGATGCCGACCTTGTAGAAACCGGGCGAGGTGTCGACGATGCTGTCGGCGCGGTAGCGTCCGGAGGCGAGCGCGGCGGCGACGGTGAACGGCTTGATCGACGAGCCCGGCTCGACGAGGTCGGTGACGGCGCGGTTCTTGTAGAGCGCCGGCTTCACCTGCGAGCGGTCGTTGGGGTTGAAGGTCGGCTGGTTGACCATGGCCAGCACTTCGCCGGTCTGGACATCGATCACGACCACCGAGCCGGAGCGCGCGCGGTGCGCCTGGATCGCCGACTTGAGCTCGCGGTACGCCAGGTACTGGACGCGCATGTCGACGGAGAGCCGCAGGTCCTGCCCCGGGCGGACGGGACGGATGCTCTCGATCGTCTGCACGGTGCGGCCGAGGTTGTCGCGGATCACGCGCTTGGCGCCGTTCTGTCCAGCGAGCCAATGGTCGTAGAAGAGCTCGAGGCCTTCCTGACCGGCATCGTCGAGGTCGGTGAATCCGAGCACGTGGCCGGCCACCTCGCCCGACGGGTAGAAGCGGCGGTACTCGCGCTGGAAATAGACCCCCGGGATGTCGAGCGCGCGCAGGCGCTGCGCCTCCGCGGGCGGCAACTGGCGCGCGACGAACAGGAAGTTCTTGTTGAGGTTCGAGGTCACGCGGCGCGTGAGTTCCTCGGGATCACGACGCAACGCGCGCGCGAGGCGCGGGATGTCGTCGCCCGCCCGTGCGAGCTGCGACGGATTGACCCACACGGCGTCCACCGGCGTGCTGATCGCGAGCGGCTCGCCCGCGCGATCGAGGATGTTGCCGCGGTGCGCGACCACCGTCGCGACGCGCACGGCGCGCTCCTCGCCCTGCCCCTTGAGGAAATCGCTCTCGAAGAACTGCAGCGTCACCGCCTTCCAGCCGAGCGCCACGGCGATGCAGCCGAAGGCGGCGCCGACGAAGACGGCGCGGCGGATGAACGACGGCGCGGGCGTGTCGGGCTTGCGGGTGAGCCCGGAAGGCGCAGCCTCGCGGCCGCGGCCTCGGCCGCGCGCGCTGCGCGCCGCGCCACGGGACGACAGTGCGCCGGGCAGCTTCATGCCGGCCTCCTCATGGCGCGACCACCTCCACCTGCGCCGGCGGGGGCACGCTCATGCGCAGGTTGGTGCTGGCCATGTTCTCGACGAACGCGTGCGCCGACCAGGCGCTCTGCTCGAGCTGCAGCCGCCCGTACTCGATGTCGAGCCGGTCGCGCTCGGCGTTGACCTTCTCGAGCTGCACGAAGAGCTCGCGGGCGCGGTGCTTGGCGTGGATCGCGCCGGCGGCGGAGACCAGCACCAGCGCCCACAAGAGCGGCACGGCGAGCGTCAGCAGGCGGCGTCCGGTGGGCGTCATGCCGGACCTCCGGCCGCGAGCTTCTCCGCGCAGCGCAGCACGGCGCTGCGCGAGCGCGGGTTGCGCGCGGTCTCGGCCTCGGACGCGCGGCGCTTGCGGCCGACTTCGCGCATCACCGGCTGGGCGGACGCGGGGATCAGCGGCAGACCGGCGAACACCGGGTCGACGGTCGAGCGCTCGCGGATGAAGCGCTTCACGATCCGGTCCTCGAGCGAATGGAAGCTGATCACGGCGAGACGGCCGCCGGGCGCGAGCGACGCGAACGCGCCGCGCAGGGCGGCGTGCAACTGGCCGAGCTCGTCGTTGACCTGCATCCGCAACGCCTGGAAGGTGCGGGTCGCGGGGTGCTTGCCGTCGTGACCGCGGACGGCCCGGCGCACGAGGTCGGCGAGCTCCGTCGTGCGGGTGATCGGCGCCGTCGCACGCGCGGCGACGATCGCGCGGGCGATGCGCCGGGCGTGCCGTTCCTCGCCGAGCGTGGCGATCACGGTCTGCAGCTCCCGCTCGTCGGCGCGCGCCACGAGCTGCGCGGCCGATTCGCCGCGCGTGGGGTCCATCCGCATGTCGAGCGGGCCGTCCTTGGAGAACGAGAAACCGCGCGCGGGGTCATCGAGCTGCGGCGAGGAGACGCCGAGGTCGAGGAGGACGCCCTGCACCGGGCGGCCGCGGGCGTGGGCAGCGACCACCTCCGCGACACGGCCGAAGTCCGACTGCACGAGCTCGAGGCGCGGATCGTCCGCGAAGCGCGCGCGACCGGCCGCGATCGCCGCAGGATCGCGGTCGAGCGCGAACACGCCGCCAGCAGGGCCGACGGCCTGCAGCAGCCGTGCCGCATGCCCTCCGCGCCCGAACGTCGCATCCACATAGAAACCACCCGCCATCGGGGAGAGCGCCTCGAGCACTTCCTCGACAAGCACAGGCTCGTGCCCATCCGCGTGCTCCACGCCGTCACCCCGCGTCCCTTCGCCTCGCCCCCGCGGCGCGCCGGCCCTCGCCTGCGCACCGCGTCCCTCGTGTCCGGCGACCGCCGACATGCTCACAACGACAGAGAATCGAGCTCCGTCGACAGATCGGTGGCGGTCTCCTCGCTCTTGAGCCAGTAGTCGCGGCGCTCCATCCAACGCGCCTCGTCCCACAGCTCGAGCCGGTTCCCTTGACCGATCAGCATGGCGTGCCGCGTCAGACCCGCGAATTCGCGCAGTTCCGGCGGCAACAGCAGTCGCCCCTGGCCGTCGAGATCGATCTCGGTCGCGTGGCCGACCATCAACCGCTGCAGGCGCCGGGAGCGCTCGTGCAGGGAGGGCAGGCTCATCAACTTGCGTTCGATCTGTTCCCAGTCAGGCAGCGGGTAGATGAGGAGGCAGGGGTCGCGATCCACGGTGACGACGAGGTGACCCTCGCTGCGCTCGAGCGCGCGTTGGCGCTGCCGGGTGGGCAACACCATCCGGCCTTTGTCGTCGAGCGTGACTTTGCTTGCGCCGCGGAACATGACCTTGCAACGGGCGGTCTCCCGCCCATTTCGCCCCACTTTCTACCACTTGGCGCCACTATAGAAATCGGCAGCCGGGGGTGTCAACGGTTCGCGCGTAAAAAATTTATGTGCTGCCAATAACTTACGCCTGCCGAAATACCCCGTAAAGCGGCTCGGACAGACAAAGGTTCAGGGGTTTCAGTGGCTTGCCCGCGAATGCTGCAAGCGGGCATCAAGAGGAAGAAGGAGTCGGCCGATAAGCCGGGTTCTGTCGTGGGCGATCATTCCTCTGGGACGCCCGTCACCGGACGCCTCTAGCAGCCTACCCGGAAGTCACGCTCGGACACGGCGCTGCAGGTTTCCCTGCGACTTCCCTATTTGGCCTTGCTCCCGGTGGGGTTTGCCGTGCCACGTCCGTTGCCGGCCGCGCGGTGCGCTCTTACCGCACCATTTCACCCTTGCCTGCGTTGCCTTCCCTGACGGGGAGTTGGCGCATCGGCGGTATCTTTCTGTTGCACTTTCCGTGGGCTCACGCCCCCCAGGCGTTACCTGGCACCGTGTCCGAAGGAGCCCGGACTTTCCTCCACATCTCGCGAGAAATGCAGCGATCACCTGGCCGACTCCGAGGCGCACCATACGCCCCGATGGCCGAAACGACAATCAAGACCTGCCGGGAGGCGCTAGCGCCGCAGCGCGGCGAGGCGTACCGCGAGCGCGTAGGCCTCGGCACGCGGCACGTCGCAGGCCTCGGCGGCGAGCGCAGCGGCTTTGGAGGCCGGCAGATGCGCGAGCGCGGCCTGCACGGTGCGTTCGAGCTGCGCCTGTGCGCCGGCCTCGCGCGGCGCGCCCTCTGCCGGCGGCGCGATATCCGGCGCACCCGCCACCACCAAGGTGATCTCGCCGCGGGACATGTCGGCGTCCAGGGTCGCGCGCGCGGCGAGAGCGCCGAGCGTCCCGCGGTGGACGGTCTCGAATACTTTGGTCAATTCGCGCGCCACGGCGGCTTCGCGCTCCGCGCCGAACACCGCGGCGGCGTCCGCCAGAACCTCGGCGATGCGGTGCGGCGCCTCGAAGAACACGAGGGTGCGGGGCTCGGCATGCAGCGCGAGCAGCCGCGTCCGCCGCTCACCGGCACGCGCCGGCAAGAAACCCTCGAAGCAGAAGCGGTCGGTGGCGATGCCGGCGATGCTGAGCGCCGCGGCGATCGCCGTCGGTCCCGGCAGGCACTGCACCGGGATGCCGGCCGCGGCGGCCGCACGCACGAGCCCGAAGCCCGGATCCGAGAGGAGCGGCGTGCCGGCATCGCTCACGAGGGCGACGGTCTCCCCGGCCGCAAGGCGCTCGAGGAGTTCGCCCTCGCGGCCACGCTCGTTGTGCGCGTGCAGCGACACCAGGGGCTTGCGCAGGCCGAGCGCTGCCAGCAGTTGCCCGGTGCGGCGGGTGTCTTCGGCCGCCACCAAGTCTGCGGCCGCAAGACTGTCGCGGGCCCGCGGCGAGAGATCGCCGAGGTTGCCGATCGGCGTCGCGATGACCTCGAGCCGCCCCGGTCCGCGGCGGGGCGCCGTTCCGGAGGATTCAGGCACTATAATCCGGCTCCATGTTGCGCATCCGCCATGCTGCCCCCGCACGGGCGGCACTTCAACCCTGCTGCGGCCGCGCCGCGCCCGCCGAGGCTGTCCGGAGGGCCTGGATGACCCCACCTACCAGGCTCCTCGCCGCATCGTTGCTGGCCGCGTCGCTGCTGGCCGGTTGCGCCGCCGCGCCACCCCCGGCCGATCCGCCCTCGCCCGAACGCGCCGCGGCCTATGCCGCGCGCGGCGACCATGCGGCGGCCGCGCTCGATTACGGCGCGGTGGCCGAGTTCGCGCCCGCCGCGATCGCCAACGACTTCCGCTTGCTGGCGGCCCGCGAATGGCTTGCGGCGGGCGCGCCGCGCTTCGCACAGGCCACGCTCGCGAGGCTGGTCGCACCGCTCGATGCCCGTCAGTCCCTGTCGCGTGACCTGTCCGAGGCGGAGGCCGCGCTCGGGCTCGGCGAGGCGGC
Organism: Steroidobacteraceae bacterium; assembly: GCA_044339635.1. Taxonomy (GTDB): domain Bacteria; phylum Pseudomonadota; class Gammaproteobacteria; order Steroidobacterales; family Steroidobacteraceae; genus UBA964. The sequence continues at coordinate 344 of JBIIVD010000061.1, read as the reverse complement.
TCGCGGCTGGGACGCGCTCGGGAAGGTCGCGCCGCCGTCGTCCAACGAGGACTTCGAGCGCTATCACCTGCTTCGTCAGCGGCTCGCGTTCGCGACAGGTCGTCCCCTCGAGGGCATCCAGAGCAGCCGGGCGCGCGAGGCGCGGGCCAGCGGCGCCGCGCAGCGCGATGCGCTGCGCCAGGAACTCCTCGGACAGCTGCGCCGCACCGCGGCAGACGGCGGCGCGCTCGACCCGCGGACCGCCGGTCGCGACGCCGTGGCGCGCGGCTGGCTGGAGGCGGGACCGATCGCGGCGCGCGCCGCCACCGCGCCCGCGAGCGCCAACGCGAACCTGACCGCGGCTT
>JBIIVD010000029.1:0-32040 GCA_044339635.1 Steroidobacteraceae bacterium | reverse complement strand
GCTGGATTTCACTGACGACGCCATCGATGCGATAGCGCGGATTGCTGTCGGCGTGAACGCGACCGTCGAAGATATAGTCGAGCGTCGGCTGCAGACAGTAGTGGAGAAGCAACTTTCTGGAAATTTGAAGGAGAAAGAGCGTGGTCTATGAAGGCGGATGCCATTGCGGCGCTTCACGTTATAAGGCTAGTGGCACGCCGCAGCATGTTTCCGTCTGCCATTGCGACGACTGCAGAAGATGTGCAGGTGCGCCTTTTGTCAGCTGGGCAGCTTTCTCATCCTCTGATTTTGAATTTAGTGGCGACATAAAGACTTATATGTCGTCAACCCACGCCGCCCGCTATTTTTGCGCGCGGTGCGGAACTGGTCTTTACTATTTGAACGAAAAGGCGTTGCCGGGGTTGGTCGACATCCAGACCTGCACATTGGACAATCCCGAAGCTCTGACGCCGCGCTTACACGTGCAAGCGGCGGAGCAATTGGGTTGGACTTTAGAACTGGAAAACCTGCCGAAGTTCGACCGTTTCCCGGAGTAGTCGCTGTAAAGTCGACCTGACCTGACCCCCCAATTTCAGAACCACGGGGCGGCGAGTAAAGGCCGCGTTTGGCGTCGGTCTGTTTTTTTTAATGGCGGGTTACGTCTCTAGCCATCCCCCTCCGCATACCACCCATCGGACCTCGCCCGTATCCCCGCCTCGAACTGCGGATAGAACTCCGATGACGGCCGCGTGAAGTTCTGCGCCCCGTCCCGATCGAGCTCGTTCCCCTCGAGCACCTCCCTCAGCGGCCACGCCGCCAGGAAGAACGTGATCAGCTCGCCAAGCGACAACGGCCGCTTCGAGCTGCGGGTGCGCTTCTCCGTGAGCGGTCGTCACCGTGCAGGGGGCGGTAGGCTAATGGCGAGATTTCCCGGTGCGGTGTTTGAGCCGATGACGGGCTCGGTCACCGACCTCGGCTACTATGGGCGACAATTCATCGGAGGGTCGCAGCATGGATCTCGACCGACTGCTCCAGCGCGTGTTCGGCGATGACGAGCCCGAGCATCTGGGCACGGGCTGGATCTCCGGCACCGTGTCGGTGTTCCTCGGTATGCTCGGTCTCGCCGCCGTCGCCTGCTTGATCTGGCCTCACGTGCTGACGAGCCCCGAGGTGCGCGCCTTGCTGCCGCTGCCGTGGGTGCGTGGCGCCATCGAACTGATCATTGGCCTCGCGTTCCTGCTTGGGCTTGCAAGCTCGTTGCTGCGCCGACGCAAGGTGCTCGGGTTTACGGGAATGGGCCTCGCCCTCGCAGCCGGTGCGCTGGGGGGTGGTCAAGTCAGCGTACCCGCCGAGGTGCCGTCGGCGACGACCTACCTCGGGCTCGACTGGTTCCTGCTGAACCTCGCGCTGCTCGCCATGTTGTTCGCCCCGCTCGAGCGGATTTGGCCGTTGCGAACGCAGAGTGTGTTCCGGTCCGGTTGGACGACCGACGGACTGTATTTTCTCATCAGCCATCTGCTCGTACAGGGCATGACGCTGTTGACGCTTCTCCCCGCGACCGTACTCTTCGCCTGGGCTGTTGAACCGGACCTGCAGGAGTTCGTGCGCGGGATGCCGTTCATCCTTCAATTCCTCGCCTGTGCGGTGATCGCTGATCTCGTGCAGTACGCGGTGCACCGACTGTTCCATCGGGTACGACGGCTTTGGCCTTTCCATGCCGTGCATCACTCCAGCCGCGATCTGGACTGGCTGGCCGGCTCACGCCTACACCTCGTCGATGTGATCGTGACGCGCGGCCTAGGCTTCGTGCCGCTGTTCGTGCTCGGCTTCGAGCCCGGACCGCTCTACACCTATCTCGTGTTCGTCTCGCTGCACGCGGTGTTCATCCATGCCAACGTCTCCTGGCGCTTCCCGCGTTGGGTGGAAGAGACGCTGGTCACGCCTCGCTATCACCATTGGCATCACGCGCTCGAGGTCGAAGCGAGAGACCGCAACTTCGCCGTCCACTTCCCGTGGATCGATCGGCTGTTCGGTACTTGGTATGCCCCGGCAGGACGCTGGCCGTCGGCCTACGGGCTCGCCGATGAGGCCGTGCCCGCAGGGTATCTCGCGCAACTCGTGTATCCGTTCGCGGCCCGAGGGCGCTTCTTGCGAGATTCCAGACACCGGGGTCAGGCGTAGACAGGGTGTTGATGCTCGATGATCGGATGCGGTTCTGCTCCGCCGGTGCTTATCCGGCAGGGTGGGGGGCGCTGAGCGCCACAGTTTCTCGATGAACCGACCAGATCTGCGCGTTGTCCCGACGCGGCGGACGCCGGGAAGATACGGCCCATCATGGAACGCCGACAGAAGCCGGAGCGGTACGCATTTCCAAGACGATACAGAAATCTGTATCATGGGCTCGTGAAGACCACCCTCGACATCAACGACCAGCTCCTCACCGAGGCCAAGGCCCTCGCAGCGCGTCGGCGCACGAGCCTGACACGCCTCATCGAGGAAGGCTTGCAACTGCGGTTGCGAGCGGAGTCGGACGCCGCGCCGCGGCCGCGGGTCCGGCTGCCGGTGTTCAAGGGCCGCGGCGGTCTGATCGCGGGTGTCGACCCGCTCAGCAACCGCTCGCTCCTCGAGGCTGCGGACGATGACGCCTGATGTGAACGTCCTCGTCGCGGCTTCGCGCCACGACCATCCGCATCACGCCGTCGCGCACCGCTGGCTCGAAGAGGCTTTGGGCGCTGCAGCGGCCGGAGGGGTGTTCACGCTGATGCCGATGGTGCTCGTCAGTTTCTTGCGGCTCGTCACCAGCCCGAAGGTGTTCCGGCAGACGACGCCCATCGAGGATGCCGTCACCTTCGTCGATGCGCTGGTCGCGTCGCCCGGCGTGCATCTCGCAGCCGTCGGCCCCGAGTGGCCGTTGCTACGCGGCCTGTGCCTCGACCGGCGGCTCACCGCCAACGACTTGCCCGACGCATGGCTGTCGGCCGCGGTCACGCATGCCGGCGAGCATCTCGTGAGCTTCGACCGCGACTTCCGTCGGCTGCTGCCGCGTGGGCAGTTCACGCTGCTCGTGCCGGGGTGAGGCGCCGCAGCGCTCAACGAGTATCTCGCGACCTGACCCCTGAACCTGCGGGTCGTCTGGTGTAAAATCCGCCCCGCGCCGTGGCACGGTCCTCACTGATCGTCGCCGCGTCGCGGGGGTCTCGCAGTCGCGGCATCGCGACGAATAATTTCCAGAAGAAACAACATCTTGAAGCAGATATCTCATGTCATCGGCGGCAAGTCCGTCGAGGTCCGGGGCGGTCGTACCGCGCCGGTGTTCAACCCCGCCACCGGCGCCCAGACCGCCGAAGTCCAGCTCGCGGGTGCCGCAGAGGTCGATGCCGCCGTCGCGGCCGCCCGCGCGGCCTTCCCGGCCTGGGCGGCGACACCGCCGCTGCGTCGCGCGCGGCTCATGAACCGCCTGCGCGACCTCATCGAGACCCACGCCGACGAGCTCGCCGCGATCATCAGCGCCGAGCACGGCAAGGTCATCTCCGATGCGCGCGGCGAGGTGACCCGCGGCCTCGAGGTGGTGGAGTTCGCCTGTGGCGCGCCGCAGCTCCTCAAGGGCGAGATCACCGAGAACATCGGCGCCGGCATCGACAGCCATGCCGTCCGCCAGCCGATCGGCGTCGCGGCGGGCATCACCCCGTTCAACTTCCCGGCCATGGTGCCGATGTGGATGTTCCCGGTGGCGCTCGCCTGCGGCAACACCTTCATCCTCAAACCCTCCGAGCGCGATCCGTCGGCCTCGCTCTTCATCGCCGAGCTTGTCGCCCGCGCGGGCTTCCCGCCCGGCGTGTTCAACGTCCTGCAGGGCGACAAGGAAGCGGTGGATGGGCTCTTGCATCATCCCGGCGTCGATGCGCTGAGCTTCGTCGGCTCGACCCCGATCGCGCGATACATCTATGCCACCGGCGCCGCGCAGGGCAAGCGCGTGCAGGCGCTGGGCGGCGCCAAGAACCACATGGTCATCCTGCCGGATGCCGACCTCGACGCCGTCACCGACGCGCTCGTGGGCGCGGCCTATGGCTCCGCGGGTGAGCGCTGCATGGCGATCTCGGTCGCGGTGCCCGTGGGCGAGCGCACCGCCCAGGGTCTGCGCGACCGCCTCGTCAAACGCCTCGCGACCCTCAAGATCGGCCCGGGCACCGATGCCGCCGCCGAGATGGGGCCGCTCGTCACCCGCGCGCATCTCGAGCGGGTGCGCGGCTATATCGACCGCGGCGTCGCCGAGGGCGCGGAGCTCGTGGTGGACGGTCGCGGTTACCGGATGGCGCAGCCCGGCTTCGAGGGCGGCTTCTATGTCGGCGCCTCGCTCTTCGATCGCGTGCAGCCGCAGATGGCCATCTACCGCGAGGAGATCTTCGGGCCGGTGCTCTGCATCGCCCGGGTCGATGACTACGCGGCGGCCGTGGACCTCATCAACCGGCACGAATTCGGCAACGGCACCTCCATCTTCACCGCGGACGGCGGGGCGGCGCGGGACTTCGCGCAGCGCATCCAGGTGGGCATGGTTGGCATCAACGTGCCCATCCCCGTGCCGATGGCGTTCCACAGCTTCGGCGGCTGGAAGGCCTCCCTGTTCGGCGACCATCACGTCCACGGGCCCGAGGGCGTGCGGTTCTACACCCGCCTCAAGACCATCACCACCCGCTGGCTCGGCGAGAGCCGCGAGGGCGCGAGTTTCGTGATGCCGACGGTCAAGTAAGGCCCCGTCTTCCGGGGCGACGTTTGGTACCATCACCGGACGCAGGTTTCCTATGGCGTCCCGCATCGGTCCCTTCGCGACGATCCGCCGTCAATCCCGCCAGGCCCGGAAGGGAGCAACGGTCGCGGTCAGGTCGGGTGCCGGAGTCAGGCTGGTGCGGGCCGTCTCCCCTCTGACCGTCACCCGAGCCCGCATGCGATGAGCTACACCGCACTCGCCCGCAAATGGCGCCCCAAGCGCTTCGAGGAGCTCACGGGGCAGGAACACGTGCTGCAGGCGCTCTCCAACGCGCTCGCCACCAACCGCGTCCACCATGCCTTCCTGTTCACCGGCACCCGGGGCGTCGGCAAGACCACCATCGCGCGCATCCTCGCCAAATGCCTCAACTGCGAGGTCTCGGCGGGTCCGGCGCCCTGCGGCCAGTGCGCCACCTGCCGCGAGATCGACGAGGGGCGCTTCGTCGATCTCATCGAGGTCGATGCGGCCTCGCGCACCAAGGTCGACGACACCCGCGAGCTCCTGGAGAACGTCCAGTACGCGCCCACCCGCGGCCGCTACAAGGTCTACCTGATCGACGAAGTCCACATGCTCTCGGCGCATTCCTTCAATGCCTTGCTGAAGACCCTCGAAGAGCCGCCGCCGCACGTCAAGTTCCTGCTCGCCACCACCGACCCGCAAAAACTGCCCGTCACGGTGCTGTCGCGCTGCCTGCAGTTCAACCTCAAGCGCCTCTCGGTGCCCCTCATCGCCGCGCGCATCAAGACCATCCTCGAGGCCGAGGGCATCGCCTTCGAGTCCGCCGCGGTGCAGCTCGTGGCCGAGGCCGCGGATGGCAGCATGCGCGATGGGCTCTCGCTGCTCGACCAGTTGCTCGCCTTCGGCGGCGGCAAGGTCGCCGAAGACGAGGCGCGTGCGATGCTCGCCACGGTCGATCGGCGACAGGTGGCGCGGCTTGCGGGGCTGCTGGCGGACGGCGACGCCGCGGCGCTGCTCGGGTACGCGCAGAGCCTCGAGGAGTGGGCCCCCGACCACGGCGAGGTGCTCGATGCCTTGGCGACGCTCTTGGTACGGGTCGCACTGAAGCAGACCTTGCCCGCCTACGAGGGCGACGACCTGCATCCGACGGCCTTGCTCGACGATCTCGCCGCACGGATCCCGCCCGAGGACGTGCAGCTCTATTACCAGACGGCGATCCTCGGCCGCCGAGATCTCGCTTGGGCGCCCGATGCGCGTTCGGGGTTCGAGATGACGCTGCTGCGGATGCTGGCGTTCCGGCCGGGCAGCGGCGAGGGCGCCTCGGCGTCGGGCGCTGCAGCGCCCACGCGATCGGCCGCGGCGCCTGCCGGGTCGAGCACGGCGTCGGGTGCCGTTTCAGGGGCAGGGGCAGGCGCGAGTGCCGGTGCGGCTGCGGCTGCGGCCGCACGCTCCGGGCCGCGCGCGGCGCTCGAGGACTGGTCAGCGACCCTCTCGCAGCTCGAGGTCGGCGGCGCGGCGCGCCAGCTCGCCTCGCACTGCGCGTATCGCGGTCGCGAGGGTGCGACGTTGCGGCTCGCGCTCGATGCAGCACAACAGACCCTGCGCACCCCGGCGCTCGTCGAAAAACTCTCGCAGGCGCTGTCGCGCCACCTTGGCGAGACGGTGCGGGTCGAGATCGAGCTCGCGCAGGCCGCGCCCGATACGCCGGCGCGCGCCGTGGAGCGGGATGCCGAGGCGAAGCTCGACGCCGCCCGCCGTTCGCTCGATGAAGATCCCGCGGTGCGCGCGTTCCGCGACAAGTTCGGCGCGACCCTCAAGCCTGATTCCATCCGTCCCAACTGAGCGCCCAACCCAGCGAGGTGATCCCGATGTCCGGCGGTTTCGGCAACATGATGAAGCAGGCAGAAGCCCTGCAGCGCAACATGCAGAAGGCCCAAGAAGAGATCGCGCGGCTCGAGGTCACCGGCGAGTCGGGCGGCGGCATGGTCAAGGTCACCATGACCGGCAAACACGAAGTGCGCCGCGTCCAGATCGAGCCTGCCGTGATCGGTGACGACCGCGAGATGCTCGAGGACCTCGTCGCCGCGGCGATCAACGACGCCGTGCGGCGCGTGGAGAGCGAGAGCCAGCAACGCATGTCGGCGGCGATGGCGGGGATGCGGCTGCCGCCGGGCATGAAGATGCCGTTCTGATGAAGCACGCCCCCTCGGTGGCGCGGCTGATCGATGCGCTGCGCACGTTGCCCGGTGTCGGCCCCAAGACCGCGCAGCGCATGGCCTTCCATCTGTTGCAGGACGGTCGCGAGGGCGCACGCCGCCTCGCCGAGGGCATCGACCACGCGCTCGTGAACGTCGGGCGTTGCCGCAGTTGCCGGATGTTCACGGAATCGGAGCTGTGCGCGGTCTGTGAATCTACGCAGCGCGATGCCTCGCTGCTCTGTGTGGTGGAATCGCCCGCCGACGTGGTCGCGATCGAGCAGTCCGGCGGCTATCGTGGTCGGTACTTCGTGCTGATGGGCCACCTGTCGCCGCTCGATGGCATCGGGCCGGAACAGCTCGGCGTCGGTGAGCTCGAGACCTTGCTCGCGGGCGGTGCGGTGCAGGAGCTGATCCTCGCCACCAACCCCACCGTGGAGGGCGAGGCGACCGCGCATTTCCTCTCCGAGCTCGCGCGCGCCCGGGGCGTGCGGGCGACCCGCATCGCGCATGGCGTGCCGATCGGGGGCGAGCTCGAATACATCGACGGCGGCACGCTCGCGCACGCGCTGGCGGGCCGCCAGTCGCTCGGTCAATAGCGCCGTCAGCCGTTCAGCGCCGGTCCCGCTTGCCGGGCCCGGCGGCCTGCTGCAGGTCCTCGTAGAGCCGGCGCAGACGCCGGTAGCTCTCGTAGCGCCGCGGATCCCACAGGCCCGACTCCGCCGCCGTGCGCACCGCACAGGACGGTTCGCGCAGGTGCCGGCAGTCCTGGAACCGGCAATCGGCCGCAAGCCGCTCGACCTCGGGGAAGCCGAGGCTGCGCCGCTCCAGCGCCTCTACGGCGGGCGCGAAATCCCGCACACCCGGCGAGTCGAACAACTGGCCCGACGGCGCGAGATCGTAGGCGCGCGCCGCGGTGGTGGTGTGGCGACCCTCGTCCGAGCGGTCGAGGGCGCCGACCGCCGCCGTCAGACCGGCTTCGGGGACGAGCGTGGTGATGAGGGAGGATTTGCCGACGCCCGATTGGCCGACGAACACGCTGCGATGCCCCTGCAACGCGGCTGCGAGCGCCGCGAGGCCGATGCCGCGTTCGGCGCTGCAGGCGAGCGTCGCGTAGCCTGCGGCCCGGTAGGGCTCGAGGGCGAGCATGAGCGCCTCGCTGCCCGGCAGGTCGCATTTGTTGAGCACCACGAGGCCTGCGAGCCCCGACGAGCTCGCGGCGCAAAGATAACGGTCCACGACGAAGAGATCGGGCTGCGGCAGCGGCGCGACCACCACCGCCAGCAGGTCGATGTTGGCCACCACCGGTTCCGCGCCGCCGCGCAGGGTGGCGCGCTGCAGCAGCGCCGACCGTGGCAGCACCTCGAGGACATGCACTTCGCCGTGGGCGGCATCGGCCTCGCAGCGGACGCGGTCGCCGCAGACCGCCTGCACCCGCCGGCCGAAGGGGCGCGCCTCATGGCACACGCCGGCGCCGTCCCGCACCTGCAGATGGCGCCCGAACGCCGCGATCACCTGTGCCTCGAACTCCACTGAAGACCGCCTGGCCGCCGGACCGGAGCCGACTCTAGCCTCTGCTAGACTGCCGCTCAACCTCGATATCGCCCCGGTGCGGGCGCGGGATGCGATGCCATGGACCCGAAGCCGAGCGCCGACGCGCTGATCTGGATCGACCTCGAGATGACCGGCCTCAAGCCTGAGTCCGACGTCATCATCGAGATCGCGACCCTGGTCACCGACTCCTCACTGCGATTGATCGCCGAGGGGCCGGTGCTCGCCATCCACCAGGACGAGGCGACGCTCGCCAAGATGGACGATTGGAACCAGCGCCAGCACGGCGGCTCGGGGCTCGTGGCGCGGGTGCGCGCGAGCCGCGTGACCACGGCCGAGGCCGAGGCGGCGACGCTCGAATTCCTCGCGCGGCATGTGGTCGCGGGCGCATCGCCCATGTGCGGCAACAGCATCTGCCAGGACCGGCGCTTCATGGCGCGGCTGATGCCGCAGCTCGAGGCGTTCTTCCACTATCGCAACCTCGACGTCAGCACCGTCAAGGAGCTCGCGCGCCGCTGGGCCCCCGGCGTCGCCGAGGGTTTCACCAAAGAAAGCACCCACCTCGCGCTCGACGACATCCGCGATTCGGTGCGCGAGCTGCAGCACTACCGCGCCCATCTGTTCGTGCCGGGGGCGCGCGGCGGATGCTGACGCTCGCGCCGGTCGCCGCGGGGGCGCCGCCCGCGGACCTGCCGGATTTCGCTGCGGTCGTGGCGGCGGCGGGACGCGTACAAGGGCGGGTCGCCCGCACGCCAGTGCTGCGCTCGGACCGGCTCGATGCGCGCAGCGGCCGTCGCGTGCACCTCAAGTGCGAGAACCTGCAGCACGCCGGTGCCTTCAAGTACCGGGGCGCGACCAATGCATTGCTCGCCCTGGAGGACGAGGCCCTCGCGGGGCGCCGCGCGCGCATCGTCGCGACGCACTCCTCGGGCAACCACGGCGCGGCGCTTGCGCGCGCCGCACGGCTGCTCGGGTGGCGCTGCCTCGTCGTGACGCCGCGCGACGCCTCGCCGGTCAAGCTCGCCGCCATCGTCGCCGAGGGCGCCGAGCTGCATCACTGCGAGCCCGGGCTCGCGCCGCGCGAGGCCATGCTGGCTGCGCTGGTGCGCGAGACGGGCGCAGCGGTCGTGCATCCGTATGACGATGCCGCCGTGATCGCGGGGCAGGGGACCGCTGCGGTGGAACTGCTCGCCGACGTGCCGACGCTCGACGTGCTCGCCACGCCGGTGGGCGGCGGGGGGCTGCTCGCCGGTTCCGCGCTCGCGGCGCGGGGCATGGCGCCCGGTTGCCGTGTGGTCGGCGTCGAGCCTGCGGTCGCGGACGATGCCGCGCGTTCGTACCACGGCGGGGTGCGGCTCGGCTGGAGCGGCTCGCCGCCCACGATCGCGGACGGCCTTCGGGGGTCGATCGGTGCGCGGCCGTTCGCGATCTTCCGTCAGCATGTGGACGACCTGCTGACCGTCTCCGAGTCGGCGATCGTGGCCGCGATGCGCGTGCTGCTCGAGGACGCGCGGTTGTTGGTCGAGCCGTCCTCGGCGGTGCCGGTGGCGGCGTTGCTCGACGGCCGTCTTGGCGCGCCGGGCGATGCGGTCGGCATCGTGCTCTCGGGCGGCAACGTGGATCTGTCCGTGTGTCCCTTCCTCGACGGACGACTGTCCGGCCGCTGAGCGCGGCGTCGCGATCCTGCCGAACCGTGACGTCGGTCGCAGTTCGTGGCCGGACGTCCCCCCGGGCCTTGGCTAGACTTGTCGCATCGCAAGGAGGGGAAGCCTTTGTCCACCAGCCACTGTCCGAACTGCGGCACCGTCGTGCATTACGGGTTCACCTCCTGTCCCGGTTGCCGGGCGGCGCTCGAATACGGCGCTCCGCCTTGGACGGCGGCGGTCTGGCTCGCGCTCGGCGCGGGCGTCGGGGTCGGCACGGGGTCCTGGATCGCGTTCATCGGCGTCACGCTCTGCGGAGCGCTCACGACGGCGCATGTCATGAGGCAGCACATCCGGGCCGCGCGGGTGAGCGCCGCGCCCTCGAGGATCTGAGCGGCGAGCCGACGGCTCAGGCGGGAGGCTGATCTCGCGCCAGCATCAACCAGGTCTCGACCACGGTGTCGGGGTTGAGGGAGATGCTGTCGATGCCTTGCTCGACGAGCCAGCGTGCGAGCTCCGGGTGGTCCGATGGACCCTGTCCACAGATGCCGACGTACTTGCCGGCGTCGCGGCAGGCGCGGATGGCCATGGACAGCATCGCCTTGACCGCGGGGTCGCGCTCGTCGAAGTGCTTGGCGACGATGCCCGAGTCGCGATCGACGCCGAGCGTGAGCTGCGTCATGTCGTTCGAGCCGATCGACATGCCGTCGAAGAACTCGAGGAACTCCGACGCCAGCACCGCGTTCGAGGGCAGCTCGCACATCATGACGATCTTGAGCCCGTGCTGTCCGCGCGCAAGCCCGTTGGCGGCGAGCAGGGCGGTGACCTCGCGCGCCTCGCCGAGCGTGCGCACGAACGGCACCATGACCTGCACGTTGTCGAGACCCATCTCCTCGCGCACCCGTCGCAGCGCACGGCACTCGAGCTCGAAGCAGGGCCGGAACGACGGGTCGACGTAACGCGCGGCGCCGCGGAAGCCGAGCATCGGGTTCTCCTCGACCGGTTCGTAGAGCCGGCCGCCGACGAGGTTGGCGTATTCGTTCGACTTGAAGTCCGAGAGGCGCACGATCACGGGCTCGGGCGCGAAGGCCGCCGCGATCTGCGCGATGCCCTCGGAGAGCTTCTCCACATAGAACCCGACCGGATCGTCGTAGCCGGCCATCTGCGTGTGGATCTGCCCGCGCAGGTCGGCATCGAGCTTGTCGAAATCGAGCAGGGCGCGCGGATGCACGCCGATCATGCGGTTGATGATGAACTCGAGGCGCGCGAGGCCGACGCCGCGGTGGGGCAGGGCCGCGAAGTCGAAGGCGCGGTCCGGGTTGCCGACGTTCATCATGATCTTGACGGGCGCGGCGGGCAGGGCGTCGAGCTCGACCTGCTGGCGCTCGAAGTCGAGCGCACCGTCGTACACGTAGCCGATGTCGCCTTCGGCGCAGGAGACGGTGACGGGCTGCCCTTCCTGGAGCACCCGCGTGGCGTCGCCGCAGCCCACGACCGCCGGGATGCCGAGTTCGCGCGCGATGATCGCGGCATGGCAGGTGCGGCCGCCGCGGTTGGTGACGATCGCCGAGGCGCGCTTCATCACCGGCTCCCAGTCGGGATCCGTCATGTCGGCGACCAGCACGTCGCCCGGCTGCACGCGCGCCATCTGCGAGGGGTCGGCGATGATGCGCGTGGGACCTGCGCCGATGCGTTGGCCGATGCTGCGTCCCTCGACGAGCACGGTCGAGCGTCGCTGCAGGGTGTAGCGCTGCAGCGTGCGCCCGGCGCGGCTCTGGACCGTCTCGGGGCGCGCCTGCAGGATGAAGAGCTCCCCGGTGCGCCCGTCCTTGCCCCATTCGATGTCCATCGGGCGCCCGTAATGGTCCTCGATGATCAGCGCTTGGCGGGCGAGTTCGACGAGGTCGCGCTCGTCCAGGCAGAAACGCTCGCGATCGGCCTTCGGCACCTCGACGGTGCGCACGCGCTCGGCGGCACCCGGTTCGCCGTACACCATCTTGATGGCCTTGGCACCGAGGTTGCGTCGCAGCACGGCGCTGCGGCCGGCGCGCAGCGCGGGTTTGTAGAGGTAGAACTCGTCCGGGTTGACCGCGCCCTGCACCACGGTCTCGCCGAGGCCCCAAGACGCCGTGACGAACACCGCGTCACGGAAGCCCGAATCGGTGTCGAGCGTGAACATGACGCCGCTCGCGCCGAGGTCCGAACGCACCATGCGTTGGATGCCGGCCGACAAGGCGACCTGCGAATGGTCGAAGCCCTGGTGGACACGATAGGCGATCGCGCGGTCGTTGAAGAGCGAGGCGAACACCTTGCGCATGGCCTCGAGCACGGCCGCCTCGCCCTGGACGTTGAGGAAGGTCTCTTGTTGACCGGCGAACGAGGCGTCCGGGAGGTCCTCGGCGGTGGCCGATGATCGCACCGCGACCGCGACCTCGTCGCCGAGCGCGCGATAGCCTGCGAGCACGGCCTGCTCGAGGTCGGGGGGCAGCGGCGCGTCCATGATCCAACCCCGGATGCGCGCGCCGACCTCGGTGAGCCGCGCGATGTCATCGACATCGAGCGTGGCGAGCGCGTCCTGGATGCGCGCGTCCAGCCCGTCGCGGGCCAGCATCGCGCGGTACGCGGTGGCGGTGGTCGCAAAGCCGCCCGGGACCTTGACGCCGAGTCGGGCGAGGGCGCCGATGAGCTCGCCGAGCGAGGCGTTCTTGCCGCCTACGAGCTCGACGTCGTGCATGGACAGGCGCTCGAACGGCAGGACGGGTGCGGTCACGGGTGGTACCTCGGCGGTGCGGGGCGGCGATGGGCGCTTGCCGACGCCCGGTGGGGGTGGAACACTCGGCATGGGGCAGCGAAGCCTCGGCAAGGGAGATCGGCAGTGGCAGCCAGGGCGGTGTTCTTCGTGTCCGACCAGACCGGCGTGACGGCGGAAACCATGGGGCACAGCCTCCTGACGCAGTTCGAGGGGCTGCAGATCAGGGCCGCGACTTTGCCATTTGTGTCCAGCATTGACAAGGCGGAAGAGGCGTTGCGGCGCATCCATGCGGCGGGCCAAGAAAGCGGCCTGCGGCCGATCATCTTCGGCACGCTCGTGCAGGACGAGATCCGCGAGGTGTTCAAGCGCAGCGATGCGCTGTTCCTGGACTTCTTCGACGCCTTCGTGGGGCCGATGGAGCGTGAACTCGGCACGCGCTCGAGCCACAGCGCCGGCCGCGCGCACGGCATGGCGGACGCCGCGGCCTATGCGATGCGCATCGACGCCACGAACTACGCGCTCGCCAACGACGACGGCTCGAACCGCGACTATGGTCGCGCGGATGTCGTGCTGGTCGGCGTGTCACGGTCGGGCAAGACGCCGACCTGCCTCTATCTCGCCATGCAGTACGGCGTGTTCGCCGCCAACTATCCGCTCACCGACGAGGACCTCGAATCCACGCGCCTGCCGCCCGCATTGCAGGGGCATCGTGCCAAGGTGTACGGCTTGCGCATCGCGTCCGCGCGCCTGCAGCAGATCCGCCAGGAACGACGTCCCGGCAGCCGCTACGCCTCACCGGCACAGGTGCAGTTCGAGACCCGCGCGGCGGAGTCCTTGTTCCAACGGCATGGCATCGCGAGCCTCGACACCACGGAGTGTTCCATCGAGGAGATCTCCGCGCGCATCCTCGAGGCGACCGGCATCGAGCGCCGCGTGCGTCCGTGATGCCTCGGGTATAGTCGGACCATGATCGATCTGCGCAGGGGCTTCACGGGAGAGGGTCTGCCGGAGCTGCTCGGCGACGACGGGCGGTTGCCGGCCAGTTGGCGCGGTCGGCCGCGCAGTTTCACGGCGCTCATGGCGCTCTACGACAGCAACCACCTGCGGCTCGGCCGGCTCGCCGGCGACCTGCAGGCGCTCGATGGCGAGCGCCTCTCCCGGGTCGAGGGCGACTGTGAGCTGTCATTGCGGGTGATCGAACGCTCGCCCTACACGACGCAACTCGAACTCACCTATCTTTTCGGCGCGGATGCGGCCTGGCCCAGCGCGCCCGACATGCAGCTCTGCGTCTATCACGACGCGCGCCTCGTGGAGGCGCGCGGCTGGGCGTCGCGCCACGAGCACCCCGTGTTGCGCGACTGGCGCGCTGCCGCGGGCGCCGCCCTCGATGAGCGCTGGGCGCGCAACATGATGCTCAACAAGTGGCTCGAGTATTGCCTCGAGCGGGGGCATCGCTTGGGTGAGGCCGTCCCGACGGCCTGACGGTCAGGGCTGACGGGCGATGGTCGGCGCCGGCGCCTTGCGTGCGGGCTTCGGCGGGGCGACGGCGGCAGTGCCTTTTTCGAGGATGTCCGCCATTACCTGGGCCGCCTGGTCGAGCTGCACATCCGGCAGCTTGGTGCCGTCGATGTCGTTGATCGACGCCAGTGGCGGCTCTGCGCGTGCCGCGCGACGGGTGTTCTCGCGGGCGAGCCGTTCCGCTTCGAGACGGGTCCGCTCGGCGCGCCGCTCTTCGATGTTGAGCGACAGCGACTTCAGGCTGCGCTGCCGGTCGAGTGCATCGATGTCCTCCACCAGCCATCGGTAGTCGGCGTCCCGGCCCTGGCGTGCCCGTTCTTCGTTGGCGAGCTGGGCGACGGAGGGCGGACGCGGCTCGAGCCCGCGGAAGGGCGCAGCGGCGATGCGGTCCCAGGGCAGCGCGTCGGGCATCGTGCTCTCGCCGACGTCCTGCAGGCTGATGGGTGAGGCGAGCACGACGTCGGGTTCGATGCCCCGATTCTGGGTGCTATCGCCCGTGACGCGGTAGAACTTGGCGATGGTCACGGTCAATTGGCCGTTCACCGGCTTGCTGCTCCAGCGCTGCAGGGGCACGAGGTTCTGGACGGTGCCCTTGCCGAAGCTGCGTTGGCCGACCACCACGCCGCGGCGGTAGTCCTGGATCGCGCCCGCGAAGATCTCCGACGCCGACGCGCTGAAGCGGTCGATGAGCACCACGAGCGGGCCGTCGTAGGTCGTGCCCTGTTCGATGTCGTCGAGGACTTCCTTGGCGCCGTTGGCGAACTGCACCTGCACCACCGGACCCTGGTCGACGAACAGCCCGGTGAGCGACTGCGCCTCCGGGAGGAAGCCGCCGCCGTTGCCGCGCAGGTCGATGACGAGGCCATCGATCTTCTCGGCCTTGAGCTCCTCGATGAGCCGTCGGACGTCGCGCGTGGTGCTGCGGTAGTCGGCGTTGCCGGCCCGCTGCCCGTCGTAGTCGGAATAGAAGCCCGGCACGTTGATGACGCCGACCTTGTATTCACGGTCGCCGCGCTTGAGGGTCTTGAGTTCGCGCTGCGCGGCCTGGGCCTCGAGCGTGACCTTACCGCGGACCAGCGGCACGATCTTCTCGGCGGTGCCGGGCGCGGCGCCCGTCGGCAGGATCTGCAGGCGCACGGTCGTGCCGCCCTTGCCGCGGATGAGCTGCACGACATCGTCGATGCGCCAGCCCACCACGTCGGTGAGCGCGCCTTCGGTCCCCTGGCCGACCGCGGTGATGCGGTCGCTGGCCTTCAAGGTGCCGTCGGCGGCGGCCGGTCCGCCTTCGATGAGGTTCATGATCGTCACGTGGTCGTCGACGAGCTGCAGCGAAGCGCCGATGCCCTCGTAGTTGAGGCTCATCTGGATCTTGTATTCCTCGCTGTTGCGCGGCGAGAAATAGTTGGAGTGCGGATCGAAAGCCCGCGCGTAGGAGTTGAGGAAGGTCTCGAAGACCTCTTCGGGCTTGATCTGGTCGACCCGCTTGAGCGCGCGGTCGTATCGGGTGCGCAGCGTGTCGCGCGCCTCCGGCCAGGTCTTGCCGGCGAGCACCAGGGACAGCGCGTCGTTCTTCACGCGCTTGCGCCAGATCTCGTCGAGCTCGGCGGTGGTGGTCGGCCAGGCCGCGCCCTCGCGGTCGAACTCGAAGCTCTCGCGGACGGTGAAATCCGGTTCGGTGTCGAGCAGCTTCAGGGCGTGCTGCACGCGTTCGCGGTTGCGCTGCTGGTAGCGGGCGAACATGGCGTATCCGGGCTCGATGTCGCCGGTGCGGATCATGTCGTCGAAGCGCATGCGCAGCGGCGTGAACTCCTCGATGTCGCTGGCGAGGAAGTAGATGCGCTGGCCGTCCAACGACTCGAGGAACTTGTCCATGACGCGCGGCGAGAGGGCGTCATCGATGCGGATACGGCTGTAGTGCGCGTCCTGAAGCAGGGCGCCGACCTGCCGGGCGATCATCCGCTCGCGGTCGCCCGGCGCGATGGCCCCGGGGGGCAGAGGCGAGGTGCTGGCGGTGAGGCGTGCGGAGCCGCCCACGACCGTGACGACCGCGGCCAGGGCGGCGGCACATACGAGCAGGGCGGGGCGGTTGGGGGCGGTCATGAAGCTCTTCATTCGGGTAGACTGGTCGCCAGACTAGAGGGATGAGGGGACGCCTTCAAGTGCGGCATCCCCCACACGACCCACGCTTGGTCACGAGGACTCATGCACCCGCTTGCCATGCTGCTCGGTATCGTGATGGGTTCTGCGGTGTCGATCACCGTGGCGCTGACGCTCACGCTCGTGGTGTTCATGCTCTTGCCCGAGTATTCCGACCGGATCGGGGAGGAGTTCCCGCCCCTGCTCGGCGCCCTCGGGGGCGCGGCGTTCCTTTCGGCCCTGGCGGGTGCGGCCTTCGTGGGCGAGCTGCGCCGCAAGCCCTGGCGTCGCCCCGTGCAGGCGACGCTCTTCCTGCTGATCGCTGGCGTGCTCTGGTGGTACTGGCCAGAAGGCAAGCCCTGACCGCAGATGATCGACCCTTGGAGTGACGATGACTTCACGCTCTTCTGACCGTCTGTTCGCCCTCTTGGTTCCCGCCCTGCTGGGCGGCTGCGCTTCCCTGTCTGGCGGTCCGCCCGCCGTCGCGATCTCGGCGGCCGAGTACGAACGGCACATCGTCACGCTCGCGAGCGACGAGTTCGAGGGTCGCAAGCCCGGCACCGCCGGGGAGCGCAAGACCGTCGATTACCTCGTGGCCGAATTCAAGAAGCTCGGCCTGCAGCCCGGCAACCGCGGGGCGTGGACGCAGGAAGTGCCGATCGTCGAGATCACCGCCGGCTCCGACGCCGAGCTCAAGCTCGGCGATGCGGCGCTGGCCTACGGCAAGGACATGGTCATCTGGACCAAGCGCGTCGCGCCGGAAGTCACGCTCGCCGACAGCCCGCTGGTGTTCGTCGGCCACGGCGTCGTCGCGCCCGAGGCCGGTTGGAACGACTATGCGGGCGTCGACATGCGCGGCAAGACCGCCGTGATCCTGATCAACGACCCCGGCTTCGCCACCGGCGATGAAAAACTGTTCCGCGGCCGGGCGATGACCTACTACGGCCGCTGGACCTACAAGTTCGAGGAGGCCGCCCGCCAGGGCGCCACCGCCGCGATCATCATCCACGACGATGAGCCGGCGGCCTATCCCTGGGACACCGTGCAGAACAGCTGGATGGGACCGCAGCTCGACACCGCCTCGCCGGACGGCAATGCCGGTCGCATCGCCATCGAGGGCTGGGTGACCCGCGCCGCGGGCGATGCGCTGCTGCAGGCGAACGGCCTGAGTTATGCGGATCTCGTCAAGGCGGCGAGCCGACCCGGGTTCAAGCCCATCGAACTGCGCCAGCGCGCCAGCGGCAGCCTGCGCAACGCCATCCGCCGGGCGTCATCCTCGAACGTGCTCGCGATGATCCCGGGCAGCAAGCGTCCGGACGAGGTCGTCGTCTACATGGCGCACTGGGACCACCTCGGACGTTCGCTCGGTCGCAGTGGCGACAACATCTTCAACGGCGCGCTCGACAACGCGAGCGGCACGGCAGGCTTGCTGGCGATCGCCAAAGCCTTCGCGGAGTCACCGCGCCGGCCCGAGCGCTCGGTGGTGTTCCTCGGGCTCACCCTCGAGGAGAGCGGGCTGCTCGGCTCGGCCTATTACGCCTCCAATCCGGTGTTCCCGCTGCGCAAGACGGTCGCCGCCCTCAACATGGACGCGATGTCCTGGGGCGGTCCGACGCGCGACGTGTCGGTGATCGGCTTTGGTGCCTCGGAGCTCGAGGAGTACCTCGCCGTGGCCGCCAAGACCCAGGACCGCGTCCTGCGCATGGAGCCCACCCCCGAAAAAGGGTTCTTCTATCGCTCGGACCATTTCAACTTCGCCAAGGTCGGCGTGCCGGCGCTCTACTTCAAGATGGGCGTCGAGGACCGCGAGAAGGGCGTGGAGTGGGCGCGGGCCAGGCAGGCCGAGTACACGCTGCGCGACTACCACAAGCCGTCCGATGAATGGCGGCCGGGTACCGATCTGCGCGGCAGCCTCGAGGACCTCGCGCTGCTGCACGCCGTGGGTGCCCGTCTCGCACGCGAGAAGCGGTTCCCGAACTGGTATCCGAGCAGCGAGTTCCGCTCGGCGCGCGACCGGACCTTCGCCGCGCCCTGAGCGGGGCGCCGGCCCATCGCAGCCCGCTCAGCGCAGCCGGCTCAGCGCAGCCGGCTCAGCGCAGCCGGCTCAGCGCAGCCGGCGCGACAGCGCGAGGGCGCCCTGCAGCAGGGCGAGCAGCGCGCAGGGGGCGAGGGCGACGATCCACGCCGAGCGCGAGCCGCGGGCCAGCTCGCCGAAGAAATCCCCCCACAGCGAGAACAGGCCGCCGTTGGCATAGGCGCCGAACAAGGCGCGGCCGGTGAGCCAGATGAGCGGCGGCGCCACGAACAGCCCCACCGCGAGCGCGACGGCGTAGAGTCTCGCGCCGCCGGGCAAGCGGCGGGACAGGGCGTTGTCGGCGTGGGTGTCGGCCATCGGTGCATAATAAGCCATGCAAGACATCCGGGCAGCAGTGGTCGGCGCGGGGTACCTCGGCCGTTTCCACGCGCAGAAATACGCGTCCGAGGCCGGCTGCCGGCTGGTCGCAGTGTCAGACATCCGTCCCGAGGCGCGCGCGGCCTTGGCGCAGGAACTCGGCACCACGGCGGTGGCCGACCACCGTGAGCTCCTCGGCAAGGTCGATGCCGTGAGCGTGGTCACCACCACGCCCGCGCACTTCGCCATCGCACGGGATTTCCTCGAGGCCGGCGCCCATGTGCTGGTCGAAAAACCGATCACCGAGACCGTCGAGCAGGCGCGCGAGCTGATCGCGGTCGCGGCGCGCTGCGGTCGGATCCTGCAGGTCGGGCACCTCGAGCGCTTCAACCCGGCCATCCTCGCCGCCGAGTCCGAGCTCGCCGGCGCGCGGTTCATCGAGTGCCAGCGCCTCGCGCCGTTCAAGGAACGGGGCACCGACGTCAACGTGGTGCTCGACCTCATGATCCACGACATCGACATCGTGCAGAGCATCGTCGGCCGCCCCATCGAGTCGATCGATGCGGTCGGCACGCCCGTGTTCTCGGGCGCGGTCGACATCGCGAACGCCCGCCTGCGCTTCGAGGGCGGCTGCGTCGCCAACGTCACCGCAAGCCGCGTCAGCCTGAAGATGGAGCGCAAGCTGCGCGTGTTCCGCGACGATGCGTACCTGTCCATCGACCTGCAGCAGCGCATCCTGACCGTGATCCGCAAGCAGGCGGTACCGCCCGCGCCCGGCGGGCTGCCGGTCGCGATCGACGAGCGCAGCTTCGAGCAGGGCGACGCGCTGCGTGCCGAGATCCGCTCGTTCCTCGACTGCATCGCCGCCGGCCGCGCGCCGGTGGTGGGCGGCGAGGACGGCCTGCGCGCGCTCGAGACCGCGATCCGCATCACCCGCCTTCTGCAGGGAGAGACGCCATGAACGCCGCCGCCACCGTCCCCGGCCACCTCGGCCGCAGGCCACGCGAGGTCACCGTCGCCGCGACGCAGTTCGCCTGCGGCTGGGATGCGGCGGCCAACATCGCCGCGGCCGAGCGGCTGGTGCGCACCGCAGCGGGTCGCGGCGCCCAAGTGGTGCTCGTCCAGGAGCTCTTCGAGACGCCGTATTTCTGCATCGAACAGGATGCGCGCCATGCGGCGCTCGCGACCACCGTCGAGGCGAACCCGGCGCTGCATCGTTTCCGCGACCTCGCGCGCGAGCTCGGGGTGGTGTTGCCGGTCAGTTTCTATGAACGCGCAGGGCAGGCTTTCTTTAACAGCGTGGCGATGGTCGATGCCGACGGCACCGTGCTCGGCGTCTATCGGAAGGCGCACATCCCGAACGGCCCGGGCTACCAGGAGAAGCAATACTTCAGCCCGGGCGACACCGGGTTCCGTGTCTGGGACACCCGCTTCGGGCGCATCGGCGTCGGCATCTGCTGGGACCAGTGGTTCCCGGAGTGCGCGCGCGCGATGGCGCTGATGGGCGCCGAGATCCTGCTCTACCCGACCGCCATCGGCAGCGAGCCGCCGCCTGCGCCGCCGGTCGATTCGCGCGGCCATTGGCAGCGCGTGCAACAAGGCCATGCGGCGGCGAACGTGATGCCGCTCGTCGCCTCGAACCGCTGGGGCGTCGAGCGTTCGCTGCAGGACCCGGAACACCTCTTCATCCGTTTCTATGGCTCGTCCTTCATCGCCGACGCCACGGGCGCCAAGGTCGCCGAGGCGGGCTACGAGGGCGATGCCGTGCTCACCGCGACCTTCGACCTCGATGCGATCGCCCTGCAGCGCGCGAGTTGGGGCCTGTTCCGTGACCGGCGTCCCGAGCTCTACGGGGCGCTCGTCGGCTACGACGGCGGCGCCGCGCAGGCACGGTGAGCGGTCCCGTCCCCGTCTGGGTCGTCACCGGCCCGCTCGGCAGCGGCAAGACGACGATCCTCTCGCGCCTCCTCGCGGACAAGCCGCCCGAGGAGCACTGGGTGGTGCTGCTCAATGAATTCACCGATGCCGGCATCGATGCGCTGACGGTCGCGTCGGCGGCGCGCGGCGTCTACGACGTGCGGTTGGTGCCGGGCGGTTGCCTCTGTTGCGCGGGGGAGGCCGACTTCCGTCGCACCCTGCAGGAACTGCTCGCGCCCGGCGCGACCCCGCCGGCGCGCATCCTCGTCGAGCCGTCGGGCATCGGACACCCGGCCGGCATCGTGGAAGAACTCCTCGCGCACGAGGCCGCCGGACGCCTGGTGCTCGAGGGCGTGCTCGGGCTGGTGGATGCCACGACGCTGCAGACCGACATGGCGGCGTCTGTATCGGCATCCGGGGGATCCGAGGCGTCACGGCTCGATGAGCGCTCGGAGCTCGCCCGTGCGAGCGCGGAGATCGCCGACGTGCTGGCGCTCGCCAAGGGGGACCTCGCGACCCCTGCACAGCACGCCGCGTTCGAGCGGTATGCCGAAGGGTTGTTCCCGACCAAGCGCGCGGCGGGTCCGGTGGAGGGCGGCCGCTTGCCGCCGGCGCTGCTCGCGGCGCTTGCGGGGGAACCGGGCGAGCCGCGGCGCACGGAGGTGGCAGATCGCACGGCCCCGACCGCGCGGCCGCAGGCGCATGCGCTGGAGCGTACCGTGGAGCGTGCCCGGTTGCCGTCGCCCGTCGTCGTCACGCCCGTGGGGCCGCCGGGGCTCGGCGGCGAGCGGCGCGAGGCCCGGCATCTCGGTCGCCACGGGGCGCGATGGCGGTTCCCGGCGGCGGTGTGTTTCAGCGAGGCGCGGGTGTTGGCCCTGCTCGGTGCGTTGCCGGGCGATGTCCCGGGGATCGGACGGCCCGAGCGCGTCAAGGCCGTGCTGCGGGTGGGCGAAGACGAGTGGCTGCTCGCGCAGCGGGTGGGCGATGCGGTCACGCTCGAGCCGACGGCTTGGCGCCGCGACAACCGCATCGAGGTTCAGTTGGCGCCCGGGGAGCCGTGGCACCCGGAAGCCTGGGACGCGTTGTGGCTGCGCGCCTGCCGCGCGTAGCGACCGCCGATGCGGATGCCGGTCCGACAAAGATTGGCGGCGTTGTACGGGATCGCGGTGGCAGCGGTCGACCCGCGGCGCATCCTGCCCGCGTACTCGCGCCTCCAGAGCGACCGCTTCGTCTTCGAGCGCAAAGGGCGGGCGGTCGCGCTCGATCGGCCTGACCGCGAGGCGGGCGGACGCTGGCGGATCCTCGCGATCGGCAAGGCGGCAGGCAGTCTCGCCGAGGGCTTGATGGCTGTACCCGGCATGGATGCCGGGATGGGCACGGCGGTCGCCGAAGGGCTGCTCGTCGCTCAGGAGCTGCCCCCTCCGGGCGCACTGTCCGCGGCTTGGCGGCGATTGCCCGGTGACCATCCTTGGCCCGGTGAGCGCAGCGTGGCTGCCGGTCAGGCGGTGCTCGCGTTCGCGTCCGCCGCACGACCGGCCGATCGGCATCTCCTGCTGCTCTCGGGCGGCGCCTCGGCCTTGTGCGCGGCGCCCGCACCCGGCCTCACCCTCGCGGACAAAGATTCTGCGTTGCGTGCGTTGATGCGCGCGGGCGCCACCATCGCGGAACTCAACACGGTGCGCAAGCACCTCTCGGCGCTGAAGGGCGGTCGGTTGGCGGCCGCCCTCATGGCTGCGCCCGGTGCGACGCGTGACGCGAAGACGGCGCTGCCGACGCTGCTGACGCTCGCCGTATCCGACGTGCAAGGGGACGACCCGGCGATCATCGGCTCCGGGCCGACGGTGCCGGATCCGACGACCTACGTCGATGCCCTCGAGGTCTTGCGACGCCACGCCCTCATCGAGCGGCTGCCGCCGGCGGTGCGCCAACACCTCGAAGCTGGGGTCGCGGGCTATATCTCTGAGACGCCGAAGCCCGGGCGGCAGGGCGACAGCACGGGTGCCTATGCCGTGATCGCGACGCTCGATGATGCCTTGGAGGCGATCGCGCAGGCCGCAGCGTCGGTCGGTGCGCCGCGCGTGCTGTCGCTCGGTCGCGTGCTCTACGGCGCGGTCGATGCGCATGCGGCGCAACTTGCGGCGCTGTTGCGGCAGCACCGTGGCGAGGCACCGCTGCTGCTCGTGGCCGGCGGCGAACCGGTGGTGCGGGTGAGCGGCGAGGGGCGTGGCGGCCGAGCACAGGAACTCGCGCTGCGGCTCGCGGTGGAACTCGAGGGCGAGTCCGGCATCACGGTGCTGGTGGCGGGCACGGATGGGCGTGATGGCCCGACCGAGGCTGCCGGGGCGTTCGCCGACGGCGGCACGCTCGCGCGTGCGCGCAAGGCGGGCTGTGATCCGCGGGCGGCGCTCGAGCGCAACGACTCCAACCGGGCGCTCGGCGCGGCCGGCGACCTCTTCACCACGGGGCCGACCGGCACGAACGTCGCGGATCTCGTGGTCGCGTGGGTGGACGGGCGGTAGCCGCGGGTCGGGGTGCGTCGTCAGTCCTGCGCGGGCGCCGTCGGAGGCTCCGACGGATGCAGCATCAAGCGGCCGTCACCGACCCGCAGGTCGCGCAGCCGCGGCGGCAGCGTGCCGAAGTCACCGCCCTGCAGCGCGGCGCGCAGGTCCGCATCGCGCGTACCGCTGCGCAAGAGCATGCCGTTCGAGCGCATCGTCCAGGTGCCGTCGTCGCTCACGCCGAACAGCCAGAACAGATGGAAGTGCTCCGAGTCCAACAGCAGGGCGTCGGGGGTGCCGTCCCCGTCGAGGTCCGAGCGCAGCAGCATCAGGCTCCCGCCGCCGAAGAGCGTGCTGTCTCTCACGCGGGCAGTTCGCAGCGCGGTCTGCAAACCCGGCTCCAAGGCCGGGGATCCGGGCGGAAGCTCGATGCGCGCGAGCCATGCCTCGTCATCATCGTCGCGGGGATCCGTGGGACGCTGTGCCGCCGTCGCTGCTGCCCGCAGCGCCGATGAGCCGCCCTCGGCATCCGACAGCCGGGCGATGACCTCAAGGCGCGTGCGCCCGACGGCGCCAGCCTCCCGGCCGAGGAAGCGCAGCGCACCATCCCGTGCCTCGTCGTCGGTGGCCGCAAAAGCGCGTCGCGCTTGGCTGTCGATCGAGAGCCGCAGCGGGTCGGCCACCGGCGTCACGCTGAGGAGCAGGACCGACAGCAGCGCGAGGGCGAGGGCGATGTTGAGGGCGCCCATGCGCGCGAACCATGCGCCGCGAGACCAGGCCGCGACGCTGTAGCCGATCGCGTAGGCGAGGGCTGCGGCGGCGGTGACCAAGCCCCAGTAGCGTGCCGGTGTGAGCCCGAAGAGGGAGGTGCGCAGCGCCAGCGAGTAGAGCGCTGTGGCGGCGACGATGACGAGCAGTGGCGGCACGATGCGCAGCGCCTGCTCGATGAGGCGGCCGTAGCCGGGCGGCTCCCGACCCGACTGGAAGGCCGCGTTGAGCAACAGCACATTGAGGGCCACCAGCCACAGCAGCCAGGTCGCCTCCATGACTTTCTGCCCTTCCGCGAACAGCGCCGGCAGGCGCGGCAGCAACGCGAAAGTGAAGGTGATGACGATCAGCCCCGCGAGTGGCGCCAGCCACTTGAGCAGGTTCAACAACTGGCGAAGCAGGCCGTCGATCATGCCGGCCGAAGTGCCGATCAGGTGGACCGCGAGCGTGGCGACGAGCGTCGTCGCCGGGAACACGAAGCGCGCATCGCTGATGACTTCGCCCACCGCTTTGATGCCCAGCAGCCCGAACAACGCCGCGGCGAGGCCCAGCAACAGCCAGAACACCCCGGTGAAGAGCGCGGCCTCGGCAAGCGTGAGTGCGCCGCGCCAGGTCAATGTGAACAGCGCGGGATAGGGACCGGTCCAACGACCCTCCGTGAGGCGCAGTTTCAGCAGGGGCATGGCGAGCAGCCATGCGATGAGCAGCGGCAGCACATAGCCCGCAAGGGTGCCGCCCTCCAACGTCCTGCGACCGCTCCTCGCCGCGTCAGGCTCCGGCGTTCCGAGGTGCATCGTCACGTACAGGGTGGCGGTGACGGCGATGAACAGCGCCATCGCGCCGAGCGCGAGGTGCAACACGCGTCGTCCGACGAACGGCCAGAGCAGTTGCACCGTCATCGGCAGCAGCAGGGTGAGCAGGGTCAGCGGGACGAGGGCGCGCAGGTCGGTGCCGGGCCAGCGCCCGGCATCCTCCGACGAAGCGAGCAGCCAGAGCACGAGGCCTTGCAGCAGCGCGAGGGCGATCGCCGCGAGCGGCGGGGCGGATTTCAGTTCACGGTCGGAATCGGGCATGCGACCGATTGTAGACCGGCTCAGTCGTTGCGCGGTTCGGGACGGGTCCAAAGCCAGGTCGCGAGGCCAGCGAGCCCCAAGGCGACCGCGATCACCGGCACGGTCGGTCCGTACACCCACAGCGAGATCGCGACGCTGGCCGCCATGCCGATCGCGGCCAGCCGCTTGCCGCGCTTCGAGACCCGTCCGCCGTCCGCCCAGTTGCGCAGCGGTGCACCGAAGCGCGGGTGGGCCATCAGTCGCTCGCGCCAATGCGGTGCGCCACGGCTGAACGCCCAAGCGCCGATCAACAGGAATACCGTCGAGGGCAAGAGGGGTATGAAGGCGTTGATGACCCCGATGGTGACGCTGCTGAGGCCGAGCACGCGCCACGGCCAGACGCGCAGCGGCGAGGGTGCCGGCGCCGGCGGGCCGCTCGCAGAGGGCGCTCCGGCAGCGGTGGGCGGGCGGTCGGGGGCGGGGGAGCCGGACATGGGGCGCACATCATACGGGGACTGCCGCCGTCGCGGTCGCTGGAGTGGCTCGGCGGGAGCAGCTCAGGTGGACGGGCAGGAAGTCGCCGGGTTAGGTTGACGGACATGACACTCGCCTCCCCGTATCGCCTTGGCGGCGTGGTTCGCGCGGCGCTTGGCCTTTGCGCCATCCTCGCCGCGCTTGGCGCCACTCACGTCAGGGCCCAGACCGCCGCCCCGTCCGCCAAGGTCCGCGCCGATGCCGTGACGGTCTCGGGCCCGACGGTGGCCGGGTCCTTCTGCTCGACCGCCGAGGTCGCGGTGTTCCATTGCAGCACCGGTGCCAAGCAGGTGTCGGTCTGCGCCTCGCGCACGGCGACGGCGCAGGCAGGGTCGTTGCGGTACTTCTTCGGCAAGCCGGGCGCGCGGCCCGAGATCACGCTCCCGGCGAAGGCCACCGCCCCGTCGCGCAGCGCCTCGGCCGACACGGTGACCTATTCCGGCGGCGGCGGCGCGTGGCTGCGCTTCCGCTCGGGTGAGTACGCCTACACGGTGTTCACGGCCACGGGCCGCTCGGGCTACGACGGCCCGCGCTGGGACCGCGAGGGATTGCTGGTGGAGCGCCAAGGCCGGCGCGTGGCGTTTCTGCCCTGTCACACGGCGGCCGAGAGCCAACTCGGCCCCGACCTGTACGGGACACTTGGTCTGCGACCCCTGTCGGCGGACGAGTCCTTCGACCTGCCCGAATAGCGACCTGACGGTGCGGCGGCCTGCCGGTGCAGGCCGCACCCCGCCTCGTGGCGGGGGAGATGGTGGAGGCGGCGGGAATCGAACCCGCGTCCGCAAGCCCTAGACTCCAGGATCTACGCGCGTAGCTCTCTCATTGATTCTCGCCTCACGCTACCCGAGGAGCAGGGAAGACGCTCGGCCAGTGACGGTGTCTCTTAGCGGAGCCACCCCGTCGCACGGTGGTCCGCGATCCTGTGAGCGCGTCCCCCGGTTCCGTGGCACAGGCACCAGCGGGTCGGAGGTTAGGCCGGATTAAGCGGCCAGAGCGTAGTTGTTGTCGTTGGCAACTAAGTGTTTGCAGCAAAGTTTAACGAGGTTCACTGCACCTCGGCACGCCCCTGGAGGTTCGCAACCCACGTCGAAGCCGGTCGCCCCCATCGGTGACCGAAGTATAGCCGAATCGCGGGATTTCAAGGGGCCGGATTCCGTGCGGCGGGTGTTCCCCGGACAGGGCGTGTAAACTCCGCGCCCGCCATGCTCGCCACCTCCAATCTCGCCATCCAGTTCGGTGCCAAGCCCCTGTTCGAGGGGGTGACGGTCAAGTTCACCGACGGCAACCGCTACGGCCTCATCGGCGCGAACGGCTGTGGCAAGTCCACGCTCATGAAGATCCTCGGCGGCGACCTCGAGCCGAGCGCGGGCGATGTCATGCTGCAGCCGGGCCTCAGGCTCGGAAAACTCAGCCAGAACCAGTTCGGCTACGAGGACCAGCGCGTCATCGATGTCGTGATGCAGGGCCACGCCGAGATGTGGGCGGCGATGACCGAGCGCGACCGCATCTACGCCGACGAGGCCGCCACCGACGACGACTACATGCGCGCTGCGGAGCTCGAGGTGCGTTTCGCCGAATACGGCGGCTACGACGCCGAGGCGCGCGCCGCCGCCATCCTCGTCGAGGCGGGCATCGGCGAGGCGCTGCACCGCGGCCCCATGCGCGAGGTGCCGCCCGGCCTGAAGCTCCGCGTGCTGCTCGCGCAGGCGCTGTTCTCGAACCCCGACGTGCTGCTGCTCGACGAGCCGACCAACAACCTCGACATCCACTCGATCGGCTGGCTCGAGCAGGTGCTCAACAAGTCCGACTCGACGATGATCATCATCAGCCACGATCGGCACTTCCTGAACCAGGTCTGCACCCACATCGCCGACCTCGATTTCCAGCAGCTCAAGGTCTATCCGGGCAACTACGACGACTTCATGCTCGCCTCGACGCAGGCGAGGGCGCGGGTCGAGGCCTCGAACGCCAAGGCCCAGGAGCGCATCGCCGAGCTGCAGGAGTTCGTGCGGCGCTTCTCGGCGAACGCCTCCAAGGCGCGGCAGGCGACCTCGCGCAAGCGCGCCATCGACAAGATCAAGATCGAGGAGATCCGGCCGTCCTCGCGCCAGAACCCCTACATCCGCTTCGAGCAGGTCAAGAAGCTCTACCGCTCGGCGTTCAACGTCGACAAGCTGACCTTCGCCTATCCGGGGGCCGACGCGCCGATCCTGAAGGGCGTGAGCTTCAACGTGGAGGCGGGCGACCGCATCGCCATCATCGGTCCGAACGGCATCGGCAAGACCACGCTCATGCACCTGATCGCGGGCGTGCTCAAGCCGACCTCCGGCAGCATCAACTGGGTCGAGAACGCCGAACCCGGTTACATGCCGCAGGACCCGCAGGCGGAGTTCACCGAGAAGGTGGACCTGCTCACCTGGATGTCGCAGTGGACCGGCAAGGCCGACGACGAGATGATCGTGCGCGCGACGCTCGGGCGACTGCTGTTCTCGGGCGATGAGACCAAGAAATCGGTGAAGGTGCTCTCGGGCGGCGAGAAGAACCGCATGATGTACGGCAAGCTGCTGCTGCAGCGGCCCAACGTCATGCTGATGGACGAGCCGACCAACCACATGGACATGGAGACCATCGAGTCGCTGCAGATCGGGCTCGAGAAGTATCCGGGCACGCTGGTGTTCGTGTCCCACGACCGCGAGTTCGTGAGCGGCCTCGCCAACCGCATCATCGAGATCCAGCCGGGCGGCAGCATCATCGACCACCGCGGCGACTACGACGATTTCCTGAAGGCGCAGGGCCTCGAGGTCTAGCGCGGCGCCGACCGGCCGGGTCCCGCCCGGGCCGGCGAGCTCAGGGGATCGCGAGCAGGGCCTTGATCTTGGCTCGCACATGCACGAGCACTTCCGGCGGCACCTCGCCCTTGCGGCGCGCACGGCGCACGCGCCAGTCCAGCGACTTCACTTGGTCCGACAGCACTGCGCCCGCGACGCCATCGAGCTGGGCGCCGACCTCGAAGGGATGCCCCTTGACGCGCGTGGTCATCGGGCAGCAGACCATGAGGCCGGCTTTGCCGTTGTAGTGCGCGGGGCTGACGACGAGGGCGGGGCGGTGGCCCGCCTGCTCATGCCCGGCCTGCGGGTCGAACTCGAGCCACACCACGTCGCCGGCCTCGGGGACATAGCGGCGCCCGGCCATCACCATGCTTCCTTGCCGACCGGTGGGCCGAAGTCCGTCTCGCCGTGGGAGTTCTTCGGTGTGATGCCCTCAACCAAGGTGTCGAGATCGTATTCCACGCGGTCGCAGGGTTCGATGACGATGCGGCCCTTGGAGACGGTCAGGCTGACCCTTTGCTCCACGCTCAGGCCGGCCTCGCGCACGGCGTGCTTCGGCAGGCGGACGGCGGGGCTGTTGCCCCATTTGCGGATCACGGTGTCCATGGTGGTGTCGCGGTGCTGCTGCGGGGCATCCAAGAAGGTGTCTACATTGTAGACACATGGGGCGGTCGTGGGAAGCAGGGCACGGTGGGAAGCTGCGCCGAGCTCTCCCCGCCATCATCCCCGTCGCATCATCCCCGTCTCATCAGGCGCGACTTGTCGCGCTGCCAGTCGCGGTCTTTCTCGGTAGCGCGCTTGTCGTGGGCCTTCTTGCCCTTGGCGAGGCCGATGCGCACTTTGGCCTTGCCGCGCTGCCAATAGAGCTCGAGCGGCACGATGGTGTAGCCCTGACGCTCGACCGCGCCGATGAGGTGGGCGATCTCGCGGTGGTTGAGCAGCAGCTTGCGGCTGCGGGTGGGGTCGGCGATGACGTGGGTCGAGGTGGTCTTGAGCGGCGAGATATGCGCGCCCACCATGAACACTTCGCCGTTGCGCAGGTAGACGTGCGCCTCGGTGATCTGCGCCTTGCCCGCGCGCAGCGCCTTGACCTCCCAACCCTCGAGCACCAAGCCCGCCTCGTAGCGCTCCTCGATGAAGTAATCGAAGCGCGCACGGCGGTTCTCGGCGATGGTGCGCGGGCCGGAGTCGGCCTTGGCGGCCGGCTTGGCGGCGGCGGCGGGCGTCGCGGTGGGTCGGGAGGGGGGCTTGGCCATGGTCGGGCGCATTGTACGCGCCACGGTGGTTGTCGCGGCGCAGCCCTTGCCGGACAATCCTCGCATGCGGGAAATCACTCGTTCAGCGCTGGTCGCGCTCCCCCCTGCGGAGCTCTACGCGCTCATCACCGACATCGAGCGTTACCCCGAGTTCGTGCCGGGCTGCGCCCTCGCGCGCATCGAGGCCCAGGGCGAGCGCGAGGTCGTGGCGACGCTCGGGGTGCGGCGCGGCGGGCTCGTCACCGAGTTCACCACCCGCAACACCCTCGACCCGGGCCGTGCGGTCGCGATGCGTCTCGAGCGTGGCCCCTTCAAGTCGCTCGAGGGCCTGTGGTCGTTGCGGCCGGTGGGCGAGTCGGGTTGCGAGGTGACGCTGTGCCTGCGCTTCGAGTTCGCCAACCGCTTCACCGGCATGATGTTCGCGCCCGTGTTCGAGCAGACCGCCGCCTCGCTCGTCGATGCCTTCGTGGTGCGCGCGCGGGAGATCAAGGCGCGCGCGTCGGGCGGCGGCGATTGATGCGGTGCAGCGTCGCGGCCGCCTGGCCATCCTGGCAGGGCGTGATCGACCTCGAGTTGCCGGAGGGCGCCACCGTGGCCGATGCGCTCGATGCCGCGCGTGCGCGGCTGCGCGCGCAGGGCGACTTGTCCGCTGAGGCTGCCGGGGCGGCGGCTGAGGCCGCGGAGTGGCAGACAGGGGCCACCGGGATCTTCGGGGAGGCCTGTGGCCGCGAGAGGCCGCTGCGCGAGGGCGACCGGGTCGAGCTCTATCGACCGCTCACCATCGACCCCAAGGCGGCGCGCCGTGCGCGCGCGGCGACCGTCAGGTCGTCGGCGGGTCTGGCTGCGGGGTCCCGGCGGGCGCGGTGATGGCGGGCGCGGTGGCGGGCGGTGCAGCCGGGGCGGGCTCGGCCGCCGCCGGTTGCAGTTCAGGGGGTATCTCGGTGGGGGCGCCGTCGTTCTCGATGCGCGCGACCTTGTCACCCTCGAAGAACACCGTCAGGCGCTGGCGCTGGGGCTTTTTGAGGGCGCGCACCTGCATCGTGTAGAGATAGTCCCAACGGTTGGTGTCGAAGGCGTCGGGCAGCATGGGCGTGCCCAGCAGGAAGCGGACCTGCGCGCGGGTCATCCCGACCTGCACCTGGGTGACCTGGCGGGCGTCGAGGTAATTGCCCTGCTGCACGGCCATGCGATACACGCAGCCGCCGGTGGGCAGCAGCGCGAGCAGCACCGCCCCCAACCACAACGACCGGGACGGACCGGCCCGGAAAGACGGGCGGGATGACGCTGGAGCGTGGAGGGGAGCGTGGCTCATAATCTCCATTCTACTCCAATCCCCCCACCTCCGAACTCCCAGGGGTCGCCCCGAACGTGGAAAGCAAGGACCTGCGCAAGGCCGGACTGAAGGTCACGCTGCCGCGCGTGAAGATCCTCGACATCCTCGAGCGCAGCGGCACGAGGCACCTGTCCGCCGAGGACATCTACCGCCGGCTCTCCGACCTGCGCGAGGACATCGGGCTCGCGACGGTCTATCGCGTGCTGACGCAGTTCGAGGCGGCGGGGCTCGTCAACCGCCACCATTTCGCCGATGGCATGGCGGTGTTCGAGCTCAACGAGGGGGCGCACCACGACCACATCCTGTGCCTCGACTGCGGGCACGTGGAGGAGTTCGTGGATCCGGGCATCGAGGAGCGCCAGACCGCCGTGGCGGGCCGCCTCGGGTTCGAGATCAGCGAGCACGCCCTCGTGATCTACGGACATTGCCGCCGGCAGGAGTGTCCGCACCGCCCGGCCGGGGCGACTCCCCCGACGGCGCAGCGCTGAGGCGCGCGCCCGCCGCCAGCATCTCCGCGGCGTGTCCGCGCGCGGTGTCGGTGATGTCGATGCCGCCCAGCATCCGCGCGATCTCCTCGATGCGCGTCGCGCCGCTGAGCGGCGTGACCTGGGTGCGGGTGGTGCGACCGTCGGTGAGCTTCGAGATGCGCAGGTGCCGATCCGCGAGCGCGGCCACCTGCGGGAGGTGCGTCACGCACAGCACCTGCGTGCTGCGACCGAGCGCCGCGAGTTCACGGCCGACGATCTCGGCGACCGCGCCGCCCACACCCGAATCCACTTCGTCGAAGACGCGGCAGAGGCCGGGCTCGCCGATGTGTCCTGCGACACGGGTCGGCCGACGGGCGAGGGTGACCTGCACGGCCAATGACAGCCTCGACAGTTCGCCGCCCGAGGCCACCCGCGCAAGCGGGCGCGGCGGCTGACCGGCATTGGCCGAGACCTTGAACTCGATGTCCTCAAGGCCGC
>JBIIVD010000028.1:0-32269 GCA_044339635.1 Steroidobacteraceae bacterium | reverse complement strand
ACGGCGTGAAGTGGGCGGTCGCCCAAGGCATCGCCGATCCGCAACGCATGTGCATCTTCGGCGCGAGTTACGGCGGCTACGCCACGATGATGGGCCTCGCGCAGACACCGGAGCTGTTCCGCTGCGGCATCAACTACGTCGGCGTGACCGACCTGCCGCTGCTCCTCAAGACCATCCCCCGGGCCTGGGAGCCGCTGCGCGAAGACCTGCACATGCAGATCGGCAACGCCAAGACCGACCTCGCCATGCTCGAGGCGCGCTCTCCGACGCGCCTCGCCCCGCAGATCAAGGCGCCCGTGTTGATGGCCTACGGCGCCCGTGATCCGCGCGTGGTGCTGGAGCACGGCAAGCGCATGGAAAAAGCCCTCAAGGACAACGGCGTGCCCGTCGAGTTCATCGTCAAGACGAACGAAGGCCACGGCTATCGGAAGTTCGAGAACCAGGTCGAGTTCGCCGAGAAGGTCGTGGCGTTCCTCGACCGGCACATCGGCGCCGGCGCGACGCCTGCCGTTGCGCCGGTGGCCGCTGCCGCCGGCGCACAGTGAGCGGATCTCCATGACGTCGGCGGTGACCCCCGCCGCCGACGGCAGTCCGCTCGCGGTCTACGACTGGCCCGCCGCGGGCCCGGACGCCGCAGGCCCGGACGCTGCGCCGCGGCGGGCATCCCGCGGCACGGTGCTGCTGGTCCACGGCCTCGGTGAACACGCCGGTCGCTACGCGCCGCTCGCGGCCCGCCTGAACGCGCTCGGCTGGTCGGTGCGGGCCTACGACCAGTACGGCCATGGCGAGTCGGCCCGTCTCGGCGCAGGCCGCCCGGGCGCCCTGGCGCGGGACCTGCAACTGCCCGAGCATCTGGCGGCGATCGCCGGCGCGACCCGGGTGGCCGGTGCGGAGGCTGCGCAGGCGGCCGGACAAGGGCTCGGGCCCCTGATCGTCCTTGGCCATAGCCTCGGCGGTTTGGTGGCCGCCTCGGCCGTATCCCGCGGCCTGCTGCGACCGGATGGCCTGGTGCTCTCCTCGCCCGCCCTCGCCGTCGACATGGCCGCCTGGCAGCGCGCCGCGGTGGGCTGGCTGCCGCGCGTCGCGCCCGGCCTCACGCTCGGCAACGGCCTGAAGCCCGAGTACCTGTCCCACGATCCGGCGGTGGTGGCGGCCTACGAGGCCGATCCGCTCGTCCACGACCGCATCTGCGCGCGGCTGGGTGCGTTCGTCGCGCACGAAGGCGAACGGGTGTGCGCGGCGGCCGGCCGGTGGTCGGTCCCGACCTTGCTGCTCTATGCGGGCGATGACCGCTTGGTCAGCCCGCGGGGCAGCCGGGCATTCGCCGCGGCAGCCGAGGCGGCGGGCGCGCCCGTGGCGTCACGCTGCTTCGGGACGCTCTACCACGAGATCTTCAACGAGCCCGATCCCACCGATCCGGGCGAGTCGCCGTTCACGGCCCTCGCAACCTGGCTCGACGCCAGGGGTTGAAGAGCGCCCACACGATCACGACCGCGACTGCGGCCGCACCGGTGATGGCGGCGAGCCGCACCGGACCTGTGATGTCGGCCGGCCCGACAAAGATGCCGTAGGCCGCCCAGACGAACACCGCACAGTAGATCGCATCGCGCGTGACGCTGCCCATCCAGACATAGATCGCGGTGGCCGCGCAGACCGAGACCAGCGCCCACTGCTCCATCGAGAGATCGAAGGGATACCACTTCCAGTCGAACCACAGCGTCGCAAGGTTGACGAGCGTCGCGGTGCTGATCCAGCCGAAATACAGGCTGAACACGCCATCGACCGCGAAGAACTCCCCGCGCGTGGGCGCCGGCATCGCGCGCAGGCGACGGAAGATCACGATGAGCGTGGCGAGGATCAGCAGCATCACCGCCACGCTGACGGCGACCAGGCGCGAGTGCCAGACGAAGATCCAGGCCGCGTTACCCGCCGCGTTGAGGTAGAACGGCACCGAGATCGCGGCGATGCGCTCGCGGGTGCGCGGCGCGCCGACCCAGGCCGCGATGCCGAACACCAGCAGCCCGAGATAGATGAGGCTCCAGATGCTGAACACCCAGCCCGACGGCGTGAACCCCGTGGGGTACATCGCCGAGAGTTGGCCGGTGTTGTAGCCGCCCAGCGGAACGATGTTTGCCGCAGCGTTCACGGCGATTACCATGAGGACCGCCAACAGCGGCCAGAAGGTCTTTTTGCCCATGGACTCCCTCCGTGAAAAAGTGCGTGATACCACGCCTGCTCCCATCATACGCGCCTGCGCCACCGCGCTGCTGCTCTCGGCGGCGCTCGCCGGTTGTGCCGCCGGGCCGCGCGTCGCGGACGGTCTGCGCCTCGACGACCGCCATCGCATCGACACCACCCATCGCAGCCTCAACCACGAAAGCCGGGTCCGCTACCTGATCCTGCACTTCACCTGGGAGGGCTTCGAAGATTCCCTGAAGGTCCTCACCCGCGGCAACGTCAGCAGCCACTACCTCATCGACGAGCCCCGGCCGGACGGGTCGCCGCCGAGCATCTACCGGCTCGTCGACGAGGACCGTCGCGCCTGGCACGCCGGGGTGAGCTTCTGGGCCGGCGAGACGATGTTGAACTCGGCCTCGGTCGGCATCGAGATCGTGAACCTCGGCGACCGCGTCGATCCGCAATACGCGCCCTATCCGGCGGCGCAGGTCGATGCCGTGGTCGCGCTCGTCCGCGACATCCAGCGCCGCCATGCCATCAAGCCGCACCGCATCCTCGGGCATAACGACATCGCGCCGCAGCGCAAGACCGACCCAGGGCCGAAATTCCCCTGGCGCCGGCTCGCCGACGAAGGCCTCATCCCCTGGCCGGACGAGGCCGCGGTGGATGCCGCGCGACCGGCGCACGAGGCGCAGTTGCCGCCGGTGTCCTGGTTCCAGGAGCGCCTCGCCACCATCGGGTATCCGGTGCCGCGCCACGGCGAACTCGACGCCGAGACCCGCCGCGTGCTGATGGCCTTCCAGATGAAATACCGGCCGTCCGCATGGGACGGGACGCCGGACGCCGCGACCGCGGCCTTGCTCGAGGTGGTGGCGCGCCCGGGCGGCCTGCTGCTGCGCGACGCTGACGGCCGGCAGCAGCCCTACACGCCCTAGCAGACCCCCGGAAGCCGGGGCGTCAGGCGATCAGGGGATCGCGTCGAAGTTCGGCACTGCGGTCGGCGTGGCGGTGCCGGTCGCCGTGATCGTGGTGTTGCCGAGCTGCTTCGAGCCGTTGTCGCCCCACATGAAGGTGGTGCCGTTGTCGGCGATCGCAGCGGCGAACGAGAGGCCACCCGCGCCCACCGTGATGCCCGCGCTCACCGCCGACACCGCACCGAAGGTGTTGCGGGCCGTGGTGCCGCCGTCGCCGAGCGAACCTGCGTCGTTGGCGCCCGCCGAGCGCGCAAGACCATCGCTGCCGACGAGCAGCGTCATGCGCGAGCCCGGCGCGGCATCGACCACCGCCTGCGCCGCCCCGGCCGGCACGCCGAGATCGGCCGGTGCGCCTGCGCCGAGGCCGAGCTGGCCGTCGGCGTTCTCGCCCCAAAGATACAGCGTGCGGCGCCGCGACACCGCCGCGGAGTGGTCGCCACCCGCACGGATGCGGACGATCTCGGCGAGGCCCGTGACGACCGGCACTAGCGAGGCCTTGAAGCTGCCATCTCCCAATTGCCCCGAGGCGTTGGCGCCCCAGGCCCAGACCCGGCCATCGCTGCCGAGCGCGAGCGCATGCGCGTTGCCCGCAGCCACGGCGATGATGCCGGTGAGGCCCGTGGCCTGCACCGGGTTGACCACCGCATCGCGGCCGCCGTTGCCCAACTGCCCGATGGTGTTGTTGCCCCACGTGAACACGCGGCCGTCATCGAGCGCGGCCACCGAGAACCCGCGGCCCGCCGCCACCGCCACCGCCGGACGGGGCAGCACGACCTTGACGGGCGTGGTGCGCGGCAGGATGTCGCCGACCCCCAGTTGCCCGACGTCGTTGAACCCCCAGGCGATCACATCGCCGTTGTCGAGCAGGGCGAGTCCGTGGTTGAACCCCGCCGACACCGCCGTGGCGCGACGGCCGGCCGGCAACACGGTCGATACGATGGTGTCCGAGGCGAGCCCCGGCGTGCCGTTGCCGAGCTGACCCTCGGCGTTGTATCCCCAGCCGGCGATGCTGCCGTTGGAGCGGCGCACCAGCGTGAAGCTGTTGGCGCCGGTGGTGCTGCGCGACAGCGCGACTTCGGCGGCCAACGCCGGCACCGGCGCGATCGCCGCACCGGTCACGCGCAGCACCGCGGCCGCG
The DNA here is from genome assembly GCA_044339635.1 of Steroidobacteraceae bacterium. Classification (GTDB taxonomy): domain Bacteria; phylum Pseudomonadota; class Gammaproteobacteria; order Steroidobacterales; family Steroidobacteraceae; genus UBA964. The sequence continues at coordinate 27,979 of JBIIVD010000028.1, read as the reverse complement.
CTCGTGGCGTTGCCCTGCGCGTTGGTCATGCGCACCGTGAAGGACGCGTTGTCGTCGCCGGCCGCCGTGGCCGGGATGCGATACGTGGCGGCGGTGGCACCCGCGATGTCGGCGCCGTTGCGCTGCCATTGGTAGGCGAGGTTGCCGCCGGTCGCCCGGACGCTGAACAGCGCGGGCTCGCCGGCCGCGACCGTCTGGCCCACCGGCTGCACGGTGACGGCAGGCGTACCGGAGACGGTGAGCGCCGCCGTGTTGCTGACCACGAACCCGGCGGGGTTGATGACAAAGGCGCGGAACACCGCGCCGTCATCGGCCGCGGCAGTGTTGGAGAGCGTGAAGGTCGCGGCATTGGCGCCCGCGACCGGCACTTCGTCGCGCAACCATTGGTAGGAAAGCCCCTCGCCCGTGGCGGCGACGGTGAACGACGCGGAGGCACCCACCGAGACCGTCACCGGCGCGGGCTGGGTGGTGACGACCGGCGGGCCGTTGACCTTGACGGTCGCCTCGCTACTGGTCACCGTCCCTTGCGCGTTGCTGATACGTACCGAGAACTTCGCGCCGTCGTCCGCGGCGGTGAGATTCGGGGTCTGGTAGGCGATGCCCGACGCGCCCTCGATCGCCTGGCCGTTGCGCAACCACTGGAAGGTCATCGGCGGCTTGCCGGAGACACCCACGTCGAAGCGCACAGGCGCGCCCAAGAAGCCGATCCGGTCCTTCGGCTGGTCGGTGATGGTGGGCGCTTCGGGGCCCGCCCCGCTCAGGCAGCCTGCGAGGGCCTGCATGACGAGCAGGAGACCGGCCAACAGCCGGCCACGGCGCAACGGGGTATGGGTCATCTGTGGATTTTAGCCCAATCCCGCCCGGTCGAGCGGAGTGCCGTCAGTAGAGGTCGAGGGCGACGCGCCGGGCCGACGGGCAGGAACTCCTGTGCGGCGGAGCAGTCGTAACCCGCGTCCTGATGGGTTATGTTTTGTGCAAGCGGCTCGCCCACGAGCGCCCCGCCCACGACCGACCCCCTCCGCCCGCAGGACACGGCGCGACGGGACGCAGTGGCCCGGCGTCCGCAGCCGGTCCCCTCGACACCAGCCACACCCCGACAAGAGGTTTGCCATGACCATCCACACCCTCACGCGCGGCGCCACCGCAGCGCTGCTCCTCGCCGCCCTGCCGCTGCAGGGCCTCGCGCAGCAGGCGGCTCCGGCAGCGCAGGCCCCCGCCGCGACGACCCCCGCCCCGGCCCCCGCCTTCACGCTCGAGCCGCTGCCCTATCGTTACGATGCACTTGAGCCCGTGATCGATGCCCGCACCATGCAGATCCACCACGACCGGCATCATCGGTTCTATGTCGGCAACCTCAACAAGGCGATCGACGCGGACCCCTCGCTGCGCGGTCTCTCGCTCGAGGCGATGATGGCGCGGGTCTCGAAGCTGCCTGAAGCCGTGCGCAACCACGGCGGCGGCCACTGGAACCACGACTTCTTCTGGAAGTCGATGGTCGCCCCCACCCAGAGCAAGCCGCCCTCAGCCGAGTTGGCCGCCGCGATCGACCGCGATTTCGGCTCGATGGCCAAATTCAAGGAGACCTTCCAGGCGACCGGGCTCGCGCGCTTCGGCTCGGGCTGGGTGTGGCTCATCGTCGGCGCCGACGGCAAACTGAAGATCACCTCGACCCCGAACCAGGACAATCCGCTGATGGATGTCGCCGCCGTGCGCGGCACGCCGTTGCTCGGCAACGACGTCTGGGAGCACGCCTACTACCTCAAGTACCAGAACCTCCGCGGGGACTACCTCTTCCGCTGGTGGGACGTGGTCGACTGGTCGGTCGTCTCGCAGCGCTATGCCGCCGCGGCCGGCGCTGGTCGCTGACCCGACGCGGGCGTCCTGCTGGTGGGGATCCTGACCGGCCGGCCAGGTCGGTCAGTCGGCGGAGCCGACCCCGTCCGCCGAGACGGCCTCGGCTGCCGTCGCGTCTGTCGGCGCGATGCGGCGCGCACCGTTGAAGCGGGTGCGGTAGTAGGTGTTGTCCATGTCGTCGATGCGGACCCGACCACGCGAGTTGGGCGCGTGGACGAATTTCGAGTCGCCGAGATAGATGCCGACGTGCGAGTTCGAGAACCCGCGGGTGTTGAAGAACACGAGATCGCCGGGCATCAGTTCGCCCCGGGCGACCGCCGCACCGGCGCGCGCGATCTCCCGCGCGCTGCGCGGCAACGACAGACCGAAGGCCTGGCGGAACACGTGATTGACGAGGCCGCTGCAATCGAAGCCGGTCCGCGGCGAATTGCCGCCGAACCGGTAGGGGACGCCGAGGTAGGAGAGCGCGGTGTCGAGCATCTCCTGGACTTCGAAGGTCGGCAGACCGAGCGACTGGCCCAAGGACTGGGCGTTGAGCGAGCCAAGGTCGAGCGTGACGACACGCGGCGCGTAGAGCTCCGGCGCCGGCAGCCCGAGCGCACGCAGGCTCTGCAACACCGGCGACTCGGGCGGCGCCGCGGAAACCGGACGCGCAGCCACGCACAGCAGCGCCGAGAGCGCCGCGATGCCGAGCCTGTGGTGGAGGTGCCGGGTCATGTCGCGCAGGAACCGTGTCTGGTTAATATGGGGGCGCAATTCTAGCCTGCCCGGCGGGCTCCGTACATCCCCTGATTGCCGCCCCGCAGCCAGCCCTGCCATAATCAAAAAGTTTTTGCATTCAGTGACTTACATCACACCTGCCGAGCGACGCGCCCGCTTGATGCTGCACCTCTGTGTGCTGCTCTGGGGGTTCACCGCCATCCTGGGCAAACTCATCACCTTGCCGACGAGCGCCCTGGTCGTCTGGCGGATGGGCCTGGTCGCCGCGGTGCTCGCCTGTCTGCCCCGGGTCTGGCGCGGGATCCGCACCCTGCCAAGGCAGCGCATCGCGCGTTACGCCGCCATCGGCGTCGTGATCGCGCTGCATTGGCTCAGCTTCTACGGATCGATCCGGCTCGCCAACGCCTCGGTCGCAGTCGGCTGCATCGCGCTCGGGGCGGTGTTCGCCGCGATCGTGGAACCCTGGGTCACCGGCCGACCCCATGAGCGGGCCGAACTGCTGCTCGGTGTGCTCGCGATCCCGGGGATGCTGCTGCTGGTGGGCGGCGTCCCCCTCGACATGCGCACCGGCGTCGCCGTGGGGGTCCTCTCGGCGCTGCTCGCCGCGCTGTTCGCCGCGCTCAACAAACGCTTCGCGACCGACGACCCGCCCGAGACGGTCACGCTCATCGAGATGGCGGCCGGCGCCCTCGTGCTCGCGGCCGTCGCCAGCGTCGTGTTCGGCGCCGACCAGACCTTGCGCCTGCCCGATGCCGCCGACCTCGGTTGGCTCTTGGTGCTCGCGATCGCCTGCACGCTGCTGCCGTTCATGTTGTGGTTGCGGGCCCTGCGCCATGTCAGCGCGTTCACCACGCAGCTCACGCTCAACCTCGAGCCCGTGTATGCGGTCATCCTCGCCGCACTGCTGTTCCGCGAGTACGAGCAGCTGACCTTCGCGTTCTACGCAGGCGTCGCGCTCGTCATCGCCACGGTGTTCCTGCAGCCCTGGCTGACGGCGCGGATGCAGCGCCCGAAACCTCCCTGACCTGAACTCTTGACCTCTCCCGGGCATGGCGCGATCCCCGACCGCGCCCAAGGTTCCGGTACCATCTGGCGCATGGCCACGTCCGCTCCGGTCCGCACGACCTCCGCCCTCGCCGTCCTGTTCGCCGTCGCCACGACGGTCCTCACGACGACCGCCCTGCCGGTCGCCGCCGACACAGCGACCCGGCCACAACCGGTAGCCGCGCAGGACCTGCAACGCACCGGCCGCATCCAGGCGCTCGGCCCGACCGGTCGGCCGAACGACATCCACGACGGGGGCATACGCTCGCCCAAGTCCGCGGCGTTCTCGCCCGACGGCCGCAAGCTCTACATCAACGCGCTCGAGGGCAACCAGACGCTGGTCTACGCCTACCCGTCGCTGAAGCGCCTTGCGGCGATCACCCATGCCTTCGACGCCGGCGACGCCGCGCTCTTCAGGGGCGAGACCACGGTGTTCGGTTATCCGTATTTCAACGGCCGCGAGGGCAGCCGCAACGTCTTCACGGGCAAGCCGGTCGAGATGGCCTTCTCGCACGGCGGCCGATATCTTTGGGTGCCGTACTACCGCCGCAGCTACGACCCCAACGCCTCCTCGCCCTCGGCGATGGCCGTCATCGACACCCGGAGCGACCGCATCGTGCGCGTGCTGCCGACCGGGCCGCTGCCGAAATTCATCGCGGTCTCCCCCGATTCCACGCTCGCCGTGGTCACGCACTGGGGCGACAACACGCTCGGTGTCCTCGACATCCGCGGCGACGATCCCGCCGGGTTCCGCTACATCGACCACTGGACCGTCGAGTACCGCATGCCGGTCGAGGGCCTCGAGGGCGACCGCGACAGCAACTGCGGCTTCTGCCTGCGCGGCACGGTGTTCACGCCCGACGGCAAGACGGTGCTGGTGGCACGCATGGGCGGCGGCGGACTCGCGGGCTTCGAGGCGGCGAGCGGCCGCTATCTCGGCACCTTGCTCGATTTCGTGCCCAACCCGCGGCATCTCGCGATCTCGCCCGACGGCCGCACGCTCTATGCGAGCGGCAACCAGAGCGGCGCGGTCGGCCGCTACGATCTCGCCGCGATGCTCGCGGCACTGGCGGATGCGGGCGGCAAGCGCATCGACGGACCGGGCGGCCAGACGCTCGCCGTCGGGCGCGGCGCGCGCACCATCGCGCTGTCACCCGACGGTCGCACGCTCTACGCCGCCATCAACAACGAATCCCGGCTGGTCAAGGTCGACCTCGCCCGATGGCAGGTCGTGGATCGCGTCGCGGTCGACCCCTTCACGGTCGGACTTGCCGTAAGCCCCGACGGCCGCACCATCGTCACCACCAGCCAGGGCCGCAGCGGCCAGGGCGGCGGCAATTCGGTCGGTCTCTATACCGATACGGCCGCGGACTGAGGCCGAGACCGACAGCCTCGGATCGGCAGCGGGATCACGGTCGCTTCGCAGGGTCGAACACGGCGCAATCGCGCCCCGTGGGCGGCATGCCGACGCGCACCACCTCGATCGCGCTGCGCGCCATGCCGGCGTTGTCGTGCGCGACGCCCGGCACCACGACACAAGACCAGTTGAACCGCATCGAGGCTTCCGCCGCCGAACGCCGGGCCGTGTCGTAGAAATTCAGCCCGCGGGCGAAACGGTGCGGCCCCTGCCGCATCGCCTCCGGCTGCCTTGGCAAGCTGCGGTGCTCCGGGTCGGCATCGGCATCCCCCAGCATCACCACCATCGGCGTCGCGAAGCCCGCCTGCGCATCGCGCACCGGCGCGCCGTCGAGCCCGAACGGCCAACGCTCGGCCCGGCTCGGTATCATGTAGGACCCCGAGTTCGCCGCCATCGCCGCGATCATCCGCGGGCCGCCGCCCAGCATCACGAGGCGATGCACGAACTGCGCCCCCGCGGAGTGGCCGAACAGCCAATAGCGGTCGGTCACCAAAGACTCCTGCTTGCGCAGCGCGTCGAACAAGGGCTCGATGGACGAATAGGACCACGCCGCGCGCGGCCGCAGCGCGCCCGCCTCGTCGAACACCGCGCCGAAGTTGTAGTTCCCGGCGCCGGGGAAGCCCTCGGCGCTGAACTCCGGGACGACGACGATGACGCCCGACCGCAGCGAGAGCTCACGCCACTCGAGCAGATAGCGGTCCGCATCGCGGCCCACACCGTGCATCACGAACAGCACGGGCGCATCCGGTGGCGACGCCGGCGGCCGGATGTACCACAGCCGGATGTCGGGGCCGCCCCAGCCCGACACCACGAGGCGCGAGGAACCTTGGACCTCGACACCCGCGAGTCCTGCCGACCCGACGGGCGACAGGACCGCGAGGGCGAGGATGCCGAGGGCGACGCGCAGCCGCCGAGCGGGCGATCCGCGGTTCACGGACTCAGAAGCTCGCGCGGATCTGCAGGTAGTACTCGCGACCCTTGAGCGAGTGGTACTGCGGCGAGTAACCGAGCGACTCGTCGACCAGCGGCGGCGCCTCGTCGAAGACGTTGTTGATGCCGAGGCGCAGGCGCAGGCCGTCGAGCGGACCGACCTCGCCGAAGCGATAGTCGCCGTACAGGTTCACCTTGATCTCCTCCTCGGCCTGCCAGAACTCGGCGATGCCATCGCCGTTCACGTCGACATCCGCGCCGGTGTCCTGATAGTCGCCGACATAACGCATGGAGGCGCCCGCACCCATTCGGCCCTTGCGCCAGCCGAGCGTGGCCGCGCCCCGCCACTTCGGGTTGCCGTCGAGGCGGACCCGGTCGACCGCAAGGCTGTCGAAGGACCCCGCGAAGTTCGGGTTGGCGGCGATCGCCGAGAGCAGGTCGTTGCGGAACACGTCGAGCGTGTTCAGGTAGGTCGCTTCGAGGTCGAAGTCGATCTTGCCGACCACACCCGCATCGAAGCCGATCGCGAACCCGAGGTCGATGCCGTCGGCCACCTGCTTGTCGAGGTTGATGTACGGGTCGATGACGTACTGCACCGAACCCGCGGCCGTGCGTTGGTCGCCGGGGTTGGCGGCGTTCCAGGCGGCGAACGCCGCGAGATCATCCGCGGTCGGCGCCGAACGCACGACGTTCGGGTTCGAGCTGCCCTGCTTGCGCAGCAGGAAATCGAGCGCCAGCGCCTCCTCGTCGCCGAAGGCGCCGATGACGTTCTTCTGCTCGAAGCGCCAGTAATCGACGCTGACCCGCAGGTCGCGGACCCTGTCGAACTCGACCATGCGCGTGAGGTCGACGATGATGCCCGCGACGATCGTCTCGGTGTCCTCGTTCTTGAGATCCGGGTTCGACTGCCGCAGCGAAGCCGCATAGGTGGCGCCCGTGGCGAGCGGATCCCGCGTGACATCCGAGCGCCAGAAGTCCTCGGTCCCGAGGCTGAGACGCGAGACATCACCACGGTTGAGCTGCACGAGGTTCGGCGCGCGGAAGCCCTGGCTGAAGGCGGCGCGCAGGTTGACGCCGCGCACCGGGAACCAGGACAGCGCGACCTTCGGCTTCACGGCCTCGGCGCTGATGTCATCGAAATACTCGCCGCGCAGGGCGAGCTGCAGCGTGAGGTCGTTGACCCAAGTGCCCTCGCCGCGGTGCAAGGGCACCAGCGCCTCGGCGAACGCCGAGTAGACGTTGCGGTTCGCGGAGCTGTCGCGGGTCGGGCTCACGCCGACCACGTCCGAGATCCCCGACACATTGGCGGTCGAGAAGATGATCGTGCCGTCGAGGCGCGGGTCGCGGTCTTCCTTGTAGTCCTCGTGGCGCCATTCGAGTCCCGCCGCGACGCCGATGTCGCCGGCCCAGTTGCTGAAGGCGGCCGAGTTCGAGGCGCGCAGGTCGCCCGTGTAGAGCGATGTCTCGCCGGTGTTGGTCGAGGAGATGCGGGCCTTGTCCCACTGGGCGGCGGTGTTGGCGTTCGGACCGCCGAACGGGTTGATCGCATCGGGTGTGTTGAGCGCGAGCTGCTGCTGCAACAGCGTCTTCGAGATGCGGTTGCCCTCGGAGTCGGTCGTCTCGTTGCCGCTCGCGCCGAGCGCGCCTTCCCACTCCCAACCGCCGCGCTCGCCGCGCAGGCCGGCGATCAGGCGGTAGGTCTCGGTCTCGGTCGCGATGAGGCGCGGTCCAAGCTCGGTCGGACGCCAGGTCGAGACGAGCACGTCACGGCCGGCGGCCGGCACGTCGGTGGTGCTGAGGCCGGGCAGACGGTTCGGGCTGCCGACCGGGCCGAACGGGTTCCAGTAGTTCGTCCGCGGGATGACGAGGAAGGCGAGCCCCGAATCCGCCGGCTGCGCCGCACGGTTGGAATCGGTGGTGGCGCGGTAGTACAGGACCTCGCCGAAGGCCTGCAGATCGTCCGAGATGTCGTGCTCGCCGATCAGGTAGGCGTTATAGCGCCGCGCATCGCTGATCATCTGGCGGCCGCGGGAGGTGAGCCCATCGTTGAGGATGTCCACGCCCTCCTTGAGGGAATTGTTGGGCTGGTTGACGTTGAAGTCGTAGCGCAGCCCGGCGTCCAGCGAACCGTCGTCGATGCCCATGCAACCGCCCGGCCGCGTGCCGAGCTGCGCGAGGGTGCCGGTGAAGGTGCAGGGCTGGATGTGGAACACGCCCGTGCTGCTGGTCACGCTGGTGGTGCCGATACGCACGCGCTGGCCCACCCAGACGTTCTGCGCATTGATGGAACCGACCTGGTACTGGCCGAAGGGCGAGGCGGTGGACGTGTTGCGGAAATCGGTGGTGGCGGTCGCGAACGGCGAATTCCCGAGGAACGCGCGCTTGTCGACGAACTGGAACTGCAGGCCGAGCTCGCTCGAGAAGAGCCCTTTGCGGTCATAGGCCGAGGCCGAGAACTTGATGCGGCTGCGGTCGCCGTTGAACGAGGTACCGGCGGAGAAATCGAGCGAACGCTCGCTCGACCCCGTCCCCTCGAGCTCCGAGAAACGCGCGGTGAGCACCGGACGCGAGAACTCGGCATCGAGGATGGTATTGACGACGCCGGCGGTGGCGTCCGCCCCGTAGAGCGCCGACGCACCGTCGCGCAGCACCTCGACGCGGTCGATGCCGGACGAAGGGAAAGCGTTCACGTTGGTCACTTGGCGCGGCGTGGAGCCGATGTCCTGGTTGACGGCATGGGCGGCGATGCGCCGGCCGTTCAGCAGCACGAGCGTGTTGCCGGTGCCGAGCCCGCGGAGGTTCACCGTGGCGATGTCGCCGCGCGCGTCGTTCGGGCCGTCGGCGGCCGGATTGATCTCGAAACTGCCCGCCTGCGCGAGGTTCTCGAGGATCTCGCCGGTGGAGGACTTGCCGAAGGCCTCCAGCTGCTCCGCGTCGATGACGGACACCGCGATGGCGCCCGAATCCGAGGCGCCCTTGATGCGCGAGCCGGTCACCACCACTTCGGCCAGCTGGTCGGCGGTGGGCGTCGCAGCCTGCTGGGCGGAGGCGGCCGAGGCGACCACGAGCGCGGCGACGAGCGCGGCGACGGCGTTCGGGGTCTGGGTCTTCGAGCGTTGCATGGGCATCTCCCTCTCCTCTGGAAACAGGTTCAGTCCGGACGGGCGTCCGGCATCGGAAAATCTTTGGGTCGCAGGGCCTTGGCGAGCGCGGCTTCGTCGAGGGCGCCTTCCCAGCGCGCCACCACCACGGTGGCGACCGCGTTGCCGATGAAGTTGGTGATGGCGCGGCACTCGGACATGAAGCGGTCGATGCCGAGGATCAGCGCCATCCCGGCCACCGGCACCGAGGGCACCACGGCGAGCGTCGCCGCGAGCGTGATGAAGCCGGCGCCGGTCACGCCGGCCGCGCCCTTGGAGCTGATCATAGCGACCAGCAACAGCAGCAGCTGTTCGCCGAGGCTGAGCTCGACGCCCGTCGCCTGGGCGATGAACAGCGCCGCCAAGGTCATGTAGATGTTGGTGCCGTCGAGGTTGAACGAATAACCGGTCGGCACCACGAGGCCGACCACCGAGCGGCTGCAACCCGCCTGCTCGAGCTTGCGCATCAGCGAGGGCAGCGCCGACTCGGAGGAGCTGGTGCCGAGCACCAACCACAGCTCTTCCTTGAGGTACGCCAACAGGTCCCACAGGCGGAAGCCCGCGGCGCGCGCGATCAGCCCCAGCACCACCGCGATGAACAGCGCCGAGGTCAGATAGAAGGTCGCGATGAGCGCCGCGAGGTTGGCGATGGCGCCGATGCCGTACTTGCCGATGGTGAACGCGAAGGCGCCGAACGCGCCGATGGGCGCGAAGCGCATCAGCAGGTTCACCATGCGGAAGAACACTTCGCTGACCGAATGCAGGCCGTCGACGACACGATTGCGCGAGTCGCCGAGCCCGGCGACGCTCACGCCGAACAGGATGGCGACGAACAGCACCGGCAGGATCTGGCCGCCGGTGAAGGCACCGACGAAGGTGTCGGGGATGATGGACAGCAGGAAAGCGACGATGCCCTGCTCCTCCGCCTTGCCCACATAGCCGCTCACGGCGGCGCTATCGAGGGTGCGCGGGTCCACGCCCATGCCCTCCCCCGGTCGCACGACGTTCGCGACCACGAGACCCACCACCAGCGCGAGGGTGGAGACCACCAGGAAATAGCCCATCGCCTTCGCGGTGGTGCTGCCGAGCCGCGCCAACGAGCTCATGCTCGCGATGCCTGCGGCCACGGTGAGGAAGATCACCGGCGCGATGATGAGCTTCACGAGCTTGATGAAGGCATCGCCCAAGGGCTTGAGCGCGACGGCGATGTCGGGCGCGAAATGACCCAATGCCCCGCCGACCACGATCGCGATCAGCACTTGGGCATACAGGGCCTTCCACCACGCCGGTCGCGGCGCGGCGAACTCGGGGACGGTTGCGCTCACAGGCTGATTACAACCGCCCGGCGGACGGCTGACAACATCGTCAGCGTGTTCATAACTTATTGTTTCGACTGGAATTATGGCATCAAAATGTGCGGATTTACGCACAAACCCAGCCCGTTTGTGTGGAAGACCGCCCAATCGATATGCTGTGGGTATGGATCGAGTCTCCCCCCGGCTGCGCGCGATCGGGCCGACGATCGCAGCGGCGCTCGCCGCGCTCGCGACCGTCGCGGCCTTGGCCTGGGTCGGCGGCACCATCGCCGAGCGCCGCGAGACCGATCGCCAGTCGGACCAATTGCGCACCGACCTGCTGCTGCGCCGTGAACTCCTGCGCAGCGAACTCGAGCGGCATCGTCTGCTGCCGGCCGTGCTCGCCGAGGACCGCACGCTCTCGGATGCGCTCGCCCGACGGACCGACGCCGAGGGCCGCAACGACGTCATCGCTCGGCTCAACCCGCGCTTCGCCGCCCTCGCGCTGCGCGACGGCGCTGCGACCCTGTACCTCATCGGCGCCGACGGCGTCACCGTCGCCTCGAGCAACCACGACTCCGCGACCAGCTTCGTCGGCAAGGACTACTCGTTCCGGCCCTACTTCCGGGACGCCATGACGCGCGGCAGCGGTGAATTCTTTGCCCAAGGCACGGTGAGCGGCATCCCGGGTCTCTATCTGGCCCAGCGGCTCTGGGACCGCAGCGGCGTGGTCGTGGTCAAGGTGGAGTTCGGCGCGCTCGAGCGCAATTGGCGGGCGGGCGGCGAACAGACCTTCGTCACCGACGCCGCGGGCACCGTGCTCATCACCTCCGACCCCGGGCTGCGGTTCTCGCGCGATCCCGTCGCGGCGCGCCCCGCCGCCGATCTCCTGCGGATCACGACCGAGGCCACGCAGCCCGGTTGGACCCTGGTCGCGACGCGCGACATCCGGCGCGGCCGGCTCACTGCGCGCGCGCTGGGCTGGACGACCGGCGGCCTCGCAGGCGCCCTGCTGTGCCTCGGTCTCGGGCTGCTGTGGGTGGTGCGCTCGCGCGCCGAATCGCGCGTGCAGCAGTTGCGCGCCGACCTGATGCAGGCCAACCGCCTTGCCGTGCTGGGACAGATCTCCGCCGGCGTCGCCCACGAGATCAACCAACCGGTCGCCGCCATCCGCGGCCATGTCGACAACGCGGCGGTGCTGCTGCGGCGCGGCGATGCCGCCGCGGTGGAGCGCAGCCTCGGCTCCGTGGCGGCACTCACGGACCGGATCGGGCTCATCACCAACGAGTTGCGGCTGTTCTCCCGCAAGTCGGACGCCGCGCCGGAGACGCTGCGCGTGGGCGATGCCATCGACGGCGCGTTGCTGCTGCTCGATGCGCTCGCCAAGTCGCAGCGCGTGCGCATCCAGCGCGAGGAGCCGGCGGACGCGGTCACCGTCGTCGCGCACCGCGTACGACTGGAACAAGTGCTCGTCAACCTGCTGCAGAACGCGCTCGAGGCGCTGCAGGACCGGCCTGCGCCGCTCATCCGCATCCGCGTGCAGCGCGAGGACGCGACTGGTGCGGTGTCGATCCGCATCTGCGACAACGGCCCCGGGGTCGCGCCCGCCCAACTGGCGCAGCTCTTCATGCCGTTCTCCACCAGCAAGCCGCTCGGTCTGGGACTCGGTCTCGTGATCTGCAAGGACCTGCTCGCCGAGTACGGCGCGACGCTGAGCCACGAGCGCTCGGAACACGGGGGCGCGAGCTTCGTGGTGCGCTTCCCGGCGGTGCGCGCATGAACCGGCCCACCGATCCGCAGCGGGTGCTGCTCTTCGAGGACGATGGGGACGTCCGGACCGTGATCGAGCAGTCGCTCGCCTTGGAGGGGTTCGATGTCGAGGCGCACGCCGAGGTGGGCGGCGTGATCGACCGTCTCACACCGCAATTCGACGGCGTCATCGTCACCGACATCCGCATGCCGGGCATGGACGGCCGCGAGGCGTTCCGCCGCGTACGGCAGATCGATCCCGAGATCCCGGTGCTGATCGTCACCGGCCACGCCGCCGTGCAGGAAGCGGTCGAGCTGATGCGCGAGGGCGCCTACGATTTCCTGACCAAACCGTTCGCCGCGGCACGCCTCGTGATCAGCGTGCGCAACGCATCGGAGCAACGCGGTCTCGTGCTCGACAACCGCCGGCTGCGCGACCCGACGGCAGAGGCCGGCGTGCCGCTGCCGCTGCGGGGCGACAGCGACCGGATCCGCGCCCTGCGTGCGCTCGTACGCGAGCTCGCCGACGCCGACGTGCCGATGCTGGTGGTGGGTGAGACCGGCACCGGCAAGGTGTCGCTCGCGCGCGCGCTGCACGATTCCGGTCCACGCCGGCAACGGCCGTTCGTGGTGGTCGACTGCGCCGCGCTCCCCGAGACACTGCTCGACGCCGAACTCTTCGGCAGCGCACCCGCGGCGGGCGGACTCGCCCGGCGCCGCGCCGGACGTCTCGAAGCGGCGGAACGCGGCACCTTATTCCTCGAGAACATCGACCGGCTGCCGCCACCCTTGCAGGCCCGGCTCATCGCGGCGCTGGAGGCGGCACCGGACGCGCACGGCGAGGCGGGCGGACGCGACTGGACGCGTCCGGCGACCTGCCGGGTCATCGCCGCCTCGACCGGGGACCTGGCGCGCGCCTGCGCCGACGGGAGCTTCCGGTCCGATCTCTATTTCAGGCTCAACACGCTCACGCTGCGCCTGCCGCCCTTGCGCGAGCGACGGGAGGACCTGGCGCCGCTGCTCGGCGACCTGCTGGCCGCCGCAGGGCGGCGCCTCAAACGCGCGGTGCCCGACCTCAGCCGTACAGCCCAGACCTACCTCTACAGCCATCATTGGCCCGGCAACCTGCGCGAACTGAGCCACTTCGCAGAGCGCCTGATCCTCGGCATCAGCCTCGAGGTCGGGGCATCGAGCGGCGCGGCCCCGACCGATCCCTTGCCGAACCGCATCGAGCGCTTCGAGGCTGGGCTCATCCGCGATGCGCTGCGCAGCACGCGCGGCGACGTGAAATCCTGTCTCGAGATCCTGCGCATCCCCCGCAAGACGTTCTACGACAAGGTCGCGCGCCATGGCATCGACCTCGACTCATTCCGGAGGAACGACCTTTGACAGCCCCCCGCATCGCCGCCCGTAGATCCCCGTCGCGCATCGTCGCGGCGGTCGCCTGCCTCGCGCTGCTTCCGGCCTGCGTCGTCCGCCCCCCCGGCGTGCCGGTGGCCGGGCCGACGATCTCGCCGACAACAGACCGCTCCTGCGAGTTCGGCGATCTCGCCATCCGCACCGACTTCCCGACCGCCCGCGCATCCGGCTGCCGACGACCGGGGCCGGACGAGATCGTGGTGCGCATCGCCCCCGAGAACGCGGACATCAACCCGAGTCCCTGGTACGCCTTCCGCATCGAGTCGGCCGCGCCGCGCGACCTGCTGACGCGGCTGGAATATCAGGGCGCCAAACACCGTTACGCACCCTTCGTGAGCGCAGACGGACTCACGTGGCGCGCCCTCGACCGCGGATCGGTGACCGTCCAAGCCGACGGCTCGGCCACGTTGCGCCTGACCCTGCAGGCGGGCTCCACCTACGTCGCGGCACGCGAGCCGTGGCCCGCCCGCCGGCATGACGACTGGACGCGCGCATGGGCGGCGCGTCCCGACCTCGCGGTCTCCGTGCTGGGACGCTCGCGCGAAGATCGCGAGATCCTGATGGTCCAGTCGGATCCGGCGCAGGCGCGACCGCGTACGCTGGTGATCACCGGCCGGCAGCACCCACCCGAGGTCAGCGGCGCCGCATCGCTCGAACACTTCGTCAGCGAGCTCTTCGCCGATACGCCCTTGGCGCGCCGCTTCCGCGGGACGCACCGGGTGGTCGTCGTGCCGCTGCTGAATCCGGATGGCGTCGAACGCGGCCATTGGCGCAACGGCGCCGGCGGTACGGACCTCAACCGGGACTGGGGCCGGTTCTCGCAGCCCGAGATCGCACGGGTGGGCGCGCTCATCGCCCGCATCGAGGCGGACCCGGCGGGCGAACTGGCGATGGTCGTGGATTTCCATTCGACGCGGCGCGACGTGCTCTACACGCAGCGCGACGAGGACAGGATGCGCAACGGATTCTCATACGCCGCGTGGCTCGCGAGGCTGGACGCGCGCCTGCCCGGCGAACCGGTCGCGCGCAGTCCCTCCCACAACCCGCAGAACCCCACCGCCAAGACCTGGCTGTACCAGCGTTATGGCATCCCGGCCATGACCTACGAGACGGGCGATGACACCCCGCCCGAGCGCATCGAGCGCCTCGCCCGCGCCGCCGCGATCACGCTGATGGAGGAATTGACCTCGATCCTGCCCGACCCGGCGCAGCCTCCGGCTGCGATGGACGCTCCGGCTGCGGCGGACGCCCCGGCGGCCAGGACAGGGCCGTAGCGGTGCGCCGCGAGCGCAGGAACGGATAGAACATCTGTGTCGCCCAGCGCTCGGTACCGTGCGCGCGGTCGTCAGCGAGTCCGTAGGCGGGTGGATAACGGCGCGTGATGCGCGCCGTCCCGAAGATCACGTCCCAGAGGAAAAGCAGGTTGCCGAAATTGCCGGCGTAGTGGCCGACGCCGTCATCCTGCGTGAGGGCGTGGTGCGCATGATGCGTGGCCGGGGTCGAGATGGTCCGCTCCAGCACCCACATGAGCGGATGCAAAGCAGGGATCTTGTAGAGCGCCTCGTCCCAACGCCAACTGGAATGCGCGCCGATGATGACCGCGATCTTGACCACCGCATAGCCGACGTACACCCAGCCGAAGCCCAGGAACACGAGCGCGCCGCTCAACCAGAGCCCCGGCATCATCGCGTAATAGAGCGCGTTGTTCCGGTAGACCACGCGCACGCTCATGTAGGCGGCCGAATGGTGCACGCGGTGCAACGGCCACATCAGACTGGTGTGCGAGAGCCGGTGCCAGAGGTACTGCGTCAAGTCATCGGCGACGAGCAGCGTGCCGAGCATCGCCCACCAGGGCCAGTGGGCGAGCGCATCGCGCTGCGCCGGCATCAGCCAGGCGCAGAGCGCGGTCGAGGCCGCGAACACCGCAGAGAACACGACCGGGAACATGAAGAGTATGGCGATATCGAGCCGATCGTCCTCGCGACCGGCCATGCGCGGCCGAAGCTCGCCCCGGCGCCACTCGTTGGCGAGGAAGCCGCCGAAGATGGTGACCAGGGCGACGGTCTGGAAAAACTGTGGATCCATGCCCGATTCTAGCGGCATGACCGGGGGTGAGCGGGTAATATTAAAGTATAACATACCAAGGTATAACCCGCCCGCCGACGAGGTTCCCATGCCCCTGACGATCGGAGTGCCGCGCGAGACCTTCGCCGGCGAGAAGCGCGTCGCCACCGTCCCCGAGGTGATCGAGAAGCTCCTGAAGCTCGGCTTCCAGGTCTGCGTGGAGCGCGGAGCCGGCGAGTCCGCGAACTTCTCGGACGAGGCCTACCGGGCCGCGGGCGCCACGGTGGCAGGCTCCGCCGCCGAGCTTTACGCCGCCGCCGACGTCGTCTTCAAGGTCCGCCCGCCGACCGCCGCCGAGGCCGCGCAATTGCGCGAGGGGTCGACCTTCATCGGCTTCGTCTGGCCGGCCCAGAACCCGGAGCTCATGCAGCAGCTCGCCGCGCGCAAGACCACCGTGCTCGCCATCGACTCGTTGCCGCGGCAGCTCTCGCGCGCGCAGAAGATGGACGCCCTCACCTCCATGGCCGGCGTCACCGGCTACCGCGCCGTCATCGAGGCCGCGCACGCCTTCGGACGTCCCTTCAACGGCCAGATCACCGCCGCCGGCAAGATCCCGCCCGCCAAGGTCTTCATCGCCGGCGCCGGCGTCGCCGGGCTCGCGGCCATCGGCGCCGCCGCCAACTTGGGCGCCATCGTGCGCGCCAACGACACCCGCGCCGAGGTCGCCGACCAGGTGGTCTCGCTCGGCGGCGAGTTCGTGAAGGTCGACTACGAGGAAGAAGGCTCGGGCGGCGGCGGCTACGCCAAGGTCATGAGCGAGGGCTTCCAGCAGGCGCAGCGCGCGATGTACGCGCAGCAGGCCCGCGAGGTCGACATCATCATCACGACGGCGCTCATCCCCGGCAAGCCCGCACCGCGGCTCATCACCGCCGAGATGGTGCAGAGCATGAAGCCGGGCAGCGTCATCGTCGACATGGCCGCCGAACAGGGCGGCAACTGCGAGCTCACCGTGCCGGGCGAGGCCGTGGTGCGCCACGGCGTCACGATCGTCGGCTACACCGACCTCGCGAGCCGCCTCGCACGCCAGTCCTCGACGCTCTACGCCAACAACCTCCTGCGCCTCACCGAAGAGCTCTGCAAGGCGAAGGACGGGACGCTCGACGTCAACATGGACGACGACGCCATCCGCGGCCTCACCGTCATCAAGGACGGCGCGATCACCTGGCCCCCGCCGCCGCTCAAACCTGCGGCGGCACCCGCGGCGAAGCCGGCGGCCGCAGCCGCCGCGCCCGCCAAGAAATCCGCGCATGGCCACGGCGGTGGCGGCGAGCCGATGTCGACGCGCAGCCTGCTCGGGGTCTCGGCGGTCGCCGCCGTCCTCTTCTGGCTGGTCGGCACGTTCGCGCCGGCGGCGTTCCTCGGCCACTTCACGGTGTTCGTGCTGGCCTGCTTCATCGGCTACATGGTGGTCTGGAACGTCACGCCCTCGCTGCACACGCCGCTCATGAGCGTCACCAACGCCATCTCCAGCATCATCGCGGTGGGTGCGCTCGTGCAGGTGGTGCCGCCGCTCGCCGGCGGTGCCACGGACCGGCCCGACAACCTCATCCTCGGCCTCGCGGTGGTGGCGCTGGTGCTCACCGCCATCAACATGTTCGGCGGCTTCGCCGTCACGCGTCGCATGCTCGCGATGTTCCGCAAATAAGGGAGCCGCCCGCATGCTCACCGAAAACCTCGCCACCGTCGCCTACCTGGGCGCCGCCATCCTCTTCATCCTGAGCCTCGGCGGCCTCTCGAACCCCGAGACCGCGCGCCGCGGCAACCTCTTCGGCATGGTCGGCATGGCGCTCGCCGTGCTCGCCACGATCTTCGGCCCGCGCGTCGAGCTCGCCGATGGCCTGCCCTGGATCGTCGGCGCGCTGGTCATCGGCGGTGCGATCGGTCTTTACGCCGCGCGCACCGTGCAGATGACGCAGATGCCCGAACTCGTCGCGCTGATGCACAGCCTGGTCGGCCTCGCGGCCTGCCTCGTCGGCTTCGCGAGCTATGTGGACACCTCGGTCGTCTACGAGGGCGCCGAGAAGTCCATCCACCTCGTCGAGATCTACCTCGGCATCCTGATCGGCGCCGTCACCTTCTCCGGTTCAGTGGTGGCCTTCGGCAAGCTCTCCGGCAAGATCGGCGGCAAGCCGCTGCTGCTGCCCGCGCGGCATTGGCTCAACCTCGCCGCGCTGCTGGTCGTCGTCTGGCTCGGGGTGCAGTTCGCCGGCGCCGGCAGCGTCGATGCCGGCATGACGCCGCTCCTCATCATGACCGTGATCGCGCTGCTCTTCGGCATCCACATGGTGATGGCGATCGGCGGTGCCGACATGCCGGTCGTGGTGTCGATGCTCAACAGCTACTCCGGCTGGGCCGCGGCGGCCACGGGCTTCATGCTCGCCAACGACCTCTTGATCGTCACCGGCGCGTTGGTCGGATCCTCGGGCGCCATCCTGTCCTACATCATGTGCCGCGCCATGAACCGCAACTTCATCAGTGTCATCGCCGGCGGCTTCGGCGGTGGCGCACCCGCCGCGGCCGCAGCGGGCGCCTCCAGCGAGCCGCAGGGCGAGGCCGTCCCGGTGAGCGCCGTCGAGACCGCCGAGATGCTGCGCAGCGCCAAGCACGTGATCATCGTGCCGGGCTACGGCATGGCGGTCGCACAAGCCCAGCATACGGTGTTCGAGATCACCAAGCTCCTGCGCGAAAAGGGCGTCAACGTGCGCTTCGGCATCCACCCGGTCGCCGGACGCATGCCCGGTCACATGAACGTGCTGCTCGCCGAAGCCAAAGTCCCCTACGACATCGTGCTCGAGATGGACGAGATCAACGACGACTTCCCGGACACCGATGTCGCGATGGTGATCGGCGCCAACGACATCGTGAACCCGGCGGCCGAGGACGATCCGACGAGCCCGATCGCCGGCATGCCCGTGCTGCAGGTCTGGAAGGCCAAGACCTCGATCGTGATGAAGCGCTCGATGGCCTCGGGCTACGCGGGCGTCGACAACCCGCTCTTCTTCCGCGACAACAACCGCATGCTGTTCGGCGACGCCAAAAAGATGCTCGACGAGGTCTTGACCGCGCTCAAGGGCTGAGCGGCGGGGTTGCGGCGACGCGCGCGCAGCGGCGCGCTCAGCGCCGGGTGCGCGTGCTCCATTCCGAGCGGTACTTCACGGCCGCCTTACCGAGTTCGATCGCCACGGACCGCCGCAATCCGGCGGGCCCCAACACCTCGACGTTGCGGCCATGGCGCAGGATGTCCATCACGAGCTCGGTCTCGTGCTTGTAGGGGATGCGCAGGATCACGCCGCCGTCGGGCTGCGGCTCGCTTTGCACGCCGGGGTGCCATTCCTCTTCGCCGACCCAACGCGCCGCGAGCGGCGAGAACCGGAGCACGGCTACTTGGTCGGCCTTGCCGGTGAAGATGCCGTAGCTGGAGTCGAGCTCCGCCGCCACGAGCTCGGTCGGTGGCGCATAGGCGGCCTCCGTGAGACAGCGCGGCCGCGCGATGCGGTCCACCGAGAACACCCTCAGCTCCTCGCGCTCGTGGCACCAACCGGCGAGATACCAGTTGCTGCGATAGAAGGTGAGCCGCAACGGCGAACAGCGCCGGGTCTTGTCCTCGTCGCGGCTGCGGCTGCGGTAGCCGAATTCGAGGCGACGCCCCGAACGCAGCGCCGAGAGCACCGTGCCGAAGGCGTCCGCGCTGGTGCGCCGCAGCTGCGACATGCGCAGGCGCACGCGGTCGCGCAGCGAGCCCTGCCCGAGCGCGCGCTGCCGGACCTTGCCGAGCTTGGCGCGCGCCGACTGCGTCTCGTCACGCACGAACCCCGGCGGGATCTGTTCCAGGATCGCCTCGGCCTCGAGCAGCGCCGAGAGTTCCACGCCCGACAGCCCGAGCAGCGCCGCGGTGCGCAGGTCCTCGGGACCACGCTCCAGGCGATATCCGCCCTGATCACGATCGAAACGGATGTCGACGCCCCGCTGCTCGCGCAGGAACGCGATCAGGCGCTTGACCGTGGCCGGCGAGGCCCCCAACTGGTCGCAGAGCGCCGCCAAAGGCTGCGGCTCGCGCGTGCGGCCGAGCAGCCCGAAGAGGTCCTGGAGTTTCTCGAAGCGTGCCATGGGGCGACATCCCAACCCGGCGATGGCTCAAATTTTGATACTGCCGGCATGATAACCGGGTCGGCGTCCGCGCTATAGTCGGCGGGTGAGCACGACCACGGACGTCCCCGCCACCGGCCGCGACTTCGGCAGCGCACCCTATCGCTGGTACGTGCTGCTGACGCTGACGCTGGTCTATACCCTGAACTTCATCGACCGGGCGCTGCTTGGCGTGCTGGCCCAGCCGGTGATCACGACCTTCGGGCTGAGCGACACCCAGTTCGGCTTCCTCGCCGGTCCGCCGTTCGCGCTGTTCTACGCCCTGATGGGCATCCCCATCGCCATGGCGGCCGACCGCTACAACCGCATCGCCATCATCGCCCTCTGCATCGCGCTCTGGTCGCTGATGACCGCACTGTGCGGGCTCGCGGACGGTTTCCTGTTCCTGCTCATCGCGCGCATCGGCGTGGCGATCGGCGAGGCAGGCAGCAACCCGCCCTCCAATTCCGTGATCGCCGACTACTACCGTCCCTCAGAGCGGCCCAAGGCCTTGTCGATCTACTCGACCGGCGTCATGGCGGGCACCGCCCTCGCCTTCCTCATCGGGGGTCCGCTCGGCCAGTTGCCCGACCACAAGGTCGTCGCCGTGCTGTCTTTCTTCGGCTTGGGCGGCCTGCCCGAAGCGCTCGGCTGGGGCGCAGGCTACGGTTGGCGCTTCGCGTTCCTCGCCTTGGGCGTGCCCGGCGTGCTGTTCGCGCTCGTCGTGCTGCTGACGGTGCGCGAACCGCCGCGCGGCTGGTCCGACCCGCCCGAGATCGTGACGCCGCCGCGCAGCGGCATCGGCGCCACCTTGCGGCTGCTGCTCGGCAAGCCGAGCTTCTGGTACATGACCGCCGCCGCGTCGCTGGTGGCGATGGTCGGCTACGGCTATTCGGCGTTCCAGGCGCCGATGATGCAGCGCCTGCACGGCATGCCCCCGGGCGAGTTCGCCTTGCGCTTCGGCGTGCCGCTCAGCATCGCCGGCGCGACCGGCACGATCGCCGCTGGCTACTTGACCTCGCGGCTCGTCCGGCGCTCGATCCAGTGGGTGGCGCGGCTGCCTGCCCTGCTGCTGACGGCCGCTGCACTGCTCTACCTGCTCGCCTTCAGCCTGATCACCGAAGACCTGCGAGCGGCCTTCGTCTTCTGGGTGATGGCCATGCTGCTGCACTACGGCTATCTCGGCGCGCAGTACACCATCGGCCAAGGCGTGGTGCCGCAGTCCTCGCGCGCCTCGGCCATCGCCATCCTCCTCTTCATCGTCGCGCTGGTCGGCAACGGCATCGGCCCGCAGTTGATCGGCGTCCTGAGCGACACCTTCATCGGCCTCGGCCTCGAAGCGCGCGGCTTCGGCGGTGTGCTCGATGCGTCGGCCTGCAACCCCAAGGTCGCAGGCGCGCTGCCTGCGGCGCAGCAGGCCGCCTGCGGCGCGGCCTACGCTGAGGGCCTGCGCAGTTCGATGATGGTCACCGCGCTGTTCCTGCCGGTGGCTGCCGCCTGCTTCTGGATGAGCGCGCGCCATCTCGACCGCGACCTGATCGCCCGTTGACCCAGCGACCGCAGGTCGCTAGCGATCAGCACCCGCGATCGCGAACTTCACCCGGAACAGGCGCCCCGTCGGCCGTGCGAGCTCGTAGACGAAGTGCTGCCCCTCGACGAGCTCCAGCGACCAGACATTGGTGAGCGAGACCGCCCGGTCCTGGGCCTTGAACAGCGTCAAGGTCTCGGCATCCGCCGGAAAACTTTGGCGCTGTGCGGTGCCGGGCGCGACGGTGTCGCCGCCGTACATCGTCAGCACATCCGGCGTACCGTCCGAGTGACGATGGTCGTGCTTGAGACGCAAGCCCGTCGCCGTCCGGGTGATGACCCAAGTACGGCTGCGGTCTTCGCCCACGGCGAACGGGATGCGTACCTCATCGGCGCTGCAATCCCGGACATGCATCTCGAGCGCACGGCCGGTGAACGGGTCGTCCGCCGCAGGCGGCGGTTGGTCGGCGACGATCGCACCGGCGAACCGCTTGCCGCAGAGCTGCTGCAGGGCCTGGAAGAACTGCCCGGCCGGCGCTGCGTCCGCGGCGGCGGCTGTCGCGGGCGCGATCACCCACCCCAGCGCGAACAAAGCGAGGATCAGGGTGTAGCGCAGCAGCAGCGTCTTGGTGTTCATGGTGTCGTCTCCCTTGCGCCGGTCGGTCCGACGCGCCATTCCACGGTCCAAGCATGCACCGTCAGCAGATATAGCACACCGCTGACGCAGTCGGTGACAATGCAGTGCACAAAGACGGGACCGGCGTGTGCAACGATTCGCGAGGAAATAGACGAGAAACGATCAGTCCTCCCGGTCCTTGTCCAGCCAGCCCCGCAGCGCCTCCAACGCCGACAGCTGAAGCTCGACTTCGCGTCGCGGCATCGCGCAGGACAGTACGCCCTTGCGCGGATCGTCGTACTGGCCGGCCGTGCGCCACGGTCCGCGCGCAGCCTGCGAGATCCCGACCCCGCTGCAACCCGCGAGCGGTGCGGTCGCGGCGACCACCGCCCCGCCCCCGGTCAGCTTCAACACGTCGCGACGTTGACCGCCCTGCAGAGCGCGGCTACGGTGGGGGCCACAGGATGGACACGACGGAAGACATCGCATTCGAGGCGACCGACGGCTACCCGCTGCGGGCGAAACGGTACGCCCCGCCCGGGCGCCGCATCGGCCACCTGATCGTCGCCGGTGCCACGGCCGTGCCGCAGGGTTTTTACGCCCGCTTCGCCACGACCGCCGCCGCGCGCGGTCATGCGGTCTGGACCCTCGACTACCGTGGCGTGGGGCTGTCGGCGCCGCCGAGCCTACGCGGCTTCCGCATGAGCTACCTCGACTGGGCGCAGCTCGACCTCGCCGCCCTCGTCGACCTCGTGGCGGCACGCGGCGACGCGCCGTTGCGGATGGTGGGGCACTCCTATGGCGGACACGCGCTCGGTCTGCTGCCCAACCACCCGAAGGTGCAACGTCTCGTCACCTTCGCCACCGGCGCGGGTTGGCACGGCTGGATGCCGCCACTCGAACAGCTGCGGGTACATGCGCTGTGGCGCGTCATCGGACCGCTGCTGGTGCATACCCGCGGCTATCTCGCCTGGAGCGCGCTCGGGCTCGGCGAGGACCTGCCGCGCGATGTCTTCTACCAGTGGCGCAAGTGGTGCAGCCGGCCGCGGTATTTCTTCGAGGACCCCGCGCTGCCTGGCCTCACTGCACGCTTCGCAGCAGTGCGCACGCCGATCCGCGCCGTCAATTCGGTCGATGACAAGTGGGCGACGCCCGCTTCGCGCGACGCGTTCATGGGCGCCTACAGCGGCGCGCCGGTGGAACGCATCACGCTCGATCCGCGCACGCTGGGTCTGCGGGAGATCGGCCACATGGGGTATTTCCGCACGCAGGCGGCAGCGCTCTGGGACGAGGCGCTAGACTGGTTGGAGGCCGGATGATCCGGACCGCCGCAGCGACGAGTCGCTACGGCAGGCTCCACACCACGCCGAGGTTCACGTAACGCGGCAGCCACGAACGGGTCTGCACCCGCAGCACGCCGCCCACGCTGCTCAAATCCGTGCAACAGGGGTTGCTGCGGTCCGTGGCATTGTTGACGTCGAGCGCCACCTGCAGCGCGCCGTGCGCCAACGGTCGCTGCCACGCGGCGCGCAGGTCGAAGCTCCACTGCGACGGCCAACGGGCACGGTTGCGGTCGGAGACCACGGGCGAGAGGCCGCCCGCCGCGTCCTCGGTGAATTCCGTCCGACTCCATCCCGTGTGCCAGGATCCCTGCCCGGAGAGGCTCCAAAGCCCGTCGCGCCACAGCACGCCGGCCACCAAAGAATGCTGCTGGTTCCAGGCGCGGGGCACATCGACCTCACCGAACCCGTCCTCGACCTCCGACCAGGCGTAGTTGAGGAACGCCGACCAGTGCCGGTCGAAGGCATAGCGCCCCGAAAACTCGACGCCGTAAGCCACTGCACTGTCAGGCGCGATCCGTTCGCGGTCGATCTCCATCTCAGGGACGATGGAGACCGGATCGAGGATGTTCTCGTAACGGGGCGCCGGATCCGTGATGCGCTTGTGGTAGGCCTCGATGCGCCACGCGCCGCGATCGGCCATCAACTGTTCATAGCCGACCACCAGTTGATCGGCCTTCTGCACGGCATGGAACACCGGTTCGCCGTCAGCCACCTGCAGCTCATCCGCCCGCTGGCCCTGCGTGGTGCGACCGGCGCTCGCCCGCAGGAAGCGGCCATCGCCGAACTCGTATTCCATCGCGAGCCGTGGCGACCATCCCGTGCTGCTGCCCGGACGGTCACGATGATCGGCGCGCACGCCAAGGTCGAGACGCCAAGAGGGTGACAGCGTCCACAACCTCGAGGCGTGCACCGCCCACGTGCGGGTGGTCGCGGTCACGCGGGTCTCGCGATCGAGGGTCGTCGGATGCCCGAACACCGCCCCTCGCCCCAGATCTCGCCGCCTAGAAGTTGACGCGGACCCCCGCCTGCACGAGGCGCGGCATCCCGAGCTGGATGCCGCGGGTCCGATCGACGATGTAGGTCTGGTCGGTGAGGTTCTTGACCGTCAGGAACCCCTGCCAACGGTCGTCGTGCGTGTAGTTGATGGTCGCGCCCAAGAGCGTGTGCGCATCGATGATGCCGCGCTGGCCGTCGGCGCTGCCCGCGACGGTGTTGGCGAAGTCCGAGAACTGCTCGGACAGGTGCTGAAGGTCCACCTGCACCGACAACGGACCCTTGGCGAATCCGAGCGCCACCGTCGCCGTGAACTCCGGCGAATAAGGCTGACGATTGCCTGCGACACCCACTGTCGCCTGGTTCGCGACGTTGCGGAACGCCGTCGTCTGCTCGGCCTTGTCGAGCCAGGTGAGCGCCACGTTGCCGAACCCGCCGCCCGGCCACTGGAACGCGGAACTCGCCTCGATACCCGCGAACAGCGCCTCGCCCTGGGAGAGCGGCGTCGCGCCGCCCGCGATCGACCCCACCGCGATCAGGTTGTCGAAATCATTGCGGAAGTAGGCGAGCTGCAGTCGGACGCCATCGACCGGTTCGCCGCGCAAGCCGATCTCGAAGTTGGTCGATGATTCGGGATCGACTTCGGTGACCGTGCCGCTGCCGGCGATGAGGTCCTCGACGCGGGGCGGGGAGAAGCCCTCGTGCACACCCGCGAACGCGGTCAGCGTGGCATCGATGTTCCAGGTCATGCCGATGCCCGGCATCGTCTTCGTGACACGAGTGTCGCCGCTGCGGCCGGTGAGACGGTCGGTCCGCTGCGCATCGATGCGCTCATGGCGCAGGATCGGCGTGACGGTGACAGCGCCGAGGTCGAACCGCTGGGTCACGAACACCGAGACCGCATCGGTGTCGCGGCGGTTGTCCTCGACCACGCGCCCGGTGCGCGCCTGCGGTCCGTCGCCGTTGACCTGCTGCCGGTCCTGCCGCTCGAGTTGCCATTTGACGCCGACGCTGAATTCGCCCCGCCCGTTGCTGCGGCGCAGGCGGGACTCGATGCCATGCAATGCGTACTCGCGCAGCCGCCCCTGCACCGACGCGCAGGCATCGACGTCCACCGCGAGACCCGCAAGGCGGCGCGCGGTGAAAGCGGCGCCGCATTGGCCGTCCGTGGTGCTGCTCGACTGGCGCCACCAGTCGCGGTCGAAGGCGCCGTAGTACGCACTCGTGTCGATCTTGGTCGCCGCCGATGGCGACCAGCGATGCGACAGCGACACGCCTTGCCGTGCGATATCGAAGCCGTCGTGCTCGAACGGGTTGTAGCGGGCGCCGATCCGTTCGTATTCGGCCTGCGTCAAGCCGGAATACGTGACCGTCGAGTCTTCCTGATAGAGGCTCAGGCGCAGCTTCAGCGAGTGCTCTTTGGACAGCGCCGCAGAATATTTGAGGTTGAGGTCGTCGATGGCGTGCTCGAGATGGTCGCGCGCCCCCTCCCCCTGCTTGCGCACGTAGTCCGCGAGGAAACCGCTCCCGCCGACCCGCGCGTGCGCGTTCAGGTACTCGCGCGCACCGCCGCCGAACTGCATGAACCCCGTGAACTCTTCCGGCGCGTCGGGCGTGAGGTAATTGATGACGCCACCGATCGTCTGCGGGCCGTAGGCCAACGCGCTCGTGCCCCGCAGCACTTCGATGCCGCTATAGCGCTCGATCGGCGGATGGAAGTAGCTGGCGTTATCGCCATACGGGGCGTAGGCGAGCGGCAGACCGTCCTCGAGCAGCGTGATCTTGGTGGAGCGCGTGGGGTTCAGGCCGCGGATGCCGATGTTGGGGCGCAGCCCGAAGCCCTCCTCGTCCCGGACGTTGACCCCGGGCGCGCGGCGCAGCGCCTCGTTGGCGGTGAAGGGCCGTTGCAGATCGAGTTCCTCGATCGTGATGAGATCGACCGCGCCCGGCACCAGCCGCGCCTCCTCCCGGGTACCGATGATGGTCACCGTCGGCAGGTCCTCGACAGCCTCCAGTCCCGCAGCGGACTCCGTCTCGGCCGCCGCCGAGACCCCAGGGAGGAGACCGAGGGCGAGACAGCCTGCGAGGGACAGGGTGCGGGTGGCGCGGAACGACATGGGCGGGTTTCTCTGCCGAATCGATGACCGAAACGGTAATACGAATCGTTCTCATTTGCAATACGGACCGGCCCGCCGCCGCCTCAGAACCCTTCGTCCACCCCCAGATAGCGCCACTGCCCGACCGGCAGCGCGCCAAGCAGCACCCGCCCGGTGCGGATGCGCTTCAGGCCCGTGACCTTGAGCCCCACGATCTCGCACATCCGGCGGATCTGACGCTTGCGACCCTCGCGCAGGCCGAATCGCAACTGCTCCTCGTTCTGCCAGACGACCTGGGCGGGCTTCAACTTCACGTTGTCCAACGTGAGCCCGTAACGCAGCCGTGCCAGACCCTCAGGCGCGAGCGAGCCCTGCACGCGCACGAGGTACTCCTTCTCGACGTCGTTGCCGCCGATCAGGTGCTTGGCGATGCGCCCATCCTGCGTGTAGACCATGAGCCCGGTCGAATCGATGTCGAGGCGTCCCGCCGGCGCGAGGCCGTCAAGATGCCGCGGATCGAAGCGCCGGCCCGAGGTATCGCCGCTCCAGCGGTTCTCAGGCCGGATCAACACCGTCGCCGGTTCGTAGCCGTCCTCGGCCTGACCCGACACATAGCCGATGGGTTTGTTGAGGAGGACCGTGACGAGTTCCGCCTGCTGCGCGCGCGCACGCGGATCGACCTCGATGCGCGCCGCGCGGTCCACTCGCGTGCCGAGCACATCGATCACCTTCCCATCGACGCGCACCCAGCCGTTGACGATCCATTGCTCGGCTTCACGGCGCGAACACAGTCCGAGCTCGCCCATACGCTTGGAGAGGCGCGGCTGGTCGTCGGCGGGATCGTTCATCGCGGGCGGCGACGGGCCGGATCGGGGATGCGTGCTATCGTCATCCAACGCATCATAGCGTCCCGGCCGCCTCCCCGATCCGCGGCCTCCACCACCCGATCCGTGGAACCCCGATGCCTGCCGCAGCCCTGTCGACCTGGAACCGCCTCCGCGCCTCGGCAGCCGGCCGATGGCTGTTCAGCCGCGCGATCTGCCTCAAGGCACCCTACTTCGCGACCATCCGGCCGACATTCCTGCGGCTCGAGCCGGGAACCTGCGAAGTGGCGCTGCGCAAGCGTCGCGCGGTGCTGAACCACATCGGCACCGTCCACGCGATCGCGATGTGCAACCTCGCGGAGCTCGCCGGCGGACTTGTCACCGAGGTCACACTGCCCGACACCCACCGCTAGATCCCCAAGGGCATGCGCGTCGACTATCTCGCGGTCGCCAAGACCGATCTCGTCGCGACGGCACGCTGCATCCTGCCGCCCGCGCTCGCAGACCTGCAGACGCTGGAAGTACCGGTCGAAGTGCGTGATGCCGACGGTGCCACAGTCTTCCGGGCGCTCATCGAGATGCATGTGTCGAAGCGCAGGCCGTTCGTCGCGCGGGACAGCCGACGGTCCTGACACCACCCCGTCCGCGCGGGCTCAGAGCGCGTCGAGCGGGATCTTCAGGTACGCCGTGCCGTTGGCCTCTGCGGGCGGTCGCTCGCCCGCGCGGATGTTGATCTGCACCGACGGCAGGATCAGCACGGGCA
>JBIIVD010000060.1:0-9578 GCA_044339635.1 Steroidobacteraceae bacterium | reverse complement strand
GTGGCGGCACAGGCGCGGATCGCCTCGTCGCGGATGTTCCGCTTGTGCTTCCAGAGCGCGAGCGGGTTCGAATGCGAGAAGATCACCGGCCGCGTGGCGTGGCGCATCACATCCATGGTGGTGCGATGGCCCGTATGGCTGCAGCAGACGGTCATGCCCACCCGCTCCATCTCCGTGACCACCGCCCGGCCGAACTTCGTCAGCCCCTTGTCCGTGTCCTGGCAGCCGCCGCCCAGCAGGTTGTTCCGGTTGTAGGCCATCGACATCCACCGGACGCCGAGGTCACGGTACAGCTCGACGAGGCTCAACTGGCCGTTCAGCGCGCTGCCGCCCTCGATGTCGAAGAACACCGCCAACCGCCGGTCCTTCGACGACAGGGCGGCGGCGGTCTCGGCCAATCGGTACCGCCGGGGGTGCCGACGCAGCCAGTGACGGAAAGCCGCGAGCATCTGCACGGTCTGTTCCCAGGGCACGGCATCGAAGCCCACATTGAGGCCGACGATGCGCATCCCCGAGCGGCGATACCGTTCGAGTTGCGGCAGGAAACGCTCATCGGCCGGCCGCAAGGGCATGCAGCCGTGGTTGTCCCAGACCAGCGTCCCGGACAGCGCGCCGCGGACGCGAGAACCCATCGAATCCATGCCGATCTCCGTCTGCCTGTCCGTCATGGACGCATCGTCCGGGGCTTCCCTCAACCCCCCGGGCGCGCCCGCCGGGCCGTGACTGAGGAGCCGACCGGGCTCTGCGTCTGTCCAATGGAGCCCGCAGCATCCTCCCGACCCCGAGCCCCAGTGTCCCAGTATTCCCTGCTTCGTCTCGCCTTGCACGCGCTGCGTGGCCACCGCCGGTGGCCCCGGGTGCTGCGGAACGCCGAGCCGAGACCGGCCTACGACGTGGTCATCGTCGGCGGTGGCGGCCACGGCCTCGCCACCGCGTACTTCCTCGCCCGGCAACACGGGCTGCGCCGCGTCGCGGTGCTCGAGCGCGGCGCGATCGGCCAGGGCAACAGCGGCCGCAACACGCAGGTGTCGCGCTCCGACTACTTCCACCTGTCGTCCTCGAAGTTCTACGAACGCTCGCTGCAGCTCTACGAGGGCCTGTCGCGCGAACTCAACTTCAACGTGATGATGAGCCAGCGCGGCAAGATCAACCTCGCGCACGATGTCCACGAGCTCGAGATCCTGCGGCGCGCGACCAATGCCTGCCGCGCGAACGGCGTCGACGGCGAGATGCTGACGACGGACGAGCTGTTCCGGCTGGTGCCGCTGCTGAACCGGCGCGCACGCTTCCCGATCGTCGGCGGCAGCGTGCAGTGGCGCGGCGGAACCTCGCGCCATGATGCGGTCGTGTGGGGGTTCGCGCGCGCGGCCACGCAGCTCGGCGTGGACATCGTGCAGGGCTGCGAGGTGCAAGGGTTCGTCCGCGACGGCGATGCGGTCGTCGGCGTGGAGACCAACCTCGGCCGCATCAGCGCACCGCGCATCTGTCTCGCGGTCGCCGGGCATTCGACCGAGCTTGCGCGCAAGGCGGGGCTCGACCTGCCGCTCACCAGCATGGCGCTGCAGGCGATGGTCAGCGAGCCGGTCAAGCCCATGCTCGACCAGGTGGTGATGTCCGCCAAGGCGCATGTGTATGTGAGCCAGTCGGACCGGGGCGAGATGGTCATCGGCGGCGGCGCCGATGTGTACGCGTCCTACGCGCAACGCGGCGGCCTGCCGATCACCGAGGCCAATGTGCAGGCCTGCCTCGAGCTCTTCCCCGCGTTCTCGCGGCTGCGGCTCATGCGGCAGTGGGCGGGCATCGTCGACATCTCCCCGGACACGACGCCGATCATGGGACCGACGCCCGTGCCGGGCCTGTATGTGAACTGCGGCTGGGGCACCGGCGGCTACAAGGCGATCCCGGCTGGCGGCGAGACGATGGCTTACACGCTCGCGACCGGCCGCCCGCATCCCTTGATCGAGCCCTTCGGTCTCGAGCGCTTCGCGCAGGGCCGCCTGATCGACGAGGGCGCCGCAGCGGGCGTGGCCCACTGATGTCCGCCCGCGATACGGGCGGCGCATTCCGTCTCGGCGGCGGCGGTCTGATCGATCGCGCACGACCGGTGCAGTGGCGCTGGGACGGCCGGCCGATGAGCGCTTTCGAGGGCGACACGGTCGCCTCGGCGCTGCTCGCGCACGGCGAACGCCTCGTCGGCCGCAGCTTCAAGTTCCATCGGCCGCGCGGCATCTTCAGCGCGGGCGTCGAGGAACCCAACGCGCTGGTCGCGATCGGCGAGGGCGACGGGCTCGAACCGAGCGCACGTGCGACGCTCGTCCCCGTGCGCGAGGGTCTCGCGGTGCGCCCGCAGAACTGCTGGCCGAGCCTGCGCTTTGATGTGGGCCGCGCACTCGATCTCGTCGCGCCGCTGTGGCCCGCCGGTTTCTACAACAAGACCTTCATCTGGCCGTCGTGGCATGCGTACGAGGGGATCATCCGGCGCACCGCCGGCCTCGGCGATGCGCTGCACGGGCCGGATCCCGACCGTTACGATGTGGCGAACGCCACCTGCGACCTGCTCGTGGTGGGCAGCGGTGCGGCGGGTCTCGCCGCGGCCCGCCTTGCGGCGCGTTCGGGCGCCCGCGTCATGCTCATCGAGCAGGACGCAGCGTTCGGCGGTCATCTTCTCGTCGGGACCAGCACGATCGATGGCCTGCCGGCTGCGCGATGGGTCGCCGAGACGCTCGCCGCACTGTCGGCCGATCCGCGGGTGACGCTGCTGCGGGCCACCACGGCTTTCGGTCTCTACGACCACGGGCATGTCGGCTTGCTGGAGCGGGTCTGCGAGTCGGCCAGCGCATCGGGCGTCCGACACCGCTACTGGCGGGTGCGCCCGCGCGGCATCGTGCTCGCGACCGGCGCCCTCGAGCAGCCCTGGGTGTTCGAGCGCAACGACCTGCCTGGCGTGATGCTCGCGGGCGCGGTCCGCACCTACGCGCAGCGCTTCGCGGTCGCTGCAGGCCGGCGCGTCGTCTTCGCCACCAACAACGACTCCGCCTATCTGGCGGCGCTTGATCTCGTGCGCGCCGGCGTCGAGGTCCCTGCGCTGATCGACAGCCGGACCGAACCGCCACACGGGCTCGCGCAGGCGCTGCAGGCCGCCGGCGTGCCCGTCCACGGCGGCTCGGTCATCGCGCGCGCCGAGGGCGGCCGCCGTCTCGCCGCCGTCGAGATCATGCCGATCACGGACAAGGGCCAGCGACTGCGCCTCGCCTGCGATGCCGTCGGCACCTCGGCCGGTTGGGCCCCGGCCCTGCACCTGTGGTCGCACGCCCGTGGACGCCTCGCCTTCGACGCCGAGCGACAGTGCTTCATGACCGTCGCCGGTACGGCACCGCTCGCGGTCGCCGGGTCGCTCGCAGGCGCGCATTCGATCGCCGACTGTTTCGCGAGCGCCGCGCGCGCGGTGCAGGCCGAGGCGGCCCGCGCCGGCTTCGTCGTCGATGCTGCCGGCGCGATGCCGTCAGTCGAGGAACTGCCCTCGAGCCCGCGCGTCGATGCGCAGCGCATCGCCCCGGCCGGGCGTCGGCACCGGCAATGGATCGACCTGCAGCACGATGTGACCGTCGCCGACATCGATCTTGCGCTGCGCGAGGGCTTCGATGCCATCGAGCACCTGAAGCGCTACACGACCACGGGCATGTCGGTGGACCAGGGCAAGACCAGCAACCTGAACGCGCTGCTGACCGTCGCCGCGCTGACGGGCCGCACGCCCGACGCCGTGGGCACGACCACATTCCGCCCGCCGTACACGCCTGTCACGCTCGGCGCGCTCGCCGGGCGGCAGGTCGGCGAGTTCTACGCGCCGCGGCGACGGCTGCCTGCCCACGCGGAGCACGAGCGCCTCGGCGCGGTGTTCGAGGAAGCCTCCGGATGGATGCGGCC
Organism: Steroidobacteraceae bacterium; assembly: GCA_044339635.1. Taxonomy (GTDB): domain Bacteria; phylum Pseudomonadota; class Gammaproteobacteria; order Steroidobacterales; family Steroidobacteraceae; genus UBA964. The sequence goes on along the minus strand of JBIIVD010000060.1, from coordinate 5,654 downwards.
GGCGTGGTATCCGCGCGCCGGCGAGACGAAAGACCAGGCGATCGCGCGCGAGGTGCGGGCGGTGCGCGGCGGCGCGGGCCTGTTCGACGCGTCGCCGCTCGGCAAGATCGAGGTCGAAGGGCCGGATGCGGCGCGCTTCCTCGACGCCTTCTATGTCAACAACGTCCGCACGCTCGAGGTCGGCCGCAGCCGCTATGGCCTGATGCTCAATGAAAACGGCGTGATCATCGACGACGGCACGATCGCGCGGCTCGGCGAGCGGCACTTCGTGATCACCACGACGAGCGCCGGCGCCGCGCGCATCAACGCCTGGCTCGACGAGTGGCGGCAGTGCGAGTGGCCCGACCTCGATGTGGTGGTCACGCCGGTCACGACGCAGTGGGCGACGGTGGCCTTGGCCGGGCCGCAGGCGCGCGCCATCCTGGGTCGGCTCGGCACCGATATCGACCTCTCCGCCGCGGCGTTCCCGCACCTGCATGTGCGCACCGGCACGCTGGCCGGGATGCCCGTACGGCTCTACCGGGTCAGCTTCTCGGGCGAGCTCGGCTACGAGATCAACGTCCCCGCCCGTCAGGGCGCCGCGCTTTGGCGCGCGCTCGAACAGGCGGGCAGCGACGCCGGCCTCACGCCCTATGGCACCGAGGCGTTGCTGTTGCTGCGTCTCGAGAAGGGCTTCCTCCATGTCGGTCTCGACACCGACGGCACGACTTCGCCCGCCGATGTCGGCTGGGGCGAGGTCGCGCTCAAGAAGCCGGCGGACTATGTGGGCAAGCGCTCGTTGACCCGTCCCGAGAACCTGCGCACGGACCGCTTGCAGTTGGTGGGGCTCACGGGCGAGGACGACTTGTTGATACCGGGTGCGCACCTGCGGTTCGACGGCACGCACGAAGGCAGCGACGGTTGGGTGACCTCGGCGGCCTTCAGCCCGACGCTCGGCAAGCGCGTGGCGCTCGCCTTGCTGCGCGGCGGGCGCGCACGCATCGGCCAGTCGGTCACGCTCCTCGACTTCGGCCGCACCGGCCGCGCGCAGGTCGTGCCCACGCCCTTCTACGATGCGAAGGGGGAGCGCCTGCATGGATGAGCGCACGCATGGATGAGCGCACGCATGGATGAGACGCTGACGACGCTGACCGGAGACACGGTCCTGCGCGTCCTGCCGCCGCGCGCGATGGTGCGGTTGCAGTTGCCGCGCCGCGCGATCGCCGCTGCCGCGTCGCTGCGGATCGGCGACACGCCCTTGCCCACGATCCCCGGCCACAGCGCCGGCGTCGATCCCGCGGTGCTGTGGCTCGCGCCCGACGGGTGGCTGCTGATCTCCGCAAGCGGCGACGGCGCGGCCTTGGTCGATGCGGGGCGCCGCGCTTGTGCCGGACAGACGGCGGCGGTCGTGGATGTCTCCGACTCGCTGGTGGCCTTCGAGCTGGCCGGGTCGCGGGTCCGCGAGCTGCTCGCGCGCGGCACCGGACTCGAACTCACCGAGGCGATGCTGTCGCCCGGCCGCTGCACACGCACCCGGTTCGCCCAGCTTGCCGTGATCCTGCGGCCGCAGGGCGAGGAGCGCGTCGAGCTGATCGTGGATCGCGGGCCGGCAGCGTGGTTGCGCGAGTGGTTCATCGATGCAGGAGGTCTGCTGTGAGCGAGACGGATCGTCGGGAGTTCCTGATGGCGGCGGGCTTGGGCTTGGCGGGCGCCGCTGCGCCTGCCGCCGCGACTGCCGCTGCGCCTGCTGCAGCAGCCGCGGCCTCGAAAGCGCGCGGCAGCGTGCCGCCCATGTCGCGCCAGGGTCCGAAGGAGGTCGTGCGCGGCAAGCGCGCGGTCGCGAGCAGCCAAAGCCCGATCGTCACGCAGGCGATGCTCGACACGCTGCGCGCGGGCGGCAATGCGGTGGACGCCGTGATCTGCGGCAGCATCGTCCAGGCGACGGTGCAGCCCGAGATGACGAACCACGCCGGCACGGTCAGCGCGCTCGTGCACGACGCGAAGACCGGCCGCATCCACTACCTCAACAGCACCGGCACGCTGCACCCGACGCTGCCACCGTTCCGGCCGCATCCGCCCGGTGTCGGCGGCCTTGCGACGGGCTCGCCGATGGCCTGCCTGCCCGGCTTCATGCCGGGCATGAAGGCGCTGCATGAGCGCTTCGGCTCGAAGAGCTGGAAGAGCCTCGTCGAACCCGCGATCCCTTGGGCGGAGGACGGCTTTCCGGTCGACGAGTTCCAGCGCTCGCTGTTCGACCTGTTCATCGAGAGTTCGGGTTACTTCCCCGACATGCGCGCGCTGTTCGCGCCGGAGGGCTTCTCGCCGTCGGTCGGCGTGAAGCTCCGCAACCCGGCGCTCGCGGGCACGCTGCGTGGCCTCGCCGACGAAGGTCCCGACCACTTCACGCAAGGCGCGTGGGCGCGCGCGTTCGTCGCCCGCGCTCATGAGCTCGGCTGGAAGATCCAGTTGTCCGACCTCTCCGCCAATCCGCCGCGTTGGGTGGACCCGATCCGCTATCCGCACAAGCAGTACGAGATCGTGCAGCCCGCGCCGCCGGAGCGGCAGGCGCTCTTCTGCTGCATCGTGCTCGGCATCCTGCGGCACCTCGATGTGTCCTCGCTCGGGCACTACACCGAGTCGGCCGAGAGCCTGTACTACATGGCGCAGGCGCTGCGCCGCGCCGAGTTCGAGCTCGGCATGCTGCACGATCCGCAGTTCTTCGAGACGCCGCTCGATGTCTGGATGTCGGACGACCACCTCGCGAGCCTCGCCGCGATCCTGAAGCGTTCGCGCCCGAAGGCTGGCGTCGATCTCACGACGCATGTGCAGCTCACCTCGCATCCCGGTTTCGGACGCGCGTTCGGCTGGAACGGCGGTGCGCCGGCGGCGCCCACCAAGCAGCCGCCCGGCAGCTGCGAGCTCAGCTGCGTCGATGCGCAGGGCAACTGGGTGCAGACGATGAACACGCTGCAGGCCGGCGGCATCCCGGGCATGGTCGTCGGCGGGGTGCCGATGTGGGGCACGCACGCGCAGTTCGGCATGAGCGCCGGCATCCACGGTTGGCTCGGCCTGCCCGGCAGCCGCATCCGCTGCGTGATGAGCAACACCATGGTGCTGCGCGATGGTCGTCCGTGGCTGTCGATGGGTTCGCCCGGCAACGTGTTCTGCACCGTGCCGCAGATGCTGTCGAACGTGCTCGACTATCCCTACGATCCCTACGACGCCGCGGTGCTGCCGCGGATGCTGCCGATGGCGGACGACTACGGGATCACGATCGAGACGCGCATCCCCGAGCGGGTGGTGCGGGATTTGGCGAAGCTCGGCGCCACCGTGCGTCCGCGCCCGGCGTTCGATGTGCCGATGGGCTCATACCAGCAGGCATGGCGGGACCCGGTGACCGGATTGCTGAGCGCCAGCACGGACCCGCGGCGCGCGGGCGTCGCGGGCGGTTACTGACGCGCGCGACTCAGGCCACTGCGGCGACGAACACGGCGATGATGGCGGCGGGGCACACCAGCCGCAGCATCCACACGATCGCCTGTCGTGTGGCCGGGCTCGACTGCGCGAACCCTTCATCGAGGAAGGCCTGCGGCAGTCGCCAGCCGACGAACGCCGCGGTCATCAGCGCGCCGATCGGCAGCAACACGTTCGCCGTGAGGTAGTCGACCACATCGAACCAGGTGCTCTCTGCAAAGCGGGGCAGCGCGTCGAGCGGATGCCAGCCCGCGAGGAGATTGAAGGACAGCAGCGACAGCAACCCCAGCAGCCACTCCGCGCCGATCGTGGTGGCGACCGCGGCAGACCGCCGCATGCGCAGGCGCTGCTCGCACCAGGCGATCGGCGGTTCCAGCCCCGCCATAGCGGGGGTCAACGCCGCCACCACCAGCAGCAGGAAGAACAGCGTGCCGAAGACCTGTCCGCCCGGCATCAGCGCGAACGCCGCCGGCAAGACATTGAAGACCAGGTCAGGCCCTTGCGCCGGGTCCATGCCGAAGCGGAACACCAACGGGAACACCACCAACGTGGCGAGCACCGAGACGATGAGGATCGACAGCACGATCAGCGACGCCGAGCGCAGCAACGAGCTGTCGCTGGGCGCATAGGCGCCGTAGGCGAGCATCATCGCCATGCCGACACCGGTCGCGTAGAAGGCCTGCCCGATCGCGGTCAGCGCCACCTCGGCGTCGATGCGCGCGAAGTCCGGCTGGAACGCGAACCCGAGACCTCGCGCGACATCGCCGGTGACGAGCGCGTAGAGGACCAGCACGCCGAGCAGGCCGAGCAGCAGCGGCGCACGCCAGCGGTTGACGACCTCGAGCCCCTTGATGACGCCGCGACCGGAGATCACGCCGAGCAGCGCGAGGAACGCGAGGTGCCATGCGGCCATCTGCCACGGGTCCGCGAGGAAGCCGCGCCACTCGTTCGCCAACTGCTCCGGGCTGAGTCCCTGCAACTGCCCGCTCGCGCACTTCCAGGCATAGGCGAGCACCCAGCCGGCGATGACGGTGTAGTACGAGATGATGATGAACGACGCCAGCGTGCCGAGCACGCCGATCGCGTTCCACCACCGCGAGCGTTCGGCGGCCACGGCCACCGCACCGGCGGCCTGCATGGGGTTCAGGCGCGCGCGACGGCCGATGAGGAACTCGGCGGCGAGCATCGGGACCGCGATCGCGACACAGGCGACCACGAACACGAGGATGAACGCGCTGCCGCCCTGCGTGCCGACGAGGTAGGGGAACCGCCAGATGCTGCCCAGCCCGACCGCGGCGCCGATCGTGGCGAGATAGAACGCGAGCTGCGAAGACCAGCGCGGGCTCACGGGGCCGCACCCGCGGGCAGGCCGAACCTGCGCGCCACCTGCGCCTGCAGGACCGTCATCGGCATCGCGCCGCCGTCGAGCACGGCGTCGTGGAACGCGCGGATGTCGAAGGCGTCGCCCTGATGACGGCGCACGGCGGCGCGCAGCTCGTCGAGCGCCCGGTGGCCGATCTTGTAGCCGAGCGCCTGTCCCGGGATCGCGGTCGAGTAGCGCAGCGTTTCGGTGCGGATCTCGGTCTCGGACTGGAAGGTGTTGTCGCGCATGTATTGCCGCGCCTGCTCGAGCGACCAGCCGAAGAGGTTCATCCCCGGGTCGACCACGAGGCGCGCGGACAGGAAGGCATCGAGCATCAGCCGCCCGAGGCGGTCGTACGGGTCGTCGTACAGCCCCATCTCGCCGGCGAGCTCGGCGGCGTACTCCGCCCAGCCCTCGGTGTAGGCGTTGAAGCCGAAGATGCCCGACGCGCGCCGGAACGGGGGGATGCGCTCGTTCTCGATCTGCAGCGCGACTTGGAAGTGATGGCCCGGCACGAGTTCGTGGTAGATGATCGGCGCCGCGAACATCAGCGAGCGCTCCTCGAGCCGCGAGCCGTTGAACACATAGTCGCCGCGAGGTTCGGCACGCGTCGGCGGCTGGTAGTAGCCGAAGGTCATGGTGGCCTCGGCGGCCGGGTCGAGCCTCCGCACGCCGTGCGGCGCGCGCGGTTGCCGCGAGAAGTATTCCGGGACCCGCGGCATGATCCGCGCCATCGCCTGCATGTAGCGCCGCGCGACGTCGTCCGGCGACTTCGCGAGGAACCGCGCATCCTCGCGCAGCACGCGCCGGATGCCCTCGCGGCCGCCGGCGATGCCCA
>JBIIVD010000103.1:0-2558 GCA_044339635.1 Steroidobacteraceae bacterium | reverse complement strand
ATGTCGAGCAGCGAGACATTGCGGGCATCGACCCGACCGGCGGGCCATCGCGCGGGCCAGCTGACGAACAAGGGCACGCGCGCGCCGCCCTCGAAGTAGCTGAGCTTGCCGCCCGCGAGCGAGTCGCAATCCGACACCCCCATGTAGGTGGCCGCGCCGTTGTCGGCCGTGAAGACGATCAGCGTGTTGTCGCGGTCCGGCGAGCGCTCGACCGCGTCGAGCACCGCACCGACGCTGCGGTCGAGCGCGCGGATCATGCCGGCGTAGGTGCGGCGCAACGGGTCGGCGATGTGGCCGAAGGGAGCCGTGTCGGAATCGAGCGCCTGGAAGGGCGAGTGCGGCGCGAGGTGCGCGAGGTACAGGAAATAAGGCTCGCGTTTGCCGCCCTTGCGGCCCGGCTTGCCGGTGCCCTCGATGAACTGCACGGCCTCGCTCGTGAACCAGTCCGTGAGGTACTTAGAGTCGTCCGGCTCGACGACCGGCGGCGCGGCGTCGCCCGCGCGGTCGCGCATCAACTGCACCCAGTCGACCTTGCGGGTGAAGCTGCGGTCGCCGAGGTACGGCGCGCGGACGCTGGTCGTGCCGGGGGTGCCGCCGCGGATGTAGGCGGTCTCGCCCGGCAGGAAGCCGAAGAACTGGTCGAAGCCGCGCGCGGTCGGCAGGCGGTCGGGCGTCGCGCCGAGGTGCCACTTGCCGATGATCGCCGTGCGATAGCCCGTGGCCTTGAGGTCGGCGGCGAACACGCGCTGGCCGGGCGTCAGGCCCTGGTTGCCGGCGTCGGCGTTCTCGGGCGTCAGGAACTCGAAGCCGTGGCGCTGCTGGTACTGCCCGGTGAGCAGCGCGGCACGCGACGGGCTGCACACCGAGGCCGTGGCATAGCCGCGCGTGAAGGTCACGCCGCGGCGCGCGAGGCGGTCGAGGTTCGGCGTGGGCACGGCCTCCTTCGAGAGGCCGTAGGTGCCGAGGTCCGGGATGCCGAGGTCGTCGGCGATGATCACGATGATGTTCGGCCGCTCGGCGGCGGACGGGCGGGCGGGCGAAGCCGCCCCGGCGGGACCCGACGGCAACAGCAGCGCGAGGAGGATCGCGACGCCCGACGCGGACGCCGCGGCGAGCGACGGGACGGCCAGAGGCGCCGGGGATGGCATGATGCGCGGAGCGCCGCGCGACGCGTGCGGGATGTCCATCCGGTTAGGTTGCCACGGGGTTATTTTGCTTGCAATAATGACTTGAAGTGTCAGCACTTTGGAGAATCCCGCGCATGAACACCCGCACCGCCCCGTCCACCGGCAAGCTCGGCCCCGCAATGCGGGCGATCTTGCCGGCCCTCGCGCTGGCCTTCATCGGCGGGTGCAGCAACCCGCCCCCCGCTGCGACGCCCGCCGCGCAGCAGGCCGCGCGCCCGGCCAACACCACGGCAGCCGCCCGGCCCAATGTGCTCGTGATCATCGCCGACGACCTCGGCTCCAACGACCTCAGCGTCGCGGGCGGCCGCATCCCGACGCCGAACCTCGACCGGCTCGCCAAGTCCGGCATCCGCTACACCGAGGGCTACGCCACCGCGGCGGTCTGCGCGCCGTCGCGCTCCGGGCTGCTGGCCGGCCGCCAGCAGAACCGCTTCGGCTTCGAGTTCAACCCGGTGGGCCGTGACGAGACGCTCGGCATGTCGCTCAAGGAGACCACCATCGCGCAGACGATGAAGGCCGCGGGCTACCGCACCGGCATGGTGGGCAAGTGGCACATCGGGCAGGGCCCGGGCTTCCATCCGCTCGACCGCGGCTTCGACAGCTTCTACGGCGTGCTGGGCGGCGGCACGCCGTACTGGAAGACCAAGGGCGAGGGAGACCTGCAAGTGGCCACCGCGGAGGACCGTATCATCACCCGCGAGCGCTTGCCGCTCGTCGATGGTCGCACCCCCGTCGATCCCGAGGGCTATGTCACCGACCTCTTCACCGACCGCGCCATCGACTTCATCGGCGCGGGCAAGCGCGGCCAGCCGTTCTTCCTCTATCTCTCCTACACCGCGCCGCACACGCCGCTGCAGGCGACCGCCAAGTACCTCAAGCCCGCCAAGCCCGGCCAGACCGACTACCACCGGGTCTACGACGCCATGGTGGACGCGCTCGACCAGGGCGTCGGCCGCGTCATGGACCACCTGCGCAAGACCGGCCAGCTCTCGGACACGCTGGTGTTCGTCGTCAGCGACAACGGCTGCCCGAGCTATGTCGGCGGCGCCTGCTCCAACGCGCCGCTCAACGGCTGGAAGGGCTATCCGCATGAAGGCGGCCTGCGTGTGCCGTTCCTCATGAGCTGGCCCGCGCGCATCAAGCCCGCGGTGCGCGGCGACATCGTGAGCACGCTCGACATCGCGGCCACCGCCGCCGCGGTGGCGCGCACCACGCACCCCAAGGCCGAAGGCATCGACCTCGTGGGGAAGATCGACGACGGCGTACGCCTCGAGGACCGTTCGCTCTTCTGGCGTAACGGCCCGAACCTCACCGTGCGCCACGGGCGCTGGAAACTGATCGTGGTCAACAAAGCCGCCGCGCCCGCCGGGG
>JBIIVD010000027.1:0-33898 GCA_044339635.1 Steroidobacteraceae bacterium | reverse complement strand
TGAAGAGCGGATGGGCGGCGGCGAAGCCCGGGAACACATCGACGCCGAGCGCCTCGGCGCGCGCCGCGAGCAGCGGCGTGAGGAGCCCGAGCGAGACGATGAAGTTGCCTTCGTTGTGCTGCTGCGGGGGCACCGGCATGCGGATGCTGCCGGTGCGGGTGAGCAGCGCGAACTCGTCGCGCTTGGCGGGCACGCAGATGCCCGGCGGGCCGTCGCGCCATCCGGGCAGCAGCGCATCGAGCGGGCCCGGCTCCAGCACCGCGCCTGAAAGCGCCTGCGCGCCGATCGCCGAGGCCTTCTCGAGCACGCAGACCGTGAGGTCGGGCTTCTTTTCCTTGAGCCGGATGGCGCAGGCGAGGCCGGCGGGTCCGCCGCCGACCACCAGCACGTCGTACTCCATGATGTCGCGTTCGATGTCCATCAGCGGGCTCCCGGTATCACTTCGGTTGCATGCGGATCGCGCCGTCGAGGCGGATCGTCTCTCCGTTCAGCATCGCGATCGAATAGATCGACTCGACCAGCTGCGCGTACTCCTCGGGGCGCCCGAGGCGCTGCGGGAACGGCACCTGCGCGCCGAGCGAGGCCTGCACCTCGGCCGGCAGACCGCCCACCATCGGCGTGTGGAAGATGCCGGGCGCGATCGACAGCACGCGCACGCCGAAGGCGGCGAACTCGCGGGCGAGCGGCAGCGTCATGCCGGCGAGCCCGGCCTTGGTGGCCGAGTAGGCGGTCTGGCCGATCTGGCCCTCGAAGGCCGCGACCGACGAGGTGTGGATGATGACGCCGCGCTCGCCGTCGGCGTTGGGCGTGTTGCGCTGCATGATGGCGGCGGCGGCCTTGTCGCAGAGGAAGGTGCCGACGAGGTTGATCTGGACGACGCGGGCGAAGAACTCTCCGGCCATCGGGCCGTTGCGGCCAAGCACGCGCGCGGCGCCGATCACGCCGGCGCAGTTGACGAGGAGGGTGAGCCCGCCCATCGCGGCCGCCGCCGCTTCCATGGCGGCGTTGACCTCGGTCTCGGAGCTGACGTCACAGCGCACGAAGCGCGCGCGGTCGCCGATCTCGGCGGCGGCCGCCTGGCCGGGTCCTTCCTGGATGTCGAGCAGGCAGACCTGTCCGCCGCGCGCCGCGATGTGCCGCGCGACGGCATTGCCCAGTCCCGATGCGCCGCCGGTGACGACCGCGCGGGCTTGGCTGATGTCCATGTTTTCGATGTCTCCGGGGTGGTGGCTGTATGGGCCGCGTCAGGCGCGCTCGAGCGCGATGGCCGTGGCCTCTCCGCCGCCGATGCAGAGCGCCGCGATGCCGCGGCGCGCTCCGCGGCGTACGAGCGAGTGTGAAAGGGTGGCGACGATGCGCGCGCCGGTCGCGCCGATGGGATGGCCGAGGGCGCAAGCCCCGCCGTCCACGTTGAGCTTGTCGGCGGGGATGCCGATATCCCGCGCCGCGGCCATCGCGACGGTCGCGAACGCCTCGTTGACCTCGAAGAGGTCTACGCCCTCGGCGGTCCAGCCCGCGCGCGCCAGGGTGCTGCGGATCGCGCCGACCGGGGCGGTCGTGAACCACTCCGGTTCATGCGCGTGGCTGGTATAGGCCACGATGCGCGCCAAGGGCACGAGGCCCCGCGCGGCCGCGGCACGTTCGCTCATGAGCACGACCGCCGCGGCGCCGTCGGAGATCGACGAGGAGCTCGCGGCCGTGACCGTGCCGTCCTTGCGGAAGGCCGGCTTGAGCTGCGGGATCTTCGCGAGGTCGCAGGTGAAGGGCGTTTCGTCGCGCTCGATGCGCGTCTCGCCCTTGCGTCCCTTGACGGTCATCGGCGTGATCTCGGCGTCGAACGTGCCGTTCTCCACGGCCGCGAGCGCGCGGCGTACCGACTCGGCGGCGAAGGCGTCCTGCTGCTCGCGCGTGAACGCATAGCGACCCGCGGTGTTCTCCGCGAAGCAACCCATGAGCTGGCCGTCCCAAGGGCTCTGCAGGCCGTCGTAGAACATGTGGTCGAGGACTTCGCCGTGACCCATCCGGTAGCCGCTGCGCGCCTTGGGCAACAGATACGGGGCGTTGCTCATCGATTCCAATCCGCCTGCGACGACGATCTCGACATCGCCGGCGCGGATCTGGTCGGCGGCCATCATGATGGCCTTGAGGCCCGAGCCGCACATCTTGTTGATGGTCGTGGCTGGCGTCGCGACCGGGATGCCTGCGCCGATGGCGGCCTGGCGCGCCGGCGCTTGACCGAGACCGGCCGGCAGCACGCAGCCCATGATGACTTCTTGCACCTCGGTCGGCGCGACCTTGGCGGACTCGAGGGCGCCACGGATCGCGGCCGCACCCAGTTGCGGCGCCGTGGCCGCCGAGAGCACGCCTTGGAAGGCGCCGATGGGAGTGCGGCGCGCAGCCACCAACACGACGGAACCGGACATCCGCAGCACCTCGACGAGGGAGAGGGATGCAGTGTAGCCAACGCCTCGCCGAGGCGCACCTGCCGGAACCCTTCGATGCCCGTCGCCCGGTCCGGTCGCGGCGATCCGTCTTGGATCAGGCGGCGCCGGTCGGCTCGGCTTGCGCCAGCGTGTCGGGCTCGCCGACCCGCGCGAGGATCGCCGCGCGGGCGGCGTCGCGCAGCGCGGCGGGCGCCCGTTCAGGCGGCAGTGCAGGATCCGGTTGCAGCGGTTCGAGGATCTCGAACACGATGAGGCCGGGCCGCGGGAAGAACCGCGGGCTCGGCAGGATATGCCGCGTGCCGCGGATCACGCAGGGTACGACCGGGCAGCGCGCCGCAACGGCGCTCGAGAAGGCGCCGAGGTGGAATTTGAGCAGGCCGGGCTCGGGGACGAATGTGCCCTCGGGGAAGAACAGCAACGGTTGCCCGCTGGTGGCGCTGCGCAGCACGCGGCGCGCGTCGAGTCCGCCTTTGTGCCGGTTGAAGCGTTCCACGAACTCTGTGCCGATGCGCTCGAGCAGCAATCCCGCCAGCGGGACGCTCGCCATCTCGCGCTTGACCACGTAGGCGAAACGCTCCGGCAGCACGGCCTTGACCACGATCGCATCGATGTAGCTGGCGTGGTTGGCGACCACCATGCATTGCCCGGAGGGCAGGCGCTCGAGGCCGGTCACCGCGAGCGGGACGCCCGCGAGGCGCAGGATCAGCCGCGCGGCCACGCCGGTGACGTGCCGGCGACGGTCCATGCCGGGCAGCACGAGCAGCAGCAGCAGCGTCGCGAGCGCCACCATCAGGAAGATGGCCCACACCACCGTGCCGTACATCACCCGCAGGCAGAGCGCGGGCAGGCTTTCGGCGGACGCGGCGGCATCCGGCATGACGTTCGGGGCGCGATCGCTCATCGCTGCTGCGGGGCTCCCTTTGCGGTGCCGACGGTGCCGGCGCGGTATGCTTGGCGCGCGCTGCAGGAAAGTCAACGAGCGGGCGCGAATGTGAGCGCCGTCACGGCTTGGCGCAAGGGTGGTAGGCATACTGTCCTCACAGCATGAACGAATCCGTAACAGCGAATCCCGCGGTGCAGCGCTTCCTCGATGTGGTGTGGATGGAGCGCGGCCTCTCGGCCAATACCCTGGCGGCCTACCGGGCCGACCTGCTCTCCCTCGGCCGTTGGTTGGAGGCCCGAGGCATCCTGTTGCAGCGCGCGACCCGCGCCGACCTGCTCGCCTTCGTGGCCTCGCGCGCCGAGAACGGCGCCCGTCCGCGCTCGACGGCGCGCCAGCTGTCCTCCTTCCGCTGTTTCTATCGGCAGCAGCTGCGCGACGGCGCGATCGCCGAGGATCCGACGCTCGACATCTCCATGCCGCGCTCGGGACGGGCGCTGCCGAAATCCTTGACCGAGGTCGAGGTGGAGCGGCTGATCGCCGCCCCGCGCGCCGACGATCCGCTCGGGATGCGTGACCGGGCGATGCTGGAGGTGCTCTATGCGACCGGGCTGCGCGTCTCGGAGCTCGTCAGCCTCAAGCACCAGCAGGTGAACCTGAACCAGGGCGTGGTGCGCATCTCGGGCAAGGGCAACCGCGAGCGGCTGGTGCCGCTCGGCGCCGAGGCGATACGCGGCATCAATGAATTCATGGCCGGGCCGCGCGAGGCGATCCTCGGCCAGCAGGCCACCGATTACCTGTTCCCGACGCGGCGGGGCGATCGCATGACCCGGCAGTCCTTCTGGCACATCATCAAGCGCTACGCGAAGGTGGCGAAGATCGACAAGCCGCTCTCGCCGCACACCTTGCGGCACGCGTTCGCCACCCATCTGTTGAACCACGGCGCCGACCTGCGCGTGGTGCAGATGCTGCTCGGCCACAGCGACCTGTCGACCACGCAGATCTACACCCACGTCGCCCGCGAGCGCATGAAGGACCTGCACGACCGCCACCATCCGCGGGGCTGAGGTCTGCGGGGCTGAGGCGGGCGGCCCACCAAGGCCCAAGACCCGCTCTGCTAGACTTGCCCCATGAACACGCCCCGTTTGCTCGCCCTGTTGGTGGTCTCGGCGCTCGCCGGGTCTCTCGCCGCGACGGTCCCCGCGCAGACTTCGCAGACCGTGCCGCCGCGCCAGGCCGCCAAGCCGGCCGCCAAGCCCGCTGCGGCGGCGCCCAAGCCCGCCGGGCAGGGGACGCGGCTCGCGACCTCGCCCGATCCGCGGGCCGGGCTTTCGCGCCGCATGCCGGGCAGCAAGCCCGAGGATTTCCGCCCGACCTCGATCCCCGGGCTATACGAGTACGCGCGGGGCGCGGACATCCTGTACCTGTCGGCTGACGGCCGGTTCGCGATCGACGGCGACCTCTACGACCTCGACACCGAGCAGAACGTCAGCGAGCGCCGCCGCCGCGAGGCCCGGCTCGCGCTGCTCGGCAAGGTCCCCGAATCGAACATGCTGGTGTTCGGGCCGCGCAACGCGCGCCACACGGTGACCGTGTTCACCGACATCGACTGCGGCTTCTGCCGCAAGCTGCATTCCGAGATGGCCCAGTACAACGCGCTCGGCATCCGCGTGCGCTACCTTTTCTACCCGCGGTCCGGTCCCGACACCGAATCCTGGGCGAAGGCGGCCGCCGTGTGGTGCGCGCCGAACCGCAACGACGCCATGACGCGCGCCAAGAACGGGGAGGCGGTCAGATCGCCCAAGTGCGACGCCTCGGCGGTCGCGCGCGACTATGAACTGGGCGATGAGTTCGCTGTCCAGGGCACGCCGGCGATCGTGATGCCGAGCGGCGAGATGTTGCCGGGTTACCTGCCGCCGCCGATGTTGCTCAAGCGGCTCGAGCCTGCGGCGCCGGCCGCCCCGGGCACCCCGGCGCGTCCCGCCGGGCGCTGAAGTCCGGCTCGGGCGCTCAGCGCTCGAGCAGCTTCAGCTTGTCGGGCTTGCCTTCCCAGGCCTTGGCGTCCGTGGGCGCCTCGCCCTTTTCGGTGATCACCGGCCACTTGCGCGAGAGTTCGGCGTTGAGCGCCTTGAAGGACTCCTGGCCGGCGGGAACGTCATCTTCGGAATAGATGGCTTCGACCGGGCACTCGGGCTCGCAGAGGGTGCAGTCGATGCACTCGTCCGGGTCGATCACCAGGAAGTTCGGGCCTTCGTGGAAACAGTCCACGGGGCAGACCTCCACGCAGTCCATGTACTTGCACTTGATGCAGTTCTCGGTGACGACGAAAGCCATGATCCTGTCCCTTGCCGACGTTGCGGCGAACTCTATAACGCCGCCCCCCCTTGCGCCAACCGTCAGCAGGGCCGCGGGGGCACCTGTCGGGGGCGTTCAGGGGGTGGCGCGGCGGTCGATCTCGGTGAAGTGGTGGCGCTCGACGCCGGCCGCGCGGTCTTCGAGATAGCGGCGCAGCGTGTAGGTCGTGCTGGTGAAGGCGATATCGTCCCAGGGGATCTCGTCCGCGGTCACCATGCGCACTTCGAGGCTTTCGGTGCCGGCGCCGATCTCGGGCGAGCGCAGGCGGCCGCGGAAGAACACATGCACCTGCTCGGCGTGCAGCACGTGGACCACCGACAACAGGGAACCGATCTCGACGTCGGCGAGGGCTTCTTCCAGGGATTCGCGCGCCGCGGCCTGTTGCAGCGTCTCGCCGTTCTCCATGAAGCCGGCCGGGACCGTCCAATAGCCGTGCCGCGGCTCGATGGCGCGGCGGCAGATGAGGATGCGTCCCGCGTCGTCTTCGGGGACGCAGCCCACCACCAGCTTCGGGTTCTGGTAGTGGACGGTCTCGCAGGATGTGCACACGAAGCGCAGGACCTGGTCGCCGGACGGGATGCGCCGCTCGACGACGGCGCCGCAAGTGCTGCAGTACTTCATGGGGTGTTCGGTTGGTGCCGGGAGAGGGAATCGAACCCACACTCTGTCGCCAGAACCGGATTTTGAGTCCGGCGCGTCTACCAGTTCCGCCATCCCGGCGCCGGGAGGACAATCCGGAAAGTATACTGCAACCCGTGCTCGCCGCCGACTTCGACTACGTCCTGCCCCCCGAACTCATCGCCCAGCAGCCGTTGGCCGAGCGTACGGCCTCGCGGCTGTTGTCCGTCGCGGCGCACCGCGATCCACCGTTCACCGACCTGCGGTTCACCGACCTCCAGTTCACCGACCTTCCGGGGCTCCTCGAACCGGGGGATCTCCTCGTGTTCAACGACACCCGGGTGGTGCCGGCCCGGCTGAAGGGCGCGAAGCCCAGCGGCGGCGCGGTCGACATGCTGCTCGAGCGGCCGTTGGCGGGGGATCGGGCGCTGCTGCACATGCGGGCGAGCAAGCCGCTGCGCCCCGGTCAGGTGGTACGGACGGCGGGCGGTGAACTGGTGGTCGAGGGGCGGCAGGACGACCTCTTCGTCGTGCGCCTGCCCGAGCCCGCGCTCGGATTCTTCGGTCGGCATGGCAGCGTACCCTTGCCGCCCTACATCGCGCGCGAGGCGGGCGGCGACGACGCCGAGCGTTATCAGAGCGTGCTGGCGCGGGTCCCGGGAGCGGTGGCCGCGCCGACCGCGAGCCTGCACTTCGACGAGCCCTTGCTCGAACGCCTCGCGGCGGCGGGCGTCCGGCGGGCCATCGTCACCCTGCACGTCGGCGCCGGCACCTTCCAGCCGCTGCGCGGCGAACGCGTCGAGGAGCATGTGATGCATGCCGAGTGGGCCGACATCCCGGCCGCGACCTGCGCCGCGATCGCAGAGACCCGCGCTGCGGGGCGCCGGGTGGTCGCGGTCGGTACGACCGTGGTGCGCGCGCTCGAATCGGCGCCCGAGCCGCTCGCGCCCTGGCAGGGCGATACGAGCATCTTCATCACGCCCGGGCATCGCTGGCGGGTGGTCGATGCCTTGATCACGAACTTCCACCTGCCGCGCTCGACGCTCCTCATGCTGGTGAGCGCCTTCAGCGGACGCGAGACGATCCTCGCGGCCTATGCCCATGCCGTGGCGCAGCGCTACCGTTTTTTCAGTTACGGGGACGCCATGTTCCTCACGCGCTCGCCGCAGGATGCCGCGCCATGAACCTGCGCTACGAATGCCTCGCCACCGACGGCGCCGCGCGACGCGGCCGCGTGCACGCGGTGCACGGCAGCATCGAGACCCCTGCGTTCATGCCGGTCGGGACCTACGGCACGGTCAAGGCGATGACCCCCGAGGAGCTCGAGGGCCTGGGTGCCGAGATCATCCTCGGCAACACCTTCCACCTGATGCTCCGCCCCGGCGCATCGCTGGTCGCGGAGTTCGGCGGACTGCACCGCTTCATGAACTGGCGGCGGCCGATCCTCACGGATTCCGGCGGCTTCCAAGTATTCAGCCTCGCCAAGATGCGCAAGATCACCGAGGAGGGCGTGCGCTTCCGCTCGCCGGTGGACGGCAGCGAGGTGCACCTCACCCCGGAAGGCGCGATGGACGTGCAGCGCGCGCTCGGCTCGGACATCGCCATGATGTTCGACGACTGCACCGCCTGGCCCGCGACCCACGCCGCCGCCCGCGATTCGATGCAGCGCTCGATGCGTTGGGCGGTGCGCTGCCGCGACCACTACTGCCGCGACCACGACGGCCCGCCGCCCGGTGCGTTGTTCGGCATCGTGCAGGGCGGCATGTACCCGGACCTGCGCGAGGCCTCGCTCGAGGCCTTGATGGCCCTCGACCTGCCCGGGCTCGCGGTCGGCGGACTTGCCGTCGGGGAGCCCGAGGCCGAGCGGCTCGCCGTGCTCGAGCACCTCGTCCCGCGGATGCCTACCGACCGGCCCCGCTACCTCATGGGCGTCGGCCGCCCCGAGGACATCGTGGCGGCCGTATTGCGGGGCATCGACATGTTCGACTGCGTGATGCCGACCCGCCATGCACGCAATGGCCATCTGTTCACGGCCACCGGGGTCATCAACATCCGCAACGCCGCGCACCAGCGCGACCAGGGGCCCATCGACCCGGAATGCGCCTGCTATACCTGCCGGCACTATTCCCGGGCGTATCTTCGGCACCTTGACCGGTGCAACGAGATCCTCGGTTCCCGGCTCAACACCATCCACAACCTCCATTTCTACCTGGACCTGATGCGCCGCCTGCGGGAGGCGATCGAGGGGGGGAGGGTGGAGGCCTTTGCCCGGGATTTCCTCGCCCGGCGGCAGCCCGCCCCGCCTGTGGCATAATTCGCGCCCTTTTTCGACCCGACCTCCCGCAAGGACCCCGCCATGAACGGACTGATCCCCGAGGCCCATGCCCAAGCCGGCGCCGCCGCGCCGGGCGGCCAGCTCGCGCCGCTTTTGATGATGGTGCTGTTCATCATCATCTTCTACTTCCTGCTCATCCGCCCGCAGCAGAAAAAGGCCAAGGAACATCAGGCCATGCTCACGGCGCTGTCGGTCGGCGACGAGGTCGTCACCGCCGGCGGCATCCTCGGCAAGGTCGCCGCGATCGGCGAGGGTGTGGTCACGCTCGAGATCGCCCAGGGCGTGCAGATCAAGGTCCAGAAGTTCCAGGTGAGCTCGCTCGTGCCGAAGGGCACGCTGAAGGGCTGAGCCGTGCTCGAGTTCGCGCGCTGGAAATACTGGCTGGTAGCGGTGGTGCTGCTGGCCGCGGCGGTGGTGGCGTTGCCGAACGTGTTCGGCGAGGACGCCGCGCTGCAGGTCGTGCGCAAGGACCGCGCGGCTGTCGGCGCCGATGCCGGCAAGGATGTCGTCCGGCTGCTCGCCGACCAGGGTGTCGCCGTGTCGCGCAGCTACGAGGACCAGGGCCGCCTGATGCTGCACTTCGACTCCGTGCAGCAGCAATTGAAGGCGCGCGACGCCGTCAACGGATCCTTCGGCAAGGACTACGCCACGGCGCTGTCGTTCGCCTCGCGCGCGCCGGACTGGCTGCGCGGGATCGGCCTGCGACCGATGCCGCTCGGCCTCGACCTGCGCGGTGGCCTGCACCTGCTCTACCAGGTCGATGTCGATGGCGCCGTCTCGCAGCTGCTCGAGGTCTACGAGCAGGACGTCCGCCGCGCCTTGGCCGGCGCCGACCTCGCCTTCACCGATGTCACGCCGGTGGCCGACGGCACCCCGAAGCCCAACGGCCTGCGCGTGCTGCTCCCGGCCGGGGCGGATGTCGACGCGGCGCGCGCTGCGGTGCGCAAGATCTTTCCCGACCTCGCGTATTCGGAGGTCCCCTCGGCCGATGGTCCGGCGTTGCAGATGCTGCTGACGCCGGTACAGGTCCGCGAGCGTCAGGATTACGCCATCCAGCAGAACCTCACCACGCTGCGCAACCGCGTCAACGAGCTCGGCGTCTCCGAGCCCGTGGTGCAGCGCCAGGGCGTCGACCGTATCGTCGTGCAGCTGCCGGGCGTCCAGAACTCCGCCGAGGTCAAGGACATCTTGGGCAAGGTCGCCACCCTCGAATGGCGCCTGCAGGACATGCAGAACAGCGTCTCCGAGGCCGTGCAGCGCAACCGCGCGCCCATCGGCTCCAAGCTCTACGAGACGCGTGACGGGCAGCCCGTGCTCCTCAAGCGCGACATCATCGTCACCGGCGACCAGTTGATCGACGCCGTGACGGCCGCCACCGACCAGGGTCCGGGCGTCTCCATCACCCTCGACAACGCCGGCGGCGAGGAGATGCTGCGCACCACCCGCACCAACCTCGGCAAGCCGATGGGCGTGGTGTTCATCGAGCAGCGCCGCGAGGAGATCGACGTCGACGGCCGCAAGGTGCAGCGCGACATCAAGGAAGAGAAGGTCATCAGCGTCGCCACCATCCAGGGCGTCTTCTCCAACAAGTTCCAGATCACCGGCCTCGGCACCAACGAGGCGCGCGAGCTCGCGCTGCTGATGCGTGCGGGCGCCCTGGCCGCGCCGCTGTTCGTGGCCGAGGAGCGCGTGGTCGGTCCCGCGCTCGGCAAGGAGAACATCCGCAAGGGCGTCAACGCGCTGCTCATCGGCATGGCGCTGCTGTTCGTCTTCATGTTGGCCTACTACCGCACCTTCGGTCTGGTCGCGAACATCGTGCTGCTCGCCAACGTGGTGCTGCTCGCGGCGCTGCTCACGCTCTTCAAGGCGGCGCTGTCCCTGCCGGGCATCGCCGGTATCGTGCTCACGGTCGGCATGGCGGTGGACGCCAACGTGCTCATCTACGAGCGCATCCGCGAGGAGCTGCGCAACGGCATGACCCCGCAGACCGCCATCTCGAAGGGCTTCGAGAAGGCGTTCTCGGCGATCGCCGACTCCAACATCACCACCCTGATCGCCGGCGTCGTGCTGTGGGCCTTCGGGACCGGTCCGATCCGCGGCTTCGCGGTGGTGCTGTCGCTCGGCATCCTCACCTCGATGTTCACCTCGTTGCTCGGCAGCCGCGCGCTGCTGACGCTCATGTACGGCGGCTCGCGCCGTCCGCAGTCCCTCTCGATCTGATCCGCCGGAGCCCGCAGCCATGGAATTCTTCAAGTCGGACAGCCGCGTCGGATTCATGGCGAGCCGCAAGCTCGCCTACGTGATCTCCATCCTGCTGTTCGTGGCGTCCATCACGGCGCTGCTCACCCGCGGCCTGAACCTCGGCGTCGACTTCACCGGCGGCATCACCGTCGAGGCCAAGTTCACGGCCGATGCCAACCCCGAGGCCTTGCGGACCAGCCTCGAGCAGGCGGGCTTCACGGAGGCGCAGGTCCAGAACTTCGGTTCGTCCCGCGATGTCGCCGTGCGCCTGCCGCCGCCCGAAGGGCAGTCAGCCGACGTGGTGCGCAACCGCATCGAGGGCGTGCTCAAGGCCGTCGACCCGGACGTGCAGGTCAGCCGCCTCGAGGTGGTCGGGCCGCAGGTCGGCGCGGAACTGCGCAACTCGGCAATCGTGGCGCTGGTCACCACGCTCGTGCTGATCGGCATCTACGTGTTCGTGCGTTTCCATGCCTGGCAGCTGTCGCTCGGCGCGATCATCGCCGCCATCCACGACCCGATCATCGTGCTCGGGTTCTTCGCCGTCACCGGCATCGTGTTCGACCTGTCGGTCGTGGCGGCCCTGCTGGCCGTCATCGGTTACTCGCTCAACGACACCGTGGTGGTGTTCGACCGGATCCGCGAGCGGTTCGAGACCAGCAAGCGCCTGGAGCCCTTCGCGGTGCTCGACCAGTCGGTCAACCAGACCCTCTCGCGCACCATCATGACCAGCTTGACCACCCTCATCGTGGTGGTGGTGCTGCTGCTGCTCGGCGGGCCGGTCCTGCACGGATTCTCGGTCGCGTTGATCGTCGGCATCCTGGTCGGCACCTACTCGTCCATCTACGTCGCGAGCGCCGTGGCGCTCGACGCCGGCCTGACCGCCGAGAGCCTGTTCCCGACCCGCAAGAAACTGGCGATCGACGACCTGCCCTGAGGCCTGTCGTCCGGCACCCTAGCGGTCGGGTGCTTCCCCCCCCTACAATCGGGCACAACTTCCCTGGGGGGGATCGACCATGAACTGGCGCATCAAGCCGCTCGACGAGATCATCGCCACCGCCGAAAAGAAGAGCCTCAAGCGCTCGCTCGGCGCCTTCCAGCTCACCATGATGGGCATCGGCGCCATCATCGGAACCGGCATCTTCGTGCTCACCGCCGAGGCCGCCCAGAAGGCCGGCCCCGGCATGATGATGTCTTTCGTCATCGCGGGCTTCGTCTGCGCGGTCGCCGCGCTCTGCTACGCCGAGCTCTCCTCGATGGTCCCGGTCTCCGGGTCCGCGTACACCTACTCGTATGCCGTGCTCGGCGAGGTCATCGCCTGGATGGTCGGCTGGGCACTGGTGCTCGAGTTCGCGGTCGCCGCGAGCGCCGTGTCGGTCGGGTGGTCCAACTATTTCGTCGGCCTCATGGAGCGCTCCTTCGGGCTCGACATGCCCGAGGCCTTCACCAAGGGGCTCTATGCGGGCGGCCTCATCAACCTGCCGGCGGCTGCGATCGCGATGCTGGTGACGGGCCTGCTCATCATCGGCACCCGCGAGAGCGCGACCGTCAACTCGGTCCTCGTCGCCATCAAGGTCGTGGCCCTGACGGTGTTCGTGATCCTCGCCATCCCGGTCATCAACAACGACAACTTCACCCCGTTCGCGCCGAACGGCTTCCTCGACACCACCGGTCTCGGCATCGGCGTCGCGGGCGCCGCGGCCTCGATCTTCTTCGCCTATGTCGGCTTCGATGCGGTGGCGACCGCCGCCGAGGAGACCAAGGACCCGCAGCGCAACATCCCGATCGGCCTGATCGGCAGCCTCGCCATCTGCACCGTGTTCTACCTCTTGGTGGCGGCCGGCGCGGTCGGCGCCATCGGCGCGCAGCCCGTGTCGGATGCGTCGGGCATCGCCCTGTCGCCCGGCAGCGAGGCCTTCAATGCGGCCTGCGCGCTCGACGCCAACCGCAACCTCCTCGCCTGCAGCGACGAGCCGCTCGCCCATGTCCTCGACATGATCGGCTGGGAGAAGGTCGCGCAGCTCATCGGTCTTGCGGCCTTCCTCGCGCTGCCTTCGGTCATCCTCATGATGCTGTTCGGCCAGACCCGCATCTTCTTCGTGATGGCGCGCGACGGCCTGCTGCCCTTCGGCGACACCCTCTCGAAGGTGCACCCGACCTTCGGCACCCCGTATATCGTGACCCTCATCACCGGCATCGCGGTCACCATCTTCGCGGCCTTCTTCCCGGTGGGCGTGCTCGCCGACATCTCCAACAGCGGTACGCTGTTCGCCTTCCTGACGGTGTCGGTCGGCGTGATGGTGCTGCGGGTGCGTGAGCCCGGCCGCCACCGTCCCTTCCGCACGCCGCTGATCTGGCTGGTCGGCCCGCTCGCCTTCGGTGGCTGCGCCTTCCTGCTGCTCTCTCTGCCGATGCACACGCAGATGACCTTCCTGAAGTGGACCGCAGCAGGCTTGGTCGTTTACCTCCTGTACGGCTTCCGCAAGAGCCCGCTCGCAGGCAGGAAGTGACGGCGCGCAGGCTGGCCGGGGGGACCGGCTGACATGGCTGCCGGGGTCGACTCGAGCCTCGCCAACCGCATCCTCCTCGGGCTTGCGGCGGGCGCGGTCGCCGGTGCGCTGACGCTGCTCATCGGCGCCGGTTCGCCGGCGGTACTGGAAGCCGCCCGGTCGTTCGCCACCCAGGTCCTCGACCCGATCGGGCAGGTGTTCCTGCGGCTGCTGTTCTTCGTGGTCATGCCGCTGGTGTTCGCCTCGCTGGCGGCGGGCGTCGCACAGTTGGGAGACCTCGCGCGGCTCGGCCCCCTCTCGGCGCGCACCTTCACGCTGTTCTTCCTGAACATGTCCATCGCCTGCGCGCTCGGGCTCGTGATGATGAACGTGCTGCAGCCGGGTGCGGTCATCGACGGTGACACCAAGTCGCGGTTGGTGACGGAGTACGGCGATGCCTCGGGCAAGCTCATCGAGAAGCAGGCGGCGCAGCCGGACATGAGCCTGCAGACGGTCGTCGACATGTTCATGCCGCGCAACCTCATCGGTGCGGTCACCGGTCACGATCGGGCCGTGCTCGGCGAGGTCCTGCCGCTGATCCTGTTCGCCATCCTGGTGGGCGCCGCCGCCATCCAGCTCGGTGGCCGCCGTCGGGAGCAGCTGCAGTCCGGTCTCGAGCTCATCACCGAGCTCATGACCGGCATCGTGCGCTTCGCCCTGCGGCTCGCGCCCTATGCCGTGCCGGCGATGATCTACAGCGTCGTGGTCAAGGTCGGTTGGGACATCCTGATCGCACTCGGCCTGTTCGTGATCGGCTGCCTCGTGGTGATGGTGTTGCATCTCTTCGGGACGATGTCGCTGTGGCTGAAGCTCTTCTCGCGCTACCGTCCCGTGGACTTCTGGCGCCGCATCCGGCCGGTGCTGGTGACGGCGTTCTCCACGAGCTCGAGCAGCGCGACCTTGCCGGCGGCCTTGGCCTCGGCGCGCGACGACCTCGGCATCCGTCCGACCACCGCCGGCTTCGTGCTGCCGCTCGGCACCACCATGAACATGGCGGGCACCGCGCTCTACGAGGGCTGCGTGGTGCTGTTCGTGGCCCAGGTCTTCGGCATCCACCTCGACATGGGGCAACAGCTCACGCTGCTGCTGCTCGCGGTGCTCGGCGCGGTCGCGGCGGCCGGCATCCCGGGCGGCTCGCTGCCCATCATCGCGGGCCTGCTCATCACCTTTGGCATCCCGCCCGAGGGCATCGGCATCGTGCTCGGCGCCGACCGCCTGCTCGACATGACGCGCACCATGGTCAACGTCGGTGCCGACATGGCCACCACCGCGGTGGTCGATTCCCTCGAGCACAAGGACGCGCCCGGCAGCACGGCGGCATGAGCGCGGCAGCGGCGGGCAAGACCGGCCGCGGGCCCTGGATTTGGCCGGCGGTCGCGGTGGTGATGGCCCTGCCGTCGTTGGGCGTCGGCGGCTTCGCGGGGTCGTCCTGGCTGTGGGTGCCGGTGGTCGTCGCCCTGGTGGGGACGGTGCTTGCCGCTGTGCACCACGCCGAGGTGGTCGCCGAGCGCGTGGGCGAGCCCTTTGGCACGCTGGTGTTCGCCGTCGCCGTCACCGTCATCGAGGTGGCGCTGATCGTCTCGCTGATGCTCGCGGACGATACGCCCAACATGGCCTTGCCACGCGACACCGTGTACGCCGCGGTGATGATCATCATCACCGGCATGGTCGGGCTTTGCCTGTTCGCCGGATCGCTGCAGCACGGCGAACAGCAGTTCCAGCTGCATGGCGTGAGCGCGGCGCTCGCGACCTTGGCGGCGCTGGCGGTGTTCACCTTGGTGCTGCCGAACCATACGACTTCGGCCCCGGGGCCGTCCTTCTCGCCGAGCCAGCTCGGCTTCGTCGCGTCGGTGTCGTTGGTGCTGTACATCGCCTTCGTGAACGTGCAAACGGTGCGCAACCGGCACTATTTCCTTGACGAGGGCGACACCACCGACGACTGCACGCCACCGCCGCCGCGACCGGCCCGTCAACCGATGGGTTGGACGCTGCTCGCGCTGGTCGTCGCACTGGTGGGCGTGGTGTTGCTCGCCAAGTCGCTGGCGCCCGACATCACGGCGGTGCTCGATTCGGTCGGGGCGCCCGAGGCGGCGACGGGCGTGTTCATCGCGGCGCTCGTCCTGCTGCCCGAGAGCCTCGCCGCGTTCCGCGCCGCGCGCGCGAACCGCCTGCAGACCAGCCTCAACCTCTCGATCGGCTCCGCCCTGGCCTCGATCGGCCTCACCATCCCCGTGGTGGCCGTGTTGGCGCTTTCGATGGGCTGGACGTTGGAACTCGGGCTCGGCGCCCGAGAGGTCGAGCTGTTGTGGCTGTCGCTGCTCGTGTGCACGTTGTCTCTAGGCACCGGGCGCACCACGCTGCTGCACGGCGCGGTGCATCTCGTCATCTTCGGGGTGTTCCTGTTCACGACGATCGTGCCCTGACAGGGCCATCGTCGTCGGCGCGGGCGGGCGCCCGCGCCCGGCTCAGCCCTCGGTGAGCGAGGGCACGAGGTGCGGCCGGATGACCTCGATCATCGCCGCATAGACCTTGGGGGAGGCGGCGACGATGTTGCCGCCTTGGGTGTAGGCGCCGCCCGAGAGCGTGCCGACCAGGCCACCCGCTTCTTCCACCATCAGCGAACCCGCCGCGGTGTCCCAGGGGCCGAGCCCGATCTCGAAGAAGCCGTCGGTACGACCCGCGGCGACGTAGGCGAGGTCCAGCGCCGCCGATCCCGGCCGACGCACGCCCGCCGCGACCTTCATGAAATCCTTGAGCATCGCCATGTAGACGTCGAGGTACTCGACGTTGGCGCGGTAGGGGAAGCCCGTGCCGAGCAGCGAGCCCTCGAGGCCGCGCAGGCTGCCGACCCGCAACCGGCGGCCCTCGAGCTGGGCGCCGCCGCCGCGCGAGGCGGTGAACATCTCCTGCCGCATCGGGTCGTAGATCACGCCGTGCTCCATCCGGCCGCGGACGCGGCAACCGATGGACACGCAGAAATGCGGGAAGCCGTGCAGGAAGTTCGTGGTGCCATCGAGCGGGTCGATGATCCATTCGATCTCGCCGGTGCCGACCTGACCGCTCTCCTCGCCGAGGAAGGCGTGGTCGGGATAGGCGCGACGGATGGTGGCGATGATGTCCGCCTCGGCCGCCCGGTCGACCTCGGTCACGAAGTCGTTGCGCCCCTTGCTCGCGACATCGAGCGAGTCGAGGCGGTTGAGGCTGCGGACGATGAGGTCCGCGGCGCGGCGCGCGGCGCGCACGGCGATGTTCAGAAGTGGCGGCATGCTGGCAAAGAGCAGGGTACGAAGGCGGCTAGAATACCACGCATGAGCGCACCGCCTGCCGACATCGCCGCTGCCGGCCTCGCCCCTGCCGGCCTCCGCCCCGCCGACATCCGGGTCGTGCTGGTCGAGACGTCCCACCCCGGCAACATCGGCGCGGTGGCCCGCGCCATGAAGAACATGGGGCTCTCGCAGTTGGTGCTGGTGCGGCCGAAGAGCTTCCCCGATCCCGAGGCGACCGCCCGGGCGTCGGGGGCGACGGACGTCCTCGAGCAAGCGCGCGTCGTGCCGGACCTGGTCTCGGGCATCGGCGACTGCGGCCTCGTCATCGCGACCACGGCGCGCGAGCGCGACCCGAACATCCGGGTGCTCGAAGTGCGCGAGGCGGCGGTCCGCGCGGTCGAGGATTCGGGGCGCGGCCCGGTGGCGCTGCTCTTCGGCAACGAGCGCACGGGGCTCACCAACGACGAGCTCGCCTTCGCGAACCTGCTGCTGCGCATCCCCGCCAACCCCGAGTATTCCTCGCTCAACCTCGCGATGGCGGTGCAGCTCGTCACCTACGAGATCTACCGGGCGCGCGGCGCGACCTATGCGCAGCCGCCGCGCGCGCTGGCCGCGGAGCTCGGTTCGGCCGACGTGCCGCTCGCGACAGCGGCCGACATGGCGCGCCTCTACACGCACTTCGCCACCGTCCTCGAGGAGATCGACTTCCGCGATCGCACCGCGAGCGGCCGGCATCTCATGGACCGCATCCGCCGGTTCCTCAACCGCGCCGAGCTCGACCAGAACGAGGTCAACATCCTGCGCGGCATCCTCACCGCCGTGCAGCGCAAGCGGCGCATGGCGGGCACGCGCATCGCGCCGCCCGCCGCCCCGGATGCCGCTGCGGGTGTCGCCACGCCCGTGTTCCTCGACCATGCCTCGACGACGCCGCTCGACCCCGCCGTGGCCGATGCGATGGCGGAGTGCCTGCGCGGCAGCGACACCCAGGGCAACGCCTCGAGCGCCACGCATGCGCTCGGCCGTGCTGCCTCGGCGCGCATCGAGCAGGCCCGCGTCGAGGTCGCCGCGCTGCTCGGCGCGGCCCCTTCCGACATCGTCTTCACCTCAGGGGCCACCGAGGCCGACAACCTCGCGCTGCTCGGTATCGCGCGCGGTCGTGCCGATCTTGGTCGGCACCTCGTCGTCGCCCGCACCGAGCACAAGGCGGTCATCGATCCGGCGCGCGCGCTCGCAAAGCATGGTTTCGAGGTCACTTGGCTTGAGCCCGATGCGGCAGGCCGCATCACCCCGCAGAGCGTCGCGACGGCGCTGCGGCCGGACACGCAGCTCGTATCCGTCATGCACGCCAACAACGAGACCGGCCTAATCAACGATATCGCCGGCATCGCGGCCGTGTGTCACGCGCAGGGCGTATTGCTGCACAGCGACGCGGCACAGTCCGCGGGCAAGCTGCCGTTGTATGTGACGGCGCTGGGCGCTGACCTGTTGTCGGTGTCGGCGCACAAGATGTACGGACCAAAGGGGATCGGCGCGTTGGTGGTCACGGCCGCGGCACGCCCTTGGCTCGAGCCCTTGATGTACGGTGGGCCGCAGGAGCGCGGGCTGCGCCCGGGTACGCCCGCCACCCATCAAGCTGTCGGCTTCGGCAAGGCCGCGGCGCTCGCCGCCGGGCGCCTCGAAGACGATGCCGCCCACGCCGCCTCGCTGGCTGCAGGGTTTCTCGCCCGTCTCGAGGGGCTGCCCGGGCTGCGGTTCAATCAAGCAGCGCCCGATCCGGCCGCGCCCGATCCGACCGCGCCCACGGGGCTGCCCGGACTGCTCTCGATCAGCGTCGAGGGCGTGGAGGGCGAGAGCCTGCTCGCAGGCCTGTCGGAGGTCGCGGTATCGAGCGGGGCGGCCTGCGATTCCGCCTCCGGCGAGCCGTCCTATGTGCTGCGGGCGCTCGGTCTCGCGCCCGAACTCGCCCAAGCGACGCTGCGGATCATGTTCGGGCGGCACAACCGTCCCGCCGACGCCGATCTGGCCGCGGCCGCCCTCCGTCGCACCGTGCTCGCGCTGCGGGCGGCCGATGCCCCGGGCGCCCCGGAGGGCGAGGGCTGGGTCGCGGGCGAGGCGGGGCGGGTGCGCGAGGGGACGCGGGTGCGGTGCTACCTGCGCGCCGATCCCGCCGGGCGGATCAGCGCCGTCGAGTGGCGCATCTTCGGCTGTCCGCAGACCCGGGCGGTGGCCGCCGGGCTGGAAGAGTCGCTGCAGGGACGGACCGCCGCCGAGGCGGCTGCCGCGGTCGGCACGCCGGCCGGATGGGCGGCGCGGCATTCGGTGCCCACCGAGAAACTCGGGCGCCTGTTGCGGGTCGAAGATGCACTGCGGCAAGCGCTTGATAGAATCACCGCCGCAACGGAGTCCCCCTGACATGGCCATCTCGCTCACCCCTGCCGCCGCCGACCGCGTCCGCCACTTCCTCGCCAGCCGTGGCCAGGGCCTGGGGCTGCGTCTTGGCGTGCGCAAGACGGGCTGCTCGGGCTTCGCCTATGTCGTCAACTACGCCGACGAGACCCACCCCGACGACCTCGTGTTCGAGGACCATGGCGTGCGGGTGTACGTCGATCGCGAGAGCCTCGCGATGATCGACGGCACCGAGGTCGATTTCGTGAAGCAGGGCCTCAACGAGGCCTTCAAGTTCCGCAACCCCAACACCAAGGGCGAGTGCGGATGCGGCGAAAGCTTCACCGTCTGAAAAACCCTTTCCGTCCAGTCACTTGCGCGGCGCCTTTCGTTGCCGGCCGGGGCCGGAGACGGGTACAATGCGCGTTTGCCCCAACCTTTCCCGTTCCCTGACAAAAGGAATCTCCCCATGGCGCTGGAGCGCACTTTCTCGATCGTCAAGCCTGATGGCGTGGCCCGCAACCTCATCGGCGAGGTCTACCGTCGTTTCGAGCAGGCCGGCCTGCGCGTCGTCGCGGCCCGCATGCAGCATCTCTCGCAGCGTGAGGCCGAGGGCTTCTACGCCGTGCACCGCGAGCGTCCGTTCTTCAACGACCTCGTGAAGTACATGACCTCGGGCCCGGTGATGCTGCAGGTCCTCGAGGGCGACAACGCCATCGCCAAGAACCGCGAGATCATGGGCGCCACCGACCCGAAGAAAGCCGCGCCCGGCACCATCCGTGCCGACCTCGCGCAGAGCATCGAGGCGAACACCGTGCACGGCTCGGACGGCCCCGAGACCGCCGCGCAAGAGATCGCCTACTTCTTCCGCTCCATCGAGATCTGCCCGCGCGGCTGACCGCCGCGCGCCGCCCTCATGGACGCCGCTGCCGACGACGCACGCACCCACCTGCTCGGGCTCGAGAGGCCCGCGCTCGAGGCGTTCGTGGCGTCGCTCGGCAGCAAACCCTTCCGCGCGCGCCAGCTCATGAACTGGATGTACAAGCGCGTGGAGGGGGATTTCGCCTCCATGACCGACCTCGCGCGTGATTTCCGCGCGCAGCTCGGCGAGCACGCCGTCATCCGCGCACCCGAGGTGCTCTCGCGGCACGACTCGGCGGACGGCACGCGCAAGTGGCTGCTGCGCGCCGATGGCACGCAGGCCTTCGAGATGGTCTTCATCCCGGAGACCGACCGCGGCACGCTCTGCATCTCCTCGCAGGTCGGCTGCGCGCTCGACTGCGCGTTCTGCTCGACCGCGCAGCAGGGCTTCAACCGCAACCTCACCACCGCCGAGATCGTCGGCCAGGTCTGGCTCGCCAACCGCGAACTCGGCCTCGAGCCGGGCGGCCTGCGGCCGGTGACGAACGTCGTGCTGATGGGCATGGGCGAGCCGCTCGCCAACTTCCGCAACGTGGTGCCCGCGGTGCGCATCATGCTCGACGACCTCGGCTTCGACATCTCGCGCCGCCGCGTCACGCTCTCGACCTCCGGCCTCGTGCCGCAGATCTACAAGCTCGCCGAGGAGACCAACTGCGCGTTGGCGGTGTCCCTGCACGCGCCCGATGACGCGCTGCGCGACGAGCTCGTGCCCATCAACCGCAAGCACCCGATCGCAGAGCTGCTCGAGGCCTGCTGGCACTACATCGACGAACAGAACGGCCGCAGCATCACCTTCGAGTACGTGATGCTCGACGGTGTCAACGACCAGCTGTCGCACGCGCGCGCGCTCACGCGGCTGCTGCGCGGCAAACCGGCCAAGCTCAACCTCATCCCCTTCAACCCGTTCCCGGGCACGCGCTATCGCCGATCGCCCATGTCCGTGATCACCGCGTTCCGCGACGAGCTCATCCAGCGCGGTGTGCTCGCGACCATCCGCCGCACCCGCGGCGACGACATCGACGCCGCCTGCGGCCAGCTCGCCGGGCGCGTGAACGACCGCGTGCGCGTGCGCCTCGGCGACAAGCTCGCCCAGGCCATGGGACCGCGCGCCACGGGAGATGTCGCCATGGGGGATGTGGCCATGGGGGATGTGGCCATGGGGGATGTGGCATGAACGAACCCATCGGCGCCCAGCTCACCCGTCTGCGCGAGGCGCGCGGCCAGACGCCCGTCCAGGTCGCGACAGCGCTGCGTTGCGACCCCAAGGTCATCGACGCGCTCGAGGGCGAGCGTTGGGCGGAACTGGGCGCCCCGGTGTTCAGCCGCGGCCATCTGCGCCGCTACGCCGAATTCCTTGGCCTGCCCGCTGACCCGCTGCTCGCGCAGTGGACCGCCGAGCAGGGCGCACACCAGGCTTTGCCGGACCTCAGTCGCGCGCCCCAGGCGCCGCGGCCGCTGGACACGCAGCGTTGGGGCCGACGGCTTGCGATGCTCGCGGGCGCCGTCGTGATCGCGCTCGCGGCGTGGTGGATCCTGCAGGGTGCCGATATGCAGGCGCCCGCGGCGTCGCCGGTCGCAGCCTCGACCGCTGCCGCGCCTGCCGAGATCGCCGCCGTCGCGACCCCGATCCCGAGCGCTGCTCCCGTGACCCCGCCCGCGGCGGAGCCCGTGCCCGGCGTGGCGCCCGATGCCGTGCCCGCGCCCGCGGTGCCTGCGACGACGGCCGCGCCCGGCGCAGGCCTCGCAGTCGCCTTCACGGCGACCGAGCGCTGCTGGGCGGAGGTCGTCGATGCGTCGGGTTCGCGTCGCCTCTACATGATGCTGGAGCCCGGCGTGCGCGTGACGGCGAGCGGTACGCCGCCGCTGCGCGTCCTGTTGGGGCGCGGTGACGTGACCGCCGTCGAGATCGGCGGCCGCGCGGCCTCGATCCCGACCGACGCGGTGCGCAACTCGGTGGCGCGCTTCGAGATCGCAGGGACCGGCGCGATGCGGGCCTTGCCGCCTGTCCCGTCGCCGACTGCGACGCCGTCCACCACGACGCCGTCGGCCACGACGCCCGCGACCACACCGCCCGCGACCACGCCTCCGGCTGCACCCGCTCCCGCCCCGGCGGAACCGCCCGCGGCGACGGCGGTGCCGACGTCAGGAGGCACGCCGTGACGTCAGCCGCCATCGCGCCCGTCAAGGGCATGAACGACCTGCTGCCCTCCGAATCGCCGCGCTGGCAATTCCTGGAGTCGGTCACGCGCGAGCTGCTGCACGCGTATGCGTACGACGAGATGCGAGTGCCGGTGGTCGAGCACACCGACCTCTTCAAGCGCGCCATCGGCGAATACACCGATGTCGTCGAAAAGGAGATGTACAGCTTCCTCGACAAGGGCGGCGAGGCCCTGACGCTGCGTCCGGAAGCGACGGCCGGGATGGTCCGCGCCGCCATCTCCAACGGCATGCTGCGCGGCGCGCGCCACAAGGTCTGGTGCATCGGGCCGATGTTCCGGCACGAGAAACCGCAGAAGGGCCGCTTCCGCCAGTTCCACCAGATCGACGTCGAAGCCATCGGTTTCTCCGGGCCCGACATCGACGCCGAGCTCATCGCGCTGTCCGCCGCGTTCTGGCGCCGGCTCGGCATCAAGCGCGTGACGCTGCACCTCAACTCCCTCGGCACCGCAGAGGCGCGGCGCGCCTATCGCGAGCACCTGACGGCGTATCTCCGTGCCCGACACGGCGACCTCGACGAGGACAGCCGTCGCCGTCTCGAAGGCAACCCGCTGCGCATCCTCGACAGCAAGAACCCCGCGATGCAGGATCTGATCGCCGCTGCGCCGCTGCTTCCGGAGCACCTCGACGCCGAGTCGCGGACGCATTTCGAGGCGCTGCAGGCGATGCTGCGTGCGCTCGGCATCGATTTCACTTTGAACCCCCGTCTGGTCCGCGGCCTCGATTACTACTCGCGCACCGTGTTCGAGTGGGTGACCGACGCCCTCGGCGCGCAGGACGCGGTGTGTTCGGGCGGCCGTTACGACGGCCTCGTCGCCCAGCTCGGCGGCGAGCCGACCCCGGCGATCGGCTTCGCCATGGGCATGGAGCGCGTGGTCGCGCTGTTGGAGCAGGGCGATGCGGTGCCGCCTGCGGTCACCGCCGATGTCTATCTGGTCGCGCAAGGCGAAGCCACGACGCGCGCTCTGCTGCCGCTGGCCGATGCCCTGCGTGCCGCGCTGCCCGGACGACGCATCGAGGCCAACCTCGGCGACGGCAACTTCAAGGCGCAGTTCCGGCGCGCCGACCGCAGCGGTGCGACGCTCGCGCTGGTGCTCGGCGAGGACGAGCTCGCGCGGGGCGTGGCGCAGCTGAAACCGCTGCGCGAAGGCGCAGGCGCGCCGCAGGAGATCCCTTTGGCGACGGCCGCGGTGGCCGTGGCCCGCTGGTTCGACGATCAGCCCCGCGGGGCTCAGGAGCACAGGCCGTGATCGATGATTACTACAACGAGCAGGAGCAGTGGGAACGCGTCAAGCAGTGGTTGCGCGAGAACGGTCTGTGGATCGTGCTCGGCATCCTGCTCGGGCTCGGTGCCCTTGCCGGTTGGCGTTGGTGGGAGCAGCGCGTCGAGCAGCGGCTGCAGTCGGCGAGCGCGGCCTACGAGCTGATGTTGAACACCCTGGCCTCCGGCGATCGCGCCAAGGCGTTGGTGATGGCGGACGAGCTGCGCCGCGAGCACGGCGCCGTCGCCTATGCCGACCAGGCCGATCTGCTCGCCGCACGGGCGGAGGTCGAGGCCGGCAAGCTCGGCGAGGCCGCGGTGCGCCTTTCCCGGGTCATGAAGGGTTCCAAGGACGTGCAGCTGCGCCTCGTGGCCCGTGCGCGCCTCGCGCGGGTCGAGCTCGCGCAGACCAAGGCCGATGCCGCGCTCGCCACCTTGGCCGGTGCGCAGCCAGGCGCGTTCGGTCCGTTGTATGACGTGATCCGCGGCGATGCGCTCTATTCGAAGGGCGATCGCCCCGCGGCGTTGGCGGCGTGGCGCAAGGCCGAAGAAGCCCTCGCCGCGTCGACGGCCGCGGGCGCAGCGCCCGCCGTGGACGGTGCCGCGTTGCAACTCAAGATCGCCGACCTGCTCGCCGATGGCGTGAAGGACGCGGCCCCTGCGGCCACGGCGGCCGCCACGGCACCCGCCGCACCCGCAGCGCCCGCCGCACCTGCCGCGCCGGTGAAGCCGTGATGACCCGCCGCGTCGTCGGCCGCACGTCGACCAAACCGCTCGCGTGGCTGGTGGTGCTGGCGCTCGTGGCGGGTTGTTCGAACGACAAGGACATCGAGAAGCCGTCGGAGCTCGTCGATTTCAAGCCGACGCTGACCGTGGATCGCGTGTGGAGTGCGTCGGCAGGCGGCGGCGATGACGTCATGCGCGCCGGTCTTGCGCCTGCGGTCGCAGGCGAGACGGTCTATGCGGCCGGGCGCGGCGGCGATGTGCTCGCGCTGCAGCGCGCGGACGGCAAGTCGCTCTGGCGCAGCCGCACCAAGGCCGAACTCACCGGCGGCCCCGGAGTGGGCGCCGGGCTCGTCGTCGTCGGCTCCACGGACGGCGAGGTCATCGCGCTCGACGCAAAAGACGGCGCCGAACGTTGGCGCGTGGCGCTCGGCGGCGAGGTCCTGTCGGCACCGGCGGTGTCCGAGGACGCCGTGGTCGTCCGCACCGTCGATGGCCGCCTGCATGGCCTGGCGCCGGCCGACGGCAAGACGCTGTGGCGCGAGGAACAGGCCATACCGCGCCTCACGTTGCGCGGCGCCGCATCGCCCGTGATCGCGGGCACCACGGCGGTCTGCGGTTTCGACAACGGCCGTGCGATCGCGATCGATGTCCGCAACGGCGAGATGCTGTGGGAGTCGCTGGTCGCACCGGCGCGCGGACGCACCGAACTCGAGCGCATGGTCGACATCGACTCCGCCGTGAAGGTCTCCGGCGCGGACGTCTTCGTCACCGGCTTCCAGGGCCGTGTGGCGATGCTCGCCCTCGACAATGGCCAGTCCTGGTGGTCGCGCGAGATCTCGAGCCATCGCGGCCTCGACATCGACGACGACCGTGTCTATGTCAGCACCTCCGAGGGCGATGTCGCCGGGCTGCGTCGTCGCACGGGCGTCGAGGAGTGGCGCCAGGATGGTTTGCGTCGGCGCGGCCTGTCCGGTCCCGCGGCGATCGACGGCTTCGTGGTCGTGGGGGACGGCGAGGGCTACCTGCACTGGCTCGATGCCACCACCGGCGCGTTCGTCGCGCGCGGCAAGGCCGGCGGTCGCGTGACCAACGCCCCGCTGGTGGCGGGCGACCTGCTGCTGGTGCAGGACGACGACGGGCGCCTGAGCGCCTTCCGGCCGCGTCGCTGACGCCGCCGCCCCGGGCCTTCCGATGACCGCGATGCTGCCCGTGGTGGTGCTGGTCGGCCGACCGAACGTCGGCAAGTCCACGCTCTTCAACCGTCTCACCGGCACGCGCGACGCGCTGGTCGCCGACATGCCCGGCGTCACACGCGACCGGCAGTACGGCTATGGCCGTCTCGGTCCCATCCCTTATGTCGTCGTCGACACCGGCGGCCTCGTCGAGCAGCCCTCGGGCATCGAGCAGCCGATGCGCCTGCAGACCGAGCGCGCGGTGGCCGAGGCCGATGTGCTCGTGTTCCTGGCGGACGCGCGCAGCGGCCTCACGCCGCAGGACCATTTCGTGGCGCGCGAGCTGCGGCGCTCGGGCAAGCCCGTGTTCCTCGCCGTCAACAAGGCCGAGGGTCTCGATCCGGCGTCCGCGGCCGCCGATTTCCACGCCCTCGGGCTCGGTGACCCGCATGCGATCGCCTCGGCCCACGGCGATGGCTGTCGCGACCTCATGGAGCGCGTGCTCGAACGATGGGACCCGGCCGACTTCGCCGAGAGCGGCGCCCCCGAAGACGGCCGCATCCGCATCGCCGTCATCGGCCGCCCGAACGTCGGCAAGTCGACGCTCGTCAACCGGCTCATCGGCGATGAGCGCGTGATCGCGAGCGACATGCCGGGCACCACGCGCGACAGCATCCTCGTGCCCTTCGCGCGCGACGGGCGGGAGTTCACGCTCATCGACACCGCAGGCGTGCGCCGCCGCGGCAAGGTCGAGGACGAGGTCGAGAAGGCGAGCGTCTCCAAGACCCTGCAGGCCATCGACACCGCGCATGTCGTGGTGTTCGTGGTCGACGCGCACGACAGCATCGGCGAACAGGACGCGAGCGTGCTCGGCCTCGCGCTGCAGCGCGGCCGGGCGCTCATCATCGCCGTCAACAAATGGGACGGCATCCCGATGGAGCAGCGCGAGGAGATCCGGCGCCTGCTGTCGCTCAAGCTCGATTTCGTGCCTTACGCGCCGCAGCATTTCATCTCGGCGCGCCACGGCACCGGCGTCGGCGAGCTCGTCGTCGCCACCATCAAGGCCTACGACGCCGCGATGACGGACATCCCGACCTCGCAGCTCACCAAGACCATGGAGCGCGCGATGGTGCAGCATCAGCCGCCCCTGGTGCGCGGTCGGCGCATCAAACTGCGCTACGCCCACCAGGGTGGCCGCAACCCACCGCGCATCATCATCCACGGCAACCAGACCAAGGACGTGCCCGAGGCCTACACGCGCTATCTCGCGAACGTGTTCCGGCGCGAGTTCGACCTCTTCGCCTCGCCGGTCGCGGTCGAGTACCGCACCGACGCCAACCCCTATGCGCGCGGCAAGGGGCGTCCGCAGCGGCTCACCGCGTCGGAGAAGCGTTCGGCGACGGAGCAGAAGCGGCGGAAGGCTTCGGCGGCGCGAGGAAAAGGGCGGGGTCCACGTAAGCCCGGTTGAGCGACACGCCCCAGTGCAGGTGCGGGCCGGTCGAACGGCCGGTCGATCCCACGGCGCCCAGCAGGTCGCCCGTCTCCACGACATCACCCGGCGCCACGTCGATGCGGCTGAGGTGGCAGTAGAGCGTCACCAAGCCCTGCCCGTGGTCGACGATCACGGTGTTGCCGTTGAAGAAGAAATCCCCGGTCTCGACCACGCGTCCCGGCGCGGGCGCGATCACCGGCGTGCCGGTCGGTGCGGCGATGTCCATCCCGGAGTGCGGGTTGCGGGACTGGCCGTTGAACACGCGCCGCAGCCCGAAGGAGCTCGACCGTGGCCCGCGCACGGGCGGCTCGAGACGCAGCGTGGCGGGCGGCGTCTCGGTGAAGGTGTCCATCGCCTGACGCAGGATCGGCGATTCGCGCGCGACGCGCTCGGCATCTTCGGGCGCGAGGTCGACCTGCCGCGGCGCGACCTTGAGGCTCTGTGTCGCGTAGGCCTTGCCCTCGATGGTGAAGCCGCGGGTGAGCGGTGCTGCGCCTTGGCGGATCTCGACCTGCGCGGCGCCCGGGCTGCGCGCGAGCGGGATGCCGACGACCGCGATCCAGCCCTCGCCCTTGGGCAGCACCATCACGCGTTTGCCCTCGAAGCTGACCGCCGGCGGCGCGGTGCCGGGGATCGCGGTGCCGGGGATATCGATGAGCACCACGCCGCCCGGGACGGCGCTCTGGCGCGGCAGGTCGGCCTGCGCGGCGCCGACCGACAGCGCGAGCGCGAGACCGGCGATGAGCCAGGGATGGCGGCAGTGCGTCATGCAGGGGATTCCGGCGTGTCGGGGGGGACGATCTCATCGACCGTGGCGCGCAAGCGTCCGCGGCTAAGCCGCGCTTCGATGCGGGTGCCGACCGGGGCGTCGGCCGTGTCGCGCAGCAGCTCGCCGTCCTCGCGCAAGACGATCGCATAGCCGCGTTCCAGCGTGGCGAGCGGACTCACCGCATGCAGCGTGCGGCCAGCGAGCGCATGGCGCTGGGCGAGCGCGGCGAGCCGCGCCGGGAGCGAGGCCCGCAGCCGTGCATCGAGCAGCGCGTGGCGATGGCCGAGCCGTTGCAGCGCGAGCGCCGGCGAAGCATCGCGCAAGCGGGCGATCGTGCGCTGCGCGCGCAGACGGGCCTCGGACAGCGTGAAGCGCAGGTGCCCCGCCAGCCGTTGCTCGAGCTCATCGAGACGCTGTGCACCTTGCTGCAGGCGGGCGCCGGGATGGGTGAGGGCGAGCCGGCGCTGCAGGCGGGCGAGATGTTCGCCCTCGGTCCGCAGCCGGCGCGTGACGAGCTGCTGCAGCCGCGCATCGAGCGCTGCAAAACCGGCGCGCCAGGCGGCGCCGTCCGGCGTGACGAGCTCCGCCGCGCCCGAGGGCGTGGGCGCCCGCACATCGGCGACGAAGTCGGCGATGGTGAAGTCGGTCTCGTGGCCGATGCCCGTGACCACCGGCATCGGCGCCGCGCGCAACGCGCGCGCGAGGGATTCGTCGTTGAAGGCCCACAGATCCTCCAGCGAGCCGCCGCCACGGGCGACGATCAGCACGTCGCACTCGGCGCGGGCGCTGGCGAGCGCGACCGCTGCGAGCAGCTGCGGCACGGCCTCCTTGCCCTGCACCGCGGCTGGGTGGATGACCACGCGCGCTGCGGGGAAACGCCGCCGCAGGATGTGCAGGATGTCGCGGACCGCAGCGCCGGTGGGCGAGGTCACCACGCCGATCACGCCAGGCGCCCTCGGGAGCGGACGCTTCAGGGCGGGGTCGAACAGGCCCTCGGCCTCGAGTTTGGCGCGCAGCAGCTCGTACTCGCGCTGCAGGGCGCCGACCCCGGCGTCCTCCAGGTGCTCGACCACCAGCTGGAACTCGCCACGCGCCTCGAACAGGCCCGCCCGGGCGCGGACCAGCACGCGCTGCCCGTCGCGGGGCGTCATGCGAAGCACGGCGTTGCGGCCGCGGAACATCGCGCAGCGCACCTGCGCATCGCGGTCCTTGAGCGAGAAATACCAGTGGCCGGAGGCGGGGCGCGAGAAGTTCGAGATCTCGCCCTCGACCCACAGCAGCGGCAGCCCATGGTCCAGCAGCTGCCGCACCTCGCGGTTGAGCCGGCCCACCGTGTAGATGTCGCGGTCGGCGCGGGTCGGCGGGGCGGGGCGGATCGTCAAGGTGGCTCCGGCAGGCAGGGTTGCAGGCAGGGTCTTGGAGGGCCAGGGTCTTGGAGGGCCAGGGTCTCGCGGGCAGTTTACCGCGCCCCGGCAGGGCGGGGCGGCGGTGCCGGCAGCGTAGACCGGACCTCCGGGGGTGCGTACAATGCGGCGTCCATTAGCCCCTGATGGACACTCCCCGATGCGCATCCTGCAGGAAGCACTCACGTTCGATGACGTGCTTTTGGTCCCCGCTTATTCCGAGGTCCTGCCGCGCGAGGTCGACCTCTCCACGCGGCTGACCCGCACCATCCGCCTCAACCTGCCGGTCGTCTCGGCCGCCATGGACACCGTCACCGAGGCCCGCCTCGCGATCGCCATCGCCCAAGAGGGCGGCATCGGCATCGTCCACAAGAGCATGACCGTCGAGGCGCAGGCCCGCGAGGTCGCCCGCGTCAAGAAATACGAGAGCGGCGTGGTGCTCGACCCCATCACCGTGTCCCCGGACGCCACCCTGCGCCAGGTCCTCGAGCTCACGCGCGCGCACGGCATCTCCGGCATGCCGGTGGTGCAGGGCAGCAAGGTGGTCGGCATCGTCACCAGCCGCGACCTGCGCTTCCAGAAGGCGCTCGACACCCCGGTCTCGGCGGTCATGACTCCGAAGGAACGCCTCGTCACCGTGCGCGAGAACGCGCCGCGCGAGGACGTGCTCGATCTCTTCCACAAGCACCGCATCGAGAAGGTGCTGGTGGTGGGCGACGGCGGCGAACTCAAGGGCCTCGTCACCGTCAAGGACGTCCAGAAGGCGACCGAACGGCCGCGCGCCGCCAAGGACGAGAGCGGCCGCTTGCGCGTCGGCGCGGCGGTGGGCACCTCGCCCGACACGATCGACCGGGTGGCGGCGCTGGTCGAGGCCGGCGTCGATGCGGTGGTGGTCGACACCTCGCACGGCCACTCGCGCGGTGTGATGCAGTCGGTGGAGCGCATCAAATCCCGCTTCCCGGCGCTGCAGGTGATCGCCGGCAACATCGTCACCGCCGAGGCCGCGCGCGACCTCGTGCGCTGCGGTGCCGATGCCGTCAAGGTCGGCATCGGTCCGGGCTCCATCTGCACCACGCGCATCGTCGCGGGTGTGGGCGTGCCGCAGGTCTCCGCCATCGCCAACGTCGCCGCCGCACTCGAGGGTACGGACGTGCCGTTGATCGCCGACGGCGGCATCCGCTACTCGGGCGATCTCGCCAAGGCGCTCGCCGCCGGCGCGCACTGCGTGATGGTCGGCGGCCTCTTCGCGGGCACCGAAGAATCCCCCGGCGAGGTCGAGCTCTTCCAGGGCGCGAGCTTCAAGAGCTACCGCGGCATGGGCTCGCTCGGCGCGATGGCCGAGCGGCATGGCTCGAGCGACCGTTACTTCCAGGACACCACCACGGAACTCGAAAAACTCGTCCCCGAGGGCATCGAGGGCCGCGTGCCCTACAAGGGCAGCATCGTCGCGATCCTGCACCAGCTCGCCGGCGGCCTGCGCGCCGCGATGGGCTACACCGGCAGCCAGGACATCACGCAGATGCGCACGCGGCCGCAGTTCGTGCGCATCACCTCGGCGGGCGTGCGCGAGTCGCATGTCCACGACGTGACGATCACCAAGGAAGCCCCGAACTATCGGATCTCGTGAGCCGCCCCTGAGCGACAAGCCATGACCGCCCGCGACATCCACGCCGACCGCATCCTCATCCTCGACTTCGGCTCGCAGTACACGCAGCTCATCGCGCGCCGCGTGCGCGAGCTCGGCGTCTACTGCGAGATCCACCCCTGGGACGCGGGCGATGCCGATGTGCGCGCCTTCGCCCCCAAGGGCATCATCCTCTCGGGCGGTCCTGAGTCCGTGACGCAGGCGGGCGCACCCGCCGCACCCGCAGCGGTGTGGTCGCTCGGTGTACCGGTGCTCGGCATCTGCTATGGCATGCAGACCATGGCCGCGCAGTTGGGCGGCCGCGTGGAGCCCGGCGCGGTGCACGAGTTCGGCTACGCCGAGATCCGCGCCCGCGGCCACTCGAAGCTCCTCGAGGGCATCGAGGACCGCGTCAACGCCGAGGGCCACGGCCTGCTCGATGTCTGGATGAGCCACGGCGATCGCGTCACGGCGCTGCCGCCCGGGTTCAAGGTGATCGCCTCGACGCCCGACCTGCCGATCGGCGGCATGGCCGACGAGGCGCGGCGCTTCTATGCGCTGCAGTTCCACCCCGAGGTCACCCACACCAAGCAGGGTGTGCGTCTCTACGCGCGTTTCCTGCACTTCATCTGCGGTTGCGCCGCCGACTGGAACGCCGGCAGCATCATCGACGACGCCATCGCGCGCGTGCGCGCGCAGGTCGGCAACGGCCGCGTGCTGCTCGGGCTCTCGGGCGGCGTCGATTCCTCGGTCGTCGCGGCGCTGCTGCACAAGGCCATCGGCGACCAGCTCACCTGCGTGTTCGTCGACCACGGACTGCTGCGGCACCGCGAGGGCGATGCCGTGATGGACCTCTTCGCGCGCAACTTGGGCGTGCGCGTGATCCGCGTCGATGCCGCCGAGCGGTTCTTCCGGGAACTCAAGGGCGTCGCCGACCCCGAGGCCAAGCGCAAGATCATCGGCCGGCTCTTCGTCGAAGTGTTCGACGAGGAAGCGGGCAAGCTCGCGGGCGGGCAGGGTGGCGCAGGCGTCGCCGCCGGCGAGCGCGTCGAGTTCCTCGCGCAGGGCACCATCTACCCCGATGTGATCGAGTCCGCGGGCGCCAAGACCGGCAAGGCCCATGTCATCAAGAGCCACCACAACGTCGGCGGCCTGCCCGAGCACATGAAGCTGCAGCTCGTCGAGCCGCTGCGGGAACTCTTCAAGGACGAAGTGCGCCGCATCGGTCTCGAGCTCGGTCTCCCCGCCGAGATGGTGCATCGCCACCCGTTCCCGGGCCCCGGCCTCGGTGTGCGCATCTTGGGCGAAGTTACCCAAGCCGCCGCCGACACCCTGCGCCTTGCCGACCACATTTTCATCGAAGAACTGCGCAAGGCCGGCTGGTACGAGAAGACCTCGCAGGCCTTCGCCGTGTTCCTGCCGGTGAAGAGCGTCGGCGTCACCGGCGACGGCCGCCGCCACGAGCCCGTGATCGCGCTGCGCGCCGTCGAGACGGTCGATTTCATGACCGCGCACTGGGCGCACCTGCCCTACGAGCTGCTCGACACCTGCTCGCGCCGCATCGTCAACGAGGTCAAAGGCATCAGCCGCGTGGTCTACGACATCACCGGCAAGCCGCCTGCCACGATCGAGTGGGAGTGAGGGGCGCCGGGACGTCCGAGCGCGTTGTCACCGGGGTTTCCCGGCGGCTGTGACGATGGCGGTCACCAGCCGGCGTCGTTCGTCGGGTTGGCCTGTGATCGGTTGGTTCAGGCTGACCGCCAGCACGAGGTCGAGATCGGGGCAGGCCACCAGATCGACGTTCCAGAAGCCCGGATGGCCGATGCATCCGTGTCCAGCGAAGCGGTCGTGGAAGAAGATGAGGCCGTGCCTTGTGTCGGCGCCGGCCTTGACCGGACGGGGCGCCGCCAACGCGAGTTGCAGCGTTTCGGGGTGGCGGAACACCTTGCCGTCCAGCATCGCGCGCATGAAGAGCGTGAGGTCGTTGACCGTGGAGACCAGGCCGCCGCCGCCCCACAGGTCGAAGGAGGGGTCTGCGGCGGTCATGTCGACGTTGCCCAAGTACTGCGCGAGGCGTGGCGGTGAACCGCCGGCGCGGGGTGGGGTTTCCAGCGTCTCGAACCAGGTGTCGGCGAGACCCAACCGGTCGAGCGGCAGCAGCGCACGGATCGCCATCGCCAGCGATTGTCCGGTCCGGCGTTCCATCACTTCTCCCAAGATGACATAGCCGGTATCCGAATAGGACCAGGTCTCTCCGGGTGGTCCGACCGGCCGGGTGCCGTCCATCGCCAGGGCGATCTGCTCGTCCCTTCGCCAACGGCGCTGCGGGTCGGTGGTGACCGCTGCCGGGAAGGCCTTCATCTGAGTGTGGTCGGGCAGGCCGGCCGTGTGCGAGAGCAGGTGCCGGAGGGTGATCCGTCCGGGGTCGTGACCGCCGCGGCGCAGTGCCTCGAGGGTCGAGGCGGAAACCAACTCCTCCAGCGATGTGTCGAGGCCGAGCTTGTCGTCTTCGACGAGGCGCAGCACGGCAGCACCGACGAAAAGCTTGGTGGTGCTCGCGATCCGGAACGGGCGCTCAAGCAGAGGTGTCGGACCGGTTTCCCGCGCGCCGGCGGCTGCGGCGGACCACTCGATCCCCGCGGACGGGGAAACGGCCCGCATCACGACGCTGGGGATCGCCGGGTCGCGCGCGACCAGCGCGTCCGCCAGCGCTTGCAGCGGATCAGGCTGTGCGGATGCAGCGGGAGAGGACAGAAGGGCGATGGCCGTGATGACGGGGGCGATGAGCATGCGCATCCCGCGATTACCGGGCCCGTACGCACGGTTGTCAATGGGCGGATTCTTGCTGCGCGCCCGTGCCGGCCAGCGCGGTCCCGTCACAAGGCCGTCCCATGAAATAGACTAATCTGTAGGGAATAGTTTGAACGTCCTGCCCACATGCGATCTGACCGCGGAGGGAGCCATGTCCATCGATCGTCGTGATGTCCTGAAATTCAGCGCCTTGGCGGCTGCCGTCGGTCTGGCCGGCGCCGGTCGCGCACAGCTGCCGGCGCAAGGGCCACGCGCGGTCGAGCTCACGTTCCTGAAGTCCAAACCGGGACAAAGAGGGCAGCTCAAGCGATTCATCGTCTTGAACTGGTTCGCCATGGACCAGATCGCAAAAGACCAAGGCCTCATGAGTGCGTTCACCGTCCTGGACACCGGGACAGACGAAGGCCCATGGAACGTACTGGTGTCCGTGAC
>JBIIVD010000005.1:0-92603 GCA_044339635.1 Steroidobacteraceae bacterium | reverse complement strand
GCCTGGCCGCTGCGCACGGCATCGGCCGGGTTGGCCCCGGCATGCGCCTGCGCATCGGCCTGGCAGCTGCCGATATCCTTCCGCGTCTGTTCTTCGTTCTGGCCCTTCAGCGGCGTGATCGCGAGCTGGCCGCTCGGTGGTGGAGGCGGTGCCTGCGCGAGCAGCAACGCGGGACTCAGCAACAGCACGGCGAGTGATGCGGCAATGGACTTGTTCATCGAGACTACTCCGGATTGTCGAATGACGGACGTGGCGACGACGAGATCACGGCCGACCACGGGAGCGCCGGGTGGGAGCATAGGAATTTCAACCGCCGTCAGCAAGGCCTGAGAGACCCGGGAATTGGGCTGCGGCGATGCGGTGGAATCAAAAGTGTCATGGTCGGGCCAGATAGGCGGCAGGGCAGGCAGCCGAAGGCCGTCGTGCCCCTGAATCCCCGGCCCGCCCCGGCTTGCCACCGGCGCAAACCACCCTCACCAGCCCCCCCCACCGCGACCCCGGCACGCACCGTCCCTGCCCGACCGGTTCACCGCTCAGGCCCTAAGCGCCCCTCTTCTTCGAACTCAAAGCAGGCGGGCCTGCGACGGCTCCAGGTGCGCGAGGATCTTCGCGATCACCTGCGGCTCCTCGATGCTGGCGATGACCTGGAGCTTCCCGCCGCAGCGGGCACAGTCCTCGATCTCGATGCCAAACACACGCTTCAGCCGCCGCGCCCAACTCATCGCCCCGGGCCGGGGTGTCGGTGGCTTGGCCACCTCGGCAGCCGGTAGCGACTGCGGGGCACCCATTCCCCGGTGCGCCGGCGTCACGCCCCCCGGCGCGCGCTCGGGCGTCTGCACCCCTCGTTCATGGGCGGGGAGTACCTGCCGATCCGTGAGGCAGACCTGTTTGGGCGAGTCCGTCGTAAATCGCGTGGCACCCAAACCCGACGAACATCACTCTCGGCTTTGACGGTCGGGAGACTGTTGTCGTTGCGAAGAAGGGGGTGTCACCGCAGGGCCCGCCCCGCGAGCCAAAAGCCGGACTATCGCCGCCGCGAAAGACGGGTGGGCACTTGCGTCGTTGTGACCCGCACCAGGCACGACCAGCAACTCCCTCATGGTCGGCGGCAGCCGGGCCACCTCGAACAGTCGCTGCGACATCGCGGGAGGGGTCGTTCGGTCTTTTTCACCGACGACGATGAGCAGCGGTTCATCCAATCCACTCATCAGCCCCAGGTTGCCCTGCCCCTGCAGCCCACCCTCGACCACCCCACGCCTTACGAATGGGCTGGCGTCGACGAAACCTTGCACCCATTCCTCGGCGGTGGTGGCGGATGACTCGAGCACGAGACCATCGAGGGTGCGCTGTCGGGCAACCTCCCCCGCCATGAAACTCCCCAGCGACTGCCCGTGGACCAGGACAGGCAGCCCGCTGTAGTGCGGGAGCCTGCGCGCGTAGTCATAGACGGTGATGGCATCAGCCAGCAGTGATCCGAAGCTGGCCGACCCACCGCTCGCACCGTATCCGCGATGATCGGTGACCAGCACATCCAGACCGGTCGAGCCATAGATATCAAGGACGGCCGCGTAGTACCGGTCGACGGTGAATCGGTTGCCGCCGAAGTACACCACCAGCCCTCGTGCGTCCGGGCGCCGGAACAAAGCCGCGTAGAGCGCGGCGCCATCATCGGTGACGATGGTGTGGTTCACGGCCACCCAGCCACCCTCGACCGATCCGTTGTCCGCAAGTCGAACGCCTGTCTGCGGTTGGATGAGCGCGCTGGTGTCGACATATGCGACGCACCCGGAGAGCGCGAGGGCGCTAAGCGCAACGGATCGGCTTGCGAGGTTCATGACGATATTGCCTGCTGAGCCTCGACGATCATCCGCGCTCGTACCCGCCGACCTCTTCCGTCATCCGCGACAGATGCCGCAGTCCCGCCCGCCGATCCCGGTCCCGGATGTCTTTGAACGCCAGGACGTCCTCGATGCGCACGCGACGGTGCTTGCCGGTCTTGCGGAACGGGATGCGCCCCTCGTCCAGCAACCGCACCAGATACTGCCTCGAGACATTGAGCAGATCGGCCGCCTGCTGCGTCGTCATCTCGCGACCGACCGGGACGACCGTGATCGAGTCACCGCGGGCCATGACCTCGACCACTCGCTCGAGCACATGGAGCACGCTCTCGGGCAGCGTGATGCTCTCGCCCTGGGGGCCGACGAGTCGGCAGTCGGCTGCGGACCCCCGGGGGTCGTGGACCATGCTCGCCAAGGCGCGGTAGAGCGCCGCAACCTGCGCCTGCTCCGCAGGCGGCGCGGCGACCGGGGTCATCCGGCGGATCTGGTCATCCAGCGGCTGGGTTGTCGCTTCCACGGTGCCTGCCTCCATGTCGGCAGTCTGCTCAATATTCGACGCAAACGCAACTTTGAACGACATAAAAGCACCTCGGGCAGCGGCGTCCCACGATACCTCCCCACCCCGCCGCCGCCTTCGCGCAAAACGGGGCAAATCGCGTCATTACGCCCCCCCCGGCTCACTTTTTGAGCCCGAGGCGGGTTCCAATGCGGCTTGGCCCAGCTCCCGCGCCGGGGGGAACGACACCGTCCATGTCCGCCGACACGCCCGTCATCGACCTCGGCTACCGGCCGCAGAGCTACTTCTGGCCGATCACCCACGACACGCATGTCATCGCCGCCATCAAGGGCGAGCGGCGCCGCAACGCGATCCGCAACGCCTTCGATGCCGACCGGGTGGGCCCGCTCGAC
The DNA here is from genome assembly GCA_044339635.1 of Steroidobacteraceae bacterium. GTDB lineage: Bacteria > Pseudomonadota > Gammaproteobacteria > Steroidobacterales > Steroidobacteraceae > UBA964. Next base: position 89,856 of record JBIIVD010000005.1, on the reverse strand, counting down.
GAGCTCTTCGCCACCCCCACCCTGCCGGATGAGCACCGGCTCGCGCTCGGGCGTCTGCATCGCTCGTTCATGGGCGGGGAGTACCTGCCCGACCGGCGGGACACCGAGGTGGAGATCGCGCGCATCAACATCGACTCCACCACGAGCGATGTGACGAGCGTCTATGCCAGGCCAGGCAAGGACCGCATCTACTACCGGGTCGTCGACGAGTACCAGAGCGACACGCTCACGGAGACGCGCACCCGCAGCTCGAAGCGGCCGTTGTCGCTTGGCGAGCTCATCGAGTTCTTCCTGGCGGCGTGGCCGCTGAGGGAGGTGCTCGAGGGGAACGAGCTCGATCGGGACAGGGCGCAGGACTTCACGCGGCCGTCATCGGAGATCTATCCGCAGTTCGCCGCGGCGATACGCGCGAGGATCGATGGGTGGTATGCGGAGGGGGATGAGTGACGTGGGCGCGTGTCAGCCACTAGACCCTGCCGCTGCTCAAAAAAGGGGGGACGTCGGCCGATCGCCATCAGCATCAGCGTCCGGCGCTCCGTACGCGGTCAGGGGACGGCAGGACGGCGTGTTTCCAGTCTGCGGACGAGAAGGAATGTGCACAGGGCAGTCGGGAGCCCCATGAGCACGATGGGAAAAACGTCTTTGTAGACGTTTAGATCGCCCGTGACTCCGTCCCGCATGGCCTCGGCCACGTAGGCGACAGGAAGCACAACGGCCATCAACCCGACAATCCGCCTGTGGGCGGGGGAGATCAATACCGCCAACGCACAGGCGAGCGAGTGCCCACCGATGACGACCGCGAGTATGGCCGCGAACCCAAAGCGAGGGCGGAACTCGTCGCAGAGAAAGCCACCTTCACCGTCCTGTACATGATGGCAACTCCAAACCAAAAAAAACACCACGAGTGTCACAACCGCCAACACCAGCGCGTAGGTCAACACCGCACATGCCCAACGCACCGACTTGCGCATCGTGGTCACCTCGAGACGACGTAGCCGACCGGGAAATCCGCTTTACCGGGAACTATCTTTCATGTCTGCGTGAAAGCCTGATTTAGGATAGCAAATCGGGAGATACGCTTTCGCCGGCGCCACCCTGCCCCGCCCGCGCCCAAACGAAAAACGGGGCCATAGGCCCCGTTCATAATCGTTTTAAGTGGCGGAGAGAGTGGGATTCGAACCCACGAACACCTTGCGATGTTACTTGACTTCCAATCAAGCGCCTTCGACCGCTCGGCCATCTCTCCGGCGGGGCGGATGATATCAATTCACAAGGGGAATGGGCGGGGTGGCGGAGAGAGCGGGATGGACTCGGGCCATCCATGGCCCTCGCCCCTCGCGGGGCGCTCGGGGCGCGCTGCGCGCGTCCGATCCGGCAGTCCTGCCGGATCGTCGAACCCACGACGGGCACCACGCGCCCTCGCCCACCCCGCCATCTCTCCGGCGGGGTGACGAAGGTCAATTCGCGGGGGGCTTGGGCGCGGTCGGCTTGGGCGGGGCCGGGGTGAAGGCCGGCGGCGTATCGAGGCAGGGATCCTCCCCCGCGCGGGGCGCCTCGGGCTCGTTCAGGGCGGGGATCGCGAGGGCACGGCGGGTATCGGGCCCTTCCTGCCCTTCCGGGAGCTTCAGGGGCGGATTGTCGACCACCGACGCGTAGTCGGCCGGCTTCGCGCACTTCGTGGTCATCAGGCTGCCGCAGCCGGCGAGCGGCAGGATCAGGCAGGCGAGCAACAGGGGGCGGGCGCGGGACATCATGCGGGGATGATACCCGCCTGTCGCAGCGCCGACAGCACCTTCGGCTTGGCGGCCGCGGTCAGGGGCGTGAGCGGCAGGCGGATGCCCTCCCCCATCAGGCCCATCTGGGCGAGCGCCCACTTCGCGGGGATCGGGTTCGGTTCGGCGAACAGGGCCTCGTGCAGACCGGCGAGGCGGGCATCGACCGCGGCCGCCTGTGCGGCATCGCCCCGTCGGGCCGCCGCGACCATGTCCGCCATGAGGCGCGGGGCGACGTTCGCCGTCACCGAGATCACGCCAACGGCGCCTGCGAGCAGCGCCTCGCGTGCGGTCGGATCATCGCCCGAGAGCACGGCGATGTCGGGCGCCGCCGCGCGCAGCTCCCGCACGCGGGCGGCCCCCGCCACGGCTTCCTTTAGGGCGACGACGTTCGGCACCGCGGCGAGGCGGCCTACCGTCGCGGGCGCGAGGTCAGCGCCAGTGCGTCCGGGGACGTTGTAGAGGATCACGGGCAGGTCGGAGGCCGCGGCGACGGCGGCGTAGTGCCGGAAGAGGCCTTCCTGGGTCGGCTTCACGTAGGCGGGGGTGACCACCAGCACGCCATCGGGCCGCAGCGGCGCGAGCGCCCGGACGCGCGCCACGGTGGCGGCGGTCGAGGGGAGCCCCGCGCCCGCGATCACCTGCAGGCGCCCGGCGGCGGCCTCCTCGGCTTCGGTGACGAGCTGCAGGAGCTCGGCATCCGACAGGGTCGCGGACTCGCCGGTGGTGCCGCCGACCACGACGCCGGCGGTGCCGTTTTCCACATGGAACCGGACCAGCCGCCGCCAGGCCGGCAGGTCGACCGCCTCGTCGGCGGTCATCGGTGTCACGAGGGCGACCAAACTGTCTGCGAACATCCGGACGATGGTACGGGCCGCTGTGCATATCACGCAACCCGGTCGCCGCCGTCACGGCGAGCCGCTACACTCGCGCCGAACATGAAACAACACCTTGCCATCTCGGCCATCGGCCCCGACCGCACCGGACTCGTCCACGACCTCACCCGCGTCATCAGCGACTGCGGCGGCAGCATCGGCGACAGCCGCATGGCGGCGCTCGGCAACGAGTTCGCCGTGGTGCTGCTGGTGTCCGGCAACTGGCACTCGCTCGCCAAGCTCGAGACCGAGCTCGCGAAGTTCGCGGCCGAGAGCGAGCTCACCCTGCACCTGCGGCGCACCGAACCGCGCGCCACCCGCGCCGACCTGCCCTACACCATCGATGCGGTCTGCCTCGACCAGACGGGCGTGGTCTCCGGGCTCGCCGGCTTCTGCGCCCAGCGCGGCATCGACATCGCGCAGGTCAGCACCCAGTCCTATGCCGCCGCGAACACCGGCGCGCAGATGTTCGCGGTGCAGATGAACATCAGCGTCCCCGCGCGCATCCATCTCGCGCACCTGCGCGAGGAGTTCCTCGACTTCTGCGACGCCCGCAACCTCGACGCCATCCTCGACCCGGTGAAACCCTGACCGGTGACCTGACCGGCGAGCCCCCGATCCGCCACGACCCCGGAGCATCCGCATGGCCAAGGCCCCGACCCCGCGCGTGACCCTCGGCAAGAAAGTCCCCGACTTCACGGCCACCACCGCAGACGGCAGTCCTTGGCAGCTCAAGGCGCAGGCGGGCACAAAGGTCGCGCTGTTCTTCTACCCCAAGGACATGACCTCGGGATGCACCGTCGAGGCGCAGCAGTTCCAGTCCTTGCTCGGCGCCTTCAAGAAGGCGGGTACGACGGTGGTCGGGGTGTCGCGCGACAGCTGCGCGTCGCACCGCAAGTTCATCGACAAGGAAGGCCTCAAGTACGAGCTGCTCTCCGACGCCGATCAGGCGCTCTGCACGCTGTTCGACGTCATCCGCGAAAAGAACATGTACGGCAAGAAGGTGAAGGGCATCGAGCGCAGCACCTTCCTCATCGGCGCCGACGGCACGCTCGTCGCCGAGTGGCGCAAGGTGAAGGCCGACGGGCATGCGGCGGAGGTCCTGGCCGCGGCGAAGGCGTCTTGACGCGCCGCCGCAGCGCACGGCAGCGCCGGCTGTTCGTGCTCGACACCAACGTGCTGATGCACGATCCGGCGGCGATCTTCCGATTCGAAGAGCACGACATCTTCCTGCCGATGGTGGTGCTGGAAGAGCTCGACGCCCACAAGAAAGGCCTCTCCGAAGCCTCGCGCAACGTCCGGCAGGTCAGCCGATTCCTCGATGACCTCATGCGCGATGCGACGCGCGAGCAGATCGAGTCGGGGTTGCCCCTGCCCTCCAACCTCTCGGGCAATCACGGCAAGGCGCCCTCCTCCGGGCGGCTTTATTTCCAGACCCAGCGGCTCACGACGAGCCTGCCCGACACGCTGCCCGGCGCGAGCAACGACAACGCCATCCTCGCGCAGACCCTCGCCTTGCAGGCGCTGCACCCCGACGCGCGCGTGGTGCTGGTGTCCAAGGACATCAACCTGCGCATCAAGGCCGCGGTGGTCGGCGTGCAGGCCGAGGACTATTTCAGCGACCGCACCATCGAGGATGCCGATGTCCTCTACACGGGGCACGAGGCCTTGCCGGGCGACTTCTGGGAACGCCACGGCAAGGACATGCGCTCCTGGAAGGACGGCACGCGCACGTTCTACGAGGTGTCGGGGCCGGCGGTCACGAAATGGACGCCGAACCAGTTCGTGCACGAGGACCGCGAGGGCGGCATCGAAGCCCTGGTGCGGCGCGTGCAGGGCGGCACCGCGACGCTGGAACTGGTGCGCGATTTCCGCAGCGAGCGCCACGGCGTGTGGGGCATCCGCGCGCGCAACCGCGAACAGAACTACGCGCTCAACCTGCTGACCGACCCCGAGATCGACTTCGTCTCGATCCTCGGCCCCGCGGGCACCGGCAAGACGCTGCTCACGCTCGCGGCCGGCCTCGTGCATACGTTGGAGGAGAACCGCTTCGCCGAGATCATCATGACCCGCGTGACGATCCCGCTCGGCGAGGACATCGGCTTCCTGCCCGGCACCGAGGAAGAGAAGATGGAGCCCTGGATGGGCGCCCTCATGGACAACCTCGAAGTGCTCACCCACAGCGCCGAGGGCGGCAGTTGGGGTCGTCAGGCGACACAGGACCTGCTGCGCAACCGCATCAAGATCCGTTCGCTGAACTTCATGCGCGGCCGGACCTTCCTCAACCGCTTCGTGATCCTCGATGAGGCCCAGAACCTCACGCCCAAGCAGATGCGCGCGCTCGTCACCCGCGCGGGCCCCGGCACCAAGATCGTCTGCTTGGGCAACATCGCGCAGATCGACACCCCGTACCTCACCGAGACCACCTCGGGCCTCACCTTCGTGGTGAGCCGCTTCCAGGGCTGGGCGCATGCCGGGCACGTCACCCTGGTGCGCGGGGAACGATCGCGCCTCGCCGACCATGCCACCGAGGCCTTGTGAACTTCGGCGCAGTATCGCGGTCAAGACATTGATGTCCCGCTCCCGATCCCGCGCCCGCCCCACCCTCGGCACCCGGCTGGGCGCAGCCTTCTTGGCGCTGCTCATCGCGATGCCGTCCTCCGCCCCCGCCTCGGCACAGGCCGGCAGCGACCTCCCCGACATCGGCTCGGCGGCCAATTCCACGCTCACGCTGGATGATGAATACCGCATCGGCCTGTCCGTGGTGCGCGGTCTCCGCGAGCAGGGCTTGGTGATGGAAGACCCCGAGACCGACGACTACATCCAGTCGCTCGGCAGCCGCATCTCCTCGCAGGTCGCGGATTCGCAGCAACGGTTCCGGTTCTTCGTGGTGCGCGACCCCAGCATCAACGCCTTTGCGCTGCCTGGCGGCTTCATCGGCATCAACCAGGGCTTGTTGACCGCCACCGCGAACGAGGCGCAGCTCGCGAGCGTGCTGGCGCACGAGATCGCACACGTCACCCAGCGCCACATCGCGCGCGCCATCCAGGCGCAAGGCCGCCAAGGCATCGCCTCGGGGGCGGCGCTGCTCGCGGCGATCCTGGTGGGGATGGCCACCGGTTCCCCGGATGCGATGCAGGCCGGCATCGCCATCGCGCAAGGCGCGGCGGCCCAACAACAGATCAACTTCACCCGCGCCAATGAATACGAAGCCGACCGCATCGGCATCAGCCTGCTCGCCTCCGCGGGGTTCGACCCCAACGCCATGCCGGATTTCTTCGAGACCCTCGGGCGGCGCTCCGGGCTCGCCGGGATCGAGGTGCCGGAGTTCTTGCGCACGCACCCGGTCACCACCAACCGCATCGCCGAATCCCGCGACCGGGCCGCGCAGTTGCGGCCGAAGGTGGCGGTCCAATCACCCACCTATGACTTCATCCGCGAGCGCGTGCGCGTGCTCGGCGCCGCACAGGGCTCGGACCTGCGGCAGTACTATGCGGCGCTCGCCGAGAACCGTACCCTGAGCCCCGCCCAGCGCTACGGCGAGGCGCTCGCGCGCAGCGATGCCGGCGACCGTGGCCGCGCCGCCGCGGCGCTGCGCGAGCTCAACGCCTTGCAGCCCGGCAGCCCGATGCTGCAGGCGGCGCTCGGCCAAGCGCTCTCTGACGAAGGCCGTGTGCTGGAAGCGCTCGAAGTCCTGCGCGGCGGGCTGGCCGTGGCGCCGCGCAACGTGCCGCTCACGGTCCGCTACGGCGAGACGCTGCTGAAGGCGGGCGACGCCAAGCGGGCCCACGAGGTGCTGCTCGACCTCTTCAACAATGTCCCGCCGACGCCGGAGCAGATCCGCCTCACCGCCCTCGCCGCCAGCAGCGCCGGCGACACCGGCGATGCCTATTACTACATGGGCGAGTACCACATCAGCAGCGGCGATCTCGCGATGGCGACGAAGCAGCTGGAGCTCGCCTTGGCCGACCCGGCGATCACCCCCGTCCAGCGCGCGCGCTTCGAGGCCCGCATGAAGGAAGTGCGCGACGTGCTCAAGGAAAGCGGCAAGCGCCGCAGCCGGGAACGGCCGGACGAAGGTGCGGGCCGGGGATGATAGAATCGACCCATGACGAGCCGCCTGCACCACACTGACCGCCCGCCTCGCCTGCTGTCCGTCCCGCTGCTGTTGGCGGCGCTCGCGCTGGGAGGCTGCGCCACCCTGCCGCCGAACGCGACGCCGGATGCGCGCGATCCCTTCGAGCGCCTGAACCGCGGCGTGTACGCCTTCAATGACGGGCTCGATCGGGCGGTGGTCAAACCGGTGGCGCAGGGCTACCGCAAGGTGACCCCGCAGTTCGTGCAGACCGGCATCAGCAATTTCTTCAGCAACGCCAAGTATCCCGTGACCTTGGCCAACAACCTGCTGCAAGGCAAGTTCGCTGACGCCGCCTCCGACACCGCCCGTTTCGCGCTCAACACCACGTTCGGTCTCGGCGGCCTGCTCGATCCCGCGACCGCATCGGGTCTCGACCGCAACGACGAGGATTTCGGGCAGACCTTGGGCAAATGGGGCGTGCCGCCGGGTCCGTACGTCGTCGTGCCCTTCCTGGGCCCGTACACCGTCCGGGACGGCATCGGCAGCCTCGCGGATGACTTCGCCGAGCCGCGCGCCTACCTCGAGGACGACAGCACGCGCTGGACCTTGTGGGCGGCGGACAAGTTCGAGCGACGGGTGCGGCTGCTCGAGGCCGATGCGCTGCTCGAGCGCACCGGTGATCCGTATGCGTTCGTGCGCTCGGCCTACCTGCAGCGCCGCGAATACCTGGTGCGCGACGGCGATGTGCCTGCGGACGTCATCGACCCTGAGCTGGAACTGGATCCGGAGCTCGATGCCGAGCCCGATGCCGAGCCCGACACCGCGTCTGCCGTCAAGCCGCAGTAGCGAGCAGCGCGTCGACTTCGCTGATGTGGGCGAGCCGCCGCAGCCGATCCGGCAAGGCGACGAACTGCAAACGGACCCCACGCCGCGCGGCCACGGCGCACCACTCGATGAGCACGGCAAGCCCCGCGCTGTCGGAATCGGCCAGGCCGCTGCACTCGATGCGCAACACACCGGGCGCCGCCGCACTGATCGCGCCGACGCCAGCCGCATGGGCGGCCGCCGCGGTCGCGAGCGTGAGGTCACCCTGCAGCGCGACCTGCGAGCCCTCCCCCTTGCTGAGCACGAACGGCGTCACCCGCGGGATCCGCCCGGGGCGCCACTGCGGTTCTGGGCCTCGAGCCGCTGGATCACCGCCTCGAGGCCCTTCTGGTCGATCTCGGAACCGAAGTCCTCGCGGAAGCTCTTGACGTAGCTGATGCCCTCGATGACGACGTCCCAGGCCTTCCAGCCGGCGTCGGTCTTGCGCAGGGAATAGTTGACCGGGATCTTGCTGCCGTTGCTGCGCTTCACTTCCGTACGTACGACAGCGGAGGTGGCGTCGGGCGCGACCGTCGAGGGCAGCACGCGGATGCGATCGCCCGTGAACTCGAGCAGCGCATCGCCGTAGTTGTTCATCAGCGAACCGTAGAAACCGTCGATGAAGCGCTGCCGCTGCTCGGGCGTCGCGGTACGCCAGTGCTTGCCGAGCACGAGCCGGGCGGCATGGTCGACGTCGAAATGCGGCAGCAGGACGCGCTCGACGAGGGCGTCGAGCTTCTTGGGGTCCTTGCGGAACTCGGCGCGGCGGGCGTCGAGTTCGCGCAGCATGGTGTTGGCGGCGCTCTCGATCAACTGGGTCGGCCCGCTGGTGTCCACCGTCGCGGCAGCAGCGGATTTCGCGACGCCCTGCGTCGGGGCCACCGACGGCGCCGCGCCGAGGAGCGACGCCAGCAGGGCGAGGGACGCGGTGGCGGCACGGGGGCGTTGAGGACGGTTCAGGGGCATCAGGGCTTCTCCTCGGAGGCGGTCTCGGGGGCGGGCGCGGCGCTCGACCCGCCCTTGTCGGCGAAATTGGCGAAGAATTTGTTGACCAGGGACTCGAGCACGATCGCCGATTGCGTGAACTCGATACGACCGCCCTCGGCGAGGAAAGTTTCCGAGCCACCGGCGCCTATCCCGACGTATTTCCCGCCGAGCAAGCCCGCGGTCTGGATGCTGGCATCGCTGTCCTCGGGGATGCGGTCGTACTGCGGATCGATGCGCAGCGTGACCTCGGCGCGGTAGTCGCTGGCATCGAAAACGATGGCCTCCACCCGGCCGATGCGCACGCCCGACATGCTGACCGGGGAGCCGGGCTTGAGGTCGCCGACGTTGTCGAACTTGGCGAGCACCTTGTAGCCCTGTGCGGCGCCGACGCGCAGCCCGCTGCCGGGGAGCTGGGTGGTGAGGAAGACCAATGCGGCGAAGCCGAGCAGGACGAAGAGGCCCGTGCCGATCTCCATGGAGCGATTCGGTTTCATGCGGTTACCTGCCGAGAAAAGCGGCCGTGAGGATGTAGTCGATGAGGAGCGTGAGCACCGAGGAGACGACCACGGTGCGCGTGGTGGCGAGGCCGACGCCCTCGGCCGTGGGTGCGGCGTGATAGCCCTCGTACACCGCCACCAGGCTGCAGGCGAGGCCGAAGCAGAAACTCTTGACGATGCCCTCGTTGACATCGTCGAGCTCGACGGCGCCCTGCATCTGCGACCAGAAGGCGCCGGTGTCGACGCCCATGAGCTGCACGCCGATCAGCTGTGCGCCGAAGAGGCCGATGACGTTGAACACCGCCACCAGCAGCGGCATCGCGATCACGCCGCCCAGGAAGCGCGGCGCGACCACCTTGCGCAGCGGATCCACCGCCATCATCTCCATCGCGGTGAGCTGGTCGGTGGCGCGCATCAGGCCGATCTCGGAGGTGAGCGCGGTGCCGGCACGGCCGGCGAACAGCAGCGCAGTCACCACGGGGCCGAGCTCTTTCAATAGCCCGAGCGCGGCGGCGATGCCGAGCGCGTCCTCGGAGCCGAACCGCTGCAGCAGGTCGAACCCCTGCAGGCCGAGCACCATGCCCACGAACAGGCCGCAGAGCATGATGATCACGAGCGAGCGGGCGCCGGCGTTGTAGATCTGGGCCACCACCGCGCGCGGCTCGGTGAACACGACCCCGGCGTGCCGCATGACGCGCACGAAGAACAGGGCGACGCGGCCGATGCTGCCGAGCGTGGCGCCGATCATCGCCGTGCCTCCGGTCCCGTGCCGAGCAGCGCCGAGTGGTAATCGGATGCCGGATAGTGGAACGGCACCGGACCATCGGCCTCGCCGCTCATGAACTGACGCACCTCGGGCACCGGACTCGCGTCGAGTTCGGCAGGCGTGCCCTCGGCGACGACCTTGCCGCCCGACAGCAGGTAGCTGTGATGGGCGATGCTCGCGAGCTCGCGGACGTCGTGCGAGACGACGATGCTGGTGATGCCGAGCGCCTCGTTCAACGCGCGGATCAGGCGCACGATGACGCCCATCGAGACCGGGTCGAGGCCCACGAAGGGCTCGTCGTAGATCAGGAGTTCAGGATCCATGACGATCGCGCGTGCGAGCGCCACGCGGCGCGCCATGCCGCCCGAGAGCTGCGCGGGCATCAGGTCCGCGGCGCCGCGCAGGCCGACGGCGTGCAGTTTGGTCAGCACCAGGTGGCGCAGCACCGGCTCCGGCAGGCGCACATGCTCGCGCACCGGGAAGGCGACGTTCTCGAACACCGACAGGTCGGTGAGCAGCGCCCCGTTCTGGAACAGCATGCCCATGCGCCGACGCAGGCCGTAGAGCGCGGGGGTGCCGAGGTTCTGCACCTCCTGCCCGAAGACCTCGACGCTGCCGCGGGCCGGGAGCACCTGACCCGTGATGAGGCGCAGCAGTGTGGTCTTGCCGGTGCCGCTCGGGCCCATCACGGCCGTGATCCGGCCGCGACGCGCCTCGAGGTCGACACCGGCGAAGATGGCACGGGAACCGACGCCGTAGTGCAGGTCACGGACCCGGACGACGGCGTCGGACGCTCCCGCGGCTGTGCCCCCTTCAGGCATCCTCAGGCGGCCTTCGTTTCCATGTCGGCCGTGTAGGCGCCCTTGGCAGCGAGCCCGTTGAGGCGTGCGCGACGCATGAACTCGCGCTGACCGGCCTCGAAGTTCTCGGGCTTGCCGCCCCAGGCCTTCAGCGCGGAGTCCTGCAACGCGCGGCCGTAGCTGAACGTGAGCGCCCACGGCAGCGGCTGGCGGTTCATGAGCGAGAGGTGCAAGGTCGCCTCGGTGGTGCTCTGGCCACCGCTCAGGAACGCGATGCCCGGCACCGCGGAGGACACCCAGCGGCGCAGACAGCGCACGGTCGCCTCGGCGACCTGCTCCGGGGTCGCGCGCGCGGCGTTCTTCTTGCCGGAGATGACCATGTTGGGCTTGAGGACGATGCCCTCGAGGTGCACGCGATGACCGGCCAGCGCGCGGAAGGTCTCGCAGAGCACCTCGTCGGTGACGGCTTCACAGGTCTCGAGGGAGTGGTCGCCGTCCATCAGCACTTCGGGCTCGACGATCGGCACGATGCCCTGCTCCTGGCAGAGCGCGGCGTAGCGCGCCAGGGCGTGCGCATTGGCCTCGATGCAGAAGCGGGTCGGGAACCCGGCGCCGATGTCGATGACCGCGCGCCACTTGGCGAAACGGGCACCGAGACCGTGGTACTCCTTGAGGCGCTCGCGCAGGCCATCGAGGCCCTCGGTCACGGTCTCGTTCGGGAAGTTCGCGAGCGGCTTCGCGCCCTGGTCGACCTTGATGCCCGGGATGATGCCGAGCGCGGCGAGGTGCTGCGGGAACGGCACGCCTGCGCGGGTCTTCTGGCGCAGCGTCTCGTCGTACATGATGACGCCGCTGATCGCCTCGGCGACGCCCGGGGACGCGAACAGCATCTCGCGGTACAGCTGGCGGTTCGCCTCGGTCGACTCGAGCGCGATGGCATCGAAGCGCTTCTTGATGGTGCCGGTGCTCTCGTCGGCCGCGAGGATGCCCTTGCCCGGGGCCACCATGCCGCGCGCGATGCGCTCGAGTTCTGCGTGGTTCATGTGCCGTCTGCTCCTGTGGATGAGGCTGTCGGTTAAAGCCCGCCATTTTAGCAAACGCCACCCGCCCTTCGCCCCGCCACCGCACGTTCGCCCGCCCCCCCTGACCTGCGGCGGGGCTGCAACCGGCCACAATCTGGACTAAAATGGTGCTGTATCCACTCCGGAGGCCGCGCCGCCGTGATCCGCATCAGCAAGATGACCGACTACGCCACGGTGTTGCTCGCCGCCCTGGCGCGCGCGCCGGCCGGATCCCTGCAGACGACCGCGGAGCTCGCGGCGGGCACCCGGATCGCCGCGCCGACCGTCAGCAAGGTACTGAAGTCCCTGCAGCGCGCGGGGCTCGTCCGCTCCGTGCGCGGCCTGCGCGGGGGGTACGCCCTCGCCCGGCCGGCCGAGGGCATCTCGGCCGCTGCCATCCTCGATGCCCTCGAGGGACCGGTCGCCGTCACCGACTGCGCCGCCGGCAAGGGCCATTGCGAGATCGAGACCACCTGCGGCGTCGGCCGCGCCTGGCAACGGGTCAATGTCGCCCTGCGGCGCTCGCTCTACGACGTGTCCCTCGCGCAGTTGGCCGGGCTCGACGATGCCGGCCTGCGCCTCGAGGCCTTCGAGCGCGAACTGCGCCCCGTACCCGGTGGCCGCGCCGCCGCCGCCCTCACCCGCTGATCCGCCCCGGACCCCACATGAGCAACGACGCGCAACTCCAGGACCTCGTCGGCCGCGGCTACCAGCACGGCTTCGTCACCGAGATCGAATCCGACAGCCTGCCGCCCGGCCTCGATGAGGACGTGGTGCGCGCGATCTCGCGCATCAAGCGCGAACCGGCCTTCCTCACCGAATGGCGTCTGCGCGCGTACCGTCACTGGCTGACGATGCGCGAGCCCGAGTGGGCGCGCGTGCGCGTGCAGCCCATCGACTACCAGGCGATCTCGTACTACTCGGCGCCCAAGCAGAAGACCGACGGCCCGAAGAGCCTCGATGAGGTCGACCCGAAGCTGCTCGAGACCTACGAGAAGCTCGGCGTGCCGCTGCACGAGCGCGCGCGGCTCGCGGGCGTCGCGGTCGATGCGGTGTTCGACAGCGTCTCGGTGGCCACCACCTTCAAGGACCGCCTGCACGCTGCGGGCGTGGTCTTCTGCCCGTTCTCGGAGGCCGTGCACTCGCACCCGGAACTCCTCGAGCGCTACCTCGGGTCGGTCGTGCCGCACACCGACAACTTCTACGCCTGCCTCAACTCCGCGGTGTTCTCGGACGGCTCGTTCGTCTACATCCCGAAGGGCGTGCGCTGCCCGATGGAGCTCTCCACCTACTTCCGCATCAACGCCGCCAAGACCGGCCAGTTCGAGCGCACGCTCATCATCGCCGACGAGGGCAGCCACGTGAGCTACCTCGAGGGCTGCACCGCGCCGATGCGGGACGAGAACCAGCTGCACGCCGCCGTGGTCGAGCTCGTCGCCGAGCACGACGCGCAGATCAAGTACTCGACGGTGCAGAACTGGTACCCGGGCGACGAGAACGGCGTCGGCGGCATCTACAACTTCGTCACCAAGCGCGGCGAATGCCGCGGCCGCAACTCGCGCATCTCCTGGACCCAGGTCGAGACCGGCTCGGCGATCACCTGGAAGTACCCGAGCTGCGTGCTGCGCGGCGACAACTCGGTCGGCGAGTTCTATTCGGTGGCGCTCGCCAACCACTGCCAGCAGGCCGACACCGGCACCAAGATGATCCACATCGGCGCCAACACCCGCAGCACGATCGTCTCCAAGGGCATCTCGGCGGGACGCGGCCAGAACACCTACCGCGGCCTCGTCAAGATCCTGCCCTCGGCGCGGGGTGCCCGCAACTTCACCCAGTGCGACTCGCTGCTGATGGGCGACCGCTGCGGCGCGCACACCTTCCCCTACATCGAGGTGCGCGAACCGAGCGCCACCGTGGAGCACGAGGCCTCGACCTCGCGCATCAGCGAAGACCAGCTGTTCTATTGCCTGCAGCGCGGCATCCCCGAAGAGGACGCCGTCAACATGATCGTCAACGGCTTCTGCAAGAGCGTCTTCAAGGAATTGCCGATGGAGTTCGCCGTGGAAGCCCAGAACCTGCTCGCCGTCAGCCTCGAAGGCTCGGTGGGCTGAGGAGACATGACCATGCTCGAGATCAAGGACCTCCACGCCAGCGTCGGCGGACGCAAAGTGCTCGACGGCATCAGCCTGACCGTGCCTGCGGGCGAAGTGCACGCCATCATGGGCCCGAACGGCTCGGGCAAGAGCACGCTCTCGTACGTGCTCGCGGGCCGCCCCGGCTACGAGGTCACGGGCGGCAGCGTGCACTTCCGCGGCCAGGACCTGCTCGCGCTCGCCCCCGAGGCCCGTGCCCAGGCCGGGGTCTTCCTCGGCTTCCAGTATCCGGTGGAGATCCCGGGCGTGAACAACGTCTACCTGCTGAAGGCCGCGCTCAACGCCGCGCGCAAGCACCGCGGGCTGCCGGAGGTCGACGCGTTCGAGTTCCTGCAGCTGGTGCGCGCCAAGATGAAGCTGATGCAGATGGACGAGTCGTTCCTGTCGCGCGGCGTCAACGAGGGCTTCTCGGGCGGCGAAAAGAAGCGCAACGAGATCCTGCAGATGCTGGTGCTCGAGCCCGCGCTCGCGCTGCTCGATGAGACCGACTCCGGCCTCGACATCGACGCGCTGAAGGTGGTGGCGAACGGCGTCAACACGCTGCGCGCGCCGGACCGCTCGATCCTGCTCGTCACGCACTACCAGCGCCTGCTCGACCACATCCGTCCCGATCGGGTGCATGTGCTCGCGCGCGGCCGCATCCTGCGCAGCGGCGGACCGGAACTCGCGCTCGAACTCGAGGCGCGCGGCTACGACTGGCTGCTCGCCGAGGCAGCGGCCTGAGGCCGCGCCCCGAGGCCCGCATCGACATGAGCGACACCGTGACCGCCCTGCCCTCCACCCGCGACGAGAACTGGAAGTACGCGCCGCTGCGCGGGCTCGAGCGACTGCGATGGGAGCCCGCTGACACGCTCACCGACGGCGTGGTGGAGTCCGCCCGCATGCTGCTCGCCGGCGCTGCGAGCGGGGCTGCGCCTGCCGATGCCGCGCGCTGGACCTTCGTGGACGGACATTTCGCCCCGTCGCTGTCGTCGGGCCCCGCGCCTGCCACCGCGTCGGATCCCGCGAATGCCTCGGCCGAGTCCGCAGCCGATCCCGACCTCGCCTTCGCACGGCTCAACCGCCGTCACACCGGCGCGGCATCGACGCTGCGCGTGCCCGCGGGCGCCACGCTCGAACTCGAACTCGCCTGCGTCGCGCTCGTCGTCGGGCATCCGTCGATCGTCATCGAAGTCGGCGCCGGCGCGACACTGAAACTCATCGAGCGCCATCTCGGCGCCGCAGACGCCCTCACCAACCTCGCGCTTGCGCTGCGGCTCGCCCCCGGCGCACAGGTCGAGCACGCGCGCTTGCTGCAGCCGGCAGACGGCGGCCGTCATTTCGAGACGCTGCAGGTCCGCCTCGATGCGGGTGCCGGGCTGCGGCTCGTGCAGTTGACCGCCGGCGGCGTCGCCACGCGCAGCACCGCGCTCGTCGAGCTCGCAGGCGCGGATGCCGCGCTGCACTGGGATGCGGCGATGCTCGGCGCCCGACAGCAGGCGCACGACGCCTATGTGCGGGTCACCCACGATGCGCCGCGGGCCCGCACCGAGCAGCGCTTCCGCGGCATCGCCGCCGACCGCTCCCGCATCGCCTTCAACGGCCACATGCGCGTCACCGCGCTCGCGCGCGGCGCGAGCAGCGACCAGACGCTGCGCAGCCTGCTGGCGGGCCCGGGCGCCGAGGCCGACGCACGACCGCAGCTCGAGATCGACACCGACGAGGTCCGCGCGAGCCACGGCGCCACGGTCGGCAAGCTCGATGCCGACATGCTCTTCTACCTGCTCTCGCGCGGTCTCTCGCCCGAGGCGGCCGAATCGCTCCTGAAATGGGCGTTCGTCAGCGATGTGCTCGCACGGTTGCCCGACGCCGCCCTCCGGGCGCGTTTCGAGGCGGCGATCGCGCCGCTGCTGCCCGGCGCCGAAGCCGCGCGGGGTGCCGCATGAACGCGCCCTACGACGTCGCGCGGGTCCGGGCGCAGTTCCCCGTGCTCTCGACCACGGTCCGCGGCAAGCGCCTCGCCTTCCTCGACACCGCGGCGTCCTCGCAGCAGCCGGAGGCGGTCATCGAGGCGGTCGCCGAGTACCACCGCAGCAGCCACGCCAACGTGCACCGCGGCGTCTACCAGCTCAGCCAGAAGGCCACCGACGCCTTCGAGGGCACCCGCGAGAAGGTCCGCCGTTTCCTCGGCGCCGCGAGCACCCGCGAGGTGATCTTCACCCGCGGCACGACCGAGTCCATCAACCTCGTCGCGCAATCCTGGGGACGGCGGCTCGGCCCCGGCGATGAGATCCTGGTCACCTGGATGGAGCACCACGCCAATATCGTCCCGTGGCAGATGCTCTGCGAACGCAGCGGCGCGACGCTGAAGGTCGCGCCCATCGACCACCGCGGCGAACTCGACCTCGACGCGTTCCGCGCGCTGCTCTCGCCGCGCACCCGGCTCGCCGCGTTCACGCAGATCTCCAACTCGCTCGGCACGGCGCTGCCGGTGCGCGAGATGGTCGCCGCGGCGCGCGCCGTCGGCGCCCTCACCCTGATCGACGGCGCCCAAGCGGTGCCGCACCAGCGTATCGACGTGCAGTCGCTCGGCTGCGATTTCTATGTCTTCTCGGGCCACAAGCTCTATGGTCCGACGGGGATCGGCGTGTTGTGGGCCCGCGAAGCGGTGCTGCAGGACATGCCGCCCTGGCAAGGCGGCGGCGACATGATCCGCACCGTGTCGTTCTCGGGCAGCACCTGGAACGACCTGCCGTGGCGCTTCGAAGCGGGGACGCCCAACATCTCGGGCGCGGTCGGCCTCGGCGCCGCGATCGACTGGCTCGAGGCGCTCGGCATCGGATCGGTGAACGCCCACGAGCAGGCCCTGCTCGCCCGAGCGACCGCCGCGCTGCGCGATATCCCGGGCCTACGGATCATCGGCGAGGCGGCACACAAGGGCGCGGTGATCTCCTTCGTGATGGACGGCGTCCATCCGCACGACCTCGGCACCATCCTCGACGCCGAGGGCGTCGCGGTCCGCGCCGGCCACCACTGCGCCATGCCGGTGATGGAGTTCTTCGACGTCCCGGCCACCGCCCGCGCCTCGTTCGGCTGCTACAGCGACGAAGACGACATCGCGCAGCTGGTGGCGGCCCTGACCCATGCTCGCGAGGTGTTCGGCTGATGGATCTCAAGGACCTCTACCGCGACGTGATCCTCGATCACAACAAGCGTCCGCGGAACTTCGGGCGGCTCGACCCCTGCGACACGGCCGCCGACGGCAACAACCCGCTCTGCGGCGACCGGCTCACGGTGACGCTGCGGCTGCAGGGCGACCGCATCGACGACATCCGCTTCGAGGGACGCGGTTGCGCGATCTCGACCGCCTCGGCGTCGCTCATGACCGAAGCCGTGAAGGGTCTCGACCAAGCGGCCGTCCAGTCGTTGCATGCCCGGGTCCACGAGGCGCTCACCGCGTCGATCGACGCGCCGCCCCCCGAGGACCTCGGCAAGCTCGCCGCCCTCGCCGGGGTGCGCGAGTTCCCGGCGCGCGTGAAGTGCGCGAGCCTCAGTTGGCACACCCTGGCGGCCGCCCTCGCACATCACGCTCAACACGCCCACCCGACCGACCGACCCGTCCAGCCCGACCAGGCCGGACGGGCCGCCGACGCCCCGCCGGCCGCGGTCGCCGTCTCCACCGAGTGACACCATGCGCAGCCACGCGAACGAATCCTTCGTCCTCGGACGCAACGCCCCGGCCGTGATGGTGCCGTCGGGCGATGCCATCGAACTGAAGGCCGGGCTCTCCGGGTTCATCACCCAGGCCCTCGGCGGGAGTTTCACGCTCTACATCGAAGGCAATCTCTACCGGCTCTCGGGCGAGCACGCGGACGCCATCGGCAAGCAGGCGCTCGTCCCGCCCGAACTGCCGCCGGACGCCACGCTCGATGATGTCCGTGATCTCGCCTGGAAACAGATGCGCCGCTGCTATGACCCGGAGATCCCGATCGACATCGTGGAACTCGGCCTCGTCTACGAATGCACTGTGCAGCCGGCGGCTGACGGCAGCCGCGAGCTCGCCGTCAAGATGACCCTGACCGCACCGGGTTGCGGCATGGGCGAGGTGCTGGTGCAGGACGTCAAGGAAAAACTCGAGGTGATCCCGACGGTCACCAAGGCCGATGTCGAACTGGTGTTCGACCCGCCCTGGAACCAGTCGATGATGTCCGAAGCGGCGCGCCTGCAGACCGGGATGCTGTGATGGCGTCGCATCCCCCGACGGGCGATGGCGCCCCGGAGCGATCGCCGGAACGATGGATCGACGTGGGCGCCGCGGCCGCGCTCGAGGGCGAGGGCCGGATCGACGCCGAGGTCGCCGGTTGTTTCGTCGCGGTGGTGCGGCTGCAGGGCGCGCTGCACGCCTTCGAGGACCGCTGCACGCACGATGGCGAGCCGCTCGCAGGCGCCGAAGTGGAAGCCGATGCGGCGACGCCCTGCGGCGTGGTGGTCTGCCCGCGCCATGGCGCGCGTTTCTGCCTCGCCACCGGCGCCGCGCTGACCCCGCCCGCCTATGAACCGCTGCGGGTGTTCGCCGTGCGCGAGCAGGACGGACGCATCGAGGTCGCCGCGTGAGACGGCTGACCCTGCTGCGCCACGGCCATGCCGAGCGTGAAGGCGCACAAGGCGACGCCGAGCGTGCCCTCACCCGCCGTGGCGAGCAGGAAGCCTGGAGCAGCGCCACACGCTTGGCGGCGCTCGGCCTCGTGCCGCAGCGCATCCTCGCGAGCGCGGCGGTGCGAACCCGCCAGACCGCGAACATCGCGCAAGCTTCCTTCGGCCTGCCGGGCACGGCGCTGTCGCTCGAACCGCGCCTCTACCTCGCCGACCCCTTCACGCTCTTGGAGGTGATCGCCGAGGTGGCGGCGGAGGTCGACCATCTGCTGGTGGTGGGCCACAACCCCGGACTCTCGGAGATCGTGCACCTGCTCGCCCCGCGCAGCCGCTTCGATTCCCTCGAGACCGGCGCCTGGGCGACCCTCGAGACGCCGGTCAGGATCTGGGGCGAGCTCGAGGCCGAGCGGGCGGTGTTCGACCGGAGCGAAGCGCCCGGGCGATGAAGTCCGCCGGCACCCGCGTGCGCGGCGTGCCCCGCTCGAACCACTCGCGCACCGGACGATCGAGCGCGACGCCGTGCATGTAGTTGTAGAGCGCGGTCTGCAGCGCCTGGCCGAGCGCGTCGTGATCCACGCCGCTCGGGTCATCGAAACCGATGTCGTTGCGCGCGAACCGCCCTGCGGGCCGCGGCAGCAAGGTCACACCGTAGGCGGCCGGGTCGAGACCCACCGGCGAGTGCACGGTGCAGGTGAAGCGGTGGAAGAACCCGGACGTGATGCAACCTTCGACGAAGAGCTGCCGGACGTATTCCAACGAATCCACCGTCTCGGCGACGGTCTGGGTCGGGAAGCCGTACATCAGGTAGGCGTGTACCTGGATGCCCGCATCGCTGAAGGCGCGGGTCACCTGCGCGACCTGCGCCACCGTCACGCCCTTCTTCATGAGCGCGAGGAGCCGGTCCGAGGCGACCTCGAGTCCGCCCGAGACGGCGATGCAGCCGCTCGCTGCGAGCAGGCGGCAGAGTTCCGGCGTGAAGGTCTTCTCGAAGCGGATGTTGCCCCACCACGAGATCTCGACCCCGCGTCGCAGCAGTTCCTGTGCGAGGGCCTTGAGGGCCTTGGGCGGCGCGGCCTCGTCCACGAAATGGAAGCCGCGTTGGCCGGTCTCGGCGACGATGCGCTCGATCCGGTCGACCAGCACCGAAGCCGATGCGGCCTCGTAGCGGGAGATGTAGTCGAGGCTGATGTCGCAGAAGCTGCACTTCTTCCAGTAGCAGCCGTGCGCCACCGTGAGCTTGTTCCAGCGACCGTCCGACCACAGGCGGTGCATCGGGTTCAGCATGTCGAGCAGCGAGAGGTAGCGGTCGTTCGGCAGCCCGTCCCAGGTCGGCGTGCCGGTCTCGGCGAAGGGGATGTCGGGTTCGCCGCCGTCGATGAAGCGGACCTCGCCCGGCGCCGCAGGCTCGCGCAGGAACGTGCGCACCAAGCGCTCGCGCGGGCGCCCGCCGTCCAAATGCTCAAGCAGCGCGAGCAGCGGCCGCTCGCCGCCGTCGAGGGTGACGAAATCGAAGAAGTCGAACACGCGCGGTTCGGCGAGCTGCCGCAGTTCCGTGTTGACGTAACCGCCGCCGAGCACGGTGACGAGGCCGGGACGGATCGCCTTCGCCGCTTGGGCGATGCGGAACGCACCATACACCGCGCCCGGGAACGGCACCGACACCAACAGCACCTGCGGCTCGTGGCGGGCGATCGCCTCGCGCGTGAGCGTCTGCAACGTCGCATCGACGAGGTTCGGCGCGGCGGCCAGCGCCTCGGCCAAGGGATCGAAATGCGGCTGGCTGGCCGCCAGACGTTCGCCGTAGCGGACGAACTCGAAACGCGGATCGACCGCGTCGCGGATCACGTCGGCGAGGTCGTTCAGGTACAGCGTCGCGAGGTGCCGCGCGCGGTCGTGGGTGCCGAGCGCACCGAAGGCCCAACCGAGCGGATCGCCGTCGTCGCCCGGCAGATAGGCCTCGAGCGCCGCGAAACGCGGCCCCTCCGGCAACCACGCCCGCCCCGCGATACGGTGCGCGAGCGTCGGGTCACGGCCCTGCAGGAAGGCGATGACCGGATCGATGGAACGCTCGTAGGCCTCGAAGTGCGCAAGCCAGCCCCGCACGAGCGGCGTGCGGCGGCGCGGCGCAAGCCGCAGCGCCACCTCCCGGATCTCCCGCAACCCGGCCGCGCTCAACAAGCGCAGCACGAGCGCCAAGGCGAGATCCTCCTGCGCCGCCGGTACGCCGCGCGAACGCAGGAAGCCCGTCAGGTAGGCCGTCGACGGATACGGGGTGTTGAGCTGCGTCATCGGCGGGATGACGCTCAACACCCGGAGGCTTGTGTGCGGCGCGTTCAGAATCCGTAGACGAGGTTGAGGGTCGTGATCGTGTCCGTCGTCTTGAGGCCGAGCGGCGGATCGGAGTTGTAGCGCACGCCGATGCCCGCCGCGAGCGAGAACCGGTCGCTCATCTTGACCTGCAGGGAGAGGTCGTTGGCGGCGAAGGTGTTGCTGGAGCCGACCTCGACCACGAACTTGTCGATGATCTTGGTGGTCTCGGTGAGCGCGTGCTCGAACTTGAGCTCGCCGGCGAAGATCGCCTCGCTCTCGGTGCGGCCCGTCAGCGCGTACTCGAGGCGCTTGTAGCCGATGCCCGCCTGGCCGCTGAACTTGGTGGCGTCGGTGTCGATGAACTTGCGACCGATGCCGCTCGTCACGCTCGCCTGGTAGTCGAAACCGCTGAAGCGGTCGTCCTCGTAGCGCAGGCCGCCGAAGAGGTAGGTGCGGTCGTCGAGCTTGTAGTCGCTCTGCCAGAAGGCGCCGTAACGCTCGGCGGTCTTGTCGCCGTCATTGGCCGAGCGCAGCGCCTGGATGCCGAAACCGTGCTTCCAGCGATCGAGTTCCTTGGCCATCTCGAGCTTGATGTTGACGGTGTCGGCGTCGGAGTTGCCGCGCGCCATGACGGCGCCCACTTCGCCCTTGCCCTTCCATTGGGCGAGCGCCTGCGGCGACTGGAGGACGGTCAAGACGGCGGCCGAGAGGACCGCGAGGATCAGGGAACGGGACATGGTCGGACTCCTGGTGATGTGTCGCATCACGATGTTCGGCATCGCCCACCCGGGCGACACCCCGCAGGCGGCCGGACTTGAAATCGGTCGTCCGGACCCCCACCCTGCGAAACGGGGCGGATTGTGCCTTTTTCAGCAGGCTTTTTGAACATGTCGCAGGTCAACGCCGTCGATACCAGCCGGTTCCAGCAGGACGTGCTCGAGGCCTCCGCCTCGCAGCCGGTGCTGGTCGATTTCTGGGCGGCCTGGTGCGGCCCCTGCCGGATGCTCGCCCCCGTGCTCGAACAGGCGGCAGCGGAGTTTGCGGGGCGCCTGAAGGTGGTCAAGGTGGACACCGACGCCGAGCAGGCGCTCGCCGCGCGCTACGCCATCCGCAGCATCCCGGCGGTGAAGCTCTTCCACCACGGCAAGGTCGTCGCCGAGTTCGTCGGCGCGCAACCGCTGCAGGCGATCCGCAGCTTCCTTGCGCCCCACCTCGCACCCGCCGGCCCGGCGGACGAGATCGCCACCCCGTTGTCCGAGTCGCGCAGACTTGCGCTCTCCGGCGATACGGATGGTGCGCTCGCGCGGCTCGATGCCTTGTCGCCCGCGCTGCAGTCGACCCACGCGGTGAAGGCCGCGCGTGCGCTGGTGCGCTTCGCACGGATCGCCGCTTCGCCGGATGAGACCGATGCGATCCAGACCGCGCGCGTCGCGGCGGCGCGGGACGCCTGCCGTGGCGCCCTCGACGCGGCGCTCGAGTCTTTGTTCACGGCAGCGAGCAGCAACCGGCGCTACGCCACGGGCGAGGGCCGCGCCGACCTGCTCGCGGCCTTCGATCTGCTGCCGGAAGACGACCCGCGTCTGGGTCCCGCCCGCCGCCGCTTGGCGGGCCTGTTGAACTGAGGCCGGTCAGTGCGCGGCTTCGTGCCGCAGGCGCTCGGCCTCGGCGCCGCCCAGATAGGATTTGATGAGGCGCCGCGCGAGGTACAGCAGCGGGATCATCGCCACCGCGACCGCCATCTTGTAGGCGTAGTTGACGGTGCCCACGGCGAGGAACTGCGCCACCGGCCACTTCTGCGGCCCGAGCACAAATGCGATGTATAGCACCACGAAGCTGTCGATGAGCTGCGAGACGGCGGTGGAACCGGTGGCGCGCAACCAGACGAGTTTGTCGCCCGTCGCGCGGCGGATGCGGTGGAACACGGCGACGTCGATCAACTGGCCGACCAGGAAGGCGATCACCGATCCGGCGATGATCCACAGGCCCTGGCCGAAGATCAGGCCGAACGCACGCTGGATGTCCGGCACGCCGAGCCCGCGGTTGGCCTCGACCCAGAAGCCCGCCGGCGCCAAGGCGATGACCGCATACGCCGCGAAGAACGCGTAGCAGATGAACGCGACGGCGATCCAGGAGATCAGCCGCACGCCGCGCACGCCGAAGTACTCGTTGATGATGTCGGTCATCACGAACACGAACGGCCAGAGCAGCACCCCTGCGGTGAAGCTGAGGGTGCCGTCCACGCCCAGCAGCGACCACTGCACCGGCGCGATGCCGAGCGTGTCCTCGAGCGAGAAGATCTTGCCGCCGACGAAATTCGCGAGCAGCGCATTGGTGAGGAAGAACCCCGCCAAGACGATGAACAGCCGGTTGGCCTTGAGGTCTGTGGTGCGCATGTCCGCCCCGGACGGGCCAGGCCCCGTCGGCGTCAGTACGGCGTGCAGAAGCAGTGCGCGTAGAGCCGGCCCGGCACCGCACCGGCGCGCAGGCGCAGCATCTCGCGTTCGACCGGCGAGAACTCGCGGCGCACCGCCTGCAGCGCGGCCAGCGCCTCGGTGTCGACGCCCGAAAGCCCGAGGTCCACACCCTGCAACAGCGCGCGCGCCGCCCAAGCCCGCACGGAGGAGACGATCTGCTGGGCGAAGTTCTTGTCGGGCTCGAGATAATCACGCGACCACTTGCCGTCGACGAGCTTGGCGCGCTTGGCGGCGGCGTTCACCGCGTCATCCAGCGAGCCGAGGTTGTCGACGAGCCCCAAGCGCTTGGCGTCCCGACCGGACCACACGCGACCCTGCGCGATGGCATCGACCTGGTCACGGGTCATCTTGCGGCCACCCGACACACGGGCGAGGAAATCCTCGTAGCCGTGTTCGATGACCGACTGCAGCAACTGCGAAGCCGCAGGCCCGATCGGCCGGTCGATGCGCAGTTCGCCCGAGAGCGGCGTGGTGCCGACGCCGTCGGTGCCGATCCCGAGGTTCTTCACGGCGCGGGGCGCCGTCGGGAACAGGCCGAAGATGCCGATGGAGCCGGTGATGGTGGCCGGGCTCGCCCAGATCTCGTCGGCGGGCGCTGCGATGTAGTAGCCGCCCGAGGCGGCGAGGTCGCCCATGGAGACCACGACCGGACGGCCGGTCGCCTTGAAGGCGTTGATCTCGCGGTAGATCTGCTCGGACGCGGCGACGCTGCCGCCCGGGCTGTCGACGCGCAGCACCAGCGCCTTGATGTCCTCGTCCAAGCGGGCCTTGCGGATCAACGAGGACATCTTGTCGCCGGAGATCACGCCAGCGCCGTCAGCATCGACGATCTCGCCGGACCCGACCAGCACGGCGATGCGCTCGTCGGCAGACTTGCCGACGCGGTTTTCGGCGCGCGCGACGCGCAGGTATTCGCGGAAGCTGATGCCGCGGTAGCTGTCCTTGTCTTCGTCCTTGCCGGCGAGTTCCATCACGCGACGCTCGACCTCGTTGGGCGTCTTGAGCGCCGTGACGAGCTTGGCCTGCAACGCGACCTTGGCCGTGTCGCCCTTGGCGGCCTGGACCTGCGGCGTGAACGTGTTCACGTAGGCCGACAGTGCCTCCGGGGTGAGACCACGCGCCTTGGCCACCGCAGCGAGGTAGGTCTCCCACAGCGAGTTGACGAAGGCCTGGCTGGCCTCGCGGTCTTCCGGCGACATGTCCGAGCGCAGGTAGGGCTCGACCGCGCTCTTGTAGGTGCCGACGCGGAACACGTTGATGTCGACGCCGAGCTTGTCGAGGGCGTCCTTGTAGTAGTTGCGGTAGCGCTCGTAGCCCTCGAGCACCACGAGCCCCATGGGGTCGAGGTAGACCTCGTCGGCATGCGCGGCGACGTAGTAGGTGTCACGTGCGAAGCCGCTGCCGCTCGCGATCACTTTCTTGCCGGACTTGCGGAAATCGGCGACGGCGCGGGCGAACTCGTCGAGGGTCGGCTGGCCGGCGCCCGCCATGCTGTCGAACTCGAGCACGACGGTCTTGATGCGCGGGTCGCCCTTGGCGGCGTGCAAGGCGTCGACGAGGTCACGAAGCAGCGTCTCGTCGCGGCCGAGACCGCGTGCTTCGGCGATGGCGAGTTGCAGGGGATCGCCCGAGAGCTGCTCGACGATCTCGCCCTCGGGGCGCAGCACGAGTGCCGCATCGGAGGGGATCTTCGGGACAGACCCCTGGAGGGCGCCGAAGATGAAGCCGAAGATCACCAGCAACAGCAGCAGATGCAGGATCTTGCGCAGGCCGTCGAGGCCGCGGAACAGCAAGCCGAAGACTTTCTTCACGCGATCACCCCTCACTGCAGGCACGCCGGCAGCGCCGGCGAGCGGAAATTATCGACCGACGGGGCTCGGCCGGACGCGCCGGCCGGGCCCCGGACCGGATCGTCAGACCTTCTCTTCGATGCGCGCCGCCTTGCCGGACAGATCGCGCAGGTAGTAGAGCTTGGCGCGACGCACGTTGCCGCGGCGCTTGACCGTGACATCCGCGATCGTCGGGCTGTGCGACTGGAAGGTGCGCTCCACGCCCTCGCCGTGCGAGATCTTGCGCACGGTGAACGAGGAGTTGAAGCCGCGGTTGCTCTTGGCGATGACCACGCCCTCGTACGCCTGCACGCGCTCGCGGTCGCCTTCGACCACCTTCACGTTGACCACCACGGTGTCGCCGGGGTTGAAGTCCGGCAATTGGCGCACCATGCGGCGCGATTCCATTTCAGCGATGACGTCAGCCATTTTTCTCCACCTCTCGCTCAGCGAGGAATTCGTCCAAAAGCGCGCGCTCCTCGTCGGAGAGCGCCCTGCCCAAAACCGTCCCGGCGTCGAGCAGGTCGGGTCGCCGCATCCAACTGCGGCCGACCGCCTGCTTGAGGCGCCAGCGCCGGATGGCGGCGTGGTTGCCGCCTTGCAGCACCGCCGGCACCGCCCGGCCTTCCCACTCGAGCGGCCGCGTGTAATGCGGCCAATCGAGCCTGCCCTCGGTGAAGGACTCCTGCTCGCTCGAACGCTCGTCGCCGAGCGCTCCGGGCAGCAGCCTCACCACCGCGTCGATCACCACCAGCGCCGCGAACTCGCCGCCGGAGAGCACGTAGTCCCCGATCGACAGTTCACGGTCGATGCGCGAATCGACCAACCGTTGGTCGAGCCCCTCGTAGCGGCTCGCCACCAACACGAAACCCGGCGCGGCGGCGAGTTCACGCGCCACGCCCTGATCGAACCGCTCGCCTTGCGCCGAGAGGTGGATGCGTACCGCACCCTCCCCCACCTGCGCCTGCGCGGCGTCGATCGCCTTGGCCCAGGGCGGTGGCGTCCCCACCATCCCCGGCCCTCCGCCATACGGCCGGTCATCGACCGTCCGGTGCGGATCTGTCGCGGACCCGCGCGGATCGACGCAATCGATCGCTGCCAGCCCGCGCCCGACCGCGCGGCCGAGCACTCCGTGACCCAACGCCCCCCGCATCAAGTCGGGGAAGAGCGTGACCACCGCGATGCGCAAGGCCACCGTCAAAAATCCTCGGGCCAATCGACCACGATGCGGCGTGCCGCCGGGTCGATGCTGCGCAGATGCTGGCCCGTCACCGGGATCCAGCGCTCACGCTCGCCCTTCACGACCATGACGGCGCTCGCCGGCAGGTCCTCGAACCGTTCAAGGACGCCGAAGTCGACGCCCTCGAGATTGGCTACCCGACAACCCAGGAGGTCGTGCCGGTAGTGCTCTCCGGGTTCCGTGGGCGGCAAGTCCGACCGCGGAACCTCGATGCGCCAGCCGACCCAGAGTTCGGACTGCTCGCGGGTGGCCACCCCCTCCAGTCGCGCCACGAGCCCGTTCGAGCCCGCTCGCGCCTCGGCCACCGTCATCACCGTCCGGCTGCCCGATGGACCCTTGAGGTGCCAGGCGGGATAACCGAAGACGGCCTCGGGGGGGTCCGTCCAAGACTCGAGGTGCATCCAGCCCTTGAGCCCCTGGGGTCGCCCGAGGCGCCCCAGTTCCACCCAACCGCTGTCGTCCACGGGGACTTCTGCGGGCGGGTGCCCGACCGCCTCAGGCCGCGGCCTGGACAGCCTGCTTGCGATAGTCGCTGACCAGCGACTTCACGCGGTCCGAGGGCTTGGCACCCTGACCGACCCAATACTCGATGCGGGCGAGATCGAGCTTGAGGCGCGGCTCGCTCTTGCGCGCGACGGGGTTGAAAAAGCCCACGTTTTCAAGGCTCAGACCGCCCTGCCGCTTGCGGCTGTCGGTCACCACCACGTGATAGAACGGCGAGTTCTTGGCACCGCGCCGCGTCAGTCGAATCGTCACCATAGGTCGGATCGCTCTCGGGTCGAAGTCATGGGCACCCCCGCGAAATGCGCCGGAGGCTGAAAAAGAGCGCGGAGTCTACAGAAATCAGGCACTTGATGGAAGCGCCTTGGCGGTGATGCCCGCCAGCGGCCGTGGCGCGCTCAGCGCCCCCCGAAGCCCGGCGGCAAGCCGCCCGGGGGCATCCCCCCGGGGGGCATCCCGCCCTTCAGCGCGCCCAGCATCCGGCGCAGCTTGCCGCCCTTCATGGACTTCATCATGCGCTGCATCTCGGTGAACTGCTTGAGCAGCCGGTTCACATCCTGCACCTGGGTGCCCGACCCGGCCGCGATGCGGCGGCGCCGCGAGCCGTCGAGGATCTCCGGGCGGCGTCGCTCACGGTGGGTCATGGAGTTGATGATGGCGATCTGGCGGCGCAACTGCGCGTCGCCCTGGTCGGCGGGCATGGCGCCACGTGCCATCTGCGCGGGCAGTTTGTCCATCAGCGCCCCGAGGCCGCCCATGCCCTGCAACTGCTGCAACTGGCCGCGCAGGTCGTAGAAATCGAAGCGCTCGCCGGCGACCACCTTCTTCGCGAGGCGCTCGGCCTCCGCCGCATCGACCTTGCCCTGCACCTGCTCGACGAGCGCGACCACATCTCCCATGCCGAGGATGCGACCGGCCATGCGCTCCGGATCGAAGGGCTGCAGCGCGTCGGTCTTTTCGCCGACGCCGAGGAACACGATGGGCTTGCCGGTGACCTGGCGCACGGAGAGCGCGGCGCCGCCGCGCGCATCGCCGTCGGCCTTCGTGAGGATGATGCCGGTGAGGTCGAGCGCCGCGCCGAACGCACGCGCCGACTGCAGCGCGTCCTGGCCCGCCATCGCATCGACCACGAACAGCCGTTCGTGCGCACCCACCGCGAGGTCGATGGCACGGGCTTCGTCCATGAGGTCCGCGTCGATGTGCAGCCGCCCGGCGGTGTCGACGATCAGGACGTCGTAGACCCCGGAACGCGCCGACTCGAGCGCCGCGCGCGCGATCGCCACCGGATCGCCGCCGGTGTCGGACGGATGGAAACCCGCGCCGACCTGCTCGGCGAGGCGCTGCAACTGCAGGATGGCCGCCGGCCGGCGCACGTCGGTGCTGACCAGCAGCACGCGCTTGCGGCGGGATTCGATGAGCCAGCGCGCGAGCTTGGCGGCCGTGGTGGTCTTGCCCGCACCCTGCAGGCCCGCGAGCAAGACGACGTACGGCGGCTGCGCCCGCAG
Source organism: Steroidobacteraceae bacterium (assembly GCA_044339635.1). Classification (GTDB taxonomy): domain Bacteria; phylum Pseudomonadota; class Gammaproteobacteria; order Steroidobacterales; family Steroidobacteraceae; genus UBA964. The sequence continues at coordinate 61,512 of JBIIVD010000005.1, read as the reverse complement.
CTCGAAGCCGGCCTGCGGCCCGCCCATGAGCTCGACCAGCTCCCGGTGCAGGATGGAGACGAAGACCTGCCCCGGTGTGAGGCTGGTGGCGACCTCGGCGCCCTGCGCCTTGGCGCGGACCCCGTCGATGAAGGTCTTGATGACCGGCAGCGCGACGTCCGCCTCGATGAGGGCCATGCGCACCTCGCGCAGGGTCTCGGCGATGTTGTCGTCGCTGATGCGCCCCTTGCCGCGCAGGTTCTGCACGGTTCGGGCGAGTTTTTGACTCAGGGTGTCGAACACCCCATGATTATACCGTGAGTGACCCCTCGCTCCCCCTTCTGTTGGGCCTTCTGGCCCTCTGCCTGCTGCTCTCCGCCTTCTTCTCGGGTACCGAGACGGCGCTGATGAGCTTCAACCGCTACCAATTGCGCACCATGGCGAATGCCGGCCATCGGGGTGCCATCCTCGCGGAGAAGCTGCTGGCACGCCCCGATCGCCTGATCGGCCTCATCCTGCTCGGCAACAACCTCGCCAACAACCTCGCCGCCACGCTCGTCACCGTGATCGTGCTGCGGGTCTGGGGCGACGAGTGGGTGGCGGTGGGCGCAGGCCTGCTCACCCTCGTGATGCTGATCTTCTGCGAGGTCGGCCCCAAGACCTACGGCGCGCTGCACCCGCGGCCGCTGGCCGTGAACTCGGCTTATGTCTACACCGGCTTGCAGTGGGTGTTGCGCCCTGCGGTGTACGCGATCGGATGGGTCACGAACGGCGCGTTGCGGCTGGTCGGCCTGAAGGTCGACCGGCACACGCAGCAGGCCACGCTGTCGCGCGAGGAACTGCGCACCGTGGTCGCCGAGGCGGGCGTGATGATCCCGCGCAGCCACCAGCAGATGCTCATCGGCATCCTCGATCTCGAGCGGATCACCGTCAACGACATCATGATCCCGCGCCAGGACATCTCCGGCATCGACCTCGAGGACGACTGGGAGCGGATCCTCGAGCAGCTGCGCCAGACGCCGCACACCCGCCTGCCTGTCTACCGCAGCGGTATCGAGGACATGGTGGGCCTGCTGCACATGAAGCGCGTGGCGCAGGAACTCGCGCGCGGCTCGCTCGACCGCGAGCGCCTCGAGGAGGTCGCGCGGCAACGCGAACCGTACTACGTGCCGGAAGGCACGCCGCTCACCGTGCAACTCGCCAATTTCCAGCGCGACCGGCGACGCGTCGCCTTCGTGGTCGATGAATACGGCGACGTGCTCGGACTCGTCACCCTCGAAGACATCCTCGAGGAGATCGTCGGCGAGTTCACCTCCGATCCGGCGACGCTGTCGCACCGTGACGTGCACCGGGAGACCTCGGGCGCGCTCATCGTCAACGCCGGCGCGTCGATCCGCGACCTCAACCGCAGCCTCGGTTGGACCTTGCCCACCGATGGCCCCAAGACCCTGAACGGCCTGCTGATCGAGCGGCTCGAGAACATCCCGGCTGCGGGCACGATGCTGCGCATCGGCGGCCTGCAGATCGAGGTACTGCAGGTCGCGGAGAACACCGTGCGCACCGTCCGCGTCCGCGTGCTGCAGCCGACGGGCCCGGCGACAGCCGGGGCACCAGACGCTCCGTCAGCGGGCGCCGGGAAAGGCCAGCGACAGCGCCTCGGCGAGCCGTGATACGCCGGACACGGCGAGACCTTCGATCGGCCGTCGCGGCACGTTGTCGAGCGGCACGATCGCCCGCTTGAAACCCTGCTTCGCGGCCTCGCGCAAGCGCTCCTCACCGAACGCCACCGGGCGCACCTCGCCGGTGAGGCCGACCTCGCCGAACGCGACCACGGTCGCGGGGAGCGGGAGGTCGCGCAGGCTGGAGGCGAGCGCGAGCAGCATCGGCAGGTCGCACGCCGTCTCGCGCAGCGCGAGCCCACCGACCACGTTGGCGAAGACGTCGTGGTCCTGCAGCGAGAGTCCGCCATGCCGATGCAGCACGGCGAGCAGCATCGCGAGCCGGGTGGCATCGAGCCCCTGCGCGACCCGGCGCGGATTGCCGAAGCGCATCGGGTCGACGAGGCCCTGGATCTCCACGAGCAACGGTCGCCCGCCCTCGCGCGCCACCGTGACGATGCTTCCGGGCGCGATCTCGGCAGGACGCGCGAGGAAGATCGCCGAGGGGTTCGCGACCTCGCGCAGGCCTTCCTCGACCATGGCGAAGAACGCGAGCTCGTTCGCGGCGCCGAAGCGGTTCTTGGTGGCGCGCACGATGCGCCAGCGCGACCCGGCGTCGCTCTCGAAGTAGAGCACCGTGTCCACGAGGTGCTCGAGGACCTTTGGACCTGCGATCGTGCCTTCGCGCGTGACGTGGCCGATGATGAACACGGCCGTACCGGTCTCCTTGGCGTAGCGCACGAGCATCGCCGCGCACTCGCGCAGCTGCGAGACGCCGCCCGCGCTGCTGCCGACCGCAGGCAAGGCGACCGTCTGGATGGAGTCGATGACGAGCAGCGCCGCGCCGAGACCACGCGCCGCCGCGAGGATGGCCTCGAGGTCCGATTCCGCGGCGAGGTGCAGCGTGGTCGCCTCGAGCCCGAGCCGGTCCGCCCGCAACCCGACCTGGTCCGCCGACTCTTCGCCGCTCGCGTAGAGCACGCAGGCATCGCTCGCGACCTGCGCCGCGACCTGCAAGAGGAGCGTGGACTTGCCGATGCCGGGGTCGCCGCCGAGCAGCGTGACGCTGCCGGCGACGATGCCGCCGCCGAGGACGCGGTCGAGCTCCCGCGAGCCCGTGGAGCGGCGGCCGGCGCGCCCCGCAACGGGGCGCCTCGCGCCGGGTGTCCGGTGCGCGGATCCCGCAGACGGTGCGTCGCCCCCTGCCCGCGTTGCCGTATCGGGACCTGCGCCATCGGAGGCGGCCGGCGCGGCACCGGAAAGGGGCACGGCCCGCGCCGCTTGCGCTTGGGTGGTGCGTCGGGACACGGCGCTGTCGGGCGCCGCCTCCATCGTGTTCCATTCACCGCACTGCGGACATTGACCCTGCCATCGGGGCGACTCGCCTCCGCAGGCGCGACAGGCGAACACGGTTTTGCTGCGCGGCATGGGCGAGATGCTAGCACCGCACCCGCATCCCCGCGCTAGAATAAGGTCGATGGGAATTATTTGGCGTGCCGATGCGACGGACATCGCCGGTGTCACGGACATCGGCAAGGTCCGTGCGCGCAACGAAGACTCGATCGGCTTCGACGCCGCGCTTGGTCTGTTGGTGGTCGCCGATGGCATGGGCGGGCACAACGCGGGCGACGTCGCGAGCCGCCTCGCCATCGAGCACATCTTCGCAGCAGCCCAGACCCCGCGATCATCGCTCGACGAGGGCGGCCTGCAGGCCGCCGTGAGACGCGCCAACGACGCCATCCTCGGCGCCGCCGACCAGGATCACGAACGCGCAGGGATGGGTACGACCGTGGTCGCCGCATGGCTCTCCTCGACCCATGTCGACGTCGCCCACGTCGGCGACTCGCGGCTCTACCGCTTGCGTGGCGGCGCCTTGGAGATGCTCACGCGCGACCATTCGCAGGTCCAGGAACTCGTCGATCGCGGCATCCTGACGCCGGCGCAGGCGCGGGCCTCGACCCGTCGCAACTACCTCTCGCGCGCGCTCGGCACCGACCCCGAGGTCCGCATCGACTGCGCGCGTCATGCGCTGCAGGCCGGCGACGACTACCTGCTGTGCTCGGACGGCCTCACCAACATGCTCGAGGACGACGAGATCGCTGCCGCCCTTCAAGCGACGCGACCCGCGCAAGCCGTCGCGGAGCGCTTGGTCGCGCTGGCGAACGAGCGCGGGGGCCGGGACAACATCTCCGTGGTGATCGCCCGCCTCGGCTGACGCCGGCGGCGGCCGACTCCGGTCGCGGCCTCAAGCCCGCTCGACGTACTCGCGCGGCACGCGTGGCGCCACGGCGCTCAGCAATCCGTAGGCGATCGTCCCCGCAGCGCCTGCGACAGCCTCGACCGGCAGCCCCTCGCCCCACAGCACGGCCCGTCCGCCGACCGCGACGCCAGGCAGGTCCGTGACGTCGACCGCGGTCATGTCCATCGACACCCGTCCCGCGAGCGGTGCACAGCCCGCCTCGAAGGCGACCGGCGCACCCGAGGGCAGGTGCCGCGGCAGGCCGTCGGCGTAGCCGGCGGCGAGGATCGCGATGCGTGACGGCCGGACGGCCCGCCACGTCGCGCCGTACCCCACACCCTCGCCCACGGGGACCTCGCGTACCGCGATGACCCGCGTCTCCAATGTCATGACGGGCCTCAGTCCGAGGTCTGCCGCGCTGCGGTCCGCCAGCGGCGAAGCCCCATAGAGCGCAAGACCGGGCCGGATCCAGTCGCCCTGGGTGGCTGCACCGCGCAAGGTCCCCGCCGAATTGCCGAGGCTCGTGACCGGTCGCGCCCCCGCCACCGCCGTCCACTCGGCGAGCACCGCCTCGAACCGGGCCACCTGGGCGGCGGTCGGCTCGGGCTCGGGCTCATCGGCGCGAGCAAAGTGAGTCATGAGCCGAAGTTCCCGCGGCGCGAGTCCGCATGCGAGCAGGCGCGATCGCGCGGCGAGCAGCCGTTCGGGACGGAACCCGAGCCGGTTCATCCCGGTGTCGACCTTGAGCCAGACGACCGGCCGCGCCGCGCCGGAACCGATGCCGGCCGATGCATCGGCCTGCTCCAGCATCTCGATCTGCGACGGGTCATGCACCACGAGGTCGAGCCCGGCGCCGAGCGCCTGCGCGAGGTCCGCGGACGAGGTCACGCCCTCGAGCAACAGGATGGGTTTGCGGGTGCCGGCCGCCCGCAGCGTGAGCGCTTCGTCGAGCCGGGCCACCGCGAAGCCCTCGGCCGCCTCGAGCGCCGCGGCGACGCGCACCGCGCCGTGCCCGTAGGCATCGGCCTTGACCACCGCAATGGCGCGCGCGCCCGGCGCAGCCCTGCGCAACGCGGCGAAGTTGGCGCGCAGCGCGGCGAGATCGATGACGGCGCGGATGGGCATGACGCCGCGCGCCGTGCTAGCGCAGCACGCCTTCGGCGTAGGAATCGGGGGCGTAGTTCACGAACCGCGAGTACTGGCCCTGGAAGGTCAGCAGGAAGGTGCCGGTCTCGCCGTTGCGGTGCTTGGCGAGGTCGATCTCGGCGATGCCTTTCTTCGTGGTGTTCTTGTCGTAGACCTCCTCGCGATAGATGAGGAGGATCATGTCGGCGTCCTGTTCGATCGCACCCGACTCGCGCAGGTCCGACATCACCGGTTTCTTGTCGACGCGCTGCTCGACGCCGCGGTTGAGCTGCGACAACGCGATCACCGGCACGCGCAGTTCCTTGGCGAGCGCCTTGAGGCCGCGCGAGATCTCGGCGATCTCGGTGGCGCGGTTCTCGGTGTTGCCCGGGACCTGCATCAGCTGCAGGTAGTCGACGACCACCAGGCCGAGGCCGTGTTCGCGGTGCACCCGCCGCGCGCGCGCGCGCAGCTGCGTGGGCGTCAGCGCCGGCGTCTCGTCGATGAAGATCTTGGCCTCGGACAGCTGGCCGGCCGCGCCGGTGATGCGCGGCCAGTCGTCGTCGGAGATCTGACCGCTGCGGATGTGCCCGAGGCTCACGCGGCCGATGGAGGAGAGCATGCGGGTCATCAGCTGCTCGGAGGGCATCTCCATCGAGAACACGACGACCGAGGCCTTCACGTCGGCCTTGAGCGCGGCGTACTCGGCCATGTTGACCGCGAAGGTGGTCTTGCCCATGGACGGACGGCCCGCCACGATGACGAGGTCACCCGGCCGCAGACCGCCGGTCTTGCGGTCGAACTCGTCGTAACCGGTCGGCAGGCCGCGCAGGCCACCGGGGTTGTTGTGCCATTCGTCGATCTGGTCGATGAGCCCCGGCATCAGGGTCTGCACCGACACGGCGCCGTCGCGCTGCGAGACGCCCTGCTCGGCGATGGCGAACACTTTGGACTCGGCCATCTCGACGAGATCGCGTGCCGTCTCGCCCTCGTTGTTGAACACCGAGGCGGCGATGTCGGTGCCGGCCTTGAGGAGCTGGCGCAGCAGCGAGCGCTCGCGGACGATGCCCGCGTAGGCACGCACGTTGGCGGCGGTGGCGGTGTCGCGGACCAGGCTGCCGAGGTAGGCGAGCCCGCCCGCATCGACCAGCTTGCCGCTGCGCTCGAGGCACTCGCTGACCGTGACCGCATCGGCCGGCTTGCCGAGCGCCGCGACCTGCGCGATCGCGTCGAAGATCAGCCGATGGTCGGGACGGTAGAAGTCCGCCGAACCGACCACATCGGCGACGTTGTCCCAGGACTGGGAGTCGAGCAGCAGGCCGCCGAGCACGGCCTGCTCCGCCTCGATCGAATGCGGCGGGGTGCGCACATCTCCGCCGCGCGCGCTCAAGCTGCGGTCACTCCTCGGCGGTGATCGTGACCGGCAACTGCACGTCCACGTCCGTGTGCAGATGCAGCACGACCTGGTGATCGCCGATCATGCGGATCGGACCGTTCGGCAGGCGCACTTCCGAGCGCGAGACCTTCTGGCCCTGTGCAGAACAGGCGTCGGCGATGTCGGCGGTGCCGACCGAGCCGAACAGTTTGCCCTCGCTGCCGGCCTTGGCGGCCATGCGCAGCGTGAAGCCCTCGAGCGCCGCAGCGCGGGCCTGCGCGGCCGCGAGCTGGTCCTTGGCGAGTTTCTCGAGTTCGGCGCGGCGCGCCTCGAACTTCGCGACGTTGGCCGGCGTGGCGAGGGTCGCCTTGCCCTGCGGCAGCAGGAAGTTGCGGCCGTAGCCCGACTTGACGTTGACGCGGTCGCCGATGTCGCCGAGGTTGGCGACCTTGGTGAGAAGGATGACATCCATGATGTGCTGCTCCGATCGGTGCTGGCGGTCAGTGCTGGTCGGTGTACGGCAGCAGCGCGAGGAAACGCGCGCGACGCACGGCGACGGCCAACTGACGCTGGTAGAACGAGCGCGTGCCGGTGATGCGGCTCGGCACGATCTTGCCGGTCTCGGTGATGTAACCCTTGAGGGTCGCGAGGTCCTTATAGTCGATCTGCTTGACGTCTTCCGCGGTGAAGCGGCAGAACTTCTTGCGACGGGTGAAGCGGCCACCGCCGCCCTGCTTGCCATCTCTCATTGTCGTGTCCTCTGTTGCGCGGGTCAGGCGTTGTCGCCGGCCACGTCGTCATCGCCCATGTCGTCGCGGCGCGGTCGGCGCGGCCGGTCGACACCACCCTCGCCGGCGGCCTCTTCCTCGGCGGCACGCGCCATCGGCGAGGGCTCGGTCACCGGGCCGTCCATCTTGACGACGAGGTGCCGGAGCACCGCGTCGCTGAAACGGAACGCGCCGGTGAGCTCGGCCAGGGTCTTCTGGTCGGTCTCGATGTTGAGGAGGATGTAGTGCGCCTTGTGCACCTTCGCGATCGGGAAGGTCAACTGGCGACGGCCCCAGTCCTCGAGGCGGTGCACCTGGCCGCCGCCCGCGGTGATCATCGACTTGTAGCGCTCGAGCATGGCCGGAACCTGCTCGCTCTGGTCCGGATGGACCAGGAACACGATCTCGTAGTGCCTCATGGGTTCTCCTTGCGGTTGTGAAGCCACCCGGCGAAGCACGGCCGGTGTGGCAAGGAATCCCCGCCGAAACGGGGGCGCGGACTATAGCCAATAGCCGCCCACCGGGCAAGCCGGACCGGGCGGGGTCAGGCGCCGCGCTGGCGCTGGGCCTCGTACAGCAGCATCCCGGCCGCGACCGACACGTTCAGGCTCTCGACGGCGCCGAGGGACGGCAGGCGGACCAGCAGGTCGCAGTGCTGGCGGGTGAGCTGGCGCAGACCGGTGCCCTCTGCGCCCATCACGATCACGGTCGGCCCGGTCATGTCGACGTCCGCGGCACGCTTGTCCGCGCCCGCCTCGGCGCCCACCACCCAGAGCCCGGCGTCTTTGAGGTCCCGCAGGCAGCGCGCGAGGTTGGTCACCACCACCACCGGCGTGTGCTCGGCGGCCCCCGCCGCCACCTTGCGCATGGTGGCGTTCGGCTGCGCCGCGCGGTCACGCGGGATGACCACGGCCACCGCGCCGCAGGCATCCGCCGTGCGCAGACAGGCGCCGAGGTTGTGCGGATCCTGGACGCCATCGAGCGCGAGCACGAGCGGCGCGTAGCGGACGTCCGCCGCTGCGCCCTGCAAGCGCGCGAGCTCGGCCGCCAAGCGGTCTTCGTCCCAGGGCGCGGCCGGACGTACCTCCGCCACCACGCCCTGGTGGACGGCATCCCCGGCGAGACGGGCCAGCCGGGCCGCATCGACGCGCTCCACCGGCACCCTCGCCTGCGCCGCCACGGCGAGCAGCGCCGCGATGCGCGCATCCTCGCGGCCCCGCAATACCTGCAGGCGCAGCACGCGCGACGGATCGCGGGCGAGGACCGCCTGCACCGCGTGCAGGCCATGGATCTGTTCGACAGCGTTCATCGCGGCAGCCTCAGCGTGCGTTCCGGGCGTTGCGGTCCTTGCGGCCTGCGGATCCCCGGGGCGGCGGCGCATCGGGCGGCGCAGCGCCCAGCAGCGGGTCGAGCTCGAGGTCGATGAGCCCCTCGACCGGGTTGGCGAGCGTCACGATCACGCGCACGGCCGAGCCGATCGCCAGACGCCGACGCGTGCGCTGGCCGATCCAGGCCTGGCCACCCCGCTCCTGCACGTAATCATCGTCGCGCAGCGCCTCGAGCCTCAAAAGCCCGTCGATGTTGATGCCGCGCAACTGCACGAAGCAGCCGTACTCGACGACGGTGGTGATGAGGCCCTCGAAGCTCTGCCCGAGGCGTTCACGCAGGTAACTGCACTTGAGGAACGTGTCGACGCTGCGGTCGGCCTCGTCGGCGCGTTTTTCGAGCTTCGAGAGATCCGGGCCCAAGCTGCCGAGCTCGGCGTCGCCGTAGCGCCGGCCGCTCGCGTCGGCGCCGTCGAGCACCGCCTTGAGGGCGCGGTGCACGACGAGGTCCGGGTAACGGCGGATCGGCGAGGTGAAATGCGCGTACTCGCCCAAGGCGAGACCGAAGTGGCCGATGTTGAGCGGGTCGTAGACCGCCTGCGGCATCGCGCGCACCACCAAGGACTCGATGAAGGGCCGGTCGGCCGACTTGCCGAGCCGCTCGGTGATGCGCCGCAGGTCGCGCGGCTTGACCTCCTCGGGCAGCTCGGCCTCGATGCCGAGCGAGGCGAGCGCCGCCAACAAGGACTCGAGGCGCTTGTCCTCGGGCGTGCCGTGCACGCGGAAGAGCCCGCCTGCCCGAGCCTGCTGCAGCGCGCGCGCCGCGGCCACATTGGCGAGGATCATGCATTCCTCGATGAGCTTGTGCGCTTCGTTGCGGGAATACTGGCCGATCGCCCGCACCCGTTGGTTCTCGTCGAAATCGTACGCGGGCTCGCTGCTCTCGAAGTCGAGCGCACCGCGCCGGTGGCGGGCCTTGAGGAGCGCGCGGTAGAGATCCACCAACGGCAGCAAGGCCGGCAGCAGCGGCCCCAAGGCCTGTCGCTCGGCAGGACGCCCCTCGAAGAGCGCGGCGTAGGCCTGGTCGTAGGTAAGGCGCCGATGGCTGCGCATCACCGCGGGATAGAACTTGAAGTCCTGCAGCACGCCCGACTTGCTGACGCGCATGTCGGCCGCGAAGCACAGGCGGTCGACCTCGGGCTCGAGCGAGCACAGGTGGTCGGACAGCGCGGTCGGCAGCATCGGCAGCACACGACGCGGGAAATACACCGAGGTGCCGCGCTCGCGGGCCGCGACATCGAGCGGCGTGCCGGGACGCACGTAGTGGCTCACGTCCGCGATCGCGACCACGAGCCGGAAGCCCTGCGGTGCCGGTTCGGCGTAGACCGCGTCATCGAAATCGCGGGCGTCGGCGCCGTCGATGGTGACCAAGGGCATCGCACGCAGGTCGACGCGGCCCCGCGCCTCGCGCGGATCGATGCGCTCGCCGTGACGCTCGGCCTCGACCAGCGCCTCGCCCGGGAAATCCACCGGCAGCGAGTGGCGCGCGATCGCGCTCTCGCAGGCCATCTCGAGCGGCCGCTCGGGGTCGAGGCGGCGCGTGATCTCGGCGGTCGCGCCTTGGTGGCCGTCCGGATAGCGGAGGATGCGCGCGATCACCCAGTCCCCGGCACGGGCCTCGCCCGCCTTGCCGGGCGGGATGAGACAGCGCAGGCTCAACCGTCGGTCGACCGAGTGCACGAACAGCGTCCGACCGATCGCCTCGACCGTACCCAAGAAAGCGGTGACGCCGCGCGCAAGCACCGCCTCGACCTCGCCGGAGAGCCGCCCGGTGGCGTCCTCGCGCACCCGCACGCGGACACGGTCGCCGGCCGTCAGGCCGGACATCTGCGGGGGCGGCAGGAACACGCTCTGCTCCTGACCCTCGACCTTCACGAAGCCGAAACCCGAGCGGTGCGGGCTGACCACACCCTCCATGTGGCCGGCCGAGACGCGACCGCCGCCGCCGCCCCGTCCGCCCGGGCCATGGCTGCGGTGGCCTCCGCCGGGCCGGGAATCACGGTGCGAGGACCCTGGGGCGCCCTTGGAGGGGGCGCCGCGGGGGGTGGACTTGCCCTTGCGGGCCCTGCGTTGGGTCATCCGTGCATCGTCCCAGAGGCAGGACCACGCGCACAAGGCGAGATCACCCCCAAGACCGCCGGTCCGTCGTTGACAGTCCGGGCGGTGCTGCGTACATTCTCGCGCCCCCTCCCTGCCCGGGTGGCGGAATTGGTAGACGCACTAGTTTCAGGTACTAGCGGGTAACACCGTGGAGGTTCGAGTCCTCTCCCGGGCACCATCTTCGGCCGGCCGTACTGCTTCGGCAGACCATGCTGAGGTCGCCGCATCCGCGGCTTCTCCGGGGTCGCCTCGGCTCTGGCAGTCTTGCGGGATGACACACCGAACCGCCCTGCTCGCCGCGCTGGCGCTGTCCGCCGCCCTCCCGCTGTCCCCGTCGCCGGTCCACGCCCAAGGCCAGGACTCCACCGCGGGCGAACGCAACCTGCGCATCATGGTCGAGCTGCTGCCCGGCCTGTACGACAACGCCAACCAGGCCTCCTTCGACGGTCGCCGCAAACTGCCCGCCGAGGACCGTCACGCGCGCACGTCGACCACCATCACCCGCATCGACGCGCCCGCCTTCGGACGCCACGCATTCCTTTGGGTGAACCGCACCGAGACCCCGCAGGGCACCGTGACCTCCTCGCGCATCGCGACGCTCGCGGCGGGGCCCGGTTCCGATGAGGTGACGATGCGGCATTACTTGCGCATGTCGGGCGACATCCGGCCGGAGGAACTGGCGACGCTCACGCCCGCGGACCTGCGCCGCACGGAGGGTTGCGACTACCATTTCGAACGCCGCGCCGAGCACTTCCGCGGCCTGCAGCGCCCGAAGGCCTGCCGTTTCGAGTGGGAAGGCCAGCCGGTGTACACGGACAACGAGATCTCGCTGTCGCGCGGCGATCTCTTCGTCCACGACCACAAGTACCGCGTGAAGGACGGCCAGCGGATCACCGGCGTCGCCTCGGGCGATCCGTACTGGCTCGAGCGCGCGCGGATCTTCCACTGCTACGCCGACGTGCCGGGCGTGGGCGGCGGCGTCGATGTCCCGTTCGAGCGTTTCGACCGGTTCACGCTGCACGACAAGGGCGGCGTGCACTGGTTCCGCTCCACGGCCTACCCCGAGCGCGGCCTCGCCGCGCGCGACATCGGCCTCACGCTGCGCGCCGTGACCTGGCATGTGCTCAACGAGGCGAACGGCAACTTCAACCGCGACTCGCTGGTGCTGTCGGTGATGGAGAGACTGCCGGACGGCAGCGTCAAGGAACACGGCTACGCGTTCACCGACCCGGACGCCGAGCGCATCGCGATCAACCTGAAGTGGATGCTCGGCAACTGCGCCATCACGCCGCGCGACCAGGCGCGGCCGGAGATGTGACGCCGATGCGGGGCGCAAGAGACGCGGCGTTGGCCATGGTCGCGGCGTTGGCCATGGTCGCGGCGTTGGCCATCCTCGCGGTGACGGCTGCGCAGGCCGGTGACGCCAGCCAGTGCGGCTACATCCGCGATGCCGATGAACGCGCGCTGTGCCGCGCCAAGGCGGCCAGGTCGAGCAGCCAATGCGGCTATATCGGTGATGCCGACAAGCGCAGCTACTGTCGTGCGGTGACCGGAGGCGGAACCTCGCAATGCGGGTATGTGCGCGACGACGATCTGCGCAATGTCTGTCGCGCCGAGACCGCCGCCCGGCCACCGTCGACGACAGGCGGCGCGGCCTCGGGATGCGGCTACGTCCAGGATGCCGACCAGCGGGCCGCCTGCCGCGCGCGCACCTCCGGCGACGCCTCGCAATGCGGCTACGTGCGGGATGCCGACCGACGCGCTTACTGCCGCGCGGTGACCGGCTCACGCGCCTCGGAGTGCGGCTACATCCGCGATGCCGACCTGCGCAACGCCTGCCGGGCCGAGGTGCGCTGAGGCCGTCCGGCCGGCACGGGCGCGACGCGCCCGCTGCGGCTCAGCCCTGCTCCACCGTGAAGGTGAGGCCCGCGCGCGCCTCGAGCCGCTCGACGAGGCGGTCACCGAAGGCGGTGGCGGGCGTCCAGAACCCGCCGGGGAGCGCGTCCTTGGGCGTGTCGCTGGCGAGGCAGGCCGCGGCCTGCAGCAGCATGCGGGCGGTCGAGCCGTAACCCGGGTCGCGGTCGCCGGTGACCTTGCCGCGCAGCGTCTTGCCATCCGCGGTGACGCCGTGCAATCGCAGGTCGAAGAAACCGGTGCGCTGCGCCTCGGGGCTCGGACCCTCGCCCGGCTTCGGCAGCACGAAGCGCTCGAGGAGCGAGCGCAACGGCCCGATGGAGGCCGCCACCATGAAGCCGCCGAGGCCGACCGCGGTGCCGAGCGCACCGAGCCGTCCGCGAAGTCCCCGCCCCATCAGCACCGCCTCGTCATAACGGAACTCCCGGCCGTAGCGCCAGCCCGTGAGCGCGTTCGAGCGATGCACCACCCGCGTGTTGATGCCCGCCATCACGAACGGCGCCACCCACGATCCGAAGGCCTTGTCGAAGACGGCGCCCGCCACGTTCGGCTGGCGCGTCGCAGGCGCGTCCCCGCCGACGCAGAGCGAATAGGGGTTCGCGAGTTCGGCGCGCAGCGACTTGTCGTGGCCGACCTCCTTGAGGACGTTGAGCAGGCTCGCCACGGTGCCGCCCGAGGCGCCGCCGCGCATCGCCTTGACGCGCAGGCGTACGCGCTCGAGGGGCGCGCCGTAGCGGCGTTGCGCCCCGCGCTGCAGCACGTGCACGCCGAGGTCGGACGGTATGGAGTCGAACCCGCAGCAGTGCACGATGCGCGCGCCGCTCGCGCGCGCGGCGGCTTCATGGCGAGTGACCATGCGGCGGATCCACTGCACCTCGCCCGTGAGGTCGCAGTAGTCGGTGCCGGTCTCGACGCAGGCCTTCACGAGCGGCTCGCCGTAGAGCGCGTAGGGACCGACCGTCGACACGACCACGCGTGCCTCACGGCACATCGCACGCAACGCACCTTCGTCGGCCGCGTCCGCGACGATCACCGGCAAGGACGCGGCCGCGGGGCCTAGCGCCGTCCTGAGCTCATCCAGCTTGGCGCGCGAGCGGCCGGCGATGGCCCAGCGCAAGCTGCCGCCCGCGCCACCGCTGCCCTCGACCCCGAACTCCTCGAGCATGCGATGCGCGAGGATCTGGCCCACGAAGCTCGTGGCGCCGAAGACGACGATGTCGTGCATGCTCCCTCCAGGGGCAGGATCAGAAATTGTTGAGCGCGGTGACCTTGCCGTCGGCACCGAACCACACCCAGCCGCTGCCGAGCATGGCGCCCTCGTCACGCACGAACATGTGGCGCGGCGTGCTGTCGAGGATGGCCGCGACGAACTTGGGCGTGAACACGGCGTCGAATACGGCCAACATATCCTTTTGGTTCTTGAGGCGACGGGGCTTGCCGTCCACGCTCACCACGGCCGGATAGCGCAGCTGCCCGGCGACGGTCGCACGGTCGCCGGCCTTCACCGCGCGCCAGAAACGCGCCGCGCCGCGGTGCACGACCTCGTCGTCGCGGACGCCGATGGCGCCGTAGCGGTGACGCAGGCTGCCCGACGTGGCACCGTCGGTCGCGAGGTAGAACGACAGCGGCTGCTCGGCCGAACCGACCTTGCGCCAACCACCCACGATCACCTCGCAGGCGAGTTCGCTGTCGCCGTAGCGGCCCTTGGGGTCGCGGGTGACGAACTCGCCCTCGAAGCGGGCGGTGACACGTCCGGCATCATCGAGCTCATCGAGCGCCACCGTCTTGCCGCCCTCGATGCGTCCGCGCAGGCGGATGTCACGCAACTGGCTCCGATAGCTGTAGACGCCTTCGAGCTTGCCGCCCGAGAACACGAGCGTCATGCGGATCGGCAGCTTGTCTGCGATGGTCCCGTCGAAGTTCCAGAGATAGCCGGGCTCGTCGCGCAGGCAAGCGGCGCCCGCGGACGGCGCCTGCAGCGCGGCGGCAAGCAGGACGACGGCGGCCAGCAGTCGACGGATGCCCATCGGGATCACCCGAACGGATGACGACGGATGATGGTCTGGTCGCGGTCCGGGCCGGTGGAGATGACGTCGATCGGCACGCCCACGAGCTCCTCGATGCGCGAGAGGTAGGCGAGCGCCTCGGGCGGCAGGTCTTCTTCGCGCGTGACGCCGAGCGTGGTGCCCTTCCAGCCCGGGACTTCCTCGTAGACGGGCTCGACGTCCGCGAAGGCATCGACGAACAGCGGCGGTTCGGACGACACCTCTCCCTCCGCGCGGTAACCCACGCAGATGCGGATCGAGTCGAGGCCATCGAGCACGTCGAGCTTGGTCATGCAGAGGCCGGAGACGCTCGAGTGGATGACCGAACGGCGCAGCGCGACGGCGTCGAACCAACCGCAGCGGCGGCGGCGGCCCGTCACGGCGCCGAACTCCTTGCCGACCCGCTGCAGGTACTCGCCGGTCTCGTCGAAGAGCTCGGTCGGGAACGGACCCGCGCCGACGCGCGTCGTGTAGGCCTTGACGATGCCGAGCACGTAATCGAAGTTGCGCGGTCCGATGCCGGTGCCGGTGCCGGCGTAGCCCGCGGTGGTGTTCGAGGAGGTGACGAAGGGATAGGTGCCGAGGTCGACGTCGAGCATCGCGCCCTGCGCGCCCTCGAACATGACGTTGGCGCCGCGCGCGCGCAGGCGCTGCAGCTCGAGCGTGACGTCCACCACGAGCGGACGGATGCGCTCCGCGGCGGCGACGTGCGCATCGAGCGTGGCCTGGAAATCGACCGGCGGGAGGTTGAAGTAGCGCTGCAGGACGAAATTGTGGAAGTCGAGGATCTCGCCGAGCTTGGCGGCGAAACGTTCGCGCTGGAAGAGGTCCGCCACCCGCAACGCGCGCCGCGAGACCTTGTCCTCGTAGGCGGGACCGATGCCGCGACCGGTGGTGCCGATGGCGTTCGCACCGCGGGCGTGCTCCCGCGCGCGGTCGAGCGCGACGTGCGACGGCAGGATGAGCGGGCAATTGGGCGCGATGCGCAGCCGCTCGAACACGGGCACGCCGCGCGCCGCCAGCATGTCGGCCTCGGCGAACAGCGCCTCGAGCGAGAGCACCACGCCGTTGCCGATATAGCAGGCGACCTGCGGACGCAGCACGCCGGAGGGGATCAGCGAGAGGACCGTCTTGTCGCCGCCGACGATGAGCGTGTGGCCGGCGTTGTGCCCGCCTTGGAAGCGCGCCACCGCCGAGGCGCGCTCGGTCAGCAGGTCGACGATCTTGCCCTTGCCCTCGTCACCCCATTGGGTGCCGATGACGACGACGAAGCGGCCTTGAGACACGGGCAGAGTCGCTGCGGTCAGCGGGGCGCGCCGCCGCCCGGGCCGCGCAGGTAGCGGAAGAAATCGCTGTCAGGCGAGACGACCATCAGATCGCCCTCCTTGCCGAGCGAGGTCTTGTAGGCCTGCAGGCTGCGGTAGAAGGCGTAGAACTCGGGGTTCCGCCCGTAGGCGGCCGAATAGATGGCCGCCGCCTTCGCGTCGCCCTCGCCGCGGATCTTGAGCGAATCACGCGACGCGATCGCGAGGATCTCGGTGCGCTTGCGGTCGGCCTCGGCGCGGATGCGCAGGGCTTCCTTTTCGCCTTCGCCGCGCAGCTGGCGCGCGAGCTTGCCGAAACTCTGCTGCATGCTCGCGTAGACGCGCGACTCGACGTCGGGCGGCAGTCCGATCTTCTGCACGCGCGCGTCGACGAGCTCGAGACCGAGGCTCTCGGCGCTCTTGCTGGCGCGGTCGAACATGTCGCCGGTGAACGCCGTGCGCTCCGCCGAGACGATCTGCTGCAAGGTGCGCTGCGCGACCGCGTTCTTGATGCCGTCCTTGACGATGTCGGCGAGCCGCTGGCCGGCCGCGCTCGTGTCGGTGCCGAAGGACTGTGAGTAGCGGCCCGGATCCTTGATGCGCCACTTCACGAAGTAGTCGACGATCAGGCCGCGGTTCTCGCTCGTCAGGAAGGTCTCGCCCTCGAAGCTCTGCGAGACGATGCGCTTCTCGAACTTGCGGACGGTGTCGATGGGCCACTTGAAGTGCAGCCCGGGTGCGTAGTCGGTGGCGACGATCTCGCGGAACTGGGTACGGATGGCGACCTCGTTCTCCGAGACCGTGAACACGCAGAAACTGAGGGCGACCGCCGCCGCCATGACGATGCCGATGATGCGTTGCAACTGCTGGGTCATATCAGCGCTCCGTCCGCGTGCGCGGGTCCTGGGCCGGCGGCGCAGCATCGCCCGGGTCGGCGCCCGCCGTGGCGCGCGGCGCGGTGACCGCGACCTCGTCGTTGCGGCTGCGCTCGACGAGCTTGTCGAGCGGCAGGTAGAGCATGTTGTTTCCGCCCTTGGTGTCGACGACGACCTTGCGCGAGCGCGACAGCACGCCTTCCACCGATTCGAGATAGAGCCGCTCACGGGTCACGCGCGGCGATTTTTCGTACTCGGCGACGAGCTGCGAGAAGCGCGAGGCCTCACCTTCCGCCACGGAGACGACCTGCGAGCGGTAGCCTTCGGCTTCCTGGAGCTGGCGCGACGCGGCACCCTCGGCGACCGGCAGGATGCCGCTCGCGTAGGCTTCGGCCTCCTTCACGAGGCGCTCCTTGTCGGCGATCGCCTTGTTGGCGTCGCGCTGGGATTCCTGCACGTCCGCCGGGACCTGGATGTCCGTGAGGTTGACGCTGGTGATGCCGATGCCCGCGCCGTACTGGTCGAGGGTGCGCTGGATGAGTTCCTTGGTGAGCGTGGTGACCTGTTCGCGGTTCGAGACGAACACCGCCTCGAGCGTGCTGCGGCCGACGACCTCGCGGATGGCCATCTCGCCGACCTCGCGCAGGGTCTGCTCGGGGTCCTTGACCTTGAAGAGGTATTTGGCCGGGTCGCGCAGCTGGTACTGCACGGCGAGCGACATGTCGATGAGGTTGAGGTCCTGGGTCAGCACCTTGGCCGTGTAATTGACGCTGCTCACCTTCTGGGTGTTGACCTTGGTGATGCGCTCGACGGGCCAGAAGTGGAAGCCGAGGCCGGGCTCGCGCACCGAGACGAACTGACCGAAGCGCTGGATGACCCCGCGCTCGGCTTGGTCGATGGTGAAGAAGCTCTGCCAGACCCAGAACAGCACCACGGCACCGAGCACCATCAGGAGCTGCGAACGGCCGTCTCCCGAAGGTTCCGCGGTGCCGCCACCGCCGCCGCCCGATCCGCCCTTCAGGATCTGTTCGAGCTTGCGCTGGAAATTACGGAAGGCGTCATCGCCGTCCTTGGCGGGGCGCTTTCCCCAGGGGTTGTTGGGGCTGCCGCCCGGTTCGTTCCATGCCATGGGGTTTCAGGCCGTCTGATGGGAAGGGGATTGTAGGTAGCCATCCGCAGGCGCACAAGGTTGCGGCGCATCGAACACTTCGACGCCTTGGCGTGTCGACAGTTCCCGGGCTTCCTGGTCGGGCAACTGGACCAGCCATTCGAGTCCGCCGTCCGGCAGCACCGTCTCGCTGCGGATGGCTCCGGCCGCGTAAAGCCGGGCCCGCAAGGCGCCGGCTTCGCGCGCCGGCGCCCGCAGGCCGCGCAACCGGGCGAAGCGCGACAGCCGTTCCGCGACGGCCCCGAGCAAGAGGTCCATGCCCTCGCGCCGGACCGCGGAGATCCAGACCGACGTGGGCTGCCCCTCCGCGTCGCGCTCCACACGCGGCGTGTCGCCCAGCCGGTCGATCTTGTTGAAGATCCGGACCTGCGGGAGCTCGCCCGCGCCGACCTCGGCCAGCACGGCGTTGACCTGCTCGATGCGCTCCTCGCGCCGCGGGTCGCTGGCATCGATCACGTGCAGCAGCAGTGTGGCCTCGCGCGCCTCGGTGAGGGTCGAGCGGAAGGCCGCGACGAGTTCGTGCGGCAGCTCGCGGATGAACCCGACCGTGTCGGCGATGACGATGGGACTGCCGCCCGGCAGGTCCACGCGCCGCACCAGCGGGTCGAGCGTCGCGAACAACTGGTCGGCGACATAGGCGTCCGCCCCGGTGAGGGCGCGGAACAGGGTCGACTTGCCGGCGTTGGTGTAGCCCACCAGGGCCACCGACGGGATGGGGATCTCGACACGGCGTTGGCGGCCCGTCTCGCGCTGCTGCTGCAGCTTCTCGAGCCGCTTCGAGAGGACCTTGACGCGCACGCCGAGCAGTCGCCGGTCGGTCTCGAGCTGGGTCTCGCCGGGGCCGCGCAGTCCGATGCCGCCCTTCTGGCGCTCGAGGTGGGTCCAACCGCGCACGAGGCGGCTCGCGAGGTGCCGCAGCTGCGCGAGCTCGACCTCGAGCTTGCCCTCGTGGCTGCGGGCGCGCTGGGCGAAGATGTCGAGGATCAGGGCGCTGCGGTCGAGCACCCGTACGCCGACGAGTTTTTCGAGGTTGCGCTCCTGGCTCGGGGACAGCGCGTGGTCGACCAGCACCACCTCGGCGCAACTGTCGCGCACGGCGTCGCGGACCTCTTCGGCCTTGCCGCTGCCGAGGAAATAGCGCGGGTCCGGGCGGTCGCGGCGACCGGTGATGGTGGTGGCCGCCGAGACGCCGGCGGATTCGGCCAACTGCGCGAACTCGTCGAGGTCTTCCTGGTCGACGGGCGCGCCGATGCCGAGCCGCACCAGCACGGCCCGTTCTCCGCCGCGCGGGCGGTCAAACACGGAGAGAGGTCATCAATCGGGCGTGGCCGGGTCGACCCCGCCCTCGGGCTCCTCGGGCGACGGCAGGCGCACGTTGCGCGCGGGCACGATCGTGGAGATGGCGTGCTTGTAGACCATCTGGTTGACGGTGTTGCGCAGCAGGACGACGAACTGGTCGAAGGAGTCGATCTGGCCTTGCAGCTTGATCCCGTTGACGAGGTAGATGGAGACGGGCACCCGCTCCTTGCGGAGCTGGTTGAGGAAAGGATCCTGCAGGGACTGGCCTTTGGCCATGTTGACGACTCCTCGGCGATGGACGTTCTGATGGACGACGGATGGCGGTCCAGACCTTCCGGTCGTCCGCCCGACCGGGGCCTACGCCCGGGTCCCCCTCCCGAGTGTCAGGACAAATTTACCATGCCGAAAGTTCCCTAACCAAAGCGCCGACACACAGTCTGCATGGCGGTCAGCTCTTCGCGGACGGCTTGGGCGTCGAAGGGGTCGACCCGACGCCAGCCCGGATCGGCGTTGATCCAGGTCAGTTGACGCTTGGCGAGCTGCCGGGTCGCCGCCACGGCGCTCCCCAGGGCACGTTCGAGCCCTGCCGCGGACGGCGGGCCGTCGAGGTAACCCCACAGCTGGCGGTAACCGACGGCCCGCAGCGAGGGCGCCGAGGCGAGCAGCCCCGGCCGGGCGCGCAAGGCACGCACCTCGTCGAGCAGACCCTCCGCCATCATCGCGGTGAAGCGCTCGGCGATGCGCGCGTGCAAGCCCGCACGATCGGTCGGCAGCAGTGCCCAGCGCTCGAACACGAGTCCATGCGCCGGGCGCGTATCGCGCTGCCAGTCGCTGATGGGACGACCGCTTGCCAGATACACCTCGAGGGCGCGTTGCACGCGTTGCGGGTCGTTCGGATGGATGCGGGCCGCCGCGACCGGGTCGACCGCCGCGAGCTCGGCATGCAGCGCAGGCCAGCCGAGCTCCGCGCCGCGCGCATCGAGCCGGGCGCGCAACGCGGCATCCGCAGGCGGCAGCGAGGCCATGCCGCGCAGCAAGGCGTTGAAGTACAGCATGGTGCCGCCGACCAGCAGCGGCACGTGGCCGCGCGCGCGGATGTCGTGGATCGCCGCGAGCGCATCACGGACGAAGTCGCCCGCGCTGTAGGTCTGCTGCGGTTCGCGCAGGTCGATCAGGTGATGCGGCACGACGGCACGGACCTCCGCCGAAGGCTTGGCGGAGCCGATGTCGAAGCCGCGATAGACCTGCGCCGAATCGACGCTGACGATCTCGATGCGCCGCTGCGGCGCGAGCGCTTGCGCCAGCTGCATCGCGAGGGCGCTCTTGCCGCTCGCGGTCGGACCGCAGAGCAGGATCGCGTCAGCGCCCACGCAGGAACAACTGGTCGAGCTGCGCCAGCGTGAGCAGCGTCCAGGTCGGACGACCATGGTTGCACTGCCCTGCCCGCTCGGTCGTCTCCATGTCGCGCAGCAACGCGTTCATCTCGGGCAAGGTCAGCCGCCGGTTGGCGCGGATCGCGGCACGGCAAGCGATGTTGCCGAGCAGCGTGTTCGCGGCGGCCTCGAGATGATGCTCACCGCGCTCCTCGCGCAGGTCGCGGATCACCTGGCGCACCAGCGGCGCAAGGTCCGCCTGCGCGAGCAGCGCCGGCACCGCGCGCAACGCAAGGCGGCCCGGGGCGAGCACGCCGATGTCGAAGCCCGCCGCGGCGAACGCTGCGGCGTGACCCTCGAAGGCCTCGGTCTCGTCGGCGGCGACCTCGACGACGAGCGGCTCGAGCAGGCGCTGGACCGCCGGCCGGCCGCCGGTCTCGCGCTTCATGCGTTCATAGAGGACGCGCTCGTGCGCCGCATGCGCGTCCACGAGCACCAGTCCGGCCTCGCTCTGCGCGAGGATGTAGACGCCGTGCAGCTGTGCCACCGCGATGCCGAGCGACCCGGCGCGCGCGCCCATGCCTTCCGGAAGCGGCGCGGACAAGCCGTTGCCATCGCGCACGTAGGCAGGCGCCGCACCGGGCGTCGGCGCAGCGCCTGCGGCAGGTCCGCCGCTCGGCCAGAACCCGCTCGAGGGCTCCGGGAACTCGAACCCGCCACGCTCTGCGACCGGCGCGGCCGTCACGCCCAAGGCAGCGGGCGAGGCGGTCGGCGCCGCGACCCCGGCGCCGACGCCGAGCGCATCGTGCACGGCGCGGAACACGAAATCGTGGATCTGGCGGGCATCACGGAAACGCACTTCGAGTTTCTGCGGATGGGCGTTCACGTCCACCCACTCCGGCTCGATCTCGAGATGCAGCAGGTACGCCGGCTGGCGCCCGTGATAGAGCACGTCGCGATACCCGAGCCGGATCGCGTTGGCGAGCAGGCGGTCACGCACCGCACGCCCGTTGACGTACGCGTACTGCTGGTCGCTCGCCACCCGCGCCGCCTCGGGCTGCCCGAGCCAGCCCTGGATCGACACCCGACCGGCCCGCCGCTCGATGGGCAACGCGCCGTCGATGAAGGACTCGCCCATGATGGCGCCGATGCGCGCGCGCTGCAGCGCCGGCGTGTCCGCCACCGGCGCATCGAGCAGCACACGCCCGCCGTGACGCAGCCGGAACGCCACGTCGAACCGCGCCAACGCGAAACGCTCGACCAGGCGCGCGATGTGGCCGAGTTCCGTCGACTCGGCACGCAGGAACTTGCGCCTCGCCGGCAGGTTGAAGAAGAGGTCGCGCACCTCGACCAGCGTGCCTTGCGGTTGCGCCGCCGGCGACACCTCGTGCATCTCGCCGCCGTCGATCCGAAGTTCGGCGCCGCGCGCGGCCCCGGTGGCGCGCGAGGCGATGCGCAGCCGCGCGACCGACCCTATGGACGGCAGGGCTTCGCCGCGGAACCCCATGGAGCGGATCGCGGCGAGGTCCTCCGCGACCGCGATCTTGCTGGTGGCGTGCCGTTGGACCGCCAGCGCGAGCTCGTCCTCGACGATCCCATGGCCGTCGTCGAGCACCCGGACCAGCGCCGTGCCGCCCGCCTCGCAATCGACCTCGATGCGGCGCGCGCCCGCATCGAGGCTGTTCTCCACCAATTCTTTGACCAGCGACGCCGGACGCTCGACGACCTCACCGGCCGCGATCTGGTCGACGAGCGCGCTCGGCAGGAGCCGGATCGGCACGCGCAGCCCGGCTCAGAGACGGCCGGCGGGCGGAGTCGCCCCCGGGGTGGCCTTGGGGCCGCCGCCGGACGCCTCGGTCGCGCCCGTGGCGAGCACCGTGCGACCCGCGTCACGTTCCATCGCGAACCGCGAACCATCGGGCGGATGGTCGATGAAATACTGCCGCACGCCGTCGAAGATCGCCTCGGCGAGCGCGGTGCGCCGCTCCGGGATGCCGAGCAGCCGCTCGTCCTGCGGGCTCGAGATGAACGCGGTCTCAACCAGCATCGAGGGGATGTCGGGGCTCTTGAGCACGACGAAACCGGCCTGCTGCACCTGCGGCTTGCGCACGGTGTTGACGCGCCCGAGCGAGCGCAGGACCCGCTCCGCCGCGGTCATGCTCTGCCAGATCTGCGCGCCCTGCGTCAGGTCGACCAGCACGGACGCGAGCGCCGGGTCCTTGTCGTCCAGCGAGATGCCGCCCACGAGGTCGGCCGCGTTCTCGCGGTCCGCCAACCACCGCGCCTGCTCGTCCGTCGCGCCCTTGTCGGACAACACGTAGACCGACGAACCGGTCACCTCCCGGTTCGGTACCGCATCGGCATGCACCGACACGAACAGCTCCGCACCGGCGGCACGCGCGCGACGGATGCGTTCACGCAGGGACAGGAAGACATCGCCGTCCCGGGTCAGCACCGCGCGCATGCCGGGCTCGCGGTCGATGCGGGCCGCCAACTGCTTGGCGATGTCCAGCACCACGACTTTTTCTTTGGTGCCGCCGGGACCGATGGCGCCCGGATCCTGCCCGCCATGACCCGGGTCGATGGCGACCACGACGACGCGCCCCTGTACGGGGGGCGCATGGGCGGCCTTGATCGGCTTGAGCGGCACCGGATCCGGGGCATCGGCCGCTGCTGCGACGCTGGCCGCCGGTTCGGCCTCGCCCGCCACCTCGAGCACCAGCCGCTGACCGCGCGGACTGCGCGAGAGCGCGGGCTGCAGCGTGGCGCGCGACCCGGGTCGCAGTTCGATGACCACCCGCAGTACCCCATCGGGCTGCGGTCCGGTGCGCACGCGCAGCACGCTGCCCTGCGCCGCGGGCAGCGCCCCGACCACTCGCTCGGAGACGCCCTCGAGATCGAGCACCGCACGACGCGGATCTTCGAGGGTGAAGAACCGGTGCGGGACCGCCTCGCTGAGATCGAAGAACACGCGCGTGGTGCCCTGTTCGGTGGCGACGCGCACGGCCTGCAATTCGCTGACGTCCGCCACGGCCGGCCGGACCGGTCCGGCCAGCGCCATGCACAGCAACAGCGCCCGGCAAAGGGCAGTCGAGAGGCGCATCTTCATGGGTCGATACTGTAGGCCGAGACGGGAAACAATTCCAACGAAATTAGGGACATGTGAACGACGTCTCAGGGCGTCTGGCGACCACTGAAACGCGCGAGCCACGCCCGCCCTTCCACGCTGGCCGCACCGATCCGCAGCCGGTGGACCGGCAGCGCAGCCTCAAGTTCGATCCGCAGGTCCGGAGGCGGTATCTGCCCCCCGCCCCGTTCCGGCCATTCGATGAGCCAGACGCTGCCCGGCAGATCGTGGTCGCGCAAGCCGAGCGCCAACACCTCGGCGGGATCGCGCAGTCGGTACAGGTCCAGATGCAGCACCGACCATGGCGGCAAGGGATAGGACTCCAGCAGGCCGTAGGTCGGGCTGCGCACCGGCCCGGTCGCGCCCAACGCCCGCAGGAAACCGCGCACCCAGGTGGTCTTCCCGGCGCCCAAATCGCCGCACAGATGCACGCAGAGCGCCCGTGGAACGGCGGCCGGAAGCGCGCGCGCCAAGTCCGCGCCGATCCGCTCCGTGTCCGCATCATCGGCAGAGTCGAGTGCGAGCGACGCGGCTTGAGGCAGCGCGGAGGAGTCCGTCACGATGCCGCCTCCGCCGCCATCGCCCCGGCCGCGATCGTGTCCAGCGAGAGGGCCTCCGCCAGCGCGATGGGCAACTCGGCCGCCACCTCGCCCGCCAGCACGCCGCGATCGACGGTGTGTGCCAGCCTCTCGCCCGCACGCGCGTGCACCCAGACCGCCGACGTGGTGGCCACCCAGACGTCACCGGTCTGTGCCCATAGACCGCCGATCGCCCCTGCGAGCACATCGCCGGTCCCCGGTGCCGCGAGCACCGGATGCCCGCGGTCGCAGATCTGCGGCACCCGCCCGCGCTGTCCGATCAGGGTGCCGGCGCCCTTCAACACCACGACTGCGGCATGACGGTCGATGAGCGCGCGCAAGGCTGCAGGCCGATCCGCCTGTACCGCGGCGCTCGTGAGGCCGAGCATCGCCGCCGCTTCGCCGGGATGCGGCGTCAGCACGCAATCGGTCGAAAGCCCTCTGTCCGCACCACCCTCGAGGAGATGCAAGGCGTCCGCATCGAACACCGTCGGCTTGCCGCTCGCCCGCACGGCGTCGAGCATGCGCCGCGCCCAAAGATCACGCCCGAGCCCCGGACCGACGACGATCACGTCCGCTGCCGTGAACCACTCCGACGCTCGGGCGGCGACCGCCGCAGCATCCCCGCCGAGCGATCGCACCATCAGTTCGGGACGCGAGGCGGCGATGGCCGTCGCCGAGGACTCGGCGCAGACCACCGTGACGCGGCCCGCGCCGACGCGCAGCGCCGCTTCGCCGGCCAAGCGCGCCGCGCCCGGCATGCCCTCGCCACCCCCGACGACGAAGACGTGCCCCCCCTGCCCCTTGTGCGCGTCGCGACGCCGCCGCGGGATGCTCGCGCGCAGCTGCGCCCGGGTGATGCGCTGCCAGGCGATCTCGTGCGCTTGCGGCGGATCGACGCCCAGACCGTCCACCGACAGCACGCCGGCGTGATCAGGCCCGGCGCCGAGCAGCAGACCGGCCTTCAAGGCGATGAACGTGACCGTGGCGTCGGCCCGCACCGCGACGCCCTGCACCCGGCCGGAATCCGCGCACAGTCCGGAGGGGACATCGAGCGCGAGCACCGGACGGCCGGCGGCGTTGATCGCCTCGATCGCCGCGACCATCGGCGCGCGGACCGGCGCGGACAGCCCGATGCCGAGCAGCGCATCGACGATGACCTCGGCGCGCGACAACGTTCCCGTCGCCGACGCGGCGAACGCGTCCGCCGGTACGCCGGCAGCAAGCGCTTCGGCTGCAGCCTGTGACGCCTCGCCCCGCAAGGCGTCGGGCGCCGTCGTCCAGACCACCCGGGCATCGAAGCCCGCCTCGCGGCCGAGACGCGCCATCATCCAGCCGTCACCGCCGTTGTTGCCGCCACCGCAGAGCACGGTGAAGCCGCGCGCCTCCGGCCAGTGCGTGCGCAAGGTCTGCAGCGACGCCGCCGCGGCGCGACGCATCAACACGAGGCCGCCCGTACCCGCCGTAGCGAGCGCCCGCGCCTCGAGCGCACGCACCTGGGCGACGGACAGCAGCGGCGCAGGCAGTTCCATGTGCGTGAGTATACTGGCTGCATGGCGGCGCCCCCGGACATGCAGGCCCTGCGCGACGATCTCGAACGCCTCGCCGCGGGGCTCGGCTTCTCGGCGCTCGGTGTCGCGGACATCGCGCTCGGCGAGGACGAAGCGCACCTGCGACGCTGGCTGGAGGCCGGCCGGCACGGTGCGATGCATTACATGGCCCGTCACGGCATGCGGCGCGCACGGCCTGCTGAACTCAAGCCCGGCACCCTGCGCGTGATCAGCGTCCGCATGGACTACTGGCCGGCCGATGCCGCGCCCGCGGAACAGGTCCTTGCGGACCCGGAACGCGCCTACATCTCCCGCTACGCGCTCGGACGCGACTACCACAAGATCCTGCGCAACCGGCTGCAGGACTTCGCCGACCGCATCGAAGCGCGCATCGGCGCATTCGGTTACCGCGTGTTCGTGGACTCCGGCCCCGTGCTGGAGAAAGCGCTCGCCCGCGGAGCCGGGCTCGGCTGGATCGGCAAGCACACCAACCTGATCGCGCGCGATGCCGGCTCCTGGTTCTTCCTCGGCGAGCTCTACACCGACCTGCCGCTGCCGGCTGACGGCGCCGGTGGCAACCACTGCGGCAGCTGCGAGGCCTGCATCCCGGCCTGCCCGACAGGCGCCATCGTCGCGCCGTACCAGCTCGATGCGCGCCGCTGCATCTCCTACCTCACCATCGAATTGGCGGGCAGCATCCCCGAGGAGTTCCGGCCACTGCTGGGCAACCGCATCTACGGCTGCGACGACTGCCAACTGGTCTGTCCGTGGAACAAGTTCGCGCAGGCCGCCGCGCACCCCGACCTGCGGCAGGTGCGGCACGGACTCGATGCGGCGTCGCTCCCGGAGCTCTTCGCCTGGGATGCGGCGGAGTTCGAGGAGCGGCTCCGCGGGTCTGCGATACGCCGCATCGGCCACGAGCGCTGGCTGCGCAACATCGCGGTCGCGCTCGGCAACGGCGCGCCCACGCCCGAGGCCCGCGCCGCGCTGATGGCGCGACGCACGCACCCCTCGGCGCTGGTCCGCGAACACGTGGAGTGGGCGTTGGCACGGCTCGCCGCGCGCGCCGACGGCGCCGCAGCGGACGATCTCAAAGGACCGCGTGGCGCAGCGGATTGAAGTACAAACGTCCCTTGCCCATGCGCTGGATCGCGCCGAGGAACTCGGCGTAGTCGATCTCGTTGGACACCGGATCGAGCGTCGCCGCGTTGACGATCAGCAGCGGCGTCGCCTCGTAGTCGTGGAAGAACCGCGCATACGTCTGGTTGAGCTTCTCGAGGTAAGCGCGGTCGATGAGCTGCTCCATGCGGATGCGTCGCCGCGAGATCCGCTCGAGCAGCACATCCACGGGCGCCTGCAGGTAGATCACGAGGTCCGGCTTCGGCGGATCGACCACGAGCCGCGAGTAGACCTGCTCGTAGAGCGCGTACTCCGCCTCATCGAGCGTGACCCTCGCGAACAGCCGGTCCTTCTCGAGCAGGTAATCGGCGACGCGCAGCGGCGCGAACAGGTCCTGCTGGCGCAGCGCCGCGAGCTGCTGGGTGCGTTGGAAGAGGAAATGCAGCTGCGCCGGCAAGGCGGCGCCGACCGGATCGCGGTAGAACCGCTCGAGGAAAGGGTTCGTGTCCGCCTGTTCGAGCACGAGCTCGGCGCCCCAGGTCTCGGCGAGACGCCGCGCAAGCGTGGTCTTGCCGACCCCGATCGGACCCTCGATGACGACGAAACGGTGCTTGGGGGCGGGCGTCAGTTCCACGGCAGGCGCTCCGCACCACGATCTTCGACCCGTCCAGCCAGTCGCCGCACGCGACCCTGGCCCGGCACCCAAAGATCCGGTGCGATGTCCCGCAGAGGATACAGAACGAAATCCCGCTGCGGAATGCCGGGATGCGGCAGCGTCAGCACGTCGTCCGACACGACGGCCGTGCCATGCACCAGGAGGTCGAGGTCGATCTCGCGCGGCCCCCAGCGCTCGCGCGGCGGGCTGCGCCCGAGGCGCCGCTCGAGCTCGCGCAAGGCGGCGAGCAAGGCATGCGGATCGAGACAGGTCAGCAGACCTGCGGCCGCATTGACGAAGGACGGCTGCTCCACCGGCCCGAACGGCGCGGTGCGATAGAACGGCGAGACCCGCAGCGCCCGACAGTCCGGCAGTCCGCCGAGCGCGTCGAGCGCGGCACGCAGCCGCGCCACGGGATCACCCAGGTTGCTGCCGAGGCCGATGTAGGCGGGTTGCCAGACGACGTCGGTCACGCGGCGGTCCCGGCAGGATCAGCCCGCGGGCGCCCCGCCCCGTCCGCCGCGACGGTTGCGGCCACCGCGCCGCCGCCGGCCGCGACGCGGCCGGCCGCCGCCTTCGCCGTCACCCTCACCGGGGCCGTCGTCCTCAGCGCCACCCGCCGGAGCGCTGCGCCCGAGCGCATCGCTCATCTGCGAGCGTTGAACGGGAGAGGCGGCCTGCAACTTCGTCCACCACTCGACGATGGCGGGATCGGCCATGCCGAACTCGGCGCGCAACTGCAGCAGGTCGAACGCGGCGCGCAGCCGCGGATGCTCGAGCGTGCGCAGGGCGCGGCGGCCGCGCGGCGCTTCGAGGCGCGGCTGCATCAGGAACATCTCGCGCACGCCGAGCATGAAGCGCCGCGGGATGGCGATGCGTTCGCAGATCGCGCGCGCAGCGTGGTCGAAGGCATCGAGGATGGTGCCCGTGTCATGCCACATCCGGCGCGGCGCCTGCTCGATGCGCAGGCCCACCGGGCCGTACATGAAGAGCGCGAACAGGAACACCGGCGTGACCGGCCGACCGTCGCGCACGCGCTCGTCGGTGTTGGCGAGGCCGCGCAGCAACATGCGCTCGGGCGGACTGCCCGGATGGCGACGCGCGAAATCCGCGACGTTGGGCAGCAGCATCTCGAGCAGGCCGCGGGCGCGCAGCACCTCGTAGCTGAGGGCGCCATGCCCCGTGAGGAAGAGTTTCAGCGTCTCGTCGAAGAGGCGCGCCGGCGGCACGCCGCCGAGCAGCTCGCGCAGCCGCATGACCGGCTCTGCGGTCGCCGGTTCCAACGACAACCCGAGCTTGGCTTCGAACCTGGCCGCACGCAGCATGCGCACCGGGTCCTCGCGGTAGCGGGTCTCCGGATCGCCGATCAGGCGCAGCCTGCGGGCCTGCACGTCCTCGAAACCGCCGCAGTAATCCCACACCGAGAAATCGGCGATGTTGTAGTAGAGCGCGTTGCAGGTGAAATCGCGGCGCCAGACATCATCGTCGATGCTGCCGTAGACGTTGTCCCGCAGGATGCGCCCGCTCTCGTCGACCAGGCGCTCGCCGCTCCCCGGCGCGCCTGCCGCCGCGCGCGGCGGCGGCACATAGTCCGGATCGATGTTGCCGTCGATGTCGCCGTTCTCGTCGCGCGGCATCCCGTCGTCGAGGTCGTCCGCATCGAGGTCGTCCTCCCCGAGCACGGACTCGTCGAGGATGTCCTCTTCGGTGTCGTCGACTTCATCGGCGATCGGCGGTCCGCCCGAGGCGCGGAAGGTGGCGACCTCGATGATCTCGCGCCCGAAGAACACGTGCGCGAGCCGGAAGCGGCGGCCGACCAGACGGCAATTGCGGAACAGGCGCTTGACCTGCTCCGGCAGCGCGTCGGTGGCGACGTCGAAATCCTTGGGTTCGAGACCGAGCATGAGGTCGCGGACACAGCCGCCGACCAGGAAAGCCTCGAAGCCCGCCTCGCGCAACCGATAGAGGACGCGCAGCGCCTCCGGCGAGATCTTGGAACGGGAGATGGGATGGCCATCGCGCGGGATGACACGCGCCAGGCGGGGGACGGCCTCGGTGGAGGCTGGGGGGTGGTTCAAGAGTGACTCGTTTCCGCTTGAGGTATCGGGGCGGGTGCCTATAATACCGCGCCCTGAACCTCCGTACCCGGCCCGCGCTCCTTTCGTCTAGAGGCCCAGGACATAGCCCTCTCAAGGCTGTAACACGGGTTCGAATCCCGTAAGGAGCGCCATCTTTTCCGCCTTGGACGGCCCTCGACTCCCGCGCCGTCGGGGTGCCGCGCCTCAGGCGCCCGCGACCGGGGCGTCCGGCTGCCGCTCGGGCGATGCCGCAACGAAAGCCTCGATCGTGGCGCAGTGCGCCTCGATGGCGGCGATACGTGGATACCCTGCTGGATCGACCCCGAAACGGCGCGCGGCGTAGCACTGGGGGATCAGGCAGGCATCGGCCAAGGTCGGGCTGTCACCGACGCAGAACCGCCCGGCCGACGACGCCTGCAGCGCCCGCTCGACGGCCGCCATGCCGTTACCGACCCAATGCCGCAGCCAACCGCCGACACGCTCGGGCGGCCACCCGCACTCGTCCCGCAGATGCTCGGTCACCGAGAGGTTCTGCAGGGGCTGGATGTCGGAGACGATCATCTGTGCGATGCCGCGTACGGTCGCGCGGGCGTACAGGTCGACCGGCAGCAGCGGGGGCGACGGGAACCGCTCCTCCAACCACTCGAGGATCGCCATCGACTGGACGATCACCTCGCCCTCGGCCGTCTGCAGGGTCGGCACCCGGCCGCCGGGATTGAGACGCCGGTAGGACTCCTGACGCTGTTCACCGCCGTCACGCAGCAGGTGCACGGCGACGTGTTCGTAGGGGATGGCCTTCAGGGCGAGCGCGATGCGCACGCGGTACGCCGCCGAGCTGCGCCAATAGCCGTAGAGTTTCATGCGGATCCCGGACCGACGGAGGGGTGAGCGGGTCGACCTCAGATCGACCCGCTGCGCAATCTATCACCCCGCCACGCCGCCGGGCGACGGCCGCACCGCGATCGACTGGGCTTGATCAGATGGCTTTGATCAGCTGGCCTTGATCAGCTGGCCTTGAGGGGCGCCTTTTGGGTCTGCATCAGGAACGCGGCCAACAGCATGATGTTGAGCACCAACAGCACCCGGGTATCGCCGGAAGGCGACCCCACCACCACCCCTGCCGCGAGGTAGGGGATGAAGGTCGCGAAGAACGCTTGCGGCGCACGCAACAGACCGCGTCCGTTCGCCCAACGCCGCCAGGCGAGCACGAAGTTGAAGCATCCGGCGAGGTAGAGAAGCGCGGCCAGCAGACTGGTGTCCACCGCCGGCGGGGACTTGCCGAAAGCGACCAACACGGCGGTCAGGCCGCAGACGAACGCGCCGACGGTCAGGTAGGCTCTGAGGACCAGGTTCTCCCAGCGATCCATGTTCCAGGCGGCTTTGATGTTCATGGTCGGCCTCCCCACGCAAGACGACGAATAAGACTGTGTTGCGGCCCTGAAGGCAGGGTCCCGCATCTTTTCAATACGCATCCCACCGGCCAGACCGGACATCCGTCCCGCTAATATCTGGCCCTGGGGTCCCTCCCCCTCCTCCGGAGCCGCACTTCGTCCATGTCCCAAGACCGACTGCACGCCATCCTGTCGAGCCCAAGCTACCGCCTTGCGGAGGATGACGGCGACTTCCTCGAAAGTGACGGCGCGCGGGCTGTACGCCTGGCACTCGAGTTCCACAGGGCGGATGCCTACCTGCGGGCCTACGGCATCGAGAGCACCGTAGTGGTGTTCGGCAGCGCCCGGGTGCCGGCACCCGAGTCGCCGGACGACGGCCATCCGCTGGCGGGCTGGTACGAGGAGGCGCGCCGGTTCGCCCACGACCTGAGCGCAGGCGCGAGCCATGCGCCCGGCTGCCATCGCCTGGTCGTCGCCACGGGAGGCGGCCCCGGGATCATGGAGGCGGCCAACCGCGGCGCGAGCGAAGCCGGCGCGCCGACCATCGGGCTCAACATCCGCCTGCCGCACGAGCAGGTGCCGAACGCCTGGATCACACCGGGCCTCGCTTTCCGCTTCCACTACTTCGCGTTGCGCAAGATGCATTTCCTGCTGCGTGCGCGCGCGTTGGTCGCGTTCCCCGGCGGCTTCGGCACCCTCGATGAGGTCTACGAAGCGCTGAACCTCGTCGCGACGCGCAGCATCGAGCCCATGCCCATCGTGCTGGTCGGCCGCGACTATTGGTCGCGCATGCTCGACCTCGGACACCTCGTCTCGCAGCGGCTGATCGGCCCCACCGAAGCGGCGCTGGTGCAGCAATTCGACAGCGGCGCCGAGGCCGCCGCGTACGTGCTCGCACACTGCGGCTGCGAGAAATACCCAGCGGCGTAAGCACTCCCTCCGATTGGCAGCGCCGCGGCAGCGGCCAGAATGCTCCTGCACGTGGCCCTTCGGCCGCGCCCATCCGATGACAGGAGCACTCCGATGAACATGATCAATTGGGAACCCTTCCGCGACCTCGAAGAATTCGTCAACCGGATGTCGCCCGCGCTCACGCGTTGGCGGGGCGAGGTCAACGGCGGCACGACGGTGCAATGGTCGCCCACGGCCGACATCAGCGAGACCGACCGCGAGTACCTCGTACGCGCCGAGCTGCCCGGCGTGGCCCGCAAGGACGTCAAGGTGACCATCGAGGACGGCGTGCTGACGCTGTCGGGTGAACGCCGCTTCGAGAAGGACGACAAGTCCGAGCGCTTCCACCGCCTCGAGCGCTTCCAGGGGTCTTTTGCGCGCAGCTTCTCGCTGCCGGACTGCGCCGATGCCTCGGCGATCACCGCCGAGTCGAAGGACGGGACGCTCATCGTGCACATCCCGAAGCTCGAGAGCGCGAAACCCAAGGCCATCGAGGTCAAGGTGGCCTGACCTGAAGCCGGATCATGGGGTGGCGCTGTTCCCTGGCGCGCCGCATCGTGGGTCTCGCCCCGATCGCGGTCGTCTGCGGTCCGGCAGCCGCAGTCGCACCCCGTGATCCAGCCCCGCCGTAGAGCACGGTCAGGGGCGACTCGCGCGATGACGGAGTGCCGGGCGGCGGGGAGGGATTGGGTCCTGCGCGACTCGAACGCGCGACCAACTGGTTAAAAGCCAGCTGCTCTACCGACTGAGCTAAGGACCCGCTGCAGAGGACGCGGATTCTACCCGAACCCCCGGCGATAGAGGGTGGGGTCTGCAACGCCGGCCGCCGCGAAACCCTCGCGACGCAGCCGACAGGACTCACAGCGTCCGCAGGCCTCGCCCGCCTCGCCCGCTTGGTAGCAGGATACCGTGAGCCCGTAGTCCACACCCAGCGCGACGCCGCGCCGGATGATGTCGGCTTTGCTGAGGGAGACCAAGGGCGCGAGCACCCGCACCGGATGCCCCTCGACCCCCGCCCGCGTACCGAGCCGCGCCAGTTCGTTGAACGCCGCCACGAACTCCGGCCGGCAATCGGGATAGCCCGAGTAGTCCACCGCGTTGACGCCGACGAACACCGCCTCGGCCGCGAGCACTTCCGCCCAGCCGAGCGCCAAGGCCAGCAACAGCGTGTTGCGCGCCGGGACGTAGGTCGACGGGATGCCGGCGGTCGGCGCCTCAGGCACCGCCACGGCCGCATCCGTCAGGGCCGAACCACCGATGCCCGCGAGGTCCACCCCCATGACGCGGTGCTCCGCAGCGCCGAGCGCGCGCGCCACGCGCGCCGCCGCCGCCAACTCGGCCGAATGCCGCTGGCCGTAATGCACCGACAAGGCGTGGCAGTCCCAGCCCTCGCTGCGCGCCTGCGCGAGCACCGTGGCCGAGTCGAGACCGCCCGAGAGAAGCACCACTGCGCGTCGCACGCTCATCGTCCCGGCTGGTCTCCCCAAAGATATTTGTGCAGCTGCACCTGGAAGCGGACCGGCAAGCGGTCCTCGAGCACCCAATCCGCGAGGTCGCGCGCCGGCAGCTCCGCATGGCTCGGCGAGAACAGCACGGTGCAGCGTTCGGCCAGCCGCCGCTCGCGCAGTTGGGCGCGGCTCCACTCGTAATCCGCGCGATCGACGATCACGAACTTGATGAGGTCGGCGGCGCCCAGCCGGGCGAGTTCGTCGTAGCGGTTGCGGGATGCTTCGCCCGACCCGGGCGTCTTGATGTCGACCACCTTGACCACCCGCGGATCGACCGCAGCGAGCGGCATCGCACCGCTGGTCTCGAGCGACACGCGCCAGCCGCCGTCGCAGAGCGCGATCAGCAGCGCGGCAGCCGTCGGCTGGGCGAGCGGCTCGCCGCCCGTGACGCAGACATGGCTGACCTCGAGCGCCCGCACGCGCGCGAGGACGTCCTCGATCGTCCACCACTCCCCGCCATGGAAGGCATACGCCGTGTCGCAGTAGCCGCAGCGCAGCGGACAGCCGGTGAGGCGCACGAACACCGTCGGGATGCCGACCGTATCCGCCTCGCCTTGCAGCGACCGGAAGACCTCGGTGATCTTGAGCCGCTGGGCGGCGCGCGCGGTCATGGGTCAGGGCGTCAGCAAGGCGCGCGCCTGACGCGCCGGTTCGCCGTCGGGATAGCGGGCGATGAGCTCGCCGAGCGTCGCTTGCGCCGCATCGCGGCGCCCGAGCTGAAGTTCGGCCTGCGCTTTCTTGAGCAGTGCATCAGGCGCGCGACCGGCATCGAGCGTGCCGCTCGCCAGCGCACCGGAGAACGCATCGACCGCGCGGGCCGGCTCGTTCTGCAGCAGGAGGCTGCGACCGAGCCAGTAACGCGCGTTGGTGGCGAGCGCATGATCGGGATAGCGAGCGATCATGTCCTCGAAGCCGGCGATGGCCTTGGGGTGATCGGAGGCGCGCAGCGCCTCGAAGGCGAGCTGGTAGCGCTGCACCGCACCGAGCGTATCCGGGCCGTCAGGCACCGCTGGAGCAGGCGCGGACCTCGCCGGCGCCGACGAGGCGGCGGGGGCGACGGGGGCGACCGCGACCGTAGCCGCCGCAGCGGCTTCGACGGGCACCGCTGCGACCGGCACCGCCGACGTCGGCGCAGCCAGTCGACGGTCGAGCTCGGCCGCCAACTCACCGAGCTGCTTGCGCAGCGCGGCCTGTTCTTGTGCCTGCGTCTCGAGCTCGCCGCGCAACGCGCGGAGCTGCGCGGAGAGTTCGTCGACGCGGCTCGACAACTCGCCGAGGGCCTGCCCCTGCAGCACCGCCTCGAGCTGCGTCGTCCGCGCCTCCAAGGCGTCCAGACGGTCGCGTGCCGACTGTGAGGACGCGACCGGCGACGCGGTCGCGAGGGTCAGCGACACGAACAGGCTCATGCCCGTCGCGGCGCGGTGCAGTCGCGAGACTCCCACGGTACGGCCCTCCCCGGACGACATCAGGGCGCCGAGTAGACGAGTTCGACGCGGCGGTTGCGCGCCAGCGCCGCATCGTCGCTGCCCGTCACCGCCGGTTGCTCCTCGCCGTAGCTCACCGTGGCAAGACGCGCATCGGCGATGCCTTGCAGACCGAAGGCGCGACGCACGGCCTGGGCGCGCCGCTCGCCGAGACCGATGTTGTATTCGCGGGTGCCGCGCTCGTCGGTGTGGCCCTCGAGGCGCAAGCGGACGCCGGGCTGGCCGGACATGAAGCGCGCATGGGCGGCGACCAACTCGAGCTCGGCGGCGCCCAAGGTGTCGCTGTCGTAGGGGAAAAAGATCACCCGGCGATCGACGAGCTCCGGCGGCAACTTCACCATGCCCTCGTTCGGCTCCGGCGCCACCCCCGCGCCGACCACGCCATCGGCATCGAGCGGCGTCGCGACCGCGCCGGCCTCGGTCGTGCTCGCCGCGGGCGCCACCGTGGCGGCGACCTCGGCGTCCTTGGCCCGGTTCGAGGAACAGGCTGCAAGCGCGGCAAGCGCGAGCAGGGCGAGCGGCAGACGGAGGGCATGGGTCATGACAGATCTCCTGACAGCAGGTCTCGAACGGTAAAAATTATGGCACGGTCGGCGGGAACGGGCCCCATGCAGGCTCACGGGCATCGAGCCCGGGCGACCCGAGGCGATAGCGCACCAACCCGTCCACGGTGACCGCCTCGAGCGTGCCGCTGCCGCCCTGCCGCGTCGCGTAGAGGATCGTGCCCCCGTCGGGCGAGAACGCGGGCGATTCGTCCTGCGGGCCACGCGACAGCACGCGCCGCTCACCGCCCGCGAGCGCTTGCACGGCGATGCGGTAACCGCCCTCGTCACGCACCACCATCGCGAGCAGCCGGCCATCGGGGCTGACGCGCGGGCGCGCCGCATACGGCGCGCCGAAGGACACGCGCTGCGCACGCTCGCCCGCCCGCGCGGCGACGCGATAGACCTGCGGCCCGCCTGCACGATCCGAGGTGAAGAACAGACTGCGCCCGTCGGGCGACCACACCGGCTCGGTGTCGATGGCCGGATCGTCGGTGATGCGCTCGAGCGTGCCGTCGCGCGGATCGAGCAGGAAGACATCGAGGTTGCCGCCGGCCGAAGAGAGCGTCAGCGCAAGCCGCGAGCCGTCCGGGGACCAGGCCGGCGCGCCGTTCACGCCGGCGCGCACCGAGACCGCACGCCGACCGGCCGTGCGCAGGTCCTGCACATAGACGGCGGCGCTGCGCGACTCGAACGAGACATAGGCGAGCTGACGCCCGTCGGGCGACCACGCCGGCGACATGAGCGGACGTCGCGACTCGAGGATCACGCGCGGCGCGGCGCCGTCGGCATCGGCCACCATCAGGCGATAGCGGCGCTGCGGCGGCGCGCCCTCGACCGTGACATAGGCAATGCGGGTCGCGAAGGCGCTGCGCTGACCGACCAGCCGGAAGTAGATGCGGTCCGCGACGCGGTGCGCACCTTGGCGCGCGGCGGTCTGCGGTACGGACAGGGTCTCCTCGAGCAGCGATTGGCCGGTGAGCAGGTTCTGCAACCGGAACCCGACGCCGAGCGGCGCGCCCGTCGCCGAGGTAGCACCGGTCACGCCACCCGTCACAAGATAATCGGCCTCGTTGCGCGGCCGGATGACGAACCGGCCGCTGCGACCGAGGTCCGCGGCGATGATCTGCGCGAGCTCGGCCTTATCGGCGTCGAACGGCTGCACCGCGATCGGGATCGGATCGGTCACGCCCGAGGTGATGTCGACCTGCAGCTGCGCAGCGCCGCGGATCGGCCACAGTGTCAGCGCCAGCACGGCAAGCCCCGACACGAGAGCGCGCAGGGACGATACCGGAGCGGAAAGACGTGACTCACGCATCGGGTCTGAACCTCAAGATGATCTCGCGCTCGAAGAGCGCAGGGTCGGGCGGTGCCGGCAAGGGCGATGCCCGACGGACCGCATCCTCGATCGACTGGCGCACGGCATCATCGCCGTTGCAGGCGCGCACCTCGACCGAGAGGACCGTGCCGCCCGGCGCCTGCGTGACCGCCACCGTGCAGTCGATGCCGCTGCGCGCCGTATCGGGACGGATCCAGGCACGCTGCACCCGACCACGGATCGCAGCGCCCCACTGGGCGGCCGCGGCGCTCGTGCGCAGCGCCGTGATCCGCGCCTCCTCGTCGAGCGCCGCCTGCAGTTCCCGCTCGGCCGCCTCGCGCGCCGCAGCATCCGGCACAGCGGGGACGGCGGCCGGCGCGGGCTTGGCAGGCACGGGCTTGGCAGGCAGCGGACTCGGCGCCGGCGCCTCCGCTCGCCGCGGGGCTTCAGGCGGCGCGGCCGCGGGCTCGTCGGGCACGGGTTGTTCCGGCACGGGCTGTGCGGGAACCTGCGGTTCAGCGCGCGGCGGCGGTTCGGCGCGAGGTGCGGTCAGGCGTTGCAGTGCGGCGAGCGTCTGCGCGTCGACCACCACCGCTTCGAGGGCGAGCGCGGTCTCGGTGGGCGGCGCCATGCGCGAGAGCACCACACCGCCCGCGAGCATCATGACGAGCGCAGCGTGCAGCGCGGCCGACCACATCCAGGGCTGCCAAGCCGCCGTCGCGCGAACGGACAGCGCGCGCGGTGCGGGACCGGGCAGGCTCTGCGCCTGCGCCATCTCAGCGGCCTCCCGGCGCCGCGCTGCGATCCGGGGCGGCGCTCCCCGTCCCCGCCGGCTCGGTGATGAACCCCACCTGCGTCGCGCCTGCGCGCTGCAGCAAGGTCATCGCCTCGACCACGCGGCCATAGGGCACCGCGCGGTCACCTTTGACGAACACCGGCACACCGGGCGTCCGGCGCAACAACGCGGCGACGCGCGCTTCCAGCATGTCATCGGCGAGCGCGGCCTCAGGCGCAACGCCCTGGTTGAGGTAGAGACGCCCATCACGGTCGACGGACAACACGATCGGCGGGCGGTCGCGCAGGTCGGCAGGGTCGATGGCCTCCGCGGCCGCCTGCGGGAGTTCGACCTTCACGCCCTGCGTGAGCAGGGGCGCCGTCACCATGAAGATGATGAGCAGCACCAGCATCACGTCGATGTAGGGGACGACGTTGATCTCGCTCATCGGCCGTCGACGGCGCCGCCCTGCCGGCATCAGCGCGCCTCGGCCGCGGCGGCGCGCGGGACGCTGCGCTGCAGGATGGTGGAGAACTCTTCCATGAAGGCGTCATAGCGCGACTCGAGGCGCCAGACCTGGTCCGCGAAGCGGTTGTACGCGACCACCGCCGGGATCGCCGCGAGCAGACCCATCGCTGTCGCGATCAAGGCCTCGGCGATGCCCGGTGCCACCGTCGCGAGCGTCGCCTGCTGCACGGACCCGAGACCGACGAAGGCGTGCATGATCCCCCACACCGTCCCGAAGAGGCCCACGTACGGGCTGGTCGAGCCGATGGTCGCGAGCGTGGAGAGCTGGTGCTCCAGATGCTCGACTTCCTTGATCTGCTGCGCCTTCATGGCGCGGCGCGCGCCCTCCGACAGCGAGTCGGGCGCATCCAGACCTTGCTGACGCTGCCGGGCGAACTCGCGGAACCCCGCCTGGAAGATCGCCTCGATGCCCTTGGCCTCTCCGCGCGACTCGATGCTGCGGTAGAGCGCACCGAGATCGCCGCCCGACCAGAACTCGCGCTCGAACCGGGACTGGGTGTCGCGGGCCTCGCGCAGGATGCGGCGCTTGCGGAACACGATCGCCCAGGCATAGACCGATGCGGCGAGCAGCAGCAGCATGACGAGCTGCACGACGATGGTCGCTTCGGCGATGAGGCGCAGAAAAGACAGGTCGTTCAAGGGACGTACTCCGAGATGCGGCGGGGGCGAAGCGTCTTCGCGTCCACGCACACCACCCTGACAACGGCTTCCACGAGGAGTTCCCGGCCGGCAGCGGCGCCGTCGGCAGGTTCGCGGAACACGCATTGGCGGAACAGCGCGGTGGTGCGCGTGTCCGGACGCGGTTCCACGGTGATGATCAGACGGTCGTCGAGCCGGGCTGCCGCGCGGTAATCGACCTCGGCGCGCAGCACCATGAACTGCAGGCCGCGTTCGGCCGCGAGCCGCTCCTGCATCACCCCGCGCGCGCGCAGCCACTCGGTGCGCCCGCGCTCGAGGAAGCGCAGGTAGTTGGCGTAGTACACGACGCCACCGGCGTCGGTGTCTTCCCAGTAGACCCGTGCCGACCACTCGAACGGCGCAGCGCTCACGGTCCCGCCCCCGGCAACGGGACGCCATCGCCCGACCGCTGGGGCGGCGCGAGACCGAAGTGCAGGTAGGCTGCACGCGTCGCGACACGGCCGCGTGCCGTGCGCATGAGGAACCCTTGCTGGATGAGGAAGGGCTCGACGACGTCTTCCAGCGTGCCGCGCTCCTCGCCGATGGCGACCGCGAGACTCTCGATGCCGACCGGACCGCCCTCGAACTTCTCGATGAGCGTGGTAAGGAGCTTGCGGTCGAGCGAGTCGAAGCCGGCGGGGTCCACCGCGAGCAGGTCGAGCGCCGCGACCGCGAGCGGCGCCGTGATGGCGCCGTCGCCACGCACCTGCGCGTAATCACGCACCCGGCGCAGCAGGCGGTTGGCGATGCGCGGCGTGCCGCGCGAACGCTCCGCGATGCGGGCCGCGCCGTCCTCGCCGAGCGGGACGCCGAGGATGCCCGCCGAGCGCCGCACGATGCTCGCAAGGTCGCCGACATCATAGAATTCGAGGCGCTGCACGATGCCGAAGCGGTCCCGGAGCGGCGAGGTCAAGAGCCCGGCGCGCGTGGTCGCCCCCACCAGCGTGAACGGCGGCAGGGCGAGCTTGATCGAGCGGGCCGCGGGCCCCTCCCCCACCATGATGTCGAGCTGGTAGTCCTCCATCGCGGGATAGAGGACCTCCTCGACGATGGGCGAGAGGCGGTGGATCTCGTCGATGAACAGCACGTCGCGCGGCTGCAGGTTGGTGAGGATCGCGGCGAGATCGCCCTGACGCTCGAGCACGGGGCCGGAGGTCTGGCGCAGGTTGACGCCGAGCTCGGCGGCGAGGATGTTCGCGAGCGTGGTCTTGCCGAGCCCGGGCGGCCCGAAGATGAGCACGTGGTCGAGCGCATCGCCACGCCCGCGCGCCGCATCGACGAAGATCCCGAGCTGCTCCTTGACCGGCGTCTGTCCGACGTAGTCCGCAAGGCGCCGCGGCCGGATGGCGCGGTCCTGCGCCTCATCCTCGCGCGCGCCGTCGGGGCTGACCAATCGCTCGTTCATGCGGCACCTGTGACCATGGCCCTACGCTCAGCCGCCGCCGCTGCGCGCCGCCGACTGCAAGGCGCGCCGGATCAGATCTTCGGTGCTCGCGGATGCACCGGCCGGATCGGCCTCGGCACGATCCACCATCTGCGTCGCCTCCACCGGACGGTAACCGAGCGCGACCAGCGCCGCGAGCGCTTCGCCGCGCGGCCCGGCCCCGGCCGCCGTGGTGAGCGTCGCGACCGTGGCGTCGCCGCCTGCGAGACGGTCCCGAAGCTCGACGATCAAGCGGTCGGCGGTCTTGCGCCCGACGCCCGGGATGCGCGTCAGCGAGGCGGTGTCACCCGCCGCGATGCAGGCTGCGAACGCATCGGCGCTGCTGCCGGAGAGGATGGCGAGGGCGATCTTCGGGCCGACGCCGGAGACCTTGAGCAGCAGGCGGAAGAGCCGCCGCTCATCCTCGCGGACGAAACCGTAGAGCACGTGCGCGTCCTCGCGCACCACGAGGTGCGTGAGCAACGAGACCTCGGCCCCCACGGCCGGCAGGTCGTAGAAGGTGGACATCGGCGCCTCGAGCTCATAGCCGACACCGCCCACCTCGAGGAGCAGTTGCGGCGGCTGCTTGGCCGCGAGACGTCCGCGCAACGAGCCGATCATCCCCGACCTCCGGCGGCACGCCCGGCCTGCAGCGGCGCAAGACGCCGGTGCTGGGC
The DNA here is from genome assembly GCA_044339635.1 of Steroidobacteraceae bacterium. GTDB lineage: Bacteria > Pseudomonadota > Gammaproteobacteria > Steroidobacterales > Steroidobacteraceae > UBA964. The sequence continues at coordinate 20,524 of JBIIVD010000005.1, read as the reverse complement.
GTGGCACACCGCGATCGCGAGCGCGTCGGCGGCATCGGCCGTGAGCTTGCCCTCGACCTTGAGCATCGCGCGCATCATGTGCGCGACCTGCAGCTTGTCGGCGGCGCCGAAACCCACCGTCGCGAGCTTCACGGCCCGTGGCGCGTACTCGGCGAGCTCGAGCCCGCCGAGCGCCGCGAGGGCCGCACCGCGGGCCTGTCCGAGCTTGAGGGCGCTGTCGACGTTGCGGCCGACGAACACCCGCTCCACGGCGACCTCGTCCGGTGCCCACTGCGCGACGAGCTCCGCCACACCGGCGTGGATGCGTGCGAGCCGCTCGGCGACGGGCAGCCCCTCGACCTCGATCCGGCCATGGGCGAGGCAGCGGCTCTCGGGACCTTCGACCGCGATGACCCCGAAGCCGGTGCGGCGCGAACCGGGGTCGAGACCGAGGATGCGGCAGGCGTCCGCCCGCAGACGCACCGGCTCGATCGACGCTGCGGCCGCGACGGGGGCAGTCACGTCCGCCCCCGTGGACTCGGGGCGGAAGGCGCGCCAGGACTTCGAGCGGTAACGCGGCATTCGCTCCGGACGCCAGGGCGGCGATGAAAGACAGGGCGCTATGATAGCCCGATTCACCGTCGCACACAGGGTCGCGAGGTCGCCTTTGGAGGTCGTCGACAAGCTCTCGCAGGAGGCCGCTGCAGCCCTGGAATCGGGCGAGGCGCGACTGCGCGCGGCCGGTCTCGAAGACGCGGCGATCGCGCGCGGCGCGGCTGCGGGGCGCATCGCGGCCGCGCTGACCGACGATCCGGCGCTCGCGCTCGGGGTGCTCTTGAACGAGGCGCGTCCGCAGGGCGACGATGGCGCGTACGGCGCCGGACCACGCAGCGTCGATGTGGCCGCCGAACTCGCGCGCCTCGGCGAGTTCGCAGGCTCGGCGCGCTGGGCGACCGAAGGCGGCCTGCAGGGCGCCCAGGCCGAAGTGCTGCGCAAGATGCTGCTCGCCATCGTCGCCGACCCGCGTCTGGTGGTCGCCCGCATCGCGATCCAGTTGGCGAGGCTGCGGGCGGCGCGCGACCTGCCGCCGGAGGGACGTCGGCGGCTCGCGCAGGAAGCGCGTGCCGTGTTCGCGCCCCTCGCCAACCGGCTCGGCGTCTGGCAGGTCAAGTGGGAGCTCGAGGATCTCGCGTTCCGATGGCTGGAGCCCGACGCCTACAAGCGCATCGCCGAATCCCTGGCAGAGCGGCGTGCCGACCGGGAACGGTACATCGCCGAGCTCTGCGATACGCTCCGGCAGGCGCTCACGGAAGCGGGCATCCACGGCGAGGTGCAGGGTCGCGCCAAGCACATCTACAGCATCCATCGGAAGATGCAGCGCAAGCGCCTCGAGTTCGACCGCCTGTCCGATGTGCGCGCGGTGCGCATCGTCTGCGACACCGTCCCTGAATGCTATGCGGCCCTCGGCGTGGTGCACGGCCGTTGGACCTACCTGCCGGGCGAGTTCGACGACTACATCGCCACCCCCAAGGACAACTTCTACCGCTCCATCCACACCGCCGTGCTCGGCCCGCTCGGCAAGACCGTCGAGGTGCAGATCCGCACCCGCGAGATGCACCGCCAGTCCGAGCTCGGCGTCGCGGCACACTGGCGCTACAAGGAAGGCGCCGGCCGCGACGACGGCTATGCCCGCAAGATCGAATGGGTGCGGCGCCTGCTGGAGCCCGCCGAGCCCGGCGATGCCGGTGCGCGCGATGGCGAAGGGGACTTCATCGAGCGCGTGCGCTCGGAGCTCTTCGAAGACCGGGTCTATGCCTTGACACCGCGCGGCGAGGTGGTCGACCTGCCGCGCGGCGCGACGCCCCTCGATTTCGCCTACCAGGTGCACACCTCGCTCGGACATCGTTGCCGCGGCGCGAAGGTGAACGGCCGCATCGTGCCGCTCACACAAGCGCTCGCGAACGGACAAGTGGTCGACATCATCACCGGCAAGCATGAGTCCCCGAGCCGTGATTGGCTGGTGCAGGACGGATACCTCATCTCGCCGCGCAGCCGGGCCAAGCTGCGGGCCTTTTTCCGTCGCGCGGATGCCGGCGACAACGAGAACGCCGGACGCGGCATCGCCGAGCGGGAACTCGCCCGCCTCGGCCTAGGCCAGGAACTGCTGCCCGCGCTCGCGCACGAACTGAAGGCCGGTGAAGTCGCACAACTGCATCGCTGGCTCGGCGAGGGGGAAGTGGGTGTCGCATCGTTCGTGCATGCGGCGACGCGCCTTGCGGCGCAACGCGCCGGGGCGCTCGCCGAAGCCTCCTCGCCCGCGCCCTCCGGCGCGGCGCAACCGGGCGGCACATCACCCTTGCCGCGCGCGGCCCGACGACGCACCCGCACCGCCGACGCGCGCCGGCGCAGCGGCGGACCGGTCCTCATCGAAGGGGTCGGCGATCTGCCGATCACCCTCGCGAGGTGCTGCGCGCCGATCCCGCCCGAGGCGATCGCGGGCTACGTCACGGTCGGTCGCGGCGTCACCGTGCATGCGTCGCGGTGTGCCGGGCTCGCGCGCATGCGCGACACCCACCCGGATCGGGTGCTGCGGGTCGACTGGCAGGACGATGGCAGCGACGGGCTGCCGGTGGGGATCCGCATCGAGGCTTGGGACCGCCGTGGCCTCGTGCGGGATCTCAGCGACATCGTGGCGGCAGCCGGACTCGGCATCGAGCAGCTGACCACCACCACCGACCGCAGCGCCGGCACCGCGACGCTCGAACTACGCACCGCGGTGCGCGATCTCGAGGAGTTGTCGAAGGTGCTGCGCGCGCTCGCCCGGGTGCCGAACGTGATCAGCGCCCGGCGCAGCGCCTGACCGTCAGCGGTTCGGCATGTCGATGGCGCGCTTGTCGGCGGCCAGCGCCGCCTCGTGCAAGGCCTCGGACAGCGTCGGGTGCGCATGGATCGTGCGTTGCAGGTCTTCGCTGCTCGCCGCGTACTCCATCGCCAGCACGGCCTCGGCGATCAGCTCGCCGGCCATCGGCCCCACGATGTGCACACCGAGGATGCGGTCGTCGTCCTGCGCGGCGATCACCTTGACGAAGCCCTGCCCCGCCTCCATCGCCCGCGCGCGGCCGCTGGCGAGGAAGGGGAAACTGCCGACCTTGTAAGCACGGCCGCTCGCCTTGACCTGCTCCTCGGTCGACCCTACCCACGCGATCTCGGGCGCGGTGTAGATCACGGAGGGGATCACGTCGTAGTTGACGTGCGAATAGAGCCCCGCGATGCGGTCGGCAACGGCGACGCCCTCTTCCTTGGCCTTGTGGGCGAGCATCGGGCCGCGCACGCAATCGCCGACGGCCCACACGTTCTCGACGCCGGTGTGGCAATGCTCGTCGACCTTGATGAAACCGCGCTCATCAAGCGTGACGCCCGTGCCCTCGGCCAACAGCCCCTCGGTGTACGGCCGACGGCCGATGCAGACCACGAGCTTGTCGACGATGACCGTCTGCGCGGCACCCGCCGCATCGGCATAGGCGACCTCGACGGCGCCGCCCTTGACCTGCGCGCCGGAGACCTTCGCGCCGAGGCGGATGTCGAGCCCGAGCTTCTTGAAATGTTTGAGCGCCTCCTTGGCGAGCTGCTGGTCGGCGATCGACAGGAACGCCGGCATCGCCTCGAGCACCACCACGTCGGCACCGAGCCGGCGCCAGACGCTGCCGAGCTCGAGGCCGATCACGCCCGCGCCGATGATGCCGAGCCGCTTGGGCACGGCGTCGAACTCGAGCGCACCCCAGCTGTCGACGATGTGCTTGCCGTCGAAGGGTGCGGTGCGCAGCGGGGTCGGCGTCGAACCGCTCGCGAGCACCACGTGCTTGGCCGTCAACGTGCGCTTCGCGCCGTCATGCGCGGTGAACTCGACCTCGCGCCCCGGAAGCAGCCTGCCGTGGCCCTGCAGCGCGGTGACGCCCGCCGCCTTCAGCAGCTGCACGATGCCGCCCGTCATGCCCTTGACGATGCCCGCCTTGCGCTTCTGCATGGTGGCGATGTCGATCGACACCTCGCCGGAGCGGATGCCGTGGGCGGCGAACTCCGACTGCGCGCGGTGGTAGAGCTCGGTCGATTCGAGCAGCGCCTTCGACGGGATGCAGCCCGCGTTGAGGCAGGTGCCGCCGAACGCCGTACTGCCGTCGTAGTTCTTCCAGCCGTCGATGCAGGCGACCTTGAGGCCGTTCTGGCCGGCGCGGATGGCCGCGGGGTAGCCCGCCGGTCCGCCGCCAATGACGATGACGTCGAATTGCTCGCTCATGTGGGGTGCCTCAGATTCCGATCAGCATGCGGCCCGGGTCCTCGAGCGCGTCCTTGATGGCCACCAGGAACTGGACCGCCTCACGACCGTCGATGATGCGGTGGTCGTAGGTGACCGCGAGATACATCATCGGCCGGATGACGACCTGACCGTTCACCGCGACCGGCCGGTCCTGGATCTTGTGCATGCCGAGGATGGCGCTCTGCGGGGCGTTGAGGATCGGCGTCGAGAGCATCGAGCCGAACACGCCACCGTTGGTGATGGTGAAGGTGCCGCCCTGCAGCTCCTCGAGGGCGAGGCCGCCCGCCCGCGCGCGCGCGCCGTAGTCGTTGATCTGCCGCTCGATCTGCGCGAAGCCCATCGTCTCGGCGTTGCGCAGCACCGGCACCACGAGGCCGCGGTCGGTGGAGACCGCCACGCCGATGTCGTAGTACTCGTGGTAGATGACATCGGTGCCGTCGACCGCCGCGTTCATCACGGGGAACTTGCGCAGCGCCTCGATGCTCGCCTTGACGAAGAACGACATGAAGCCGAGCTTCACGCCGTGCTCCTTCTCGAAACGGTCCTTGTGGCGCGCACGCAGCTCGCCCACGGCCGTGAGGTCGACCTCGTTGAAGGTGGTGAGCAAGGCCGCGTTGTGCTGCGCCTGCACCAACCGCTCGGCGATGCGCTGCCGCAAGCGCGTCATCGGCACCCGCTGCTCGGCGCGCGCGCCGGGGACCGGCGCGGCGACGACGGGCGCCGCAGCCGGCGCGACCGTCGCAGCGGCCTGTTGGGCGACGTGCGCCGCGACGTCACCCTTGGTGACGCGGCCATCGCGGCCCGAACCCGCCACGGCGGCCGGGTCGACCTGGTTCTCCTCGACCAAGCGGCGCGCCGCCGGGCCGAGCTTCGCCGCGGCAGCGGGCGCAGCAGCGGCCACAGCGGCCGGTGCCGCCGTCGCAGCGGATGCGGATTCTTTGGCAGCCGCAGCCTTGCCGCCCTTGGCGGGCTTGGCGGGCGCCGCGCTGACCGCGCCTTCCTCGAAGATCGCGAGCAGATCGCCGCTCTTCACGGTGGCGCCCGGCTGCACCTTCAATTCCTTGAGGACGCCGCCCGCAGGCGCCGGCACCTCGAGCACCACCTTGTCGGTCTCGAGGTCGGCGAGGTTCTCGTCGCGGCCCACCGCCTCACCCGGCTGCTTGCGCCACGCCACCAAGGTCGCGTCGGCGACGGACTCGGGCAACTGCGGGACTCGGATTTCCATGGTCATCTTGGTTCTTTCCTGGACAGGTGTCTTTGCGATGGAGGGTCAGCCGGCAGAGAGCCGCGGGGTCTCGCGCTGGCCGACCTCGCGCACGGTGGCGCTGAGGGCGGCGCGGACGATGGCCGCCTGCTCCGCCTCGTGGACCTTGGCGATGCCGGTGGCGGGCGCCGCGGCGGGCGCACGGCCGGAATAGAGCAGTTCGCGCTTGCCGGCGAGCGGCCGCTCGAGCTGGTGGCGGATCTGGTACCACGCGCCCTGGTTCTGCGGCTCTTCCTGGCACCACACCACTTCGCGGGCCTTCGGGTAGCGCGCGAGCAGCGCCTCGTACTCCTCGATCGGGAACGGATAGAGCTGTTCGAGGCGGACCAGCGCGACGTCCGACTGCTGTGCGGCGCGGCGCGCCTTGAGCAGGTCGAAGTAGACCTTGCCGCTCGAGAGCACCACACGCCGCACCGACGACGGATCGATGGCATCGACCTCGTCGATGAGGTCGCGGAAACTGCCGGAGTGCAGGTCGGCGAGGCTCGACACCGACAGCTCGTGGCGCAACAGGCTCTTCGGCGTCATGACGACGAGCGGCTTGCGGAAGCTGCGCAGCATCTGGCGGCGCAGCATGTGGAACATCTGCGCGGGCGTCGAGGGCACGCAGACGGACATGTTGAGCTCCGCGCAGAGCTGCAGGAAGCGTTCGAGGCGCGCGGAGGAGTGCTCGGGGCCCTGCCCCTCGTAGCCATGCGGCAGGAACAGCGTGAGCCCGGAATAACGGCCCCACTTGGACTCGCCCGAGACGATGAACTGGTCGATGATGACCTGGGCGCCGTTGGCGAAGTCGCCGAACTGCCCTTCCCAGATGACGAGCACGCCCGGGTCGGTGGTCGAGTAACCGTACTCGAAACCCATCACGGCCTCTTCCGACAGCACCGAGTCGATCACCTGGAAGCGCGGTTGGCGCTCGGCGATGTGCTGCAGCGGGACGTGGATCTCGCCCGTCTGCTGGTGGTGCCAGACCGCATGGCGATGGAAGAAGGTGCCGCGGCCGCAATCCTGGCCCGAGAGTCGCACGCTGTAGCCGTCTTCGAGCAGGCTCGCATACGCGAGCGTCTCGGCGCAGCCCCAGTCGAGCGGCATCTCGCCTGCCATCATCTTCTGGCGGTTGGTCACCACCTGCTGCACGCGGGAATGCAGCGGGAAACCCTCCGGCACGGCGGTGATGCGCGCGCCGAGCGCGGCCAGGCGCTTCGCTTCCACGCCCGTGCGCAGCTTCGCCGCCCAGTCGATCTCCGTGTACGGGCTCCAGTCGACGGTGTACTTGTTGCCGATCATGCCGAGCGAGGCGCGCGCCTGCGGGCGGCCTTCGTCGAGCCCGGCGCGGTACTCCTCGACGAGCCCGTCGGCCTCGAAGGAGGTGAGCACGCCGTCCGCCACCAGGCGATCGGCGTAGAGTTTCCGGGCGGTCGGATGCTTGCGGATGGCGCCGTACATCACCGGCTGCGTCGCCGAGGGCTCGTCGGCCTCGTTGTGCCCGAGGCGGCGGTAGCAGACGAGGTCGATGACCACGTCCTTGTGGAACTTCATGCGGTAGCGCATCGCGAGGCGGGTGACGAACACCACCGACTCGGGATCATCGGCATTCACGTGGAAGATCGGCGCCTCGAGCATCTTGGCGATGTCCGAGCAGTACATCGTCGAGCGCGCATCGTCCGGACGGGAGGTGGTGAAACCGACCTGGTTGTTGATGACGAGGTGCAGCGTGCCGCCCGTGCTGTAGCCGCGGGCCTGCGAGAGCTGCAAGGTCTCCATCACGACGCCCTGTCCGGCGAAGGCCGCATCGCCGTGGATGAGGATCGGCACGACGCGCTCGCCCTTGGCATCGTCGCGACGCTCCTGGCGGGCGCGCACGGAACCCTCGACCACCGCGTTCACGACCTCGAGGTGCGAGGGGTTGAAGGCGAGCGCGACGTGGACGTTGCCGCCCTGCGTGCGCAGGTCCGCGGAGAACCCCTTGTGGTACTTCACGTCGCCCGAGCCGGTCAGGTGCGCCGTGTCGTACTTGCCCTCGAACTCGGAGAACAGCACCGACGGCGCCTTGCCGAGCACGTTGACGAGCACGTTGAGGCGCCCGCGATGCGCCATCCCGATCACGAATTCCTCGGCGCCGAGCGCGCCGCCGGTCTGGATCGCGTCATCGAGCAACGGGATCAGCGCATCGCCGCCCTCGAGGGAGAATCGCTTCTGGCCGACGTACTTGGTGTGCAAGTAGCGCTCGAGCCCCTCGGCGGCGGTCAGCTGCCAGAGGATGTTGCGGCGCTCCTCGCCCGAGAAGCGGTGGCCCATGCGGCCGGACTGGAACTCGTCCTGCAACCACAGCCGCTCTTCGGTGTCCGAGACATGCGCGAACTCGGCGCCCACCGTGCCGCAATAGGTGCGTTCGAGCATCGCGATGATCTCTCGCAAGGTCGCGCGCTGCGGGACGTCGGCCACTCGGCTGCCCGTGAAGAACACCCGGTCGAGATCGGACTCGGTGAGGCCGAAGTAGGCGAGTTCGAGCACCCGCGGCCGCTCACGGCGCACCAACCCGAGCGGGTCCAGCTGGGCGACCAGGTGCCCGCGGTTAGCGTAGATCTGCACGAGGCGCGACACGGCGCCCTGCCGCGCGCTCTCGTCATCCACGCCGGCCGCGGCGACCACGGCCCCTGCCTCGCGCGCCGCCCGGGCACGCTGCGCGATGGCGGACTGGATGATCCGGTGGGAGGCCTCGGGAGCCGAGGGCCGGGGCAAACCGGCGAAATAGTCCCGCCAGTGCGGGGCGACGCTCGACGGATCGGCGAGGTACTGTTCGTAGAGGGACTCGACGTAATCAGCGTTGCCGCCGTACAAAGCGGAAGTGGCGATCTGCTCGCCGCGCGTGGCGCCCATGAAAAAACCCAACCCCCGGGTATCGTTCGAAGGGCGCGTAGTCTAACGGAAAGGGGTCGCTGCGGTGTGGCACGCAGTGCACGGTTTCAGCCGGATTTTGGCGCCCCCGGCCGGAGTTGAACCGACGACCTACCGCTTAGGAGGCGGTCGCTCTATCCACTGAGCTACGGGGGCGTGCCCGGGAGACCGTCGACGCTGGCGCGGACCGGAAAAATGGTGGAGCGGAAGGGGATCGAACCCTCGACCTTCGCATTGCGAACGCGACGCTCTCCCAGCTGAGCTACCGCCCCACACGAGGGCGGCGATTCTAGCACCGAGCGGCGATTCGGAAAGGCCTCGTGGCGAAACCTGTATGAAAATACAGTCTCAGTACCGCAGTTGCACCAGCCCGGGCGGTCCGAACCGGGTGACCGTGACGACGTAGATGCGGTCGAATTCGTCGTCCTTGACCACCACCCGCTCCCGTCCGCGGGTCAACCGCTCGACGATCTGCGGGACGGTGTTCGAATGGCCCACCACGACCACGGTTCTGCCGACGTGCCTGTGACCGATGTCGTCGATCAGGCCTTGGATGTCGCCGCCGGCGCGCACGCTGACCGGCAGGCCAAGCGACGCCGCCAAGGGGCGGGCCGTGTCCTGCGTGCGCCGCATCTCGCTCGCATACACCGCGCGGATCGAGGAACTGCCGAGGAGAGACGCGAGGCGCTCGGCCCGCGCCTCACCTTGCGGCGTCAACGCGGGATCGCCGGCCGGCGCAGCCGCCTTCTCGGCATGCCGCAGCACGATCACCGTGGTGGTCTCGGCGGCGAACGCGATGGTCGCGCGCACCAAGCCATAGAGCAGCGCGACGCTCGCCACGGCGGCGATGCCCACCACCCAAAACGGGGCGAGGAACGGACGCCGACGGCGCAGGATGCCGGGCGCGTTCACGACCGCTTCCTGCGGACGGATTTCGGCAGGATGACTTTCGGCAGGTTGTCCACCGGATGCATGCGTGGAAGTTTAGGGCGCATGGTTTCTCTCGACAACGCGATGTCGAGCCTCCCGTCCGATCGGGAGCTCCCGCCGCGCGCCGATGCCGCCGCCGGCCGCCCCGATATCGGAGCGTGGTCCGCCCTCTTGCGCCCCGGCGCGGGACCCGTGTTCGTGACCACGCTCCCGACGCCCCGGACAGACCTCCCCTTCCCGGCGGCGATGCTCGCCGGACGGACGGGACTGCTCGTGCTGCCGCAGACACCGGAGGGCGACGTCACGCATGTCGTCCTCGACGATCCGGGCGCCGCCCTCGGGACGATCGGCCTCGCGATGGGCGTGGATCCGGCGGTCATCAATGAAATCGCGCGCCGGCTGGCAGAGCCGACCTGCCCCGACAGTCGCCTGCTCGATGCCGAGACGTTCGCCCGCGCGCTCGCCCCCGGGACACATCGCGCGGTGGATCTGGCCGGCGCACTTGCCTTGCGCGAACTGCCCCGTTTCCTGCTGGCACCCGGCGTCGCCGATCCGGACCACCCGCAGTCGCACTACGCGCATGCCGCGGACATCCTGCAGCGCACGGCAGCCCGCACCTTGCTCGCGCTCGCCGGCGCCGACACGGTGCGTCTCGAGCGGCGCGATGGTGGCGTGACGGTGGACCGTGCCTGCGGGTTCATGATCGCCCACATCGGCGAACCGCTGATCCTCGACGATGTGCTGCGTGCGACCGACGTGTCGGCACGTGGCCTGCAATATGCCTTCCAGGCCCGCTACCGCGTCGGACCGATGCAGTGGTTGAGGGAGCAGCGCCTGCGCAGACTGCATGCGCTGCTCACCCTGGCTCCACGCGGGTACGGCGTGACCGGGCTCGCCACGGCCGTCGGGTTCACCCACCTCGGCAGGCTCGGCGGGGAGTTCCGCAGACGTTTCGGCCTGCGACCCCACGAGGTGTTGGCGCGCGCGCAGCGCGGGTGACAAGGCCGATGCCGCTGTGGTCGAATCGGCTCCGCCATGGACCCGATGCTCATCGCCATCCCCGTCTTCATGCTCACCATCCTGGTGGAAGCCTGGGTGGCGCATCGCCGGGGCGTTGCGGCCTACGACATCCCGGACGCCCTCACCAGCCTGCACTTCGGCGCGCTGAGCCAGGTATGGGGCGCCTTCACGGCGCTCTTGGCCTTCGGGATCTACGTCCTCGCGTACGAACACCTGCGTCTGTTCTCGTTGCCCGCCGACGAGGTCTGGGTCTGGGTCTTCGCGCTCATCTTTTATGACTTCTGCTACTACTGGGCGCACCGCGCCGGGCACGAGGTCAACCTCTTCTGGGCCTCGCACCAGGTGCATCACTCCTCCGAGTACTACAACCTCACCACGGCGCTGCGCCAGAGCTCGACCGGCGCACTGCTGAGCTGGCCCTTCTACCTCGTGATGGCGCTGTGCGGCGTGCCGCCGCTGGTGTTCGCGGTCGTCGGCCTCATCGACCTGCTGTACCAGTACTGGGTGCACACCGAACTCGTCGGCAAGCTCGGCTGGATGGACCGGGTGTTCGTCACGCCGTCCAACCACCGTGTGCACCACGGCCAGAACGACTACTGCATCGACCGCAACTACGGCGGCATCCTCATCCTCTGGGACCGGCTGTTCGGCACCTTCACGGAGGAGCGCGACGGCGAGCGGATCGCCTACGGCATCCGCAGCCCGCTCGCGAGCTACAACCCGGTATGGGGCAACCTGCACACCTTTGCCGGATTGCTGCGCCGCTCGGTCGCGGCCCGCGACTGGCGCAGCGCCCTCGCCCCGTGGTTCGACTCGCCCGTCGGGCGCGGCAAGGCCCTGCCTCACCTCGATACCTCGACGGTGCGACGCTACGACACCGGCACGCGCCCTGCCGTGCGCCGTCATGCGCTCGCCCAGTACCTGTTGCTCGCGGCGATGGTGCTGCATTTCCTCATCGCCGTATCCACGCTGTCCCTCGCCCAAGGCATCGGCTACGCGCTCGTGATCACGTCAGCGACGCTCGGCATCGGTTGGGCATTGGAGGAACGCGCCTTCGCGCGGCGCTTCGAGCAGTTGCGCATCGCCGCCACGGCGCTCGCGGTGTTGCTGCTGCCCGAGTGGTTCGGCAGCGACCTGCCGGACGCGCTGCGGGTGCTGGTGGCAGGTGCCGCCTTGGCGAGCCTCACGCTGTTGCCCGCACCGCGCTCCGCGAAGGAGTGACCCTCGCGGAGCGCTGGCGTGGCTGGCGCATCCGACTACCCGTCAGGGCAGATTGGCCGTCGCGGTCTGGCTGGCGCTCACGGTGATATCGCGACGCGACCACCCCATCGTCTGGTATCCCGGCGGCGCAGGTTGCCCGGGCAAGGGAGCGACGGCGGTCGGGTCGTACTCGCTCGCACCGGGACTGGCGTCGACGTCGTAGTCGCAGGTCGCGGCGACCGTATAGGCGCCCGCCTCCACGAACGGGATCGAGTACGGCACGGAGGTCGTGATGCCGTCGTTCGGCAGCCCGCGGTAGAGCACCGGATCCGCGCCATCGGTCGCGCTGCCATCCATGTCGTCCGGCGTCGCAGCGGCACCGGTGAAGAGATACAGCCCCGGTCGGCAGGCGGCACGTGTCTTGCCGAGGGCGGATGCGAGCGCGACCAGGTCGACGCTGCCTTCGACCCGGCCGACCTGCAGTTCATCGACCAGCCTCAACGCCGGTCGCAGCAGCCAGTTGGGCGCCTGTCCCGGCGGCGCGACCACGGATTTGCGCAGGTCGAAATCGATGACGAGGCGCGTCACGCTCCCTTGGGCGACCGTGAAGCGCCGCTGCAGCTTGAGCCCGGTCTCCGCGCCGCTCGGGATGTAGAGCGGGAACTGCCGGCCATCACGAAGACGGATGTACGAGCCGCTCTGCAGGTTCTGCTCGGCGGTGATCATCAGACGGACCCAATCGTACTCACCCGCCTCCACCGCGAGGCCCGACACCAGGTCGGTGGTGCGCCCGTCGCTCAACTGCAGCAGGTCGATCGCGCGCGGCGCGGCGAGCATCACGGTGCGGCGCGTACCGTCCCGATGCTGCAACTCCATGCCGGTGAACACCACCACCACCTCGGCGGCGTCGTCGACCGGTGCGTCGGTGAGCCGCAGCGTCAGTCCACCGGTCACCGCCGACGGGCTGTCATCGTCGCTGCTGCAGGCGACGAGGCCGGTCGAGACGATCACGGCCACGGCACAAGCCGTCCAACGGGTCAGGCGCTGACGGGTCGGACCAGAGGAACCAAGCGGGGGCAACAGGGTCATGAGCGTCATCCATTGCAGGCGCGACACAATCGTCGCCCCGACATTGGACCGCCCACCTCATAGCGGTGACAGACGCAGAAGACGCAGCCGACCCCGGTCGACTGCGTATCCGACGTGCGATGGCACGCCTATACTCGATCCCGCTTTACGCTTGCCGTCTCGACCCTGACCGCACGGACAGATCCTCACGTACCATGCGCCGCCTGCCCTTCAAGACCGTCGACGTCTTCACTGCCGAGCCCTTCTTGGGCAACCCGGTCGCCGTGGTGCTCGATGCGCAGGGGCTGGATGCCGAACAGATGCAGCGCATCGCCCGCTGGACGAACCTGTCCGAAACGACCTTCGTGTTGCCGCCGACCACGCCGGACGCCGACTATCGGGTCCGCATCTTCACCCCGGTTTCCGAACTGCCTTTCGCCGGTCATCCGACCCTCGGCACCGCGCACGCCTTGCTCGAAGCCGGCCGGATCACGCCCCGGTCGGCGGAGACAGGCGGCCTGCTTCTGCAGGAATGCGGCGTCGGGCTCGTTCGATTGTCGTTGGAGACGACACCCGCGGGCGCCCGCTGGCTGTCCTTCGAACTGCCGGACCCGAAGATCCGCGCTCTGGGCGCCGAGGAACGGGCGGATCTCGAGCGCATCCTGGCGACCGGCACGGGATCTTTGGCGGGCGCTTGCCTCATCGACGTGGGGCCGCGCTGGGTCGTGGCGCCGCTCGGCTCCGCGGAGGCGGTGCTCGCCTGCAGCCCGGATCTTGCGCAGCTCGCAGTGATGGACATGAAGCTCGACCGTACGGGCGTGGTGATCTTCGGCGAACATGCGCCCGGGAAGGCGGCACGGCTCGAGGTGCGCGCGTTCGCGCCGGCGCACGGCTCGCCGGAGGACCCGGTCTGCGGCAGCGGCAACGGCTGCGTCGGCGCATGGCTCCGGCAGGCAGGGCGCAGCCCGACCGACGGCACGCCCTTGCTCGTCACCCAAGGGGCCGTCGTCGGTCGCGCCGGACGCATCCGGCTGTCCCTCTCCGAGGCCGCCATCCGGGTCGGCGGCCAGTGCGTCACCTGCGTGACCGGCACGTTGGATGCGATAGCGCCCTGACCGGCTGACGGGTTTCGGATAACCTTGAGCCTTCCAGCCATTGGGAGGCGTCATGTCTTACTCGAACTTCGGCCAGCGTCTGGGCGCCTACCTGATCGACTTCCTGCTGCTCTCGCCGCTCTTCGCGTTGCAGATCTGGGCCAGCGGGCAATCCCGCGCGGTCGCCATCGCGGCGACGCTGCTCGTCACCATCGCCTTCATCGGCTACCGCGTCTACTGCCATGCGGTCTGGGGCCAGACGGTCGGCAAGCGCGTCGCCAAGTTGCGGGTGCAGCGCCTGACCGGCGAACCCATCGGTTGGCGCGAGTCGTGGCTGCGCAGCTCGGTGGAGATCGCCTTCACGGGCCTGACGCTCGTCGCCCAACTGATCGCACTGGCCGCGATCCCCGAAGCCGAGTACGTAGGCCTCGACATGATGCAGCGCGAATCCAACTTGCAGGTCTACACGCCCGGCTGGGCCGGCTACGTCATGACCCTGTCCGGCGTCTGGTACATCGCATCGCTGATCACGCTCCTCGTCAACGACCAACGCCGTACGCTGCACGATTTCATCGCGGGCACCGTCGTCACCCGGACCGACGCGACGCAGCCCGCTGCCCCCAGCGCTCCTGCGGCCTGACCGACCGCGGTGGCGCCGTCCTTCGGCACCCGACGGGCCCGAATTCTTCGGCGTCGGGGCGGGCGTGCTGTGCTTCTGATGAGCGGCTCGATGCCGTTATGCTAGCGGGATGCGCGATCGTGCTCGCCGCCGGGCTGCTGGTGGCCAGGGACGTCCGATCGCCACGACCCGAATCCGACTGAGGTACCGACCATGACGAACACCCCTTCGCCCAACGGCCCCGCAGCGACCACTCCCGAGCGGCGCGGCTGGCTCTCCCGCAGCCTCGATGCCGTGGAGCGCCTCGGCAACCGTCTGCCCGACCCTGCCGTGCTGTTCCTGCTGCTCATGGTCGTCGCGTGGGTGGTGAGCGCATTGCTGTCGCAGGTCAGCTTCGCCGAGATCGACCCGCGCAGCGGCAAGCCCATCGAGATCCGCAACATGCTCGCCGGGGAGTCGCTCACCGCCTTCATGGCGACCATGGTCGCCACCTTCACCAGTTTCCCGCCACTCGGCGTGGTGCTGGTCGCGATGCTCGGCCTCGGCGTCGCCGAGCACACGGGTTTCATCAACGCCGCGCTGCGCGCGGCGATGGCCGTCACGCCGCGGATGCTGCTCACCCCCGCGCTGATCGCGGTCGGCATCCTGAGCCACGTCGCGGTCGACGCAGGCTATGTGCTCGTGATCCCGCTCGGGGCGGTCATCTTCTATGCGGCCGGGCGCCATCCGCTCGCCGGCATCGCCGCCGCTTTTGCGGGCGTCTCCGGCGGCTTCAGCGCCACGATGGGCGTGCCGTCCAGCCTCGACCCGCTGCTCGCGGGCCTCACCCAGACCGCGGCGCAGCTGGTCGACCCGGCGGTCGTCATCAACCCCCTCAACAATTTCTACTTCACCACCGCCTCGTCGGTGGTGATCGTGCTGCTCGGCTGGGCGCTCACCGACCTCGTGATCGAGCCGCGCCTCAAGGCCACGGTCGTGGACGGCGACCCGAAGGAACTGCCCACCCAGGAACCGCTGCAGACCGCCGAACGCCGCGGCCTGCGCGCCGCGCTCGCCACCGCCCTCGTCGCAGGCGCGCTGTTCGCCTGGTCGCTGACCGGCGATACGCCCTGGGCGGCCGCGCCGGACGCCGAGGGCGTGCGCAAGCTGCTGGTCTCCGGCGCACCGCTGATGCAGTCGATCGTGCCGATCATCTTCGTCGGCTTCCTGTTGCCCGGCATCGCCTACGGCATCGCCGCCGGCAGCATCAAGACCCACCGCGACGTCGTCGCCGGCATGACCAAGGCCATGTCGGGCATGGGCTACTACATCGTCATGGCGTTCTTCTGCGCGCAGTTCATCTATGCGTTCGGGCAATCGAACCTCGGTGCACTGCTGGCGCTCAAGGGCGCCAACGCCCTGCGCGATGCGGCCCTGCCGCTCGGGGTCACGCTGACGGGCATCATCCTCCTCACCGCCACCGTCAACCTGCTGATCGGCTCGGCGTCTGCGAAGTGGGCGCTGATCGGCGCGATCATGGTGCCGATGCTCATGCAGCTCGGCGTGTCGCCCGACCTCACGCAGGCGGCCTACCGCGTCGGCGACAGCTCCACCAACATCATCACGCCGCTGCTGCCCTACTTCCCGCTGATCGTCGTGTTCTGCCGCCGCTACGTGCAGCGCGCCGGCATCGGCACCTTGGTCGCGCTGATGTTGCCGTACTCGATCACGTTCATCATCGGGTGGACGGCGTTCCTGCTGGTCTATTGGGGGCTAGGTCTGCCGCTCGGCATCGGCTCCACCTACGAGTACACGCCCGCGGTCGCTGCGCCCTGACCGACGCGTGGAGCTCGCGGTGAACCCTGTCGCGGGCTTTGGCCGCGAGGCCATCGTCGTCCTCGAATTCGTGGCGACGATGGCCTTTGCGCTGTCGGGCGTGATCGGCGCGCTGCGCAAGCGCATGGACATCGTCGGCATCTGTGCCTGCGGCTTCCTCGCGGCGTTCGGCGGCGGCACGCTGCGCGATGTCCTGCTTGATCGCAGGCCTTTCTTCTGGGTGGAGCACCAGTACGTGCTCCTCGGGGTGCTCGCGATCAGCGTCGCGGGCGCGACCTTGGTGAGCCGCAGGCGACTCGAGCGCGGCCAGCGCTGGCTGCAGGCGCCCGATGCGATCGGCCTCGGCCTCTTCTGCGCCACCGGCACGCACCTCTCCTTCCTGCTCGACCAGCCGCCCATCGTCGCGGTGATGATGGGCGTGATCACCGGGACCTTCGGCGGCGTGTTGCGCGACCTCGTGTGCAACGAGATCCCCGAGCTCTTCAGCGACCATCGTCCCTACGCGCTCTGTGCCGGGGCGGGTGCGATCGTGTACGTGATCGCGGCGAGCCTCGGGACCGAGGCGTGGATGGCGATGGCAGCCTGCGCCGTCGCCACGACCGGCCTGCGCGCGCTCGCGCTGCGCTTCGATGTCCGGTTGCCGCCGGTCGGGCGGGACTGACCTTCCAACCGTCCCGTCGGGCGCACCCATCGAGGTTGCGCAGACCCCGACTTGACAAGAGTATTGGTGTTTTATACAACTAATACACCATAAGTCGGAGGCTCGTCATGCTCTCGATCCGCGACCTCGCCTACCTCTACCCCAACGGCACGCGCGCGCTCGGCGGCGTCACCCTCGAACTGCCCGCCGGCATGTTCGGGCTGTTGGGACCCAACGGCGCCGGCAAGAGCACGCTGATGCGCTGCATCGCCACCTTGCAGACGCCACAGTCGGGCAGCATCCGCTTCGACGGCATCGACGTGCTCGCCGACCCGCCGGCGCTGCGCCGCGTGCTCGGCTACCTGCCGCAGGATTTCGGCGTCTATCCGCGGGTGTCGGCCTTCGACATGCTCGACCACCTCGCCGTGCTCAAGGGCTACGCCGCGCGCGGCGAGCGGCGCGACGCGGTCGAGCGCCTGCTGCGCCAGGTCAACCTCTGGGAGGTGCGCCGCAAGGCCATCGCCGGGTTCTCGGGCGGCATGCGCCAGCGCTTCGGCATCGCGCAGGCGCTGCTCGGCGACCCGCGCCTCATCATCGTCGACGAACCGACCGCCGGCCTCGACCCCGAGGAACGCAACCGCTTCCTCAACCTGCTGGCGGAGATCGGCCAGAACGTGGTGGTGATCCTCTCGACCCACATCGTGGAGGATGTCGCCGAGTTGTGTCCGCGCATGGCCATCCTCGCCGGCGGCCGCATCGTCGCCGACGGAGCGCCCGCCGACCTCACCGGCGCGCTGCAGGGCCGCGTCTGGCGCAAGGTCATCGCCAAGGAAGAGCTCGAACCGCTGCGCGCCGCGACACAGGTGATCGCGACGCGGCTCTCAGGCGGCCGCACCGTGGTGCATGTGCTCGCCGACTCATCGCCCGGCGAGGGCTTCACGCCCGCCACCGCCGGACTCGAGGATGTCTACTTCGCCACGCTCGCCGCGCAGCGGCGCGCGGCCTGAGCGCTCCGCCATGCTGCGCCATGTCGCCGCCTTCGAGCTGCGCTATCAACTGCGCTCGCCCGCGTTCTGGGTGACCTTCGGGGTATTCCTGCTGATGGCCTTCGGAGCCGCGGCCTCCGACCAACTGACCATCGGCGGCAAGGGCGGCAATGTGCATGTCAACGCGCCGTTCGTGATCGCGCAGACCACGCTGATCCTGACCTTGTTCGGGCTGTTCGTGGCCGCCGCGTTCGTCGCGAACGCGGTGGTGCGCGACGACGAGACGCGCTTCGGCGGCATCCTGCACAGTTCCCGTCTAGAGGTGCGCGATTACCTGCTCGGCCGCTTCGCGGGCGCCTGGCTCGCCGGCATGCTCGCGCTCTCGGCCGTACCCATCGGCAACGCGATCGGCGCGGCGATGCCCTGGGTCGACCTGGAGACCGTCGGCCCCTTCCGCGCCAGCTGGTATCTCTACGCCTGGCTGGCGCTCTGCGGACCCACGCTGCTCATCACCTCGGCGCTGCTCTACTCGGTGGCGCTCATCACGCGCTCGCTGTCGCTCACCTATGTGGGCGCCATGGTGCTGCTGATCGGCTATCTCGTCACGCTCGGCCTGCTGAGCGATCCGCGTCACGAGCCGGTCATCACGCTGATCGATCCGTTCGGCCTCGCGGCGCTCGACATCCTCACCAAGTATTGGACCGCGGCCGAACGTAACACCTTGATGCCCGCGCTCGAGGGGCCGCTGCTCTGGAACCGCCTGCTGTGGATCGGCCTGACCGCGGCGATGCTCGCGACCGCGATGCGCCTCTACCGCATCGGCGACCGCTCCGCGAAGGCGGCGCCGGGCGGGGCATCCACGCCCGCAGCAGCAGCAGCGACGGCAGCAGCGGCGAAGTCGACAGCGCCGACGCCCACCGCGCGCATCGTGCCGCCTGCAGCGACGCCGCCGCCCCGACGCCGCGACCTCGCGGCGCTCGCCGCGCTCGTACGCCACGACATGGCCGCCGCCTTCCGCCATCCCGGTTATATCGTGCTGGTGTTGATCGGCTGCGCGAACGCGTTCAGCGCGCTCTGGTTCGCCGACGAGGGCTACGGCACCTCGACGCTGCCGGTGACCCGCGTGATGATCGAGGCGCTGACGGGCAGCTTCAACCTCATCCCGCTGCTGATCGCCATCTACTACGCGGGCGAACTCGTATGGAGCAGCCGCGACCGGCGCATGCACGAGATCATCGACGCCACGCCTGCGCCCGACTGGGCCTTCGCGCTGCCGAAGATGCTCGCGATCGCGCTGGTGCTCTTCACCACCATCCTGGGCGGTGCGCTGATGGCCATGGTCGTGCAGCTTCTCAAGGGCCACACCGACCTCCAGATCGGCCACTACCTGCTGTGGTACGTCCTGCCCTGGACCCTCGATGTCACGCTGTTCGCGATCCTCGCGGTGTTCGTGCAGACGGTGGTGCCGTCGAAGGCGATGGGCTGGCTGGTGATGATGTTGTTCATCGTCGCGCGCGCGACGCTCAGCAACCTCGGCTTCGAGCACCCGCTCTACCTCTACGGTGCCTCGCCGCCGGAGCCGCTGTCGGACATGAACGGTCAGGGGATCTTCGCCGCCGTCGCCGCGTGGTTCCGGGCCTACTGGGCGGCCTGCGCGCTGCTGCTCGGGGTGCTGGCGGCGGCGCTGTGGCGTCGCGGTACGGTCGATACGCTGCGCACGCGCCTCTCGCGGCTGCCGAAACGCCTCGTCGGCCCATCGGGCGCGCTCGCCGGCCTGGCGGTGCTCGCGATGGCCGGGATCGGCATCTGGATCTGGTACAACACCAACGTCCTCAATGAATACCGCACCGCCGACGAAAACCGAGATTGGACGGCCGACTACGAGAGGACGCTCGCCGTCCACGAGGCCCTGCCCCAGCCGCGCATCACCGCGGTGACGCTGGCGGTCGACCTCTTCCCGAAGGAAGGGCGCGCCCACATCCGCGGCCGCTACGCGCTCGAGAACCGCAGCGGCATCCCGCTCGACGAGGTGCATGTCAGCCTGCCGCGCGACATGGAGGTGCAGAACATCGGCGTATCGGGCGCGACGCTCGCCCGCGAGCTACCGCGCTTCAACTACCGCATCTACCGATTCGCGCAACCGCTCGCGCCAGGCGCCCGTGCGACGCTCGATTTCGGGCTGCGCCGTGCCCGGCACGGATTCCGGCACCGGGCGATCGACACGCGGCTCGTGGAGAACGGCACCTTCCTCGACAACTCGGAGATCGCGCCGACGCTCGGACCCGAACAGGGCAACTATCTCCAGGACCGCGTCGAGCGGCGCAAACGCGGCCTCGCGCCCGAGTCGCGACCGCCGAAACTGGAGGACGACAGCGCGCGCGCCTACAGCGCGCTGCGCCGCGACAGCGACTGGGTGGACGCGGACATCACGGTGTCCACGGACGCCGACCAGCTCGCCATCGCGCCCGGCTACCGGGTCTCGGAGACGGTCGAGGGCGGTCGGCGCACGGTCCGCTACCGGTCGGACGCACCGATCAACAACTTCTTCTCTATCCAGTCGGCGCGTTACGCCGTGGCCCGCGACCGCTGGAACGATGTCGAGCTCGCGGTCTACCACCATCCGCCCCACGACACGAACGTGCGGACCATGCTCGAGGCCATGAAGACCTCGCTGCAGCTCCTCTCGGAGGCCTTCAGCC
>JBIIVD010000026.1:0-34055 GCA_044339635.1 Steroidobacteraceae bacterium | reverse complement strand
GCGACGCCCGACGGCGTCGTGGCGCCGGTGGTGGCCTACGCCGACCGCCTGCCGCTCGCGGAGCTGTCCGCGGCGCTGCGCACGCTGCGCGAACGCGTGACGCAGCGCAAGCTCGGCAAGGGGGATCTCGAGGGCGGCTCCTTCACCGTCTCGAACCTCGGCATGTACGGCGTGCGGGAGTTCACCTCGATCATCACGCCGCCGCAGAGCGCATCGCTTGCGGTCGGTGCCGTACGAAAGGATGGCGCGGCGTCGACGCTCGCGCTGACGCTGTCCTGCGACCATCGTGCGCTCGATGGTGCGACCGGCGCCGCGTTCCTGCGCGACCTCAAACAAGACCTCGAGAGGTCCTAAGGCGCCGCCCTGCGCGCCGAGCCGATGGCGTGCAACCGCGAGACCAGCACCATCACTACGCAGCACACCGCCGCCGGTAGTGCGAGCGTCGAGATGATGTCGTCGACGGACATGCCCGCGGCGATCGCCGCACCGCCGAGCAGCGGGCTGGCGATCGAGCCGATCCGGCCGATGCCGAGCCCCCAGCCCACGCCGCGTGCGCGCAGCGCGTCCGGATAGCAGGTGGAGGTGAACGCGCCCAGACAGAACGACGCGCCGACCACCGTGAAGCCGACGAGGAACGCGAGCGTGTAGGCCGCGAGGTCGCTGCGTACGCCGGAGCCGAGCAACAGCAGGCTGATCGTCGCGAACAGATACAGCAGCGCGAGCAGCCTCGACAGCGGGACGCGCGAGGCGAGCCATGAGGTGATGAGCCCGCCGATGACGCTGCCGAAGTGGAACAGCCCGGTCGCGTAGATCGCCACTCCGATCGAGAATCCGCCCTGCTTGAGGAGCGTGGGCAACCAGCTCGAATTGAAGAACACCAACGCCTGCGTGCCGATGAAGACGACCCACAGCATCGGCGTCACCCATTGCAGCCAGCCGGCGAAGAGCTGGGTCGACGGCACCGCTGCTGCCGCCGCGCCTTGCTGCACCGTCAGCGCCCGCCGCAGCAGCTCGTCCTCGGCGGAGCGACCGCTGAGGCGCTGCAACAGCCCTGCAGCACGCGCGGGATCGCGTCCGCTCGCGATCAGGAAGCGGACCGATTCGGGCAGAAGGAAGAACGCGACCGCACCGATCGCCAGCGGCAGGACGCCGCCGACGACGAACATCGACTCCCAGCCGAACCGCCCGATGAGCGGCGCGGCGATCAGGCTCGCGAACACCGACCCGACGGCCGCCATCGAGTAGACCAAAACCACCAGGAACGGCCGGCGACGCTTCGGCGAGAATTCATTGGCCAGGGAGATCACGTTGGGGATGGTGCCGCCCATGCCAAAGCCGGTGATGAAGCGGAACGCCGACAGCGTGGTGAGGTCGGTGGCGAACGCCGTGAGCAGGCTGCCGATGGCGCCGATGACGAACATCCACAGCAACGTCGTGCGGCGTCCGAACCGGTCGCCCATCCAGCCTGCGATCGCCGAACCGAACGCCACGCCGATGAGCGACGCGGAAAGCGCGAACCCGAAGCTCGACGGTGGCAGGCCCCAGTCGGCCGAGATGGCCGGTACGACGAAACCGAGCAGCCCGAGGTCGAAGCCGTCGAGCGTCATGATGGCCGCGCACATCAGGAAGATGCGCCAGTGCAGACGCCCGAGCGGCGCCTGGTCGATCACCGCCGAGACGTTGTCGTCGGCCGCGGCGGCGCCTGCGCCGGCCATCAGGTGTTCACCGAACCGCCGTCGACGGCGATCGTCTGGCCGGTGACGAAGTCGCTCGCCGAGGAAGCGAGGAAGACCAGCGCCCCGAGCAGATCCTCCGGCACCATATCGCGCTTGATGGCACGCTGCTGCGTGGCGTTCTGGTGGTAGCGCTGGATGTGCGCGGTGTTCTCGAGGATGGTGTCGCTCATCACCGCGCCGGGCGCGAGCGAGTTGACACAGATGCGGGCGGCGCCGAGCTCCCGCGACAACGCACGCGTCATCGACATCAGCGCGCCCTTGCTGGCGGTGTAGTGGACCATGCCGGGCAGACCCTTGTAGGCCACACCCGAGGTGATGTTGATGATCTTGCCGCCGCCGCGGCGGGTCATCACGGGCACCACATGCTTCACCATCAGGAAGCTGCCGCGGACGTTGACCGCCATGACGCGGTCCCAGAGGTCGACATCGATGTCCGTGACGTCGGCCGGCGGCAACGTGGCGAAGAGCGCTGCGTTGTTGACCAGGATGTCGATGCCGCCCACGGACTCGCAAGCGGCAGCCACGGCCTTGGCCACCTCGGCCTCGACGCTCACGTCGAAGCGCAGCCCGAGGACCTTCGCGCCGGGGACCGCAGCCCGCAAGCGCTCCACACAGGGCGCAGGGTCGACGATGTCGGCCGCGATCACCGTGGCGCCGGCGGCCGCCAACGCCTCGCAATAGGCAAGGCCGATGCCTACCGCGCCCCCGGTCACGAAGGCCACCCGTCCATGCAACTGCGTCATCGTCGCCCTCCCCCTTGACCCGCACGGTCGATGGTTGACTATGCCGTGCGCGTCGGCGCAATTTGGTGGTGATTGTTAAGGAATCGGACCGGTGGACGAAGGTCGCGGGCCGCTGCATCGGGGCTTCGTGTTTCCATGCGGTTCCTGCCTTCCTTGCCGCGGAGTCTCGCACGATGAACGGTCTCGCCAGACACTGGATCGCCGGCACCTGGGCCGCCTCCGCCGACCGCAGCGAATCGGTCACGGTCGACCCGGCCGACGGCACCGAGGTCTGCCGCTACGCCGATGGCGGACGGACCGAAGCCGAGGCCGCTATCGCGGCGGCGCGCGAGGTCCATGACCGCAGCGGCTGGGCGCATGACCCCCGACGGCGTGCCCGCGCCCTGCTCGAGATGGCCGATGCGCTGGACGCACGCCGCCAGGCGCTCGGCGAGCTGCTCTGCCGCGAGAACGGGAAGCCGCTCGGCGAGTGCCTGCACGAGGTAGCGATCTCCTCCTCCGAACTGCGCTTCTACGCCGGCCTCGCGCGGGCGAACTTCGGCCGCGTCATGGAGACCGAACCCGGGCAGATGTCGATGATCGCGCGCGAGGCGATGGGTGTCGCCGGCATCATCGTGCCTTGGAACGCGCCGTTGATCCTGTTGGTGCGCTCGCTCGGTCCCGCGCTCGCCGCCGGCTGCACGGCCGTCATCAAGCACGCCGCGCAGACAGCGGGCACCAGCGCGCTCGCCTGCGAAGCCTTCGCCGCGGCCGCCTCGCTGCCGGCCGGATCCGTGAACGCGTTCGCCGAGCGCGGCGCCGACGGCGCGCGGCATCTGGTCGCGTCCACCGATGTCGATGTCGTCAGCTACACCGGCAGCACACATGTCGGCAAGCAGATCATGGCCGACGCGGCCGGCACGCTGAAGCGGCTGAACCTCGAGCTCGGCGGCAGCGCGCCCTGCATCGTGGCCGAGGATGCGGACCTCGGCCGCACCGCCGCCGCGCTCGTCAAGGCCGGCATGATCATGGCGGGCCAGCAATGCGTCGCCGCGTCGCGGATCATCGTCCATGAGAAGGTGTACGACGCCTTCGCGCGGCTGCTGCGGGACGCGCTGGCGGCGATGGTGATCGGCCGCGGCAGCGACCCCGCGACGCAGCTCGGGCCGCTGATCGATGCACGCAGCCGCGAGCGCGTGGAGCGCGTCGCAGCCGAAGCCGTCTCCGGCGGCGCGCACGCGCTGCTCGCGCCCGGCCGTCCCGGCGGCCCGCTCGCCCGCGGCGCTTTCCTCAGCCCCGGCCTCCTGCAGGTCGACGACCCCGCGGCGCCGGTCCTGCATCAGGAGATCTTCGGCCCGGTGCTGACGCTGCAACGCTACACCACCGAAGCGGAGGCCGTGCGCCGCGCCAACGACAGCCGCTTCGGTCTCGCCGCCAGCGTGTGGAGCGCCGACCTGCGCCGTGCGCAGCGCATCGCGCAGCAGGTCAAGGCCGGCACCGTCTGGCTCAACATGCACGGCCGCCTCGCCGCCGAGATCGAGACCGGCGGCTTCAAAGAAAGCGGGCTCGGCCGGCTGCACGGCGTGCAGGGCCTCGAGGAGTTCCTGCAGACCAAGCATGTCGCCTGGGACCTCGGCGCACCCGCGCCATAGGGGGCCGATGCCTTGACCACCGACCCACGCTTCGACCGGACCTATGCGGCCACCGCCGCCTGCTTCGTGCTGTCGGGCGTCGCGGGCCTGCTCTACCAGACCATCTGGTCGCGCCAGTACTCGCTGGTGCTCGGCACTTCCGAAGCCGCGGTGTCGGTGGTGCTCGCGGTGTACATGCTGGGCCTCGCCCTCGGCGCGGCGATCATCCCGCGCTGGATGCATGGCGCCGGCGCGCGGCCGCTGCGGCTTTTCGCGCTGCTCGAGCTCGGCATCGCCGTCTGCGCGTTCGCGATCCCGCCGTTGCTCGCGCTGGTCGGCGACTGGTATGTCGCCGTCGCGGGCGGCTTGCCCGACCCGCCGTCGGCGGTCGGCGCGCTGCCGCGGCTCTACTTCGCGCTCGCCTGCCTGCTGCTGCTGGTGCCGACCATGCTGATGGGCGCGACGCTGCCGGTGCTCGCGGGCTTCGCGGTGCGGTCGGCGGCCGACACCGGTCCGCGCATCGCCGGTCTCTACGCCGCGAACACCTTGGGCGCCGCGGCCGGCGCGTTGGCGGGCGGTTGGTGGTTGGTGCCCGACTTCGGGCTGCGCATCTCCACCGCGGTGGCGATGGCGCTCAATCTGCTGGTCATGGCGGGTGCGTTCGCCATCAGCCGCGGATCGCCGCCTCGCGCACCGCACGCCGCACCACCTGCCGCCACCGGCAACACGCTGTTGGCCGACAGGCTGCGCGCGCTGTTGCCGCTGCTCGGTCTCGTCAGCGGCTTCGTCGCGCTGACCTACGAGGTGCTGTGGACCCGCATGCTGAGCCACGCGCTCGGCAGCAGCCTCGCCGCGTTCTCGACCATGCTCGCGAGCTTCCTGCTCGGCATCGGGCTCGGCAGCCTCGCCTCGACGCGGCGACTGTCGACGCGCGGCGCGGCGCTGGCCTTCGCCGCGACCCAGGTCGGTGTCGCGGTCGCGGCGGCGGCGGCCCAGTTGTGGCTGGGCCGGATGCCGACCGACCTCGCGCCGGGCGCGCTCGCGACGCGCGCGCTGCTCGCGATGCTGCCGGCGACGCTCTTCATGGGCGCGGCGTTCCCGCTGCTGATCCGCCTGCTCGGCGACCGCGGCGTCGACTCGACCCTTGCCACCGGTCGCATCTACGCCTTCAACACCATCGGCGCCGTCGCCGGCGCCATCACCGCCGGCATGTGGTTGATCCCGACGCTCTCGTTCGAGGGCACGGCGCGCCTCACCGTCGCCCTCAGCCTCGCCGCCGCGGTCGTGGCGCTGTGGTCGCTCACCGATGTCGCACGGCCGATGAAGGCCGCGGCGACGGCAGCGGCTATGGCCGCCGCGCTCCTGTTCCGGCCGCCGCTGCCAGGCGCCATCATCGATGCGTCGTTGGTCGACGATTCCACCGCCGGCGAGCAGCGCTTCCTCGCGGTCGGGCGCTCGGCGACGGTGCTCGTCAAGGAGCGCGATGACGGCGGCTTCTATCTGCGCACCAATGGTCTGCCGGAGGCCACCGTACGGCGCGTGGGCGCACCGCCCGTCCGCCATAGCCAGCGCTGGCTCGCAGCGCTGCCGATCGCTGCACGGCCCGAGGCGACCAGCATGCTGGTCGTCGGGCTCGGCGGCGGCGTCGCGGTCGAGGACATCCCGGCGAGGTTCAAGACGCTGGATGTGGTGGAGCTCGAACCGCGTGTGATCGACGCCAACGCGGACTTCGCGAGCCTGCGCGCGCATGACCCGCTCGCCGATCCGCGGCTGCGGCTCATCGAGAACGACGCCCGCAACGCCTTGGTGCTCACGGACCGCCGCTACGACATCCTGGTCTCACAGCCGTCGCACCCCTGGACCTCAGGTTCCGCCAATCTCTACTCGCGCGGCTTCCTCGAGCTCGCGCGCTCGCGGCTCACGCCGGACGGCGTGCTGCTCGTCTGGATCAACGCGCAGTTCATCGACGAGGCGCTGCTGCGCGACATCGCTGTGACCGTGACCGCGGTGTTCCCGCAGGTGCGGCTGTACCGGCCCGAGCGCATGGAGTTGATGTTCCTCGCTTCGGCCGCGCCGCTCGAGCCCGAGCGGCTCGCGTTGCTGGAGGGCTCGGTGCTGCAACGCGAGGCGGACTACTTCGCCGGCGCAGGGATCAACGCCGCCGAGGACCTCGCCGCGTCGCTCACCGCCGCCGGCGCAGGCATGGCGCAGCTCGCGGTCGGCGGTCGCCTGATCACCGACGACCGCAACCAGCTCGCCACCGACAGTTCGCCGACGCGCGGCGGCTTCACCCCCGATACGCTGGACCGGCTGCTGCGCGAGGTGCACGCGGCCCAATCCGCGCCGGGCGGCGCGCTCGCGGGACTGCCCCTCGACGCGCACTATCTCGGCGAGCGTCTCGTGACGCTCGGCTTCGCCGAGACCGCGGCGGCGTTCGCGGCGGCGCGCCGCGACGAGGCCGCCGGCATCCACACCTTCGCGCGCGGCCTCGAGGCGGCGGGACGCCGCGACGATGCGACGGCGCTGCGCCGCGCCGCCTCGGAACGCTTCCCGGACGACGCCGCGCTGCGCTTCGCGGCGCTGCGACCCCGCCTGCTCGATGCGGCGCGCGCCGCGGAACGCGGAGCGGAGCCGCTGCAGGGGCTGCCTGACAGCGCGCGCGCGGTGCTCGAAGGGTGGCGGCATGCGGCCGACGGCGAGTGGGACGCGGTGCGTGCGCTGGAGCCGCGCCTTGCCGCGGCGCGCTCGGTGGACGGATGGCATCCGGAGGCGACCCAGCTGCGGATCGAATGGCGTACCCGCGCCACCGGCGACGACCGCATGGTGCGCGCACGCGAGGCGCTGCAGCTCGTCGACCGCATGATCGCGCGGCGTCCCGCCAGCGACCTCTATGTCCTGCGCGCCGCCGCCGCGCTGTCGCTCGGGGACGGCGCGGCGTTCCTCGAATCGGCCAGCGCGTTCGCCTCCGACGCGCTGGCGGCGCCCGTCGACGCCGGGACATCGGCGGCCGCGCGCGCGGTGGCGACGGCGCGGGTCGAAGGCTTCCGCCGCGCGATCGCCGAAGGCGTGCTGCCGTTCGACCAGCGGCGCGCCGCCGCCGTGCTGCGGCAGCTGGAGCAGGCGGCCCGGGGCTGAACCGGACGCGGCACCGCCCCTGCCCCCGCAACCGCCCCCGCCAAAAAGTAGAACTTGCCTCTAGTTCTGTCCCCGCATAAAGTCGGACCGGGGACGGCCCACCGGGCACGCCCCGGGGGACCATGCAGGACTTGCACGAACTCGGATCGACGCTGCGCGTCATGCACCGCACACCGGCGTGGACGGAGCCGTCCGGCGGGCTGTTCCGCTCGGTCGTGGCGGCGCCCAGCCGCCGCATGTCCGATGTGTTCGCGGCGCTGCCGCAGCACCAAGGTTCGCAGATGTTGGCGTTGCGTCCCGGGCAGCGCACCTACGCGGCGCGTCTCGGGCTCGACCGCGAGGAAGGGCACGGGGCCTGGGACTTCTACCGCCTCGGACCGTCGTTGTATGTCGTCGCCGGCGACTTCGTCTACGACCGCACCCGCATCGATCGCGCCCCCGGCGAGGACCTGCTCGAGTTCCACCTGCGCCTCTCGGGCACCCTGAACCTCGGCCTGCCCGGCGACGCACCGCCGCTCGTCGTGCCGCCCGACTCGCTGCTGCTGCTGCGCCAGCCCGACGGCGTGGATGTGGTGGACCGGGTCGAGGCCGGCGTGCGCGATGCGTTCGTCTCCGTGTTCTGCAGCGCGGCGCATTTCGCATCGCTGGCCGGGCGCTACGGCATCACGATCCCCGATGCGCTCGCCTTCATGTCCGGTGACGGCATCACGGAGCTCCAGCACCGGCTGCTGCCGATGAACGCCGGGCTGCTGCATGTCGCGCACAGCCTGTTGCGCAGCCCTTACGAGGGCGGACTGCGGCTGATGCACGCCGAAGCGAAGGTGTCCGAGCTGCTCTGCGAGGTGCTGCATCTGGCGGGACAAGCGCCGGCACCGGCGCGGGTGGGCTGCAACGACGACCTCCGCCGTCTCGACCTCGCGCGGCGCATCATCATGATGCAGCACTCGCCGCCGCCGCAGATCTCGGACATCGCGCGCCGCGTCGGCATGAGCGAGACCAAGCTCAAGCGCGCCTTCAAGGCCCGCTTCGGCAGCACGCTCTTCGACATGAGCCTCGACGCGCGCATGCGCCACGCCCTGGAGCTGCTGCGCTGCAAGCACATGGCGGTCGGCCAGGTCGCTTATGCGGTCGGCTACAGCCACCAGACGAGCTTCGCCTCGGCCTTCAAGCGCCACTTCGGCTTCCTGCCGCGCGCGGTACGACAGGAGTCCGGCTGAACGGCCCGCTACCGACCGGCAACCCGCCCGCACCCGGGCTTCCCATCGAGAGGACTGCCACATGATCGACCTCGACCGCGACTACCGCATGCTGATCGGGGGCAAGCTCTTCGGATCGACGCAGACCCTGCCCGCCTACAATCCGGCGACCCGTGCCGAGATCGCCCGCGTCCCGGATGCGACCAAGGACCAGCTCGATGAGGCCGTCGCGGCGGCGGCGGCGGCCTTCCGCGGTTGGAGCAACACCTCCTGGGAACAGCGCGCCGCGGTGCTGGAGAAGATGGCGGCGGCGATGGAGGCGAACGCCGAGGGTCTCTGCCGCCTGCTGATCCGCGAGCAGGGCAAGCCGCTCGCCGGTGCGCAAGTCGAGGTGTTCGGCGGCGCAGCCTGGCTGCGCGAGACGGCCAAGCAACGCCTGCACGACGAGGTGCTCGAGGACTCCCCCGAACGCCGCGTCGTGACGCGCTTCTCGCCGCTCGGCGTGGTGGGCGGCATCGTGCCCTGGAACTTCCCGGTGATGCTCGCCATGTGGAAGATCGCGCCGGCGCTGATGGCGGGCGACACGATCATCATCAAGCCCTCGCCGTTCACGCCGCTCTCCACCCTGAAGCTCGGCGAGATCTGGAAGGACGTGGTGCCGCCCGGCGTGTTCAGCGTGGTCTGCGGCGGCGACGAGCTCGGCAAGTGGATGACCGCCCACCCCGACATCGCCAAGATCGCCTTCACCGGGCACACCGACACCGGCAAGCACGTCATGCGCTCGGCCGCGGGCACGCTCAAGCGGATCACGCTCGAGCTCGGCGGCAACGATCCGGCGATCGTGCTGCCCGACGTCGACCCGAAGGCCATCGCGCCGCAGCTGTTCTGGGCGGCGTTCCAGAACAACGCCCAGTTCTGCAACGCGACCAAGCGCCTTTATGTGCACGAGGACATCTACGACGCGGTGCTTGCCGAGCTGGTCGACTTCATCAAGGCGCAGAAGGTCGGCGATGGCAGCGAGCCCGACACCGTGCTCGGCCCGATCCAGAACCTGCCGCAGTACGAGAAGGTGATCGGCTTCTTCGAGGACTGCCGCAAGAACGGCCATCGTTTCGCGGTCGGCGGCGAGATCGACCGCGACGCCAAGGGCTGGTTCATCCCGGTGACGCTAGTGGACGACCCGCCGGAGGATTCGCGCATCGTCGTCGAGGAGCCGTTCGGCCCCATCCTGCCCGTGCTCAAGTGGAAGGACGAAGCGGCTGTCATCCGCCGTGCCAACGCCAGCGTCTATGGGCTCGGCGCCTCGGTCTGGGGCAAGGACCTCGAAGCGGTGCAGCGCATCGGCTCGCAGCTCGAGGCCGGCACCGTATGGCTCAACGAGATCCACCAGTACTCGCCGCATCAGGCCTTCGGCGGCCACAAGCAGTCGGGCATCGGCTGCGAGAACTCGCTGCACGGCCTGATGGAGTACACCAACTGGCAGACCATCACGCTGCACAAGAAGGCGGCGCTGGGCGCGGCGACCTGAGCGGCCGCGCGACGTTCGTCGCGCTGCGAGACCGTGCGGGCTGATCAGGCGCCGCGAGCGTCCTGGCGTTCACCCCTGCGGTCCACCGCGGCGGTGACCGCCACATCAGCGGTGACGTTGCCGAGGGTGCGCATGATGTCGGGCAGCATCTCGACGGCGACCAGCAGCGCGAGCGGCTCGATCGGCACACCCATCGCCATGGCGATCGGGCCGACGGACACCACGAAGCTGAGCGTGCCGGGCAGCGACACCGAGCTCAGCGACACGAGAAATGCGACCAGCACGCCGGCGGCCAGCGTCCAGGCCGAGAGCGGCGTGCCCGTGAGGTACGCGACGTAGATCGCGACCGCCATGTTCATCGTCGGGCTCGTGGCGCGGAAGATCGCGACCGCGAGCGTCGCCGAACCGAGCCGTTCCATGACGAGCCAGGGGATCGCGAGGGTGACCATCGCATTGCCGAGGCCCGAACAGAGGTTCGCCGCCTGCAGCAGCCACACGGGGGTGCGGATGGGGTGTCTCCTGATGGGGGTGGGCGGGCGGGCGGGCTAGCGACGGCCTCACGCGGCCCGCAGCGAGACCTTCACGCGGAAGCCGAGCGCCGCAGCGATGTTCACGAGCGCGTCGAGCGAGAACCGGGAGAGGCGGCCGTTCATGAGGTCGTTGATGCGCGGCTGACTGACGCCACAGCGCTCGGCCGCCTCGACCTGGGTCCAGCCCTTGGCGGTGATGAAATCGGCGATGCGGCGCATGAGGTCCGCACGCGCGCGCAGGTTCGCCGCCTGCTCGGGGGAGTCGGCGAGCGCATCCCAGACGCTGCGGAAGGGGGTGGGGGGCTGGGTCATGGGCGGGAAATATACTGGTATGGATATACCGCGGCAAATGCGCGGGCGGCAGGTGGCAGTTTGAGACTGAAGTGGAGTGGGGGGGGTTGCGGCGCACTGTGGGCGCGTTAGTACTTCGTTAGTACCGGGTTCATACGCCGCGACAGTTGCGAGGAAAGAGGCTCGCATGCGGCGCTCGGGCTCATCGTGCCGAAGGAGCTGTCGGACCTCCTCCATGTGAAGGAAGGCGACACGCTGCATGCGGTGATCGACCCGCAGGGGGGCGTGCGGCTCACGCCCTTCGACCCGCAGTTCGAGGCGGCCATGGCGGCCTTCGAGCAGACGCGGCGCAAGTACCGCAACGCGCTCAAGGAACTCGCCAAGTAACGGCCGCGCCGCCTTAGCTCACCGCCCTCGCCTGCTTCGCCTCCGCCTCGATGCGGCGGTTGATGTTCCACTGCTGGGCGATCGAGATCAGGGTGTTGGCCACCCAGTAGAGCACGAGGCCGGCGGGGAAGAACGCGAAGGTCACGCTCATCACGATCGGCAGGATCATGAACACCTTGGCCTGGATGGGATCGGGCGGGGTCGGGTTGAGCTTGGTCTGCACGAACATGGCGCCGGCCATGATCAGCGGCAGCACGTAGAACGGGTCCTTGGCGGAGAGGTCCTGGATCCAGCCCATGAACGGGGCCTGGCGCATCTCGACGCTCTCGAGCAGCACCCAGTAGAACGCGAAGAACACGGGCATCTGGATGAGGATCGGGAGGCAGCCCGCGACGGGGTTGATCTTCTCGCGTTTGTAGAGGTCCATCATGGCGCGGCCGAGTTTTTCGCGGTCGTCCTTGAAGGTCTCTTGCAGGTTCTTGATGCGCGGGCCGAGCACGCGCATCTTCGCCATGGATTTGCCGCTCGCCTCGGACAAGGGATAGAACACGAGCTTGATGAGGAAGGTGACGATGACGATCGCCCAGCCCCAGTTGCCGACGATCGAGTGCGCCTTCTCGAGCAGCCAGAAGAGCGGCTTGGCGAGCAGGGTCAGGATGCCGTAGTCGGCGACGAGATCGAGGCGCGGGCCGGTGGTCTCGAGCTGGGCCTGGAGCTTCGGGCCGACGAAGAGGATTTCTTTGAAGGTGGCGCCGCCCTGCGGCGCGACGGTGACGGCGGGGCCGGCGGTCGAGAGCAGGTACTGGTCGCCCTGGGTCTGCAGGCTGTAGCGATAGGACTTGCCGGCCTCGGGCACGACGGCGGTCGTGAAGTGGTGCTGCATGCCGGCGATCCAGCCGCCGGTGATGTCGCGCGCGAGGGCGCGGTCCTCGGCCTCGGTGCGGTCGAGTTTTTGGTACTTGGTGCCGTCGTAGTACGCGGGGCCTTGGAAGGCGTAGCTCTCGACGGAGAACATGCTGCGCTCGACGGGCGGGTCGTCGCGCAGGATCTGGGCGTAGGACGCGGCGACCCACGGCGCCGTGCCGCGGTTCTCGACGTCGTATTGCAGGTCGATGCGGTACTGGCCGCGGCGCAGCACGAAGGTCTTGGTGACGGTGACGCCGGTCGCGGGGTCGCTCCAGTTGAGCGGCACGCGCAGCTCATCGCCGCTGCTGCCGGCGGTCAAAGAATAGGCCGCCTGCGGCGCGGTGAAGAGCGCGAGGTGCGTGGGGCGGGCGCCGCCCGCGCCGGCGTCGCTGAGGCCGGTCTGCAGGGCGTAGAACTGACGCGGGGCGACGTTCAGCAGCTGCACGGGGGCCTTTTCGCCCTTCACACGGGGATAGACCAGCAGGTCCGCGCGCACGAGGGCGCCGCCCTGCAGGCTGATCTCGAGGTCGAGCACGTCGGTGGTGACGCGCACGGTGCCCGGGGTGGCCGTCGCGGCGGGGGTCGTCGCAGCGGCGGCTACGGCAGGCGCAGCAGCGACCGGCGGCGCAGCCACCGCAGGCGCAGCGCCACCGAGCGGCGTGGGGGCGGGCGCCGCGGCAGCCGCCGGGGCGGGCGCGACGGTCTGGGGGACGCTCGCGGCGAGGGTGGTCGCCGCGCCGGGCAGGGCGCCCGGCGCGGTGGGCGCGGCGGCCTTCGCGATCTCGGCGGCGGTGGGCGGCGGCAGCGGCTTCGGCGCGAAGTCGCGCTGGTAGGTCTCGTAGTTGATCCACAAGGCCATCACGAGGCCGAGCCACAGGAACATGCGGGCGTTGGTCGAGGTCACGGGGTCTCTCGGGGAACGGGGTCACAGGTGTAGCAGTCGGCGCTGGCGAACGGGTGGCAGCGGCCGATGCGTCGAAGGGCGAGCCACGTGCCGCGCGCGGCGCCGTGGACCTCGAGGGCCTCGAGCGCGTAATGCGAGCAGGTGGGGTGATAGCGGCAGCTCGTGCCGAGCCAGGGGCTGAGCACGATCTGGTAGCCGCGGATGGCGGCGCGGATCAGGGCGCGGGCGGCGGACATGCGTGGACGGCTTTTTTCCAGAGCGTTTCGAGGCTGGCGCGGATCTGCGGGGCCGGTGCCGTGCGCACGCCGGCGCGGGCGCCGATGATGAGGTCGGCGGCGGGCAGGCGGGCTTGGGCAAGCCGGAACGAGTCGCGGATTATGCGACGAAGTCGGTTGCGGGCGACGGCATTTCCGACGGTTTTTGCGGCCAGCGCCACGCCGAGGCGGGGGTGGCCGAGACCGTTCGGGCGCAGCACGAGGCTGAGGAGGGGGTCGCCGAGCCGCCGGCCTTGGCGGAAGGCGGTGTCGAAGTCGGCTTTGCGGAGCACCCGGCGGCTGGCCGGGAAGCCCAGGGGTGCCGCCGAGGGAGTGGCCCTGGGCGTGGCCATGGGGGATCGGGTGACCGGAGGTCAGCCGATCAGGGGATCAGCTTCTTGCGGCCCTTGGCGCGGCGACGCGAGAGGATCTTGCGGCCGTTGGCGGTGGCCATGCGCGCACGGAAACCGTGGGTGCGGGCGCGGCGGACCTTGCTGGGCTGGTAGGTGCGTTTCATGGCGGCTTGACCGAAAAAAGGTCGCAAATCGTACGCAGCAGGGATTTGGGTGTCAAGCCGCAAATCAGGCGGAAATGAAGATATCCACAGGCCCGGTGGGGCGGGTATTCTCTGCGACCCCCGACCGAAGGCCGACCCCGCGTGGACTCACCGCTCTGGAATCGCTGTGTCGAGATGCTCCAGGCGGAGCTCAGCGACACGCACTACAACACTTGGGTACGGCCCCTACAGGCGATCGAGGGCGACGGCTCGCTGCGGCTGCTCGCGCCGAACCGTTTCGCGGTCGACTGGATCAACGCGAACTTGTTGCCGCGCATCGGCGAGTGGCTGCAGGCCGAGATCGGCGCGGAGGCGCCCATCGTCACGGTGCAGGTCGGGTCGCGGCCGGAGCCGGCGGCGGATGCAGCGGCGGGCGGCGGCGGTGCGGGTGGCATGGGCGCGGGCGGCAGTGCGGCGATGTTGCCGCCCTCGGCGCCGCGCGGGTTCGGCAAGCCGACGAGCGGCATCGTGGTCGGCGCGCGCCTCAATCCGGATTCGACGTTCGAGACTTTCGTGGTCGGCAAGAGCAACCAGCTCGCCAAGGCCGCAGCGCAGCAGGTCGGGGAAAACCCGGGCCGCGCGTACAACCCGCTCTTCATCTATGGCGGTGTCGGGCTCGGCAAGACGCACTTGATGCACGCGGTCGGCAACGCGATCCAGGCGCGCAAGGCCGATGCGCGCGTGGCCTATGTGCACTCGGAACGGTTCGTCAGCGACATGGTGAAGGCGCTGCAGCACAACCAGATGAACGAGTTCAAGGCGGCGTACCGTTCGCTCGATGCGCTGCTGATCGACGACATCCAATTCTTTGCCGGCAAGGACCGCTCGCAGGAGGAGTTCTTCCACACCTTCAACGCGCTGCTCGAGGGGCAGCAGCAGGTGATCCTCACCTGCGACCGTTATCCGAAGGAGGTGCAGGGGCTCGAGGAGCGGCTGAAATCGCGCTTCGGCTCGGGACTCACGGTAGCGATCGAGCAGCCGGAGCTCGAGACCAGCGCGGCGATCCTGAAGACCAAGGCCGAGGCCGCGGGCGTCGCGCTCAGCGACGAGGTGGCGCTCTTCATCGCCAAGCGGATCCGCTCGAACGTGCGCGAGCTCGAGGGCGCGTTGCGGCGGGTGATCGCGCAGTCGCGGTTCACGGGCGAGCCGATCACGATCGATTTCACCAAAGAAGCGCTGAAGGACCTGCTGTCGCTGCAGGCGCGGCTTGTGACCATCGAGAACATCCAGCGCACGGTGGCCGAGTACTACAAGCTGCGGGTCGCGGACCTGCTCTCGCCGGGGCGCAGCCGGTCGCTGGCGCGGCCGCGGCAGGTGGCGATGGCGCTGGCGAAGGAATTGACCCGTCACAGTCTGCCGGAGATCGGCGACGCCTTCGGTGGGCGCGACCATACGACGGTGTTGCATGCCTGTCGGCGGGTGGTGGCGCTGCGCGGCGAGGACCAACGGGTCGCCGAGGACTATCAGAACCTGTTGAGAACCCTCACAGGATGATGTGGATGTCTTGTGGATGTTTTCGGGGGCGAAAATCATTCACAATCCGTCCACAGGGAATGCACGGGCGGCGCACGGGTTGCGCACGGACCGTGTGCCGTCGAACACATTGAAAACAGCGGTTTTTTCGGGGTTTTCCCCATATCCACCGGCTCTATCACTGCTACAACATCTGGATATAGACCACTCCTGAAACTATGAAACTCACAGCCACCCGTGAAGAGATCCTCGGCCCGGTCCAGAACGTGATCGGTGTCGTCGAACGTCGGCAGACCATGCCGGTGCTGTCGAACGTGCTCCTGAGCGCGAAAGACAACCGCCTGAGCGTGACGGGCACGGACCTGGAGGTGGAGCTGGTGAGCGCGGCGACGCTGACCGTGGCGGCGCCGGGCGAGGTCACGGTGCCGGGCCGCAAGTTGCTCGACATCCTGCGGGCGATCCCGGAGGGCACGAACGTCACGCTGACGACCGAAGGCGAGCGCATGGTGGTGCGTGCGGGTCGCAGCCGGTTCACGCTTTCGACGCTGCCGGCGGCGGAGTTCCCGCTGGTCGAGGACATCCAGGCGACGCAGGTGCTGAAGCTGCCGCAGACGGCGTTCCGCAAGCTCATCGACAAGACGCACTTCTCGATGGCGCAGCAGGATGTGCGCTATTACCTCAACGGCCTGCTGCTCGAGACCGAGGGCGGGCGGGTGCGTGCGGTGGCGACGGACGGGCATCGGCTCGCTCTGTGCGATGCCGCACTTAACGAGCGGGTGACCGGCAAGCAGCAGGTGATCCTGCCGCGCAAGGGCGTGCTCGAACTGCACCGGATGCTGAGCGATGGTGACGGCGAGGTGGAGTTCGCGCTGGGGACGAACCACGTTCGCTGCCAGATCGGCGACATTCGCTTCACTTCGAAGCTTATTGACGGCAAGTTCCCGGAGTACTCGCGCGTCATCCCGGCCAACGCAAACCGCATTATCGACGCAGATCGCGAAACTTTGCGGCAAAGTCTGCACCGTACGGCGATTTTGTCGAACGAGAAGTACCGCGGCATCCGCCTGAGCGTGAAGCCGAACCAGTTGACGCTGCAGGCGCACAACCCCGAGCAGGAAGAGGCCGAGGACCAGATCGAGGTCACGTACGCCGGCGAAGAGATCGAGATCGGGTTCAATGTCACGTACTTGCTGGATGCGCTGTCGGTGATCGAGACGGCGCGCGTGAACATCGCGCTGAGCGACTCCAACAGCAGCTGCCTGGTGACGGCCGGCGAAGCCGACGGCGCGAAGTACGTCGTGATGCCGATGCGGCTCTAAGCCGCCGCCCGGGCCAGAGGCAGTACTGCGCATGGCCTTGGCGGAGCTCAGCCTCCAGGATCTGCGCTGCATCGAATCCGCCCGACTTGAGTTCGGGACCGGCATCAATCTCATCTACGGCGCCAACGGCGCCGGCAAAACCTCGCTGCTTGAGGCCGCGTTCCTGCTGGGCCGCGGCCGGTCCTTCCGCAATCGTCTCAACGAGCGGCTGATCCGCCACGGCCAGTCGTTGGCGCGGGTGGTGGGGAAGACGCATCCGGCGCGCGAAAGTCTAGGCGTCGCAGATGCGGCCAGCGCCTCGGCCGTCGCCACGGGCCCTGTGCATACCCTCGGCCTCGAGATCCGCCGCGAAGGCACCGAAGGCGGTGGCACGATCGCGCGCTTGGATGGCGCGCCGGTGCGGTCCCTGGCCGATCTGGCCACGGCCTTCCCGGTCCAGGCGCTGGACCCGGACGCCCACAAGCTGATCGAGGAGAGCGCCGCCCGGCGCCGACGCTGGATCGACTGGGCGGTGTTCCACGTGGAACATTCCTTCGCCGGGGCCTGGTCCCGGTACCAACGGGCGCTCCAGCAGCGCAACGCGGCGCTGCGGATGGGGTCGCGCGAGGTCGCGGTCTGGGAACCGGAGATGGCGAGGGAAGGGGAGAGCCTGACCGCGAGCCGCGAGCGGGTGATGGTCGCGCTGCAGCCGTACTGGGCGGAGATCTCGGCCGAACTCGTGGGGCTGGACCTGACGCTGGGCTTTCAGGCTGGGTGGGACCGCAGCGCCTCGCTCGCGGATGCCCTGACGGCCTCGACGCCGCGGGATCGCGACCGCCATACCACCACGATCGGTCCGCATCGCGCCGATGTGTCGCTGCGGCTGCGCGGCAAGTTGGCCCGCGAAGTGCTCTCGCGCGGCCAGCAGAAGCTCGCGGCCGTGGCCTTGCACCTCTGCCAACTCGAATTCCTGAAGCGCGAACATGGCCTGTTGCCCACGCTGCTGCTGGATGACCCTTCGGCCGAACTCGACCAGGACCGCTTGGGCCGATTCATCCGCCGCGTCCAGCGCCTCGACACCCAGATCATCGTGACGGCCCTGGAGCGTGATACCCGGCTCTTTGGCACCCCCGACCGCGTGTTCCACGTGGAACAAGGGAGAGTGGAGGGGGGGTAGGGGACGAGCTCGGATAAATCAGGCGACTTTGCGGCCTACGGGTTTGATGTCCGCCAGCGCCTTGGATCTGTTAAGCGCCACTCGCGCCTGCCACAGATCGTACGCGGTCTGCTGCGCAAGCCAGAGCTCCGCCGCGCCGCCACGGTCCCGCCCGAGCCAGCGCTCGATGCGCAGCGCCATCGCCGGACTGATGGCCGCACGACCATTCAACACTTTAGAGAGCGTCGTCCGATCGACCCCCAACTGGGCCGCTGCCTCGCCGACCTGCAGTCCCAAGGCGGGCAGGACATCTTCCCGCAGCGTCAGACCGGGGTGGGGCGGGTTGTGCATTTGGGTCATGGTGGTGCCTGTTGATCCGGCTCAGTGGTAGTCCTGAAAGTCGACGAGAACGGCATCGCCGTCCTCGAACGCGAAGGTGAGGCGCCAGTTGCCGCTGACCTTCACGCTCCAGTGGTTCGCGAGCCGCCCTCTCAGTGGATGCAGCCCCCACCCCGCGAGGTTCATGTCCGCAGGGCACGTGGCGGCATGAAGCGCCGTCAGCTGCCGACCCAATCGCGCCGCATGGGCCGCAGGGATGCCGGCCGTGCTGCCCGTGCGGAAGAACCGTTCGATTCCCTTGTGCCTGAATGACCTTATCACCCATTAATCGTAGCGTCTAGCGCCACCCGACAACCAGTTGCATATCTTGCGAGAAAACCTATAAATTCAGGGACAGATGCGGTGCCCACCACCGAAAAAAAAGCGCATCGATGGTATGATAAAATCATCAGAAATCGTGCAACTTGAGGGCTTCGCATGACCACCGTCCGCAAGACCATCACGCTCACCGCGCAGCAGGACAAGTGGGTCAAGCAGCAGGTCGATGCGGGTGGCTATACCAACGACAGCGAGTACATCCGCGACCTGATCCGTCGCGAGCAGGAACGCGGCACGGAGTTCGACGCGATCCGCGCAGCGCTCGTGGAAGGTGAGCAAAGCGGCGAGCCACGTCCGTTCGACGTGCTGGCTTTCAATCAGCGTATGCGGGCAAAACACGGCAAAACGAAGCCCCGTCGCCGAGGTTGACGGGAGCGCCGAACCCCCCCCTCTACCCCCCCAATCAGGTATACTTCCGCATCGAATTTCAGGCGCTGGGCATGTCCGAACCCGAAGTCTACGACTCCAGTAAAATCAAGGTCTTGAAGGGCCTCGATGCCGTCCGCAAGCGGCCCGGAATGTACATCGGCGACACCGACGATGGCACCGGCCTGCACCACATGGTGTTCGAGGTCGTCGACAACGCCATCGACGAAGCGCTCGCCGGCCATTGCGACCGCGTCCTCGTCACGATCCACGCCGACGAATCCGTCACCGTCGAGGACAACGGCCGCGGCATCCCCGTCGACATCCACGCCGAAGAAGGCCGCTCCGCCGCCGAAGTCATCATGACCGTGCTGCACGCGGGCGGTAAGTTCGACGACAGCTCCTACAAAGTCTCGGGCGGCCTGCACGGCGTCGGCGTGTCCGTCGTCAACGCGCTCTCCGACGTGCTGCACCTCACGATCCACCGCGACGGCAAGCGCCACACCCAGGAATACCGCCTGGGCGAGCCCGTCGCGCCGCTCGCCGTCGCCGGCACCACCGATCGCACCGGCACGAGCGTGCGCTTCAAGCCCTCGCCGACGATCTTCACCAACATCCAGTTCGACTACGACATCCTCGCCAAGCGCCTGCGCGAGCTCTCGTTCCTGAACTCCGGCGTGCGCATCGACCTCACGGACGAGCGCGACGGCAAGACCGATATCTTTGAACACGAAGGCGGCCTGCAGGCCTTCGTCTCGCACCTCAACCGCAGCAAGTCCGCGATCCACGACCGCGTGTTCTGGTTCCGCACCCAGGAAGGCCCGATCGGCGTCGAGGTGGCGATGCAGTGGAACGACTCCTACGCGGAGTCCATGTTCTGCTACACCAACAACATCCCCCAGAAGGACGGCGGCACGCACCTATCGGGCTTCCGCGCCGCGCTCACGCGCACGCTCAACGACTACATCGAAAAAGAAGGCATCGCCAAGCGCGAAAAGGTCCCGACCACCGGCGACGACGCGCGCGAGGGCTTGACCGCCATCCTCTCGGTGAAACTGCCGGACCCGAAGTTCTCCTCGCAGACCAAGGACAAGCTCGTCTCCTCCGAGGTCAAGGGCGTGGTCGAGACCGCGCTCGCCGCCAAGTTCTCCGAGTTCC
This sequence comes from Steroidobacteraceae bacterium, assembly GCA_044339635.1. Taxonomy (GTDB): domain Bacteria; phylum Pseudomonadota; class Gammaproteobacteria; order Steroidobacterales; family Steroidobacteraceae; genus UBA964. Next base: position 14,111 of record JBIIVD010000026.1, on the reverse strand, counting down.
TGCTCGAGCATCCGTCTGAAGCCAAGGCCATCGCCGGCAAGATCATCGAGGCCGCGCGCGCCCGCGAGGCCGCCCGCAAGGCGCGCGAGCTCACCCGCCGCAAGGGCGCGCTCGACATCGCGGGCCTGCCCGGCAAGCTCGCCGACTGCCAGGAAAAAGACCCCGCCCGCTCCGAGCTTTTCATCGTCGAGGGCGACTCGGCAGGCGGCTCCGCCAAGCAGGGCCGCGACCGCCGTTCGCAGGCGATCCTCCCCCTCAAGGGCAAGATCCTCAACGTCGAAAAAGCGCGCTTCGACAAGATGATCTCCTCCGCAGAGGTCGGCACGCTCATCACCGCGCTCGGCTGCGGCATCGGCCGCGACGAGTTCGACATCGACAAACTGCGCTACCACCGCATCATCCTGATGTCCGACGCCGACGTCGACGGCGCCCACATCCGCACCCTGCTGCTGACGTTCTTCTATCGCCAGCTGCCGCTGCTGATCGAGCGCGGCCACATCTACATCGCGCAGCCGCCGCTGTACAAGGTCAAGCGCGGCAAGCAGGAGGTGTACGTCAAGGACGACACCGAGCTCAACGCGATGCTGCTCAACTCCGCCCTCGAGGACGCCGCGCTGCACGTCAACGCCAGCGCGCCGCCGCTGCGCGGATCCGGCCTCGAGTCGGTCGCGCGCCACCACGTCGAGGTGCAGGCCATCGTCGCGCGTTGGGCGCGCCGCTACGACGCGCGCGTGCTCGAGAACCTCGTGTACCTGCCCGTCATCACCCCCGCCGACTTCGACCGCCGCGAGTGGCTGCAGGGCTGGGTGGACGAGCTCGCCTCGCGCCTCTCCGCCACGGGCGATGGCGCCGCGCGCTACGAACTCGAGCTGCAGCCCGCGGGCGAGGGCGTCCCCGCCGCACGCCTGCACATCGTGCGCGTCGAGCACGGCAGCCGCTTCGAGCGCTACCTGCCGCGCGATTTCTTCGGGTCCGCCGAGTACCAGCGCATCGCCGACCTCGCGCGCACCCTCTCCGGCCTGATCGGCGAGGGCGCGTTCGTGCAGCGCGGCGAGTCGCGCCACGCGATCTCGACCTTCCGCGAAGCCATCGACTGGCTGTTCGAGCACGCCCGCAAGGGCCAGTCCATCCAGCGCTACAAGGGCCTCGGCGAGATGAACCCCGAGCAGCTCTGGGAGACCACCCTCAACCCCGAAGTGCGCCGCCTGATGCAGGTGCGCATCGAGGACGCCATCGCCGCCGACGAGGTGTTCACCACCTTGATGGGCGACGAGGTCGAACCGCGCCGCGAGTTCATCGAAAAGAACGCCCTGTCGGTCGCGAACCTCGACGTCTGAGGGCGGGGCCCTACAACGCCCCCCACCCCAACCGCTTGCGCTCGGCATCGACCTTCGATCGCGAGCGCTGCAACAGCGCCTCGTATTCCGGTGCTCCCACGAGCGAATCGAACATCCGGTCGTGCGGGTCCGGCGCGCCGTACAAGAGGATGTGCGGCGTGCGCGCCGCGAGCTGCAGCGCCTCGTCGCGGCGGCCGCTCACCGCGAGGAACGCGAGCTCGCGCGCAGGCTCCCGCGCCCAAGCCCCCGCCGCGCGTGCGGTTTCCAGCGTGGCGAACCACTTCGCCGCTGCCGCGTCATCGCCGAGCAGGCGGTACGCCCAACCGAGCACGATCGGCGCCGGCATGCCGCCGTAGCCGACGGCGGCCGGGTTCTTGGCGAGCTCCGCCTCGAGCAGCGGCACGGCCTCACGCACCGCGCTCAGGTCCGCGCCCGCGTTGGCGCCCGCGCCCGCGTTGATCATCATCTGCGCGAGCCCGACCCGCGAGACGACATCGTCCGGCTTTGCCGCCACCGCGCGACGCATATGCTCGACCGCGAGCTTCGGCTCGCCGCGGGCACGCGCGAGGTAGGAGAGCTCACCGTTGCCCCAGGCCTCGTAGATGCCGCCCTGGTCGAGCACGACGAGGTCGCGGTACAGTGCCTCGGCCCGCGCGATCTCGCCGGTGAAGGCCAGCACCCAGCCGAAGCGGAACAGCGCGCGCGGGTTGCGCGGCCCCTCGCGGCGATAGCGGTCGCCGATCGCATAGGCCTCCTCGATCCGGTCGTCCTGGTGCAGCGTCGTGATGAGGAGCCCCGCCGAGCCGTGCGTGGGGTCGAGCGCGACCGCCGAGCGCAGCGAGGCGATCGCGCCCGCCCGGTCGCCCGTGCGCAGCAGTTGCTGCGCCGTCGCCATCAGTTGGTCCGGCGTCGGGGCGGGGGCGGGGGCGGGGGCGGGGGTGGTCGAGGCGGGTGCTGCGGGTGCCGCTGCCGCCTGCGCCCAAGCCTCGCGGCCCGCGAAGCCGGCAAGGCCCGCCAGCAGCACCGCCGCCGCGGACACGATGGACGATGCGGTCAGGCGCATGGCGCGGCTCCGCGTCTCAGGCTCCGCCGGCGGGTGCGCCGTCCGAGTTGAAGATGTCCTGATGCAACTTCCACTGGCCGGCGTCCTTCTTCCAGACGACGATGTACTTGCCCTTGTCGATCACGTTGCCGTCGGCGGCGGACAGCGTGAACGCGCCTACCTCGACCGCTGTGGTGCCGAACTGCTCCACTTGTTTGGACCTGAGCGCCGCGCCGCGGATCCCCATGCCGAACGCCCCCTGCCAGAACGCAGCGATGGCCTTGGTGCCCTTGCAGGCGGGCGCGTTCTGCGGCATCAGCAGGGCGTTCCTCGTATACATCCGGGCGAGGCCCGTGGCATCACCGGCGGCGACGGCGGCGCCGAACGCCTTGTTCTTTTCCTTGATGAGGGCAGCGACGCTGGTGGACTTGCGCGCGGTTTTCTTCGTAGGCATGGGTGCATCCTCCGGGGTGGCGTTGGCGGGTCTGTGGCGAGTATCGCCATACCCCCTGCCGCAAGGCAACCGGCTTCAATGAATCCGCCGGCCCCCACCGGGGCGCCCCCCTCACCCCTTGATGCACATCACCTGCTTGAGGGTGTGCACCACCTCGACGAGCTCCGCCTGCGCGGCCATCACGGCGTCGATGTCCTTGTAGGCGCCCGGGGCCTCGTCGATCACGCCCTCGTCCTTGCGGCATTCGACGCCCGCGGTCTGCGCCCGCAGGTCCGCGAGCGTGAACGCGCGCTTGGCGGCGGTGCGGCTCAGGCGCCGGCCGGCGCCATGCGAGCAGGAGCAGTACGACTCGGCGTGGCCCTTGCCGCGTACGATGAACGACTTCGCGCCCATCGACCCCGGGATGATGCCGAGCTCGCCCGCGCGCGCGGACACCGCGCCCTTGCGGGTGATCCAGAGCTTGCTGCCGAAGTGTTCCTCGACCGAGGCGTAGTTGTGATGGCAGTTGACGGCGTGCTCCGCCGTGCCGATGTCGCGGCCGAACTCCGCGCGCATCGCCTTGAGCACCGCATGCAGCATCAGGTTGCGATTGTGCGCAGCGTAGTCCTGCGCCCAGCGCAGGCCCTCCACATAGCCATCGAACGACGCCGTGCCCTCGTCCAGCCAGGCGAGGTCGAGGTCCGGCAGCTTGCCCTCGCGCTGCCGGGCTTCTTCGCGCGCCATCGAGATCGCGGTGGTGCCGATCGTCTTGCCGATATGGCGCGACCCGGAGTGCAGCATGATCCACACCGCACCCGACTCATCGAGGCAGACCTCGACGAAGTGGTTGCCGCCGCCTAGCGTACCGAGCTGCGTCCACACCCGCGCGTGGTCGTACTTGCCGATGCGGCGCAGGATGCCGAGCTTTTCATAGCGCGCCTGCAGCTCGGCGCCCTTGCGCTTGAGCGCGATGCCGAAGAGCCCATCGTGGTGCGTGTTCACGGGCTTGTCGTGCGACTCGGCGCCCACCGGCACCAAGGCCTCGATCGCCGAGCGCAGCCGCGCGAGCGAGTCCGGCAGGTCCCGGGCCACGAGCGAGGTCTTGACCGCGCACATGCCACAGCCGATGTCGACGCCGACCGCCGCCGGGATGATCGCCGCGCGGGTCGGGATCACCGTGCCCACCGTCGTCCCCTTGCCGAGGTGCACATCCGGCATCACCGCGACCGGGCCGCCGAGCACCGGCAGCGAGGCGATGTTGCGGATCTGCTCGACCGCGTCGCGATCGACCTCCACGCCCTCCGTCCAGGCGCGGACGTTCTTCAATGTGTGGAGGGTCATGGTGGGAGTGTGACTCGCGTCATGCTGCGCGGCAACGCCGATCCCACCTCGTGCACCGTGCTTCACGCTCCGTGCTTCACGCCCCGCGCGGAGTCGGCCAATGCCGCGTCACATGCACCAGTGCGAGGATCCGCAGAGAATCCCCGCGGATCTCATAGACCAGGCGGTAGTGTTCGTGCGCGAGATACTCACGCGTGGCGACGACCCGGCCTCCCCGCCCTTTCAGGGGCTGGTACCCGAGCCGCCGCGCCGCCGACGAGAACCGCTCATCCACGCGGGCGGCGTCGAGCGGATCACCTGACGCGATGTACTCGAAGATGTCCTCGCGATCGCGTTGCGCCTCGAGCGTCCAGATGACGTTCATGCCTCGCAACTCAAGCGTTGCCGCTCTTGCGCCGCTTCGAGGCGAAGCGCGCCTCGACGTCCGCCGCCGCCGCACAGCGCCCCGCCGCCACCTGCGCACGCGCCCGTTCCACCTTCACGGACAGGAACGCTGCGTACTCGTCCGCCCGCCGATGCCGGTCGATGTACTCCCGCATCAGGTCCCGCACCGCTTGCGAGGCGGTCTGGTCGTTCGCCCGTACGACGGCGAAGAACGCACGCCGCAGATCCGGCTCGAGCTTCAGCGTGAACACCGATTCGTTGGGCATGGCCGTCTCGTTTGTGCCGGATCTCGTTTGCGCTCAATGAGAGTAGGCCGTACGGACCTGGGCGGGTACCGGTCAAACGGTTGCGTTCGTGCAGATATGCGTGCGCGCCTGCGCGCCTGCCCGTCCGCAGGCCCGCATGTGAGGCCCTTTTCTCGCACCTGTCGCGGCGTATGAACCCGGTACTAACGAAGTACTAACGCGCCCACAGTGCGCCGCTACCCCCACCCGCTTCACTTCCGTCACAAACCGCCACCCCCACCCGGGCGCTCACCCCGATACGCGTTCCCGTGCCTGCGCCGCTGCATGCCGCCGGTCCAGGGCCTTGCCGTAGGCAGCCGCGACTTTGCGGCTCTGCACCACGACGCTGAGCTCCCGGTACTTCGACACGGACCCTTCCGTCCAGTTGTGGCTGCCGACGAAGGTCGTCTCGCCGTCCACCACCACGAGCTTGCTGTGCATCGCGGTCGCGGGGTCGTCGAAGGCGACCTCGATGCCGGCGGCGCGGAGCTGCTCCAGGCGGGCGGTGTTCGCTTGCTCGGAGCGGTAGATCGCGCCCGGTTGGTCCACGTCCAGCATCAGGCGCACCTTCACGCCGCGACCGTGCGCCTTGATCAGCGCCGCGGCGAGCTGGCTCGTCATCGCGCGGGCGGAACGCGACTTGCCGAAATAGAACATCGCGATGTCGATGGAGGTCGCCGCCGTGTCGAGCGCCGCCAGGACCTCGCGGAAGTACTGTCGGTCGAAGAGCAGCTCGACCGCACAGCCGTCGATCGGCCGCCCGAGCTTGCCGTGGCCCTGGGTCTCGGACTGCCGCAGCAGCAGCGCGGCGTTCACGGTGACGCGATCGGCGGCCGGCAGCGGCGTCGCGGCGGACCAATCGCCACGGAACACCCGAGCCAGCGCCTTGCCGGTCGTCTCATCATCGACTTCGACCGAGTCGTCGTTGCCCTCGCTCAGCGCCCGCGGCGAGAGGTTGTGGCTGCCGACGAGGCTGTAGCGCTCGTCCACCAGCACGTATTTGCGGTGCGACGAGCCGTAACGCGCGTCCTGATGGAAGGCGACCGGTACGCCGACCGCGCCGAGGATGCTGAGCGACACCTCGTTGTTGACGTCGAGCGGCTGCAGCGGCTGGGTCGGGTCGGTCTTGCGGCGTGTACCCGCGATCACCTTCACGTCCACGCCGGCCTTCTTCTTGGCGGCGAGCAGCCGGACGAGGTTGCGCACGGGGAGCCGCAGCGTCCGCTCCGCGAGGCTGAAGCTGAAGGCGCTGATGTAGACGCTCTTGCGCGCCTTGGAGATCCGCTCGAACAGGGTGGCGGTGAAATCGGTGTTCGGCAACAGGGTCACGGTGCTCATCGGGCATGGCCTCGCTTGTGGAGCTGGTAGAAATCCTGGGACGCGAGCGTGTCCTGCTCGCCCATCTTGGCGTCGCCGAGCGCCTGCAGGCGCAGACGGATGGCCCGTCGCAGGTGCGGCAGCGCCTCCAGGGGGATCTTCGGCTCGAGGGCGCCGAGGATGTCGATGTCGCGTTGGTATTTCTGGGCCATCACGCGCAAGTACACCGCGCGGACCTCGAGCTCATCCAGCATCGCGAGCGATGCGGACTTCTTGTTGTTCATGGTCATTGGTACTCCAGGTTTTCAAGGTCACTCAGCGCGGGTCGGTTGATGGTGTCCCGGGCGGTCAGTTCGTCGGGGTCTTCCGCGTCCGTGTCGTCGGATCCCTTGTCGCCAGCCTCATCGTCCTTCCACAGGTCGTCCCACCAGGCCGTGAACGATTCCCACAGCGACTTCTCGCCCTCCTCCGAAGCCCCGGCGACCACGCCCGGTTCCACATCCGCGAACCGCACCCGCAAGCGCCGCAGGTTGGTCTCGACGATGCGGCGGCGCTCGGCGGGGGTGTGGGCGTCGAGGAAGTGCCGCGCGAACGGCTGCGTCTTTGCGGCCTCGCGCAGCGTGGCGAGCATCTTCGTGACGATCTCGTCGAAGTCCATCGACTGGTTGAGGTCGATGACATGGTCGCGCAAACGCCGGTGTCGGCTCGTCGAGCTCGTGAACAGATGGGGGTCTAATGCCATGACAGGGCTATCTCCTGGCCGTGAGGATCGAAGGCGGCGCAGCAGAAGGCCGCGCCGACAGGGGAACGGGAAGGGGAACGGGAACGGGAAGAGGGCCCGGCCAGCGCGCCGATGAGCTGCGCCCGGAACGGCGTGCGGCGGAACATCACGAGGTCCGCGCGCGACGGCGTCAGCGCATGCCCGGGCGGGTGGCTGTGGAACAGCGCGATCGGGAACAACGCGAGCGGTGTGGCGTTGCCCGTGACGTGCGCGGCGACCTCAAGGGCGGACGCACGGAACGCGAACCGCCCCGGGCTGCGGCAGAGGTTCCGTACCGGGACGACGCGATCGAGCGTCAGGCCCGCGCCATCTTCGACGCCGCGATCGACGCCGCGATCGACGCCGCGATCGACGCCGTAGAGCAGCGCGCAGACCTCCCGCCCCCCGGCACCCCTGACGAGGTCCGCGAGCCGTTGCCGTACCGTGGTGGTGGACGCGATATCCATTCGCGTCGTCTTACGCAGGAATCAGGCCAACGCGGACATCGATCCCGGTCTTTTACATCACGCCCAGCGTGGCACCGACCCGGCCTCCCCGCCCACCCGCTCGTCCCGATACGTGCTGTCGGCAATGGTGTAGCGTGCCCGTATCGCCATGACGGGATCCGGCGGGGAGGCAAAGATCTGGTCGCACGCGCCGGCGCTTTTGGATAGCATCGGCCCGAAGTCGCCCGACGGCGCCGGCAGTGCGGACCACCTCCAACCCTATCCAGATCCAGGATCTTCAGTCGCCATGTTGAAAATATCCTGCCCGTGCTGCGGTCCACGCGACGAAACCGAATTCACCTACGGCGGCCAGTCGCACATCGCACGACCGTCGATCGACGTCGATGACGAGACCTGGGCCCGCTACCTGTTCGTCCGCGACAACCCCAAGGGTCTGCACTTCGAGCGCTGGTGCCACACTTACGGTTGTACCCAGTGGTTCAATGTCGCCCGCGACACGGTCAGCCACGACATCCACGCCATCTACCGGATGGGCGACCCCAAACCGGACCTCGTCGGCCGCCCGGCCTGATCGCCCGCGGCTCGCCCCCCCAGCCTGACCCTCGGCCGGGTCTCCCGGCCCTTATCCCCCGGTACCGTTGAGAAGTACCGTTGAGGGACTCGGCCTGCCCTGCGTCTGGACGCTTACGAGATCACCTCCCATACGTCGACTGGCGGTCAGGCGGCGGCGGGCAGGGGCCATACCGAGGGACAGCCATGCAGACAAGCCATCATCGATCCGGGAACGTCGGTGCCGCCGTTCGCGGCATATTGCTGGCCGGCGCCGTCGCCGCCGCGATGCCGGTCTACGCCGCCGAGGTCGCGCTGGACGAGGTCGTCGTGACGGCCCGCAAGCGCGCCGAAACGCTCCAGGACGTGCCGCTTCCGGTCAGCGTGATCGACGCCTCGGCGCTCGAGGCCGAGGGCATCACCAACATCACGGAGACCTACAGCCGGATCCCGAACCTCTACTTCACGGCGGCCGGCGGTGCGAGCCCGACCTCGGACTACCAGTACCTGACCATCCGCGGCGTCGGCTTCAACGGCGGTCTCGAGCCTGCGGTCGGCCTCTTCATCGATGGCATGTACCAGCCGCAGATCGGCTTCGACACGAGCTTCCTCGACGCCGAGCGCATCGAGGTGCTGCGCGGTCCGCAGGGCACTTTGTTCGGCCGCAACACGCAGGGCGGCGCGGTGAACATCGTCACGCGCAAGCCGGGCCGCGACTTCGAAGGCCGCGTCGAGCTGGAGGGCGCCCGCTTCGGCACCTACCGCGGTCTGCTGAGCCTGATGGGTCCGGTGACCGACACCCTCGCGGCCGGCCTCAGCCTGCAGTACGGCGCCACCGACGGCCATGTGCGCAACATCACGCTCAACCGCGACTATTTCTCGAAGCAGTTCGTCGGGCGCGGCACGCTGGTCTGGACGCCGAACGACCGGCTCACCGGCACGCTGACCTTGGATGCCAGCCGCAAGGACATGAAGGAGATGGGCATCGGCGTGCCGCTGCGCTGCGAGTGCTACGAGGCGATCGCGGACCAGCTCGGTCCGGACGACTTCAAGGATACGGATGGCATCCAGCTCAACGTCGATTGGGAGCTGAACGATGCGGTCACGCTGACCTCGATCACGGGGCGGCGCACGGTCGAGTCGCGCATCCAGTGGGACTGGGACGCCAAGCCTAGCAACCTGACGCCGGTCACGCTGAACGCCGTCACGCAGACCAACTCGCCGCCGATCGTGCCGCTGACCGTCGCGCCGCAGCCGGTGCAGGCCAGCGGCATCTATCAGCTGCAGAACCTGAAGCAGGAATTCACGAGCCAGGAGTTCCGGCTGGCGGGTTCCGGCCAGAGCCTCGATTGGCTGGTCGGTGCGTACTGGTTCGAGCAGGAGATGCTCCAGCCCCGCACCGTCGACCACGGTCTGGCCGGCGCCGGCGTGCTGCCGCCGCTCTACATCCGCGAGCGCTTCACCGAGACGCGCGACGGCTGGGCGGCGTTCGGGCAGGTCACTTTCCGGCCGATCGAGAAGCTCGAGGTCACCCTCGGGACGCGCTACTCCGACGAGACCGCGGACACGGACGGCGAGCGTGTCATCAACATCGCCAACGTCGCGATCCGCGCCTTCCTCAAGACCAACGACTTCAGCGCCGACAACTTCTCGAGCACGGCGTCGGTGTCCTACCAGCTGACGCCGGACGTGAACCTGTACGCCACTTGGGCGCAGGGTTGGAAGGCGGGCGGCATCAACCGCTATCCGAGCCGGGCCGGGCAGGACCTGCCCTACGCCGATGAGGAGTCCACCAACTACGACCTCGGCATCAAGGCCAGCTGGCTCGACGGGCGCCTGACGACGAACGTCGCGCTGTTCAACATCGACATCAAGCAGCAGCAGACGCTCAATGTCGTGCCCGACCCGAACGGTCTGACGCCGATCACCGTGATCGCCAATGCCGGCAAGAGCACGAGCAAGGGCGTCGAGCTCGAGATCGCGGCGGCGCCCACCGACGACCTGCGCTTCGGACTCTCGTACGGCTACACCGATGCCAAGTTCGACGAGTTCATCCAGTTCGGCATCGACCGGGCCGGCGACCCGTTCTGGTCGATCCCGAAGAACACGGCCGCATTGACGGTCGATTGGTCGGTGCCGCTCGGCACGGGGCCGAAGCTGGATCTCGGCCTGACCTGGCAATATGTGGATGACTACAACGTCCCCGACGGCGCCACGACTTCGCCGTCACCGGCTGCCGAGAACACGGTCGCGAGCTACGACCGCCTCAACCTGCGCGCGGGCGTGACGCTCGAGGGCGGCTGGGAGGTCTCGGCCTACATCCGCAACGTGCTCGATACCTTCGACTACGCGATCCTCGGCCGCGAGGCCTTCGCGCCGCAGCCCTTCACCTCCAACACGCTGTACGCGGTGCCCCTCGAGCCGCGCACCTACGGCATGGTGGTGCGCAAGCGCTTCTAAGCGGACGCCGCTCCCTGCGACCGCCGCGACACGATCAGGAAGATCGTGCCGGCGGCCGCAAGGAGCGCGGCGATCGAGGCGAACGCAGCGCCCAGACCGGACGGACTGCCGAGGTCGAAGAGGCTCCCGGTCAGTCCCGCGAACAGACCGCCGAGCCCGAGCGACAGGAACCACAACCCCGTCGCGAAGGCCACCCGTGAGGCCGGTGCGTAGCGGGCGGCCGCGCCGAGCCCGATGGGGCTCAGCAGGATCTCGCCGATCGCGATCAACAGGTAAGTCCCGACCAACCAGAGCGGCGATGCGCCGCCTTGCGGGGCGCTGAACGCGCCGGCCGCAGCCAGCGCGATGCCGCCACCACCGACGAGCAGCCCGGCGCCGAACTTGGCTACTGCATCGGGATCTGCGCCGCGCCGCGCGAGGCGCGTCCACGCGAGCGCGAACAACGGTGCGAGCAGCACCACGCCCGCCGGATAGAGCGACTGGAACCACGCGGCGGGCAGTTCGCTGCCGAGGACCACGCGATCGGTGAAGCGCGCAGCGAACAGCGTCAGCGAGGCTGCTGCCTGCTCGCCGGCGCTCCAGAACACGACTGCGCCGCAGAAGAGCCCGGCAAGGGTGACCACGTTGCGCCGCTCGACGACCGACTCGGCACATCGGTGCAGGTAGATGAAGCCGGCGACGGTGGCGGCGCTCACCACCGCGAGGAAGCCCTTCACGAGCGCGACGGGCGGTACGGTCGCTACCAGCAGGCCTGCCGCAGCCAAGCCTGCGACCGACGCGATGAGCACTCCGGGGGCGGGGACGCGGGCGACATCGGCGGGATCGGTCAGCAGCCGCGCGATCCGCGAATAGGTGATGAGCCCGAGCGCCATGCCGGCGGCGGCGGCGAGGTAACCCGCCGACCACCCGAAGCGGCTCGCCAGCGTCGCCGCCAGCAGCGGACCGCCGATGCCGCCGATGTTGATGCCGACATAGAAGATGGTGAAAGCCGCATCGAGCGAGCGGCCCTCGCGCCGCGCCGCGCGCGCCACGAGCGGCACGATGCTGGCCTTGAGGGTGCCGGCCCCGAGGGCGACGAGCGCGAGGCCTGCCGCGAATGTCGCGAGCGCATCGGCGAACGCGAGCACGAGGTTGCCGGCGAGCATCGCAGACCCCGCGAGCCAGATCGACCGCACCGGGCCGAGATAGCGGTCCGCCAGCAGTCCGCCGGGAAGGGCCGACAGGTAGACGGTCGCCGCATAGAGGCCGTACACCGCCGCCGCGTCGGCATCGGTCAGGCCGAAGCCGCCCGCTGCCGGCGCCGCGATGAGGTGCAGCACCAGCAGGGCCCGCAGGCCATAGAACGTGAATCGCTCCCACAGCTCGGTGGCGGAGAGCCAGAGGACTTCGCGATGGTGGCCCGAGCCGGACGATGGCGGGTCGGGACGTGGTCGGGTAATCTCCATGATGACGGTCGATCCTCTGCTTCGCGCCCAAGACGGACACCCGTGGTCCTAGACGCAGGCGGCCGGTGCCTCCTCAGCGCAGGGTATCGTCGCACTTCGAAGGTCCATCATCCGGATGCCCGTCAAAAAAACCAGTCAACCGCGAACCACCACCGCTCGCCGGGGCCCGGCCGCCCGGTCCCGCACGAGTCCCCTCGGGCGCGAGGCCTGGCTCGCCGCCGCGCGCGAGGCGCTGATCCGCGACGGCATCCGCGGCGTCGAGGTCGGCAAGCTCGCCCGGCGCCTCAAGGTCACGCGCGGCGGCTTCTACTGGTTCTTCAACGGCCGCAAACAGCTCCTCGACGAGCTGCTCGTCGACTGGGAGCAGAACAACAGTGCCGCCTTCCGGGCCCTGCTGAAGATGCCTGGCCGCGACGGCATGGCTGCGTTCCAGACCGTCGTCGACATCTGGATCAATGAGGCGGGCTACAGCCCGGCTTGGGATGCGGCGGTGCGCGACTGGGCGCGCGTGTCGGCAAAGGTCGCCCACGCGGTCCGGCGCGTGGACGATGAGCGGATCGAGGTGCTCAAACAGCTGTTCCTCGACATGGGCCACCCGGACGAGGAGGCCTTCATCCGCGCCCGCATCACCTATTTCCACCAAGTCGGCTACTACGCGATGGGCGTCGAGGAGCCGCGCGAGCAGCGCCTGCGGTTCCTGCCCCTGTACACCCGGGTGCTCACCCGCCGCTGACACCCCATCCCCCCGGAAGTCCGCGCCGCGCTTGACAAGCCGCGGCCGACCCCGCGATGCTCAATCCATACACAAGTGTACGGACACTGCTGTATGGGCAGCAGTGAGAAGAGACACCGAGCAACTCCGGGGAAGGCGACATGGCCGCAGTCATGGATCCGTCGGGTTTCGCGCCGCGCATCGGCGCAGACCGCGTCGTGGCGCTGCACACGCGCTTCCGCCGGCCGCTGCAGCGCTTCTTCGCCAGCTACCGGCTGAACGCCCACGATGTCGACGACCTCACCCAGGAGGTGTTCCTGCGCCTCGTGGGCGATTCCTGCCCGGCCCACCTGCAGCGGCCCGAGGCGTTCGTGTTCACGCTGGCGCGCAACCTGGTCCGCGACCGTGCCCGGCGCCTGCACATCAAGGCCGCCAGCGTCTCGGTCGAGCTGGACGAGGCCGAGCTGCGCTGCGCCGGTCCCACCCCGGAGGAAGCTCTGGAGTACGACGAGCGCCTGGCGCAGGTGCTGGCCGCGCTCGCCGCGCTCAAGCCGGCCACGCGCCAAGCGTTCATCCTGCACCGCGTGCACGGGGACAGCTACGCGGAGATCGCCCGCGCCACGGGCGTGTCCGTGAGCATGGTCGAGAAGCACATGATGACGGCGATCTCGGCGCTGCGCGCCGCCGCCGCCTGAGGTCCGCGCCGCTTCAGCGCTTGGGCAGACCCTTCGGCCAGCAGGTCTTCGCGACGCGCAGGAAGTTCCCGCCCAGCACCTTGCGCACATCGCCGGTGCGATAGCCGAGCCTGAAGAGCTCCGCGGCGATCTCGGGCAACTGCTCGGGCGCGACGAGGCGCAGGCCTTTGGCGTACCCCTGCTCCGGCGGGAATATCTCGGGATGCGCAGCGATGTAGTCGTCCAGCTCCTGCATGTCGAACACGTAGTCGAGGCCGATGCCGACGTGATCGATGCCGACCTGCTGCACGACATGATCGACATGCCGCGCGAAGGTCGCCGAGCGGTTGTCGTTCTCGCCGAGGAAGGTGCCGATGCCGTTGATGCCGATGACCCCGCCGGTAGCGGCACAGGCGCGGATCGCTTCGTCGCGGATGTTCCGCTTGTGCTTCCAGAGCGCGAGCGGGTTCGAATGCGAGAAGATCACCGGCCGCGTGGCGTGGCGCATCACATCCATGGTGGTGCGATGGCCCGTATGACTGCAGCAGACGGTCATGCCCACCCGCTCCATCTCCGTGACCACCGCCCGGCCGAACTTCGTCAGCCCCTTGTCCGTGTCCTGGCAACCGCCGCCCAACAGGTTGTTCCGGTTGTAGGCCATCGACATCCACCGGACGCCGAGGTCGCGGTAGAGCTCGACGAGGCTCAGTTGGCCGTTCAGCGCGCTGCCGCCCTCGATGTCGAAGAACACCGCCAACCGCCGGTCCTTCGACGACAGGTCGGCGGCGGTCTCGGCCAACCGGTACCGCCGGGGGTGCCGACGCACCCAGTGACGGAAGGCGGCGAGCATCTGCACGGTCTGTTCCCAGGGCACGGCATCAAAGCCCACATTGAGGCCGACGATGC
>JBIIVD010000102.1:0-2629 GCA_044339635.1 Steroidobacteraceae bacterium | reverse complement strand
GACCCGCGCTGCGAGATGCGCATCGTGGGCGGTGCCGGCAACCGGCTGCTCATCGGCGTGCGCGGCCCGCAGCAACTCAAAGCGATGAAGCCCGACTTCAACCGCCTGAACACCCTGTCGGCGCAGCTCGGCGCCGCCGGGCATTTCGTCTTCACGCTCGATCCGCAGATCGAGGGCTGTCTCACGCTCTCGCGGATGTTCTGTCCCGCGATGGGCATCCCCGAGGACCCGGTGAGTGGCAACGCGCACGGACTGCTCGGCGCCTACCTCCTGCACCACGGCTTGCTGCCCCGTGACGGGGACCGCGCCGCGTTCTCGGGCGCGCAGGGCCAGTCGATGCAGCGCCCCGGGCGCGTCGATGTGGAGCTCGAGTTCGCCGACGGCGCGCTCGTCGGCGTCTGGATCATCGGCAGCGCCACGATGGTGTTCGAGACGTCGATCAGTCTTTGAAGCGCAGCCGGCCCGCGGACCGCCGCCAGCGCAGCAGCACGTCGATCACGTGCGCGAACAAGGCGCCGAGCAGCCACATGGCGACGAGCACCCAGGGCTGATCGAGCAGCGCGGCCCTTACGGCCATCATCAGCAGGCCGCCCGAGACGAGGTTGCCGAGGTATTCGCGCGGCGCGAGGCCCGCACCTCGCCGGTACCAGAGCCACAGCAGCGCCGAGGCCTCCAGCGCGATCAGCGCGACGATCGCGAGCAGCAGGCTGCCATCGGCGAGGCGCGCGGCGAGCATGCGGTCGCAGCCGCGGGGTCAGGTCGGCGCGAGGCCGAGCAGGTGCGCGACGTCCTTGAAGAACACGCGGATGTGCGCCATCGGATCGCGCCGCACCAGGCGTTTGTGCATGTACGACTCCCAGGTGAGGCGCTGCACGTCGGGATCCTGGCACATCTTCACGAAGCGCTCGCGGCGGGCGTCGCTCGAATACCAGAAGCGCTGCAGCAGGCCGAGCACCCAGAAGACACGGCCGTGCTGCGCCATGAAGTCGCGGCGCGCCGCACGCAGCGCGCGCGGATCGCCGCTCTCGAGGCAGCGCGCCAAGGACTGCGCGGCCATGCGGCCGCAGGCCATCGCGTAGTAGATGCCCTCGCCAGAGGCCGGTGCGACCACGCCGGCCGCATCGCCCGCCACCAGCACGTCGCTGCCGTTGTCCCAGCGCCGCAGCGGCTTGAGCGGGATCGGCGCGCCCTCGCGCCGCACCACCTCGGCCCGTTCGAGGCCGGCGATGCGCCGCAGGTCGCCGACGGCATGGCGGATCGAGAACCCCTTGTGCGCCGTGCCGGCACCCGCGCTGATGGTGTCGCCGTGCGGGAACACCCAAGCGTAGAAATCGGGCGACAGGCCGCCCTGGTAATAGACATCGCAACGGCTGCCGTCGTAGCCGGTCGGCTGCGACGGCGGCGTGCGCAGGATCTCATGGTACGCGTAGACGAACGGCACCTCACGGCCGCCGGCGATGCATTGCCGCGCGACCTCGGAGCGGGCGCCGTCCGCGCCGAGCACGAGCCGCGTCCGCACCTGGCGCGTAGCCCCGGCGTCGCGCCGGTCGTCGGCGCCATCGTTACCGCCCGCTTTCGGGGTGAAGTGCAGGATGGCGCGACCGTCGACATCACGCGTCAAGGCGGTGAAGGTCCCCGCCTCGCGCGACGCCCCGTTCCGTCGCGCACGATCGCGCAACCACTCGTCGAAGACCTCACGGTCGACCATGCCGACGTAGCCGCCGTCGATCGGCATGTCCACGGCCTTCGCGCTCGGCGCGACCATCCGCGCCGAGGTGATGCGCGCCACCAGCAGGTCCTGCGGGATCTCGAACTCGTCGACGGCCTTCGGCGGGATCGCGCCGCCGCAGGGCTTGATGCGCCCCGCGCGATCGAGCAAGAGCACTTTCCAGCCGCCGCGGGCGAGATCATCGGCGGCGGTCGCGCCACAGGGACCGCCGCCGACCACGACCACATCGTATTCGGGCATCTGCGCGCTCATGTCAGTTCCTCCCGGCCGGCGCCCAGCGCCCGCCCGCCTCTGTTGCAACCGACCCGGCGACCGACTCAGTGTCCTCGCGGCTCAGCCGCACCGCATAGAGCGTCGCCAAGACGAACAGCACCGCTTCGGTGACGAAGACCACGCCATAGGCGAGCGGCGCCGAGCCGCTCGCGGCCTTGGCGAGGTCCACGGCGCCGGTCGCGAGGATGCCGCCCAATCCGAAGGCGACGGCTTGCGCAGCGCCCCACAGGCCCATCCGGGTCCCTTCGCGCGACTCGCGACCGCGCCCGACGAGACCCATCATGGAGCCGATCGCCGCCACCGCGAACGCGCCGTTGGCGAGGCCGAGCAGGAACACCGTCGTGCGCAACGGCCAACCTGCGCCCACGAGACCGCCCACGGCGAGCAACACCAACATCGCCGCCGAGCCGACACAGCCGCCGATGGTCCAGCCGCGCAAGGACCCGAATCGCGTGCCCGCGCCTGCCGTGCAGATCACCGCCACCACGATCATGCCGATCAGCACGCCACCGCTCTGCACGCCGGAGAGGCGCGTCGAGTCCGCGGGGCTCAAGCCGAACACGCTGCCGGCGAAGGGTTCGAGGACGAGGTCCTGTGCGCTGTACGCGAGCATCGACATGAACACGA
>JBIIVD010000059.1:0-10364 GCA_044339635.1 Steroidobacteraceae bacterium | reverse complement strand
CCGAGCGTGGTGAGCACGGCGACCGCCGAGCAGGCGAACAACGCCCACTCCACCATGCGCTCGTATTCGTTGCGTGCGCGCAGGTCGGGGCGGATGCGGCGACGCGCGTACAGCAACGCCAGCACTCCGACGCCGAGCGCCACGCCGGCGAGCGACAGGTTCGCGATGCCCTGCAAGCGCACGAACTCCGCTGCGGCGGCGCGGACGGGATCCGCGACCATCGAGGCGGGCACGTTCCCCGCCACCACGTTGCGCAGGTCGTTGAGGAGCAGCGACATCTGCTCGGCCGGAAGGTCCCGCTGCTCGGCAGGCAACTGCGAGACGACGAGGCGCGTGAGGATGCCATCCTGGAACGCGACCCAGACGCCGAACACGAAGAGCGCCGGCAACACGCACCAGAACGCCGTGAGCAGGCCGTAGTGACCGGGCAAGGAATGCAGGGCGCGCGTGGCACGCGGACCACCGGCGACTTCGATGGAACGCGCCTTGCCGACCTGGAAGGCCAGCACCGCGAGCGCCACGATCAGCAACAAGACTATCGACGGACTCATCAAGGCTCCCTGACAGGGGGCGACGGGGGGCGGACCGCCATCCGGCATTTTATCCCGGCCGACACCCCGCCACAGGCTCCGTCACGGAAAATTCACGGGGGCCCGGCCCGTGACTGGGCCGGACCCGGTCAGTACGTCCAGCTCAGGTCGACCTGCAGGCGGTCGTAGCCCCGATCCTTGACCGTGGCGCCGGGCGGGACGGTGATCGCCGCCGGTACGTCGAGGTTGGTCTCGCTCGCCATGTACGTGACGTTGAACCGCCAGTTCCTCGAAAGCTGGTAGGCACCGCGGAACGCGCTGCCGCCGCCGTCGGTGTTGCCCGCCGCGAAGTCCGAATCGATCCATTGACCGAACAGGGCGTCTTTCTCGACCTTTTGGTAGAGGTATCCGATCTCCCAGCTGCCCGGAAGACTGGCGTTGGCACGCCCGTAGTTGAAGCCGACGGCCCAGGCGGTGTCGAGCCCGGCCGGAACATTGGAGGACGGTGTCGACGAGGCGACGCCGACATCGGCCTTCAGGTTGCGGGCGACATTGGCGAACAGGGTCAGCGGCTGCGGGCCGAGGTTGAACTGGCGCTCGCCGAGCAGCTCCACGATGTCGTAGTCGTTGGCGAGACAGGGCGAGACGGCCCCCGCCGCGCTGTACACCGCACGGCGGCAGAGGCTGCTGCTGGTCGTCGTCGTGTTGCCGAACGGGCCAAGACCGGCCGCGCCGGCGCCCGCGCCTTGGAACGGGTTGTAGCCCTGCACCGCGCCATGATCGTAGTAGGACAAGGCGAGCAGCGTCCGCGCGCCATCGGACGATGCCGCGCGCCATCCGACCTGGGCGCCGAACATCGAAGACTCGGCGAAGTTCGCTCGCTCCGAGAGACCGGCATAGAACACGCTGCCGAAGAGCCCGGTCGTGCCTTGTTGCCACGCCGCCGCGACGCCCTCCGGATTGACGTCGCTGTCGAAGAAATACGACTGCACGCGCACCCAGGGGTATTTCATCTTGCCGGCCGTGAACCGCCACGCGTCGCTCGGCGCCCACTCGACATAGGCGAGATCGAGGTCCAGCGCCTTGCGGGAGTTGGCATCCGTGAACGTCTGGTTCGACGATCGCGCATCGCCGCCCTCGCCGCTCGCGAACTGGATCTCGACACGGGTGGTGTCGTTGACCCGCGCCATCGCGCCCGCCCGCAACCGGAAGCGGTTGCGGTTGCGGTCGACCGGGTTGGCCTCCTGCCAGATCATGTCGTTGCGCACGCGCAAGTCGCCCTTCCATTGCCAGCGCGAGACCCAACCCGACGCCGCGCTCTCGCCGATGGTCCGCGCGAGGTTGTCGGAGCCGCGGTCCACGGATTCCTGCAGCTCGGCGTTGACCGTCGCTTGGTCGGTCTGCTGCTGCGCCTGCGCGGCCTCGAGCTGCGCCAGCCGCTCCTGCAAGGCTTGCAGCTGCGCCTTCAGGGCGCCGAGTTCCTCGGCACTGACCGCCACGGTGGCGGCGGGCAGGGTCTTCGGGGCATCGGCAGCCTGCGCGAGGCAAGCCGCTCCCGCGGTCGCCGCGATCGCGACGACCCTGACGAGTCGGTGGGTCATGGGGGTCTCCCGGGTGTTACGGAGCGAAGTTCTTCAGCGCCTTGACGTCGGCGCGGGTGCGGGCAAGGTCCGCCTTCGGCTGCGGCACGAGGCCGCGGTCCGTGAGGTAGCCTTCCTCGCCCAAGGCCTTGTCGCTGACGTACTCGTTGACGAACTCCTGCAGGCCCGGGATCACGCCGATGTGCGCCTTCTTCACGTAGATGAAGAGCGGACGCGAAGCGGGGAACTTGCCCGAGGCGATCGTCTCGTAGGTCGGCTCGACGCCGTCGATCTTGGAGCCGCGCAGCTTGTCCATGTTCTCCTCCAGGAAGGAGAAACCGAAGATGCCGACGGCGTTGCGGTTGGCCTCGATCTTCTGGACGATGAGGTTGTCGTTCTCGCCGGCCTCGACGAAGGCGCCGTCCTCGCGCAGCGTGTGGCAGAGGCGCTTGAAGCGCTTCTCGTCCTGGCCGCGCAGGGTGTTGAGCCAGGGGAAGGTGCGGCAACCGGCTTCCATGTAGAGCTCGTTGAACGAGTCACGCGTGCCCGAGGTCGGCGGCGGTCCCAAGACCTCGATCTTGGTGGCGGGCAGCGACTTGTCGATCTGGTTCCAGGTCTTGTACGGGTTGGCGATCAGCGTGGTCGGGTTCGCCGGATCCGGGACCTGCTTCGCGAGCGCGAGATAGACCTGCTTGCGGGTGAGGTTCATCACCGGACCGCGCTTGCTCTCGGAGAGCGTGAGGCCGTCATAGCCCACCCGCACCTCGAGGATGTCGCGCACGCCGTTCTTGCGGCAGCTCTCGAACTCCGAGGCGTTCATGCGACGCGAGGCGTTCACGACGTCGGCATGCTGCGGACCGACACCGTTGCAGAAGAGCTTGATGCCGCCACCCGTGCCGGTGCTCTCCACCTTCGGCGTCTTGAAGCGCCCCTGTCGGCCGAACTTCTCGGCGACCGTGGTGGTGAATGGGTAGACGGTCGAAGAGCCGACCACGTTGATGAAATCGCGGGCCGACTGGGCGGACGCGACCGGCGCGAGCGCCGCGAACACGGCCGCGGAGGCGGCGACGGTGGCAAGGAGGCGGAAGCGGATCGGCTGGGACATCGTGATACTCCTTCGGTGTGCGAAAAAGATATGACAGGGACGTGACAGATTTATGACAGTTGTAACAATCGTTCCCCGCACGCCTGAAAACCCTTGCGCAACGGGGGGTTGGAACCTATAAGGGGGCACCATGCCGGACGCCCTCGAACTCACCCAAGCGCTCATCGCCTGCCCTTCCGTGACCCCGGCCGACGCCGGTTGCCAGGCCCTCATGGCCGCGCGTCTGGCGGCACGGGGCTTCCGTATCGAGACCCTGCAGTACGGCAGCGTCACCAACCTCTGGGCCCGACGGGGCGAGACCGGACCGCTGCTCTGCTTCGCCGGCCACACCGACGTTGTACCGACCGGGCCGCTCGAGGAATGGCGCAGCGACCCCTTCGTGCCGGTGATCCGGGACGGCGTCCTCTACGGCCGCGGCGCCGCGGACATGAAGAGCGGCCTCGCCGCCATGGTCACGGCGACCGAGGAGTTCGTCGCCGCCCACCCCGACCATCGCGGCTCGATCGCCTTCCTGATCACGAGCGACGAGGAAGGCCCCTCCGTGGACGGCACCAAGCGCGTGGTCGAGGCGCTCAAGGCCCGCGGCGAGACCATCGACTGGTGCATCGTCGGGGAGCCCTCGAGCGACAAGGCCGTGGGCGACACCATCAAGATCGGTCGACGCGGATCGCTGTCGGGGCGGCTCACCGTGCACGGCGTCCAAGGCCACGTCGCCTACCCGCAGCTCGCTGAGAACCCGGTGCACACCCTCGCGCCGGCGCTCGCCGAACTCACCGCGCGCGTCTGGGACGCGGGCGACGCGTTCTTCCAGCCGACCACTTTCCAGATCTCCAACCTCAACGCGGGGACGGGCGCGCCCAACGTGATCCCCGGCGAACTCAAGGCGCGCTTCAATCTGCGCTACTCGCCTGTGCAGACGGTCGAGGGCCTCAAGAAGACCGTGGAAGACATCCTCACCCGCCATGGCGCGCGATACACGCTCGAGTGGTATGTCTCGGGCGAGCCCTTCTACACGCCGCCCGGGGCGCTCTCGGAGGCTGCGGTCGGGGCGATCACCGAGTTGACCGGCGTCGCGCCCGTGCTCTCCACGGGCGGCGGCACCTCCGACGGACGCTTCATCGCACCGCTCGGCGCGCAAGTGGTGGAGCTCGGCGTCACCAACGCGACCATCCACAAGGTCAACGAGTGCGTGCGCATCGAAGAGATCGGGTCGCTGCACCGCATGTACCGCGGCGTGCTCGAGCGCCTGCTGGCCTAAGGCAGCAGCGCGAGACTGCCGGCGGCAAGCCCCGCCCCCAAGGCGGCGCCGACCAGCACATCCGAGGGATAGTGCAGCCCCAGCACCACGCGCGAGGCGGCCACCAACATCGCGAACGGTACCAGCACGACGGCCAGCGCCGGCACGAAGGCGACGCCCAAGGTGCTGAACGCCACGGCGTGCAGCGTGTGCCCCGAAGGGAAACTGTAGCGGTCGAGCGGCGGCATGGCGCACTCGATGCCGACCAGACCCACGAACGGCCGCTCACGCACCAAGGTCCGCTTGAGGACCTTGTACAAGGCGAGGCCGACAGCGCCCACCGCCAACATGTGGAGCGCCGCGCGCAGCCCTTCGGTGACCCCGAGCCACAACGGCATGCTCGCCATCAGCGCGTACCAGAACACCCCATCCCCCAGCCGGCTCGCGCCGCGGAAGACGCCGCACAGGATGCGGCGGCGGGACGCGGCGTTGGCGAGCAGGCACAGGCGGCGCTCCGCCTGGTCCGCGCGCAGGAAGAGCGCAGGCGTCATGACGCCGCCACCGATCGCGGCGCCGCATCGGACTCGATGACGCCCTCGTACAGGCGGACCAGACGCTCGGCCATCACCTTGGACGCCCATCGCGCCGCATCCTCGCGCGCGCAGTGCGAGAGTTCCTCCCGACGCTGCGGGTCGCGCAACACACCGGCGACCGCCGCGGCGAAGGCGCCAGTCTCTTCGGGCACCACCACGGCGCCACCGGCGCCGCTCAGCACATCCACGGTGCCCATGACCGCCGTCGAGACGACCGGGGTGCCCTGCGCCATCGCCTCCAGCAGCACGAGCCCCTGGGTCTCGGTGCGCGAGGCGAACACGAAGGCATCGGCGGCCCGGTAGCAATCGAGCAGCCCGCGCGTGCGCTCGAGATAGCCGATGAAGAGCACGTTCGGTTCCAGCCCGAGCCGCACCGCGAGCGAGCGCAGATGTTGTTCCGCGGGACCTTCACCCGCGATCACCATCAGCACGTCCGGGACCCGGCGCCGCAGTTCCACCAGCATCTGCAACAGGAAATCGATGTTCTTCTCGTGAGCCACGCGGCCGACGAAGGTGACGACGGGACGCTGCGCGGGGATGCCGAACAGCGCCCGGAACGCCGCGCCGTTGCCGGCACCGAAGGCCGCCGGCGGCAGCCCGGTCGGCAGCACCTCGATCGGCGTGCGCACGCCGTACTCGCGCAGCGCGTCCGCCATCTGCCGCGACGGCGAGACCACAGCCTGCACCGCGTGGCACTGGGATACGGTCATCCGGCGCGCCAGCATCCGGGTGAGCGGCGCCGGGATGCCGGGCACGTAGTGGTGCAGGTAGTGCTCGAAATAGGTGTGGTAGGTCTCGACCACCGGGCAACCGAGACGACGGGCGAGCCGCAGCCCGGCGTAGTGCGCGACGAACGGGGTCTGGATGTGGATCACGTCGGCGTCGTCGGGGCGCAGCGACTCCGCCCAGCGCATCAACGGCCCCCACTTGAGGAGCCGGTCTTCAGGGTCGCGCGGCACACCGCGCGACTCGACACGCACGGTGTCGATGGGATCGTTCGCGGTGGCCGACCCCGCAGCCGCGGACGGATACAGCGGCGCCACCAGCGTCACCTGATGACCGAGGGCCTGCAGGTCGGAGCGGTATGTCTGGATCGAGGTCGAGACGCCGTTCACCCGAGGGAAGAACACATCAGACAACATCAGTATCCGCATGGACTTACGATAAGGACTTCCTGTTACAGCTTGATTGCGCGGCGCTCATGCGCAGCACGCCATCCAGCGCCTTCGGCGACTTGGCGTCGCCCGCCACCGGCAGCATCCGCCCGGAGACCTGACGCAATCCGCCGTCCGCGCCGAACTCGAAGGTCGTGGTCGGCACGAACGGCCGTGCCAGCGCCGCCGAGGCCTCCAAGGCGACGCGCGTCCCCGTCCCGATGGACTCGCCCCGCGCGATGAAGCCGAGCGCAGTGCCGCGGTCGGCCAACAGGTACTGCAACTCGATCCGCCGGCCGGCCCGCAGGTCCGCCAGCCGCGACTGCAGGAAGAACACCAACTCCGGCCCGGCCACCAAATCCCCGCGGCCGTTGACCCGTGCGGGCGGACGTCCGGGACGCGAACGGTCCGTGATCGTCACGACATCACCCCGCCGCTCGGCGCGCAGATCCTGCCCGATGTTTGCGCGCTGCAAGCGATAGCGGACCCAACGCCCCCCGGAGAGTTCGACCTCCTCGTAGGCCACCACGGATCCCGCTGCATCGCGCCACTCTGTCGACAGCCGATCGCCGCAACGCGCCGCGTCGACGAGATACCGCCGAACCTCGGACGCCTCACCACGTATCACCGCTTCGCCCTTGCCACCCTCAGGCATCGCGGTGGCGCCCAACGACGCGACGCCGCACAGCAGGCCACCGAGGACGCCGCACACGGCGGCGGCGCGGGACCGCGCCTTGGACGCGCGGCCTCGCATGTCAGGCCGCCATGCCGACGGGCGCGGGCGCGGCGGCGATGCCGGCCCGCCCCTGCATGCGCGACCAGTCCCAGATCGCCAGACGGCCGTTGCGGTCCTCGACCAGAGCGGTGCAGCTCTCGACCCAATCGCCGTCGTTGCAGTAGAGCACCCCGTCGATGCGGGTGATCTCGGCACGGTGGATGTGACCGCAGACCACACCGTCGACGCCGCGACGACGGGCTTCGCGCGCCACCGCCTGCTCGAAGCTCGAGATGTAGTTCACGGCGTTCTTGACCTTGTGCTTCAGGTACCCGGCCAGCGACCAATACTCGTAACCGAAGGCGCGACGGACCTTGTTGAAGTAGAGGTTCATGTCGAGGGAGAAGTCGTAGGCGCGCGAGCCGAGCGCCGCGAGCCACGGGCTGCATTTCACGACGCTGTCGAACTCGTCCCCGTGCAGCACCAGCAGCCGCTCGCCCTGCGCGGTCTCGTGGATGCAGTCCTTCTGGATCTCGAGGTTGCCGAAGCCGAGCCCGCCGAACTCACGGAAGTCCTCGTCGTGGTTGCCCGGCACGTACACCACCCGCGTACCGTGCTTGGCCTTGCCGAGCAGGGTCCGCAGCACGTTGTTGTGCTCCTGCGGCCAGTAGAACGTGCGGCGCAGGCTCCAGAAGTCGACGATGTCGCCGACGAGATAGAGCGTGTCGCACTGGACGTTGCGGAGGAAGTCGAGCAAGGCGGCTGCGTTGCAGCCGCGGGTGCCGAGGTGGATGTCGGAGATGAAGACGCTACGGACGGCGTGGCACGGGATCTCGGCGGTCAAGGTATTCCCCGAATCGGCCTTGGCTGGCGCGACTCTGGGCGATACGCGTGACGCTCCGGTGTCGGAGCGGTTAAGTTTTCAAGACGCCGCAGGCCGTGACCACGGCCTGCGGAAGTTCGCCCAGGCGCCGAACGCGCCGAGCGCGAGCACCGCGACCAGCACCCATGCCGGCATCGACAGGCCGAGGAAGGCCCAGTCGATCTTCTGGCATTCGCCGGCACCGGTGAGCACTTTTTGGATCACCGTCATCAGCGGGAACACGTCGACCATGTAATCGAGGCTGGCGCCGCAGGACGGCACCGAACCCGGCGGCAGGCCCTGGATGTAGACGTGGCGGCCTGCGACATAGGCCGGGAAGGCAGCGGCGAGCAGGATCGCGACGCCGTAGGCGCGGGCACCGCGCACGCCCTTCGGGTCATGCAAGGCCGCGAGCAGGAACACCGCACCGAGGACCACCACGCCGACGCGCTGGAACATGCAGAGCGGGCAAGGCTCGAAGCCGAGCACGCGTTCCGCATAGATCGCGTAGGCCATCATCGCGACGCAGGCGGCGAAGCCGGCGAGGTTGGCGCCGCGCCGGGTCGCGGCCATCACCCGGATCACTTGCGGGCGCCGTCCTTCAGGGCGCTCTCCACATCCTCGATGCGGATATGGCGGACGTCCTTGCCGTGCACCATGTAGATGACGTACTCGCAGATGTTCTTGGCATGATCGCCGATGCGCTCCAGCGCGCGCACCACCCACATCACATCGAGCGCGCGGCGGATGCTGCGCGGGTCTTCCATCATGAAGGTGATCGACTGGCGCTGGATGGCCTCGTACTCCTCGTCGACCAGCCGGTCGCGACGGGCCACGCGCAGCGCGGCCTCGGCGTCCATGCGGGCGAAGGCGTCGAGCGCATCGTGCACGAGGTCCTGCACCACGCGGCCAAGGTGCTTGACCTCGCGGTACTTGTCGACCGGACGCTCCTGCGCGGCGAGACGCGAGGCGATGTAGCCGATCTTCTCGCACTCGTCGCCCATGCGCTCGAGGTCGGTGATGGCCTTGATGATGGCGACGATGAGGCGCAGGTCGCTCGCCGCCGGGGCGCGCGTGGCGAGGATGCGCGAGCACTCCTCGTCGATCGAGACTTCCATGTTGTTGACCTGGAAGTCGTCGTGCGCGACCGCTTCGCCGAGCGTGCTGTCACCCTCGACGAGCGCCGTCACCGCCTTGGCGAGCTGCTGTTCCACGAAGCCGCCCATGGCGAGCACCTGGTTGCGGACGCGATCCAGGTCTTCGTTGAAACGGCGCGAGATGTGCTGCGAGAGATCGGCGGAATCCATGGCTGCGAACCCCCGGGGCATCACGCCCCACTTTGGTCAGCATAACGGGACTCGCCCGCCATTGCGACCGGTTGACGTACGAGGCGCAGCGGCGGGAAGTGGCAGGTGAAGGTGCTGCCGCGGCCCTCTTCGCTCGTGATGGCGAGCTCGCCGCCATGCCGCTGCAACACATGCCGCACGATGGCGAGACCGAGCCCGGAGCCGCCGGTGTCGCGCGCCCGGCCCGGATCGACCCGATAGAACCGCTCGGTGAGGCGCGGCAGGTGCTCGGCCGGGATGCCGGGCCCGGTGTCCGCCACGGCGAGATGCCCGCCCTCGTCATCAGTCCACCAGCGCAGCGTGATCGTGCCGCCGGCGGGCGTGTACTTGGCGGCGTTCTCGGCGAGGTTCCAGAACGCGGAGTGCACGAGACCCGCGTCGGCCATGAGTCCGTCGCCCGACTCGACGCGCACTTCGACGGCATGCCGGGTGCCGTGGTTGGCCGCGAGGTCCTTGGCGATCAGCGCGAGCAGCGCCGTGATGTCGATCGGCGTGCCGATGACCTGCTCGTCGCTCGCTTCGAGGCGCGAGAGCTCGAGCAGGTCGGCGATGATCGCCGTCATGCGCTCGGATTGGCGGCGCATCTCGAGGATGGGCGGCCGCAGGTCCGAGGGCAGCTCCTCGTCGAGCGAGAGCGTCTCGAGGTAGCCCGCGATCACCGTCAGCGGCGAACGCAGCTCGTGCGAGGCGTTGGCGACGAAATCCTTGCGCATGGTCTCGAGCTGCGCCTGGCGCGTGACGTCGCGCACCAGCAGAACGAGCTGCCCCTCGCCGTAAGGCATCCCCTGGAACTCGATCCAGGTGGCGTCGCCGATGCGGGGCTGCACGCGCAACGCCGCGCTGAAATCCCCCCTCTCGAGGTAGCGGCCGAACTGCGGCAGGCGCAGCAGGCTCGCGAGCGCGATGCCATGGTCGGTCTTGCGGCGCAGGCCGAGCAGCTCCCCCGCCTTGCGGTTGAACCAGAGGATCTCGTGCTGGGTGTTGAGCACCACCACGCCGTCCGGCATGGCGGCCGACGAGCGGCGCAGTTCACGGAACAGGGACAACAGGCGCTGTTTGTGGAACTGCTTGCGGCGGTGCAGGCGCGAGACCTGCGAGACGACATCGCCCCACAGGCCGCCCGCGTCGGGGGGTGCCCGGCGGTTGCGGTTGCGCAGCCAGTGGTCGAGCTGGTGCAGGTTCGACCACTGGCGCACGAGCGCGAGCGCCAACGCCCCGGTGAGCCCCCACCAGGGATGCCCG
>JBIIVD010000071.1:0-6783 GCA_044339635.1 Steroidobacteraceae bacterium | reverse complement strand
GCGAGCGCATCAAGCAACGCCTGACCCAGCTCTGGAACTACGAGCGGGTCGGCCTGCCGCGCGTCAAGGGCGGCAAGTATTTCTTCACCCGCAACGACGGCACCCAGAACCAGAGCGTGCTCTATGTGGCCGATGCGCTCGATGCCGCGCCGCGGGTGCTGTTCGACCCCAACGCGGCGAGCAAGGACGCCACCGTCGCGCTCGCGCGCTACGAGCCCTCGCCGGACGGCAAGATCGTCGCCTATTCCTTGTCCGATGGCGGCACCGACTGGGAGATCTGGAAGTTCCGCCGCGTCGCCGACGGCGTGGACCTGCCCGATGAGCTGCGCCAGACCAAGTTCTGGGGTGTCTCTTGGGCGCCGGACGGATCCGGCGTGTACTACAGCCGCTATCCGGCACGTCCCGGCGACGCCGGCCGGGGCGACGACCAGGCCCAGCCGGTGGTGCATTTCCACCGGCTCGGCGATCCTCAGTCGGCCGACCGCGAGGTCTACCGTGTCACCGACCACCCCCGACGCACGCCCGGCGCGCAGGTGTCGGACGATGGCCGCTGGCTCTTCGTGTCGTTGTTCGACGGCTACCGTGCCAACGGCGTCGATGTCATCGACCTGCGCGATCCGGCCGCGAAGCCGCGGCGACTGTTCGGCGCCTGGGATGCGCGCTACGACATCATCGGCAGCGATGGCGACACCGCCTACGTGCAGACCACGAACGCCGCCCCGCGCAGCCGCATCCTCGCCGTCGACCTCAAGGACCCGACGCCGTCACGCTGGCGCGAGATCGTCCCGCAGCAGGACATCGCGCTCGACGGTGCGAACTTCGTCGGCGGCAAGATCATCGCGACCTACGTGAAGGATGCGCGCGGCATCGCGCGGGTGTTCGACCGCAACGGCGCGCCGCTCGGCGAAGTGGCCTCGCCCGGCCTCGGCACCGTCGCCGGCTTCGGCGGCAGTGCGAAGGACACCGAGACCTTCTTCGCCTACACCGACTACCTCACCCCGGGCCGCGTGATGCGCCTCGATTTGGCTACGCAGGCGGTCAGCACCTGGCGCGAACCGAAGATCGCGGGCGACACTTCGCCCTATGTCACCGAGCAGGTGTTCTACACCAGCAAGGACGGCACGCGCATCCCGATGTTCATCACCCGCCGCAAGGACTTGGTGAAGTCCGGCGACGCGCCGACCATGCTCTACGGCTACGGCGGCTTCAATGTTTCGCTCACGCCGTCGTTCTCGCCCACCGTGTTCGCCTGGCTCGAGATGGGCGGTGTCTATGCCGTCGCCAACCTGCGTGGTGGCGGCGAGTACGGCGATGCCTGGCACGAGGCCGGCACGAAGCTCAAAAAACAGAACGTCTTCGACGACTTCATCGCCGCCGCCGAGTTCCTGGTGCGCGACGGGTGGACGAAGCCCTCGCGGCTCGCCATCTCGGGGCGCAGCAACGGCGGGCTGCTCGTCGGTGCCGCCCTGCTGCAGCGACCGGATCTTTTCGCCGCGGCGCTGCCCGGCGTCGGCGTGCTCGACATGCTGCGCTACCACACCGCGAGCGCCAACGCGCGCCAGTGGTCCTCGGACTACGGCCTGTCAGAGGATCCCGCGGAGTTCCGCGCGCTCAACGCCTACTCGCCGGTGCACAACGTGAAGCCCGGTGTCTGCTATCCCGCGACGCTCGTCACCACGGCCGACCGGGACGATCGCGTCGTGCCCTGGCACAGCTACAAGTTCGCCGCCGAACTACAGCGCGCCCAGGGCTGCGCGAAGCCCATGCTGCTGCGCGTCGAGACCCGCGCCGGCCATGGCGCCGGCAAGCCCACCTGGATGCAGATCGAGGATTTCGCGGACCAGTGGGCGTTCGCGGCGCAGGCGATCGGGTTGGGGGCGGCCACGACGGGAGGGCGCTAGGGCATGTCGGAACACATCGCGGTCATCAAAGCCAAATGGCTCGCCTGCGCCATCTGCTGGGTCGCGCTGATGTTCGTGTTCGCCGTGTCGTGGTGGGTCTATGGAACGCGGAGTGCGAATCCGGTCGACGGCGTCGCTCTTATCGCTCTCTTCATCATCCCTATCGGCGCGGGCGCATCCTATTTGACAGAGCGTTGGGAGTTCCGGCGACGCGCCTCCCGCCACCCCACCTCTCGACTTCCACGCAGTTTCCGCAAGAAACGCCGCTGGCCTGGGCCGCAGGACATGGGCTGGTGGATCTTCATCGGCCTTGCGGTGGTGTGCAGCATCGGGGGAGTGTTGTGGGTGCCGGACAGTAGACTCATCCTGATAGGGGTGGGCTTCTTGTTGGCCAATCTTGGGACTCAATTGGGCGATATCGCCTTCCTGTCGACCCACGACGAGCAGGACTGATGGACCTGCTCCGTTGACTGCTCGACCGATCCATCCCGCCCGTCGCTGGATACGTCGTTCGTCGCGTGTCATGTTGGATTCCGTTTTTTCCGGTGTTCCCCGAGCGCCGACGCCTGAATATGGAGGAAGGCGGCATGCACCGTTTCGATGATCTCCTGTGCCGGATCCGGACGTGGGTGTCCACCCCTAGCGCCCCGAAGCCTAAGTCTTCCGACGGGCCTATCGTCACGTCAGTGGTCTGGCTGGTGGCCATCCCTTACTTATTCGGCAGCGCGATCTATTGCGGCATCTCGCTGACCAAGTGGGTTTTTGACCAACCGTTCCGCCCCGACGTCATGTTCGCCGTCATGTGCGCGATGATGGGTGTCACGCTCTCGATCGGGCTCGGCTTCCTCTTCCGCAGGGGCTCGCCACCTCCCCAAGCCTCGACCTGACCGGCAGGCGCGCCGCGGGCAATCACCCGCAGCAGATCATCTCGAAGGGGATGTCCTGTTGCGCCTGGCGGGGGCGCTCCTCGGGGCCCTGCCACAGCACGAAGCGCACGCTCGAGCGGTAGTGGCTGCCGCTGATCTCCGGATAGATGCCGAGGCTCGCGGGGACGACCACGCGCAGCAGCTGCACGGGGTTGTCGCGCTCGAAGGTGATGTGGAACACGCCGTGCACCGCGGTCTCGCGGCGCGACTTGCCGCCCTGACGCGTGAGCCACAGGAGCTCGGCGATGGCGTCGCAGAGCGGTCGCAGCATCGCGAGCCATTTGTTGAGCGTCGCCTCGCGCGTCTCGGGCGCCTGGCTCAGCCAGTAATAGAAATCCGGCAGGTCGAACTCGCAGCTGCCGCCCGGGATGGTGCTGCGGTGGCGCACGGCGGCCAGGAACGCGGAATCGCGCAGCGGCTGCAGGTAGGCCGAGCCTGCGCCGAGCAGCTCGGTGCGCAGGCGCTGCAGGTTCGCGACCAGCCCCTGCAAGCGGTCGGTGTCGACCCCGGGCCGGCGCAGGTAATCATTGAACACCATGGTCTGGCGCTCGAGCTCCTTCAGGACCTCGGCGCGGGTGTCGGCGCGGGTGATGATGGCGAGGATGTCGAGGATGCTCGTCACCGCGGCGCGGCTGCCCCATTGGCTGCGCGAGTTGGCGTGGAACACGGCCTGGGTGTACAGGAAGTCGATGCGCAGGAAAGCGCGCATCCGCTCGTTGAGCGGCTGCTCGAAGACGAGCTGCTCTCCCTCGTGCACGGGCACTGGCACCGGCGCGGGGATCGGCTCGCCGGTTGCGGCGGTGTCCTCGGTCACCGGGCTATTCTGCGGCAGGGTCGCGGCCGGCGTAAACGGCGGCGAGTTCGAGGTAGCGCCGGTGCAGGGCCGTCACGGCGTCCTGCAGGGCGTCGAGCCCCCGATCGTTGACGATGACGTCGTCGGCGGCGGCGAGGCGCTGGGCGCGGGTCGCCTGGGCGGCGAGCACGGCCCGGGCGCCCGCTTCGTCCACCCGGTCGCGGGCCATGACGCGCTGTATCTGGAGCGCCTCGGGGCAGTCGATGACCAGCACCCGGTCGATACCTGGCCGCTTTGCGCCACCCTCCACCAGCAACGGGATCGCATGCACCTGATAGGGCCCGCCGGCGGCCGCGGACAGGGCGGCCATTTTTTGCCGGATGAGGGGGTGGGTGAGGGCTTCGAGGTCGCGCCGGGCGGCGGGGTCGGCGAACACCTGAGCGCGCAGCGCCCGGCGGTCGAGTTGGCCGTCCGCCTGCAGCACCCCGTCGCCGAAGCGGGCGCGGATCGCGGCGAGGCCCGGAGAGCCGGGCGCGACCACCTCACGGGCGATCACATCGCTGTCGATGACCGGCACGCCGAGCCCCGCGAACACGGCGGCGGCGGCCGACTTGCCGCTCGCGATGCCGCCGGTGAGGCCGATCCGCAGCATGGTGCGTCCTGCCCTCAGCCGCCCGTCAGCAGTCGCGTGACGGCGGGCAGGAGCGCATCGCCCCACATCATGACCGCCCAGCCGGCGATCGCGAGCCAAGGTCCGAAGGCGATGGGCGTATCGCGGCCGTTGCCGCGCGCCATCAGGGCGAGTCCCACCACGGCACCGGCCACCGAGGCGATGAGCACGATCGGTACGAGGGCTTGCCAGCCGAGCCAGGCGCCGAGCGCGGCGAGCAGCTTGAAGTCGCCGTAGCCCATGCCTTCCTTGCCGGTGGCGAGCTTGAAGGCCCAGTACACGCTCCAGAGCGAGAGGTATCCCGCGATCGCGCCGATCAGGGCTTCGGGGGCGCGTCCCGCAGGCAGGCTTGCGGCGAGGCCGGCCCACATCAGCGGGATCGTGAGCTGGTCGGGCAGGAGTTGGGTGTCGAAATCGATGAAGGTGAGCGCGACCAGCACCGCGATGACGAGCATCGCGGCGCCGAGCGTCCAGCCGGCCCCGAACCGGAGCGCCGCGAGCGCGAACAGCAGCGCCGTCAGGCCCTCGACGAGGGGATATCGCGTCGGGATCGCGACGCCGCAGGCGGCGCAGCGGCCGCGGGCGAGCAGCCAGCCGATGAGCGGCAGGAGATGCGGCAGGCGGATCGGCGTACGGCAGGCCGGGCAGTGCGAGCGCGGCACGAGCAGGTTGTAGGCGGGTCGCGGCGCGGGGTCACGACCGGCGAGCTCTTCGCACTGCGCCTGCCATTCGGCCTCGAGCATGCGCGGCAGGCGATGGATGACCACATTGAGGAAACTGCCGACGATGAGCCCCAGCAGCGCCGCGCCGGCGGCGAGCAGCAGCGGGTCGGCGGCATGGACGGGAGCCTCGATCAACATCACATTCCGGCCTCGTCAAGGTTTCCTCGGGCGGCGCTTTTCGCCACAATGGGAAGTGTAGTCCACGAACCACGGATCCCCGGATGAATCTTCACGAGTACCAGTCCAAGCAAGTCTTCTCTGCCTACGGCATCCCGGTCCCGACGGGCCGCGTGGCGGCCACGCCGGAGGAGGCGGTCGCCGCCGCCGACGCGCTGGGCGGCAGCCTCTGGGTCGTCAAGGCCCAGGTCCACGCGGGCGGCCGCGGCAAGGCGGGCGGCGTCAAGCTCGCCCGCGACAAGGACGCGGTGCGCGCGGCGGCGCAGGCCATGCTCGGCACGCGGCTTGCGACGATCCAGACCGGCCCCGAGGGCTTGCCGGTCAACACGGTTTATGTCGAATCCGGTTCGGCCATCGAGCGCGAGATCTACCTCTCGCTCACCCTCAACCGCGAGAAGGGCCAGATCGCCATGATCGGCTCGGCGGCGGGCGGCATGGACATCGAAGAGGTCGCGGCGCACACGCCCGAGAAGATCACCACCGTCAACATCCACCCCGCCGCGGGCCTGCAGCCCCACCAGTGCCGGCGCATGGCCTTCGCGCTCGGCTTCACGGGGGCGCAGGTGGGCGAGTTCCAGAAGATCGCGATGGCGCTCTACCGGCTCGTGATGGAGAAGGACGCCTCGCTGGTCGAGGTCAACCCGCTCATCGTCACCAAGGACGGCAGCCTCGTCGCCCTCGACGCCAAGATCAACATCGACGCCAACGCGGTGTTCCGCCAGCCCGAGCTCGCCAAGATGCGCGATACGGCCCAGGAAGACCCGATGGAGCTCAAGGCGAGCGAGCACGACCTCAACTACGTCTCGCTCGACGGCGACATCGCCTGCATGGTCAACGGCGCCGGCCTCGCGATGGCGACCATGGACCTCATCAAGCTGCATGGCGGTTCGCCCGCGAACTTCCTCGACGTGGGCGGCGGCGCGACCGCGGAGCGTGTCACGGCGGCCTTCAACCTCATCCTCTCGAACCCGAAGGTCAAGGCCATCCTCGTCAACATCTTCGGCGGCATCGTGCGCTGCGACCTGATCGCCGAAGGCGTGATCATCGCGGTGAAGAACGTCGGCGTGAAGGTGCCGGTGGTGGTGCGCCTCGAGGGCACCAACGCCGAGAAGGCGCGCGAGATGCTGGCGGCGAGCGGCCTCAAGGTCACCGCGGCCGCCGACCTCACCGACGCTGCGCAGAAGGCGGTCGCCGCGGCGCGCTGAGCGCGCGCCGGCACCGGCCCCACGCACGGCATCCCGAACAACGATACGGAACAGCATCCATGAGCATCCTCGTCGACAAGAACACCCGCGTCATCTGCCAGGGCTTCACCGGCAAGCAGGGCACCTTCCACTCGGAGCAGTGCATCGCCTATGGCACGCAGGTCGTGGGCGGCGTCACGCCGGGCCGCGGCGGTGACCAGCACCTCGGTCGTCCGGTGTTCGACACCGTGCACGATGCGGTGCGCGCCACCGGCGCCAACGCCAGCATGATCTACGTCCCGGCGGGCTACGCCGCCGACGCCATCCTCGAGGCGGCCGATGCGGGCGTCGAGCTCGTGGTCTGCATCACCGAGGGCATCCCGGTGAACGACATGGTGCGCGTCAAGGCG
>JBIIVD010000006.1:0-89492 GCA_044339635.1 Steroidobacteraceae bacterium | reverse complement strand
CATCGGCCCGAACTGCCCCGGCGTCATCACGCCGGGCGAGTGCAAGATCGGCATCATGCCGGGCTTCATCCACAAGCCGGGCTGCATCGGCATCGTCTCGCGCTCGGGCACGCTCACCTACGAGACCGTGTTCCAGACCACCAACAACGGCCTCGGGCAGAGCACCTGCGTCGGCATCGGCGGCGACCCGGTGCGCGGCCTCAACTTCGTCGAGGTGCTGCGGCTCTTCCAGGACGACCCGAAGACCGAAGGCATCATCATGGTCGGCGAGATCGGCGGCAGCGACGAAGAGGCGGGCGCCGAGTTCATCAAACAACATGTGACCAAGCCCGTGGTCGCCTACATCGCGGGCGTCACGGCGCCCCCGGGCAAGCGCATGGGCCATGCCGGCGCGGTGATCGCGGGCGGCAAGGGCACGGCGGCCGACAAGTTCCGCGCCCTCGAGGCGGCCGGGGTGCGCACCGTGAAGTCCCCGGCGGAGCTCGGTGCCGCCATGAGCGAGCAGCTGCGCGGCCGGCGCTGACGCCGGCACGCGCACTGACGTCGTCGCGGGCGGGGCGAGCCAAGCGATGGACATGCTGCGCCTGGCGCTCGCCCAATCTGACCTGCTGGTCGGCGACGTCGCGGGCAACGCCGCCCGCGTGCTCGCCTCGGCTGCTGCCGCCCGCGCCGTGGGCGTGGATCTCTTGGTCACGACAGAACTCGCGTTGGCGGGATATCCGCCCGAGGACCTGCTGTTCCATCGCGGGTTCCGCCGCCAGGTCGAGGCGGCGCTGTCGCAGGTCGCGGCCGCGAGCGCGGGAGCGGACGGGACAGGTCCGGCAGACGAACGCGGCACGGCGATCCTCGTCGGTCATCCCGAGTACGCCGCCGACCGCATCTTCAACGCCGCGACGCTCTACGACGGCGGCCGCGAGCAGCTGCGTCACCGCAAGGCCTGTCTGCCCAACTACCGCGTGTTCGACGAGAAACGCTGGTTCGCCGCGGGTACCCAACCTTCGGTGATGGACTTCCGCGGCTTCCGCATCGGTGTGCTCGTCTGCGAGGACCTGTGGGAGCCGGAGCCCGCACAGCTCGCGCGGTCGCAGGGCGCCGAGATCCTGCTGGTGCCCAACGCCTCGCCTTACGAACTCCACAAGCAGCATGCGCGCGAGGAGATCGCGCGCCGCCGCGCCGCCGATGTCGGATTGCCCATCGTCTACGTGAACCAGGTCGGTGGGCAGGACGAACTCGTGTTCGACGGCCAGTCGTTCGTGACCGATGCGGCGGGACAGGTGGTGCTGCGCGCGCCCGCGTTCGAGGAAGCGCTCGCCACGGTCGTGTTCCGCCGCCCGTCGCCGGGCGCGGCGCCGGTGCCCGAGCCCGGTGCGATCGCGCCTGCGCTCGCCGACGAGGCGAGCGTGTACCGCGCCTTGGTGCTCGGCGTGCGGGACTACGTGGGCAAGAACGGCTTCCCGGGCGTGGTGCTCGGGCTCTCGGGCGGCATCGACTCGGCGCTCACGCTCGCGATCGCGGTCGATGCGCTCGGCGCCGACAAGGTGCAGGCGGTGATGATGCCCTCGCGCTACACGGCGTCGATGAGCGTGGAGGATGCGGCCGAGCAGGCGCGAGTCCTCGGGGTGAAGCACTCGGTGATCGGCATCGAGAGCATGTTCGGCGCGGCGCTCGAGTCGCTCTCCGCCGAGTTCGCGGGGCGTGCGGTGGACGCCGCCGAGGAGAACCTTCAATCGCGCTGCCGCATGCTCATCCTGATGGGCATCTCCAACAAGACCGGCAAGATGGTGCTGACCACCGGCAACAAGAGCGAGATGGCGGTCGGCTACGCGACGCTCTATGGCGACATGGCGGGCGGTTTCGCGCCCATCAAGGATTGCAGCAAGCTGCTCGTCTACCGGCTCGCCGCCTGGCGCAACGCGCAGGGCGCCGCACCGCCCGCGGGGCGGGTGATCCCGCAGCGCGTCATCGACCGGCCGCCGTCCGCGGAACTGCGTCCCGACCAGAAGGACAGCGACTCGCTGCCGCCCTACGAGGTGCTAGACCCGATCCTCGAGGCGTTCATCGAGGATGATCTCTCGGTGGAGGAGATCGTGGCGCGGGGCTTCGAGCGCGCGACCGTTTCGCGGGTGCTCGACCTCGTGCAGCGCAACGAATACAAGCGGCGGCAGGCGCCGCCCGGCGTTCGGGTGAGCCGCCGCGCCTTCGGCCGCGACTGGCGCTATCCGATCACGAGCGGTTATCGGCGCTGAGTGCGCCGCGGGATCAATCCCAGGGGACGTACCAGCGCTTGCGCACCGGCACCACGCTGCCCGGGTCGCCGCCGTAGTTGAGCGCGTAGACGCCGCGGGCGCGGTCGGCGAGTTCTTTCATCTCGAGCCGCTCGTAGGAGAGGATCATGATGCGCAGCGCGTCCTGCACCGCAGGGGCGCCGTCGTATTCTTCGATGATCTGGTTCGAGCGCTGCGCCGCGGCCACCCAGGCGCCGCGCTTCACGTAGTACTCGGCGACGTGCAGTTCGTAGTCGGCGAGGCGGTTGCGCAGGTGGATCATGCGGCGGCGCGCATCGTGGGCGTACGCGCTCTTCGGGTACTCCTCCACCACCTTGCGCAGCGAGGTGAAGGCACGGCGCGTGGTCTGCGGCGGACGCTGGTCGAGGTCGACCCCGAACCAGCGCTCGAGGAAGTTCGCTTCGCGCTCGAAATCGGCGAGGCCCTTGATGTACCAGGCGTAGTCGAGGCGCGGGTGGGTGGGGTTCTCGCGGATGAAGGTGTCGGCCTGGTCGAGCGCGGATTCGGTCTCGCGGCCGCGATAGTAGGCGTAGATGAGGTCGAGGCGCGCCTGGCGGGTCTCGGCGGCGAAGGGGAAGCGGGCGATCAGCGCCTCGTAGACGCGGATGGCGCCTTCGAAGTCCTGGTTGTCGAGGCTGCGTCGGGCGCGCTCGTAGAGCACGGCCGGAGCGGCTTGGGCGGGCTGGTCGTCGTCCTTCTTGAACATGCTGCAGGCGGAGAGCGGCAGCACGAGCAGGAGCAGCAGCAGGGGCGCAAGCGCCGATGGCATACGCGGTTTCACGTTGTCATTATAGCCCCGTGACGACCCCCTCGACGGAACTTCATGAGCTCACCGTCCCGCCAGCCTTGGCCGGTGAGCGGTTGGACGCGGCCCTGGCGCAGCTTTTGCCGCAGTATTCACGCGCCCGCCTGCAGCGTTGGATCGACGGCGGCCGCGTGCAGGTCGACGCCGATGCGGCGCCGCAGCGGCGGCGGCGGCTCGCGGGCGGGGAGCGCTTGCGGGTCGAGGCCGAGTTCGAGCCCGACGAGCGGATCGCGGCCGGCGAGGCCCGCTTGCCGTTCCGCGTGGTGCACCGCGACGCGGCGCTCCTCGTGATCGACAAGCCGGCGGGCCTCGTGGTGCACCCGGGCGCGGGCAACCGCAGCGGCACGCTGCAGAACGCGCTGCTCGCGCTCGACCCCGCGCTCGCGCGGGTGCCGCGTGCCGGCATCGTGCACCGCCTCGACAAGGACACCTCGGGCCTGATGCTGGTCGCGCGCACGCCGCAGGCGCATGCCGCGCTGGTGCGGGCGCTCGCCGCGCGCGAGGTCGGGCGGGAATACCTCGCGCTCTGCCATGGCGCGTTGACGGGCGGCGGCACGGTCGACGAGCCCATCGGCCGGCATCGCACGCAGCGCATCAAGATGGCCGTGCGCGGCGATGGGCGCGAAGCGGTGACGCATTACCGCATCGAGCGGCGGCTCGGCGCCTTGACGCTGGTCCGTGCGCGGCTCGAGACCGGGCGCACGCACCAGATCCGCGTCCATCTCGCGCATATCGGGCATCCGTTGGTGGGCGATCCGGTGTACGGCGGTCGGCGGCGGCTGCCCCCGGGCGCCAGCCCCGCGGCGATCGCGGCGCTGGAGGGTTTCCGCCGTCAGGCTTTGCACGCAGTGCGCTTGTCGCTGGCGCATCCGTCGGGCGGGCAGCCCTTGATTTTCGAAGCGCCGTTGCCAGAGGATCTCGTCGCCCTGCTCGGCGTACTGGAGCACGACGGGCCGGCGCGGCAGGCGGCGCGATGATGCCCCTGTTGTTCCCGGACTGGGACGCGCCCCCCGGGGTGCGTGCAGCGTTCACCCTGCGCAGCGGCGGGGCGAGCGTGCCGCCCTGGGATTCGCTCAACCTTGGCGTGCACGTCGGCGACGATCCGCTCGCCGTCGCCGCCAACCGCCGACGCGTGGTGCAGGCCCTGTCGCTGCCTGCCGAACCCTGCTGGCTCGCCCAGGTGCACGGCACGGGCGTGCACGAGGTCGAACGGGTCGGCCTCGCGACGGACGCATTGGGGGCCGCCCCCCCGGTGGCGGACGCAGCCGTCACCCGCAGTCGCGGGGCCGTGCTCGCCATCCAAGTCGCCGATTGCCTGCCGGTGCTGCTCGCGTCGGAGGACGGGGCGGTGCTGGGCGCGGCCCATGCCGGTTGGCGGGGGCTCGTGGCCGGGGTCGTGGAGCGCACGGTCGAACGCATGGGCCATCCGCCCGCGCGGATCGTTGCGTGGCTGGGGCCCTGTATCGGACCGCAGCAGTTCGAGGTCGGCGAAGAGGTTCGGGAGGCGTTTTTGGCCGCCGGAGACGCGCCAGGGGCGTTCCGGCAGAGCCCGGCGGGACGATGGCTCTGCGATCTGCCGGCGATCGCCCGGGGCCGCCTGCAGCGTCTGGGGGTCGAACGGGTAGCCGGCGGCGAGTGGTGCACGGTGGCGGACCCGGTGCGGTTTTTCTCTCACCGGCGCGACCGCTTGACCGGGCGGATGGCCGCCGTGCTCTGGCACGACGTGTTATAATATTACTATGTCGACTTTGACCATGATCCTGCTGGCCACCGCGTTGGGCGGTGCCTTGAGCGCCCTCTTGGCCGGGCTCGTCCTGCTGCTGCCCGCCGGCGTGCGGGAGCGGATCCTGCCGCACTCGGTCAGCTTCGCGACCGGCGCGTTGCTCGCCACGGCGCTGCTCGCGCTGATCCCGCACGCGATGCAGGGCGCAGGCCCCTTCAAGGTCCACGCCATCGGCATGGCGCTCCTCGCCGGCATCGCGCTTTTCTTCGTGCTCGAGAAGTTCCTGCTCTGGCGCCATTGCCACACCGAGGCGGTGGAGCCCGCGCATGTGCACGCGCACCACCTGCACGACCATCACCGGCGCGACGCCTCGGGCTGGCTGATGCTGGCGGGCGACGGGCTGCACAATTTCATCGACGGCGTGCTCATCGCCGCGGCGTTCCTCACCGATCCGCACCTCGGCGTGGTCACCACGCTCGCCATCCTCGCGCACGAGATCCCGCAGGAAGTCGGCAATTTCGCCGTGCTGCTGCATGCCGGGTTCAGCCGCGCCCGTGCGCTCGCCTGGAACCTTTGCGCCAGCCTCACCGCCGTGCTCGGCGGTCTCGTCGGGTGGTTCGCCCTGCGCGATGCGATGGCGCTGCTGCCGTACGCGCTTGCGGTCGCCGCCGCGAGCCTCATCTATGTCGCCGTGGCCGACCTCATCCCCGGGTTGCACCGCCGCACGGACCTCAGGGCGAGCCTCGCGCAGGTCGCATGGATCGCGGTCGGCGTGGCGGTGGTGATGTTCGCCGAGTCGCAGCTGCACTGACGCCCCCGGGGCGTGCCGCGGCCGGATGAGCGGTCGCGCCCCTTGAAACCCCCTGTCCCGGCCCCATCCTTGCGGGCATGAGACAGGACAAGCTGACCACCCGCTTCCAGCAGGCCCTCGCCGAGGCCCAGTCGCTCGCGCTCGGCCGCGACCACCAGATCATCGAGCCGGCCCATGTGCTGCTCGCGCTGCTCGACCAGCAGGGCGGCAGCATCCGGCCGCTCCTGCAGAAGGCCGGCGGCAACGTCGCACGGTTGCGCACCGATCTCGCGGCCGCGCTCGAGCGGCTGCCCAAGGTGCAGGGCGCACCGGGCGAAGTGCATGTCTCGAACGACCTGCAGCGCCTGCTCAACGTCACCGACAAGCTCGCGCAGCAGCGCGGCGACCAGTACATCTCGAGCGAGAACTTCCTGCTCGCGGCCTTCGAGGACAAGGCGCTGCTCGGTCGCCTGCTCAAGGATGCCGGCTGCGCCCGCGCCGCCCTCGAGAAGGCCGTGGACGAGCTGCGCGGCGGCGAGAGCGTGCAGGACCCGAATGCGGAGGAGAGCCGTCAGGCGCTCGAGAAGTACACCGTCGATCTCACCAAGCGCGCCCTCGACGGCAAGCTCGACCCCGTGATCGGCCGCGACGACGAGATCCGCCGCACCATCCAGGTGCTGCAGCGTCGCACCAAGAACAACCCGGTGCTGATCGGCGAACCCGGCGTCGGCAAGACCGCCATCGTCGAAGGTCTCGCGCTGCGCATCGTCAACGGCGAGGTCCCTGAGTCCCTGCGCGGCAAGCGCATCCTCGCGCTCGACATGGGCGCGCTGATCGCCGGCGCCAAGTTCCGCGGCGAGTTCGAGGAGCGCCTGAAGGCGGTGCTCAACGACCTCTCGAAGCAGGAAGGGCAGGTGATCCTGTTCATCGACGAGTTGCACACCATGGTCGGCGCCGGCAAGGCCGAGGGCGCCATGGACGCTGGCAACATGCTGAAGCCCGCGCTCGCGCGCGGCGAGCTGCACTGCGTCGGCGCGACCACGCTCGACGAGTACCGCAAGTACATCGAGAAGGACGCGGCGCTCGAGCGCCGCTTCCAGAAGGTGCTGGTGGATGAACCCTCGGTCGAGGACACCATCGCGATCCTGCGCGGTCTGCAGGAGCGCTACGAGGTGCACCACGGCGTCGACATCACCGACCCGGCGATCGTCGCTGCGGCCACACTCTCGCACCGCTACATCACCGACCGTCAGCTGCCGGACAAGGCCATCGACCTCATCGACGAGGCCGCCGCACGCATCCGCATGGAGATCGACTCCAAGCCCGAGGCGCTCGACAAGCTCGAGCGGCGCATCATCCAGCTCAAGATCGAGCAGGTCGCGCTGCAGAAGGAGAAGGACGAGGCGACGCGCAAGCGCCTCGCTGCGCTCGAGGAGACCCTTGCGGGCCTCGAGAAGGAATACGCCGACCTCGAGGAGGTCTGGAAGGGCGAGAAGGCCTTGCTGCAGGGCGCCGCCGCGATCAAGGACGAGCTCGAGAAGCTGAAGCTCGAGCTCGATGCGGCACGCCGTCGCGGCGACCTCGCCAAGATGGCCGAACTGCAGTACGGCCGCATCCCCGAGCTCGAGAAGCGCATCGCCGAGGCGCAGGCCGCAGAAGGGGCGCCGACGCAGCTGGTGCGCAACCGCGTCACCGACGAGGAGATCGCGGAGGTCGTCTCCAAATGGACCGGCATCCCGGTCGCCAAGATGCTCGAGGGCGAGAAAGAGAAGCTCCTGCGCATGGAAGAGGCGCTGGCGCGCCGCGTGGTCGGACAGGAGGAGGCGGTGCGCATCGTCTCGAACGCGATCCGCCGCTCGCGGGCCGGGCTCGCCGATCCGCGCCGCCCGAACGGCTCGTTCCTGTTCCTCGGTCCCACGGGCGTCGGCAAGACCGAGCTCTGCAAGGCGCTCGCCGAGTTCCTGTTCGACACCGAAGAGTCGATGGTGCGCATCGACATGTCGGAGTTCATGGAGAAGCACTCGGTGGCGCGGCTCATCGGCGCGCCGCCGGGCTATGTCGGCTACGAGGAGGGCGGCTATCTCACGGAGGCCGTGCGCCGCCGTCCCTATGCGGTGATCCTGCTCGATGAGGTCGAGAAGGCCCACCCGGACGTGTTCAACGTGCTGTTGCAGGTGCTCGACGACGGGCGTTTGACCGACGGCCAGGGCCGCACGGTCGATTTCCGCAACGCCGTGGTCATCATGACCTCGAACCTCGGCTCGCAGGTCATCCAGGAGCATGCGGGCGAGAAGAACTACACGCGCATGAAGTC
This sequence comes from Steroidobacteraceae bacterium, assembly GCA_044339635.1. Lineage (GTDB taxonomy): Bacteria > Pseudomonadota > Gammaproteobacteria > Steroidobacterales > Steroidobacteraceae > UBA964. The sequence continues at coordinate 81,575 of JBIIVD010000006.1, read as the reverse complement.
GGCCGTGATGGAGATCGTCACGCAGAACTTCCGCCCGGAGTTCATCAACCGCATCGACGACATCGTGGTGTTCCATCCGCTCGGCAGCGTGCAGATACGCGCGATCGTCGACATCCAGCTCGGCCAGCTGCGCAAGCGGCTCATCGAGCGCGGCATGGACCTCGTGCTCGACGACGCGGCGCGCGACCTCCTGGGCGAGGCGGGCTTCGATCCGGTGTACGGTGCGCGGCCGCTCAAGCGCGCGATCCAGCAGCAGATCGAGAACCCGCTCGCGCAGCAGTTGCTGCAGGGCGTGTACAGCCCGGGCGACCGCATCCGTGTGGGGGTCGACGAGTCCGGACGGCTGTCGTTCGCGAAGCAGGCGGGCTGAGCGCCGGCACCGCTTGCGGACCGCGGGCCGCGTCGCGCTGCGGCTATAATCGACGGCGTAAGGAGGCGCCGACGCATGCCGTTCTACGAATACCAGTGCCGCCATTGCGGCCACCAGACCGAGGTCCTGCAGAAGGTCTCGGATCCGCCGCTGCGCAAGTGCCCCGCCTGCGGCCGCAACAGCCTGACCAAGCTCATCTCGGCCCCGATCTTCCGCCTCAAGGGCGGTGGCTGGTACGAGACCGACTTCAAGGGCGACCAGGACCGCAAACGCAACCTCGCGGGCGACGAGGCCCCGCCCGAGAAGAAGGGCGAGGGCGACAAGCCCGCCGCGAAATCCGCCGACAAGGCGTCCGACAAGCCGGCCGAGAGATCCGCCGACAAACCTGCCGCGAAGCCTGCGGCCTCGAAGGCGGCCGCCCCTCGATCGGCGGCCAAGAAGCCGTCATCGAGCAAGCCTGCCAAGAGATCCCCCGCCCGCAAGCCGGCGGCCCGTCCGAAGTGATGCGCGCGCCCGCGGCGCTCCTCGAGCGCGAGCAGCGGGCCTACATCGCGCGTCGACCGCGTTCGGCCGCGCTCGCCGAGGCCGCGCGCGGCCATTGGCCGGGGGGCGTGCCGCTGCACTGGATGGGTGATTGGGGCACGCCGTTCCCCCTGTCGGTCACCGAGGCCACGGGCGCGACCCTCGTCGATGCCGACGGTCTCGCGTACACGGATTTTTGCCTCGGCGACACCGGTGCGATGTTCGGGCACTCGCCGGCGCCGGTCGCGGCTGCGATCGCCGCGCAGGCTGCGCGCGGCCTCACCTGCATGTTGCCTGATGCGCGGACAGCGGCCGTGGGCGCGGCCTTGGCCGCGCGCTTCGGCCTGCCCCATTGGCAGCTCACCCAGACCGCGAGCGACGCCAACCGTGCGGTGCTGCGCTGGGCCCGCGCGCTGACCGGGCGGCCCAAGGTGCTGGTGTTCCATGGTGCGTATCACGGCATCGTCGAGGAGACGATGGTGCGGCTGCGCAGCGGGCGCACGGTGCCGCGCGAGGGCGCGGTCGGCTCGGCGTTCGATCATGCATCGGCCGCTGTCGCGGTCGAGTTCAATGATATCGACGCACTGGAGGCGGCGCTCGCGGGCGGCAGCATCGCTGCGGTCATCGCCGAGCCGGTGATGACCAACTGCGGCATGGTGCTGCCGGAACCCGGTTTCCATGCCGCGTTGCGCTCGCTGACGCGCCTGCACGGTGCGCTGCTCGTCGTGGACGAGACCCACACGATCTCCTCGGGGCCGGGGGGGTATGCGGGCGAGCACGGGCTCGAACCCGACTTCTGGACCTGCGGCAAGGCGATCGCCGGCGGCTTGCCTTGCGCGGCCTGGAGCATGAGCGCCGAGGTCGCCGACCGCCGAGCGGCGTTCCTTGCGCGGCGCGACGCCGCTCGGCCCACGGAACCGGACGGCGCCGCGACCGGGCACGGCCACTCCGGCATGGGCACGACGCTCGCCGGCAACGCGCTCGCCATCGCGGCGCTCGAGGCCGCGCTTGTCCATCTGCACACGGAGTCCACGCATGCGGCGATGCGCGCCGGCGCGGCGCGGATCGAGCAGACCTTGCGTGCGGTGTTCGATGCGCGCGGGCTCGGTTGGCATGTGTCGAGGGTCGGGGCGCGCGTCGAGTTCGGCTTCGGGCCCGCGCCGCGCAACGGCAGCGAGGCCGAGGCGCAGGACCGTCCCGTCCTCGGCGAGGCGCTGCGCCTCTGGCTCGTGAACCGCGGTCTTTTGGTGACGCCCTTCCATCAGATGCTGCTCGCCGCGCCGATGTTGACGCCGCAGGCCATCGACGCGCTCGGCGCGGCCGTGGGCGAGTTCCTGGAGGAGGTGTCCGCATGACCCGGTCAGCCGACGAGTTCGCCGCGTTCCGCGCCACCCATCCGCAGATCGAGGCGGTGCAGTTGTTCATCACCGATCCGTCGGGCGTGCCGCGCGGCAAGGTGGCGGCGGTCCATGAACTCGAGCGCCTGTACGCGACGGGTCGGCCGGTCGCGGGGTCGATCCTCGGGCTGGACGTCACCGGGCGGGACGTCGAGGCGACGGGATTGGTCTGGGAGACCGGCGATGCGGACCTGCTCTGCCGTCCGGTGCCCGGGACCTTGCGGCCCGCACCTTGGCTTGCGCGGCCGACCGCGCAGGTGATGATGTCCATGTACACGCTCTCCGGCGAACCGGCGCCCGCCGACCCGCGCCATGCGTTGGCGCGTGCCGTGGCGCGGCTTGCGGCCCGCGGCTTTCGCGCGGTGCTCGCCGTGGAGCTCGAGTTCTACGTGCTGGTGGCGCCGGGCGGCGAGGAGGCTTCCGCTCGCCATGTGCCGCCGGGCCCGGCGCACATCGACGCCTATTCTTTGGCGCGACTGGAGCGGCTGACGCCGGTCTTCGATGAGGTGCATGCGGCGGCCCGCGCGCAGGGGCTGCCGGTGGAGACCTTGATGTCGGAGTACGCGCCGGGGCAGTTCGAGCTCACGCTCGCGCACCGCGACGATGCGCTGCGCGCCGTCGACGAGGCGGTGATGCTGAAGCGTCTGCTGCGCGGCGTGGCGGCGAAGCACGGCCTCGCGGTGACCTTCATGGCGAAGCCCTACGCCGAGCTTGCCGGCAGCGGCATGCACCTGCATGTCAGCCTTGCGGATGCGGCTGGGCAGAACCTGTTCGCCGCCGAGGACCCGGCCGGCAGCCCGCTCATGCGACAGGCGCTCGGCGGGCTCCGGGCGACGATGGCCGAGAGCCTGCTCGCGTTCGCGCCCAACGGGAATTCGTACCGGCGTTTCCAGAGCGAGAGCTACGCGCCCACTGCGGTCAATTGGGGCGTCAACAACCGTTCGGTGTCGTTGCGCGTCCCGGCGGGGCCGCCCGCGAGCCGGCACATCGAGCACCGCATCTCCGGCGCCGATGCGAACCCCTATGTCGCGGCTGCCGTCGTGCTGGCCGGGGTGGAGCGGGGCATCGCGCTGGGTCTCGATCCCGGGCCGCCCGTGACGGGCAACGGCTACGCCGCCGCGGCGGCTGCAGCCGCCTCCGGCACCCCGATCGCGCCGGCGCTCGTCTTGCCGCGCACCTGGCAGGAGGCGATCGACCGGGCGGCGGCCTCCGGCTTCCTCGCCGAGGCCTTGGGGGGCGATTTCCTGAAGGTCTTCCTCGCCATCAAGCGGCAGGAATGCGCCCGGTTCTCGGCGGAGGTCACCGAGGTGGACCGGTCGTGGTACCTGCACTCGGCGTGAGGTAACATCCGCGCCCTTATGCGCAGCCATTATTGCGGACAAGTCAACGAATCCCTGCTCGGCCAGACGGTCACCGTCGCGGGCTGGGTGCATCGCCGGCGGGACCACGGCGGGGTCATCTTCATCGACCTGCGCGACCGGGACGGCTTGGTGCAGGTGGTCTGCGATCCCGACGCCCCCGAGCTCTTCGCGGTGGCCGAAAGCCTGCGCAACGAGTTCGTGGTGAGCATCACGGGCCTCGTGCGGACCCGGCCCGCCGGCACGGCCAACGCCAACCTGGCTTCGGGCAAGGTCGAGATGCTGGCGCGCCGCATCGAATTGCTGAACCGCTCCGAGCCGCTCCCGTTCCAGCTCGACGAGCAGGTCTCCGAGGAGGTGCGCCTCAAGTACCGCTACCTCGACCTGCGCCGCGACGTCATGGCGAAGCGCCTGCGCCAGCGGCATGCCATCACGCGTGCCATGCGCCACTACCTGGATGACGCCGGCTTCGTCGACATCGAGACGCCGATGCTCACCAAGGCGACGCCCGAGGGCGCGCGCGACTATCTCGTTCCCTCGCGCACGCATGCCGGCAAGTTCTTCGCGCTGCCGCAGTCGCCGCAGATCTTCAAACAATTGCTCATGGTGTCGGGCTTCGACCGCTACTACCAGATCGTCCGCTGCTTCCGCGACGAGGACCTGCGCGCCGACCGCCAGCCCGACTTCACCCAGCTCGACATCGAGACCTCGTTCCTCGGACAGGACGAGATCATGGCGCTCATGGAGGGCCTGATCCGCCACATCTTCCAGACCGTGGCCGATGTGTCGCTGCCCGATCCTTTCCCGCGCATGACCTATGCCGAGGCGATGCGCCGTTACGCGAGCGACAAGCCGGACCTTCGCATCCCGCTCGAGCTCGTCGATGTCGCCGACCTCGTCGCCGACTGCGACTTCAAGGTCTTCGCGGCGCCTGCGCGAGACCCGGCGGGGCGCGTCGCTGCGTTGCGCGTGCCGGGCGGTGCCAAGCTCACCCGCAAGGAGATCGACGACTACACCGCGTTCGTCGTCCGTTACGGCGCGCGTGGCCTCGCCTACATCAAGGTCAACGACCCTGCGAAGGGCCGCGACGGCCTGCAGTCGCCGATCACCAAGTTCCTCTCTGATGCCGCGGTGGCCGGCATCCTCTCGCGCACCGGCGCCGTGGCGGAGGACCTCATCTTCTTCGGCGCGGACACTTCGAAGGTGGTCAACGACGCGCTCGGCGCGCTGCGCCTGAAGGTCGGTCAGGACCTGGGGCTCGTGCAGGGCGCGTGGGCGCCGTTGTGGGTCGTCGATTTCCCGATGTTCGAATACGACGCCGACGACAAGCGCTGGACGGCGATGCACCATCCGTTCACCTCACCCAAGAACCTCGACGCGGACGCGCTGCGCGCGGACCCGGGCGGCGCCCTCGCCAAGGCCTACGACATGGTGCTCAACGGCTCCGAGATCGGTGGTGGCTCGGTGCGCATCTTCCGCCAGGACCTGCAGTCGACGGTGTTCGACCTCCTCGGCATCGATGCCGAGGAGGCGCGGCGCAAGTTCGGCTTCCTGCTCGATGCGCTCAAGTACGGCGCACCGCCGCACGGCGGCATCGCCTTCGGACTCGACCGCCTCGCGATGCTGATGTCGGGCGCCGACTCGATCCGCGACGTGATCGCCTTCCCCAAGACCCAGACGGCCGCCTGTCCCCTGACCGACGCGCCGACCGAGGTCACGGAGAAACAGCTCCGCGAACTGCACATCCGCGTCCGCACTCCGCCGCCCGCGCAGTGATCCCCGTTCAGTAGTCCCAGGGTTTCAACCGCATCCACCACGGCGGGAGGATGCTGTCATAGGGTGGCGCATGAAGCGCATCGCCCAGCGGATCTTCCAAGAAGCGGGGCAGGTTGTGCCGTAAGGCTGCCCAGCGGTTCGTCACCAGGGCGAAATCGATGGTGGGTGATGCTCTGAGCAGCCGGCTCCACCAAGCCGTGTCGTGCGCCATTCCGAATTCGGCCAAGAGGCGTCCCAGCAAGGTGAGTTCGGGGGTCTTGGCGCGGCCGTCTTTCGGGCGAATCGTGACGAGACCGGCGCGTTCCATCGCATGCACCACGCGATGTACCGATTGCCGCGCCAGGTCGAGTTTGTGGGCGATGTCGCTGATGCTCCAGCCGGGTGTCTCGTAGATGCATTCGAGGATGCGCAACCTCGCATGGGTGAGGCCGACATCGGCGTATGCGCGGGTGCGTAATCGGACGTAACGGGCATGCCATGCCGTGATCTCACGGAAATGGGCTTGGGTCTGTCGGACGCGGGGCGCGCCGAGTGTATTGACCAGACGCTTGATCTGGGTGGGGCCGGCACGGAAGCGCCGGCGTCGGGGATGGCGGGGGGGGATGTGGTTCATGCGAAGACGATAGCCTTGTCTCGAAATGTCAGCATGCTGACAATCTGTTGCGAACGTCTCGTTTATCGACGCCACGCGGACCCTCGACCACCTTCATGTCTTCACCCCTCCGTCCCGTCTTGGTCTTCGTCCACGGCCTGTGGATGACCGGCGTCGAGGCCACCGCGTTCCGGCGGCGGCTGGAGAATCGTCACGGCTTCGATACCCGTCTCTTCACTTACCGCACGACCCGTGAACCTTTGGAAACGGTCGTCGACCGGCTAGGCGAGCAGCTGCGACTGCACGCTGCGGAACGCGGACAGGGTACGGTCCATGTCGTTGCACACAGTCTGGGCGGCTTGGTGACGCTCGCCTGTCTCGAGCGTTTCGAGGCGACGCTCCCCACCGGCAGGGTGGTGATGCTCGGCTCGCCGGTGTGCGGCAGTGCCGCCGCCCGGGTCGCAGGATCATTCGGAATCGGGCGTTGGCTGATCGGTCCCGTTGCGGCGCGGGAGTTGATCGCGCCGCGCAGGCGCCAACTGCCATCGGGCTGGGAGATCGGCACCCTTGCAGGCACGCGGCCGATGGGCCTCGGACGCCTGCTGGCCCGCTTCGATGAACCGAACGATGGCACGGTCGCGGTGTCGGAAACGCGGCTCGCCGGCGCGCGCGACCAGTTGGTGATGCCGGTGAGCCACCTCGGCATGCTGATGTCGCCCCGCGTCGCGGATTCCTGTGGGCATTTCCTGCGCGAGGGCCGGTTTCCGCTGCAGGCTTAGCCGCTGGGGCCTTGGCGGCGCGTCACTGCTTGAGTTCGAGTTTCAGCCGGACGGAATTCGCGGTGGGTGCGATATCGGCCGGCGCACGCAAGAACACGCGCAGCGGGTCGATCTCGCGGCCTTCACCGAGCAGGGCTTCCTGGACGGCTTTTGCCCGTGCGCGCCCGAGGTCTTCGAGGTCCTTGTCGGTGACCTCGAGTCTGGCGCGCAAGGCGCCTTCCAAGGCCGTGATGGACGGTTCGATGAGGTCGTCCCGGGAGGGTGTGCCGCCGGGCGCGGCCGCCGCCGACTTGACGCCTTCGAACAGCGCGTCGGCTTTCTCGCCCGTCCGGGCGAGATGCAGACCCTCGAGCAGTTCGAGGTAGTCCTTGCGGTCCGTGGTGTCGACCGGCCCTTGGGCGAAGTCGCGCAGGTTGGCGTCCCAGCGGGTGTCGAGCAGCGCCGGGGCGTCGATCGCACGGCTGTAGGCGGTCGGGATCTCGAGCTCCAGCCCCGGCCGTTCGACCAGGGCCTTTCTCACCGTGCCGAGCCGTTCGAGCACGGCGGCATCGAGGGCCGAGCGGCCTGGCGCGAAATCCGCGAACTGCACATCGGGTCCGCCGCCGAAGAGCGAGGAGATCAGGGTGAACGGCGAGGTGACGATCTTGACCAGCAGGTTGACGAAGATCTTCCAGATGATCGGGCCGAGCCTGAACTTCGGATCGTCGATCGTGCCGCTCACCGGCAGGTCGAGCCGGATATTGCCGTCGCGGTCCTTGAGCAGCGCGACCGCGAGCTTCACCGGCAACTTGGTCGCATCGGGGCTTTTCACCTTCTCGCCGAGCTTGAGCTGCGATACGAGCACTTTGTGCTGCGCGCGCAGCTTGCGGTCTTCGACCAGGTAGGTCGTGTCGATCGAGAGCTTGCCCTTCTCGATGCGATAGCCCATGAACTTGCCGGAGTAGGGGTTGAAGGTCGTGAGCTCGATGTTGCGGAAGTTCGCGGCGAGGTTCGTGTACGCCTCGGCCGCGAGGTAGTTGACCTCGCCCGTGATCTTCACGGGGGCGTACTTGTCGACGGCGGCATCGATGTCCACCTTGGCCCGCGACGCTTGCGCCGAGGAGAGGCCGGTGATGCTGCCGTTCAAGGTCTGCAGGCCGATCGCGAAGTTCGGGCGTACCGTGAAGTCGGCGAAGTTCGCCGATCCGCCCTTGAGGTTGACGCGGCCGATGTCGACCCGCAGCGCCTCGTCGGCGGAATCGGGGCGGGCGGTCGCCTTGGCGCGGTCCGCCGCCTTGGCGCGCCGCTCGGCCTCCGCGCTCTCGCCGTCCGACTTCAGGACGTCGCCGATGTTGGTGGTGCCGTCGGTGTTGATGACGAGGTCGATGAAGGGTGCGTCGGCATCGATGCTGCGTACCGTCAGGCGGTTGGCTGCGCCGGCGTAGTCGATGTCGTTGAACTGCAGCGCGCGCCAACGCAGGAAGGTGCGCTTGACCAACCGGTCGCGCGCGATGAGGTTGCGCACGGCCCCGTCACCCTTGAAGGCGAGCGCGGGTTCGGCGCCCTTGCCCGGACTCGCGTAGGCGAGGTCACCTCGGGCGTCGATGCTGCCGCCGCGCAGGTTGAGCCGCACGAGGTCCGCGTAATACGGCTCGAAGTCCGTCATCGGCAGGTTGCTGAGCGTCACGGCCGCACGCGTCTCGAGGTCCTCCGGGCGCAGCGTGCCCGAGGACTCGAGACGCCCCTTGGCGTTGATGCCGAAGGCGGCGTCGAAATCCACTTTCGCGCCGGGTTGCGTCGACCAGCCGCGTGCGCCGAGCGTCACGCCCGTGAGCGCGAAGCGCGCCGGCAGCGGCAGCGTGCGATCCTCGAAGTCGACGCGCGACTCGCGGAGCGAGAATTCCGGCAACGCGAGGGTCCAGTCGGGTCCCGCGTCGGCGCCGGGTGGTGGCGCCGGGGTGTCCGGTCCGGCGAGCGCCACCAGCGAGACCCCCTGCGCGTCCAGCCATGCCCGGACCTGTGCGCCGCGCACCGTCACCTTGCCGAGATCGGCGCGCCGGGCGCCGAGGTCGAGGGTCGCGCCGCGCACCGTCGCCTCGGCGACCACCACGTCGGGCTGCTGGCGTCCGAGCGCCGCGAGCGCGAGGTCCCGCGCATCGAGCGTGTCGATGAGCACACGACCGGAGACCGGCGTGGTGGACGCGGACACCGCGTAGCGGGCGCCGAGACCGAAGAGGCCTGCCTGCAGTTGCAGCGGCAGCGAGTCCTGCAGCACATCGTCGATGGTGGACGCGCGCAGGCCCGCCAGCGAGAAGCGGCCCTGCGCCGTGAAGGGTTTGAGCTTGAAGCTGCCGTTCCATTCCAGCCGCTCTCCGGCCTCCGAGGTCGCGCTCAGCGTATGGGCGTTCCCGGAGCCGACACGCGTGCTGAAATCGCGCAGCTGGAAGCTCACCGGCTGCAACTTCGCCTGCACCGGGCGGCGCATCGACAGGTCGCGGTATTGCGCCTCGCCGCCGCGCATCGTGAAGAGCGCGATGTAGACCGGCAGTCCCTCGTCCGCCTCCGGCGCGGCGCGGCCGGCGGGCGGGGGCGGCGTCTCGCCCGGCGCGGTGGGCGGCACGAGCTCCGCGAGGTTGAGCGAGCGGTCCTTGCGCACCACCGCAGACACGTAGGGGCGTTCGATGGTGATGTCGTCGAACACCGGGCCGCGTTTCCAGATCGAGCGGATCGAGAGGTCGAGGTCGAGCCGTGAGAAACCGACGATGCGTTCGCCCGAGGGCTCGTGGATGCCGAGATCGGCGAGGCTCGCGCGCAGCGTGAAGGGATTGACCTTCACTTCGCCGAGGCGCGGCTCTTTCTTGAGGTCCTGCGCGACGAACCGCGTGAACTCCGCGCGGATGTAGCGCGGCGCCCACCAGAAACCGGCGATCGCGTAGGCCCCGACCAGCGCCGCAAGCACGGCGACCGGCACCCAGATTTTCTTCGGGATCCGCATCTCCCCCTCAGCGGAGCAATTTCTTCAGATCGTATACCTTTCCGAGCGCTTCGCGGGGGCTGAGCGTGTCCGGATCGATGTTGCGCAAGGCGGACAAGATCGCCTCGGTGTGCGGGTCCGTGGCGATCGGCGTATCGGCCGGTTGGGCCGGATCGAGCGAGTCGGCAGGGGCCGATCCGCCACCCGGAGCGCCGAGATCGAGCCGGCCCTGGTCCGCGCCGGCGGCGCCTGTCGCGCTCCCTGCCGCTGCGGCCTGCGCGGCTTCGAGCTGCGCGAGCGCGCGGCGCGCCTCGGTGAGCACCTCACGCGGGATGCCGGCGAGCTTGGCCACCGCGAGCCCGTAACTGCGGCTCGCCGGTCCCGGCTTCACCGCGTGCAGGAACACGATGCCGTCGCGATGCTCGGTGGCATCGAGGTGCACGTTGGCGACGCCCGGCAGCTCGGCGGCGAGCGCCGTGAGCTCGAAATAATGGGTGGCGAAGAGCGTGAACGCGCCGACGCGCGCGGCGAGGTGGCGCGCCGTGGCCGAGGCGAGCGCGAGACCGTCGAAGGTGCTGGTGCCGCGGCCGATCTCGTCCATCAGCACGAGGCTGCGCGGCGTGGCGTTGTGAAGGATGTTGGCGGTCTCGGTCATCTCGACCATGAAGGTCGAGCGGCCGCCGGCGAGGTCGTCGCCCGCGCCGATGCGGGTGAACACGCGGTCGAGCGGCCCGATCACCGCCGACTCGGCCGGCACGAAGCTGCCGATGTGCGCGAGCACCACGATCAGCGCGCACTGCCGCATGAACGTGCTCTTGCCGCCCATGTTGGGTCCGGTGATCACGAGCATCCGGGTCGCGGCGTCGAGCGCGAGGTCGTTCGGCACGAACGGCCCGTCGATGAAACGCTCGACGACCGGGTGACGCCCGCCGCGGATGCGCAGCAGCGGTCGGTCGACGAGCTCGGGGGCCGTCCAGCGCAGCGTCGCGGCGCGCTCGGCAAGCGCCGCGATCGCATCGAGTTCGGCGATCGCGGTCGCGGTGTCCTGCAGCGCCGGCAGCGCGTCGGCAAGCTCGCCGAGCAGCGCGTCCCACAGTTCGCGCTCGCGGGCGAGCGAGCGCTCGCGGGCGCCCAAGACCTTGTCCTCGAAGCCCTTGAGTTCGGGCGTGATGAACCGCTCGGCGTTCTTGACGGTCTGGCGACGCAGGTAATCAGGCGGCACCTCGGCTGCCTGGCTGCGCGGCAGTTCGATGAAGAACCCCTGCACGCGGTTGTAGCCGAGCTTGAGCTGCGCCAACCCGGTGCGTGCCCGCTCGCGCGCCTCGAGCTCGAGCAGGAAGGCGTCGGTGTCGGAGGCGATGTGGCGCAGTTCGTCGAGCGCCGCGTCGAAGCCGGGCGCGATCACGCCGCCGTCGCGCAGCATCGCCGCCGGTTCCTCGGCGATCGCGCGCCGCAGCAGGCCAAGCTCCGCGGTGTGCTCCCCGACCGCAGCGCTGAGCCTCGCCAACAGCGGCGAGTCGTGCGCGGCGAGGACGGCGTGCAGCGGCGGCAGCGCGGCGAGCGCGAGGCGCAGGCCGGTGAGGTCGCGCGGCCGCGCCGTGCGCAGCGCGATGCGCGCGAGCATGCGCTCGACATCGCCGATCGGACTGAGCGCCTCGCGCAAGGGCTCGTGCCGACGGTCGGCCACCAGTGCGCCGACCGCAGCATGCCGGTCGCGCAGCAGCGCACGGTCGGTGATCGGCCGGTTGACGGCGCGCCGCAGCGCGCGCGCGCCCATCGCCGTCATCGTGGTGTCGAGCAGCGCCACCAGGGTCGCATCCTCGCGCCCGCCGCTGCTCGAGTCGATCTCGAGGTTGCGGCGCGTCACGGCGTCGATCTGCAACGCCGCCTCGCGCGCCTCGACCCGCAGCGCGCGAAGGTGGGGCAGGGCGGTGCGCTGCGTGTCGCGCACGAACTGCAGCAGCGCGCCCGCGGCGCCGACCGCGAGCGGGAGGTCCGCCGCGCCGTAGCCGGCAAGGTCGAGCGTGCCGAGCTGGGCGGTCAGCGCGCGCGCGGCGGCATCCGGTTCGAAGTGCCAGGGTGGGCGGGTGCGCGACTTGCCGGCCGGCAGCAAGGCGGCGAACGATCCGTCCTCGCCGGGCGATCCCGGCGCGAGCGACTCGGGGACCAGCACCTCGGCCGGCTGCAAGCGTTCGAGCTCGGCGGCGAGCGCGCCCGCGCCGCGGCCCTCGAGGACCGAGAAGCGGCCGGCACCCAAGTCGAGCCACGCGAGCCCGAAGGCGTCCTCGGCGCCGACCGACAGCGCCGCGAGCAGGACCTCGCGCCGATCGTCGAGCAGCGCCGCGTCGGTGACCGTACCCGGCGTCACCACGCGCACCACGGCGCGTTCCACCGGTCCCTTGGACTTCGCCGGGTCGCCGATCTGTTCGCAGATGGCGACGGACTCGCCCTTGCGCACGAGGCGGGCGAGGTAGTTGTCGACGCTCTGCACCGGCACGCCGGCCATCGGGATGGGGGCACCCCCCGACTGGCCGCGCGCGGTCAGGGTGATGTCGAGCAGCCGTGCGGCCTTGCGCGCATCCTCGAAGAAGAGCTCGTAGAAATCGCCCATCCGGTAGAAGAGCAGCGTGTCCGGATGCTGGGCCTTCAGGCCGAGGTATTGCTGCATCACCGGCGTGTGTTCCGACATGCGCGTATCGTAGCGCGGCCGTGGGATACTGCGGCGATCATGGCCGCCTTCGTCCCTCCACGATCCCGTCCCGCCCCCCGCCGCGTTGCGGCCGCGAAGGCCGCTCCGGATGCGGCCCTGCAGCGGCTCGTCCGGCGTCTGCAGACCCGCGGCCGCACCGTTGCGACCGCCGAGTCCTGCACCGGCGGCGGGCTCGCCCGCGCGCTGACCGACCCGCCGGGCGCCTCGCATTGGTTCCTCGCGGGCTGGGTGGTGTATTCCAACGACGCCAAGCAGCGCGATCTCGGCGTGAAGGCGGCGACGCTCGCGCGGTACGGGGCGGTCAGCGAACCGACCGTGCACGAGATGGCCACGCAGGCACTGCGACGCAGCGGCGCGGATCTCGCCGTCGCCATCAGCGGCATCGCGGGCCCGGGCGGGGCGGTGCCCGGCAAGCCCCTCGGCATGGTGTGGTTCGGCTTTGCGGCGCGGGACGGACGCGGTGCGCGGGTCGGAACGGCGGTCAAGCGTTTCCGTGGCGACCGCGCGGCCGTGCGTGAGGCGGCGGTGCGCTTCGCGATCCGGCGTTTATACAGTATGGCCTGACTCGGGCACCTGTATATCGCGTGGACAACCCGAAAATTTAAGCGTTTTGCCGCGTTTCGAGCCGTTCCCATGCGGGTGCGCTGTGGGATAATCATGTCCTTCACCACGCAGTCCACCCCGAGGGGATCCCATCATGGATGACAACCGCAAGAAGGCGCTCAGCGCCGCGCTCGGCCAGATCGAGAAGCAGTTCGGCAAAGGCTCGGTCATGCGCCTCGGCGACGCCTCGGCGGCCATGTACGAGGTCGAAGCCGTCTCCACGGGCTCGCTCGGTCTCGACGTCGCGCTCGGCATCGGCGGCCTGCCGCGCGGGCGCGTGGTCGAGATCTACGGCCCGGAGTCCTCGGGCAAGACGACGCTCACCCTCGAAGTCATCGCCGAGATCCAGCGCAACGGCGGAACCGCCGCGTTCGTGGACGCCGAGCACGCGCTCGACCCCTCCTACGCCGAGAAGCTCGGCGTCAACGTGAACGACCTCCTCGTCTCGCAGCCGGATACGGGCGAACAGGCCCTCGAGATCACCGACATGCTGGTGCGCTCGGGCGCGGTCGACGTCGTGGTCGTCGACTCGGTCGCCGCGCTCACGCCCAAGGCCGAGATCGAGGGCGAGATGGGCGAGCTGCAGGTCGGCCTGCACGCCCGCCTGATGTCGCAGGCGCTGCGCAAGCTCACCGGCAACATCAAGCGCTCGAACACCATCGTCATCTTCATCAACCAGATCCGCCTCAAGATCGGCGTCATGTTCGGCAGCCCGGAGACCACGACCGGCGGCAACGCCCTCAAGTTCTACTCCTCCGTACGCCTCGACATCCGCCGCATCGGCGCCCTGAAGAACGGCGAAGAGGTCATCGGCAACCAGACCCGCGTCAAGGTCGTGAAAAACAAGGTCTCCCCGCCGTTCCGCGAAGCGGAGTTCGAGATCCTCTACGGCCAGGGCATCTCCCGCGAGGGCGAGATCATCGAGCTCGGCTCCACCCACAACATCATCGACAAGGCGGGCGCCTGGTACTCCTACAAGGGTGAGCGCATCGGCCAGGGCAAGGAGAACGTCCGCGAGTTCCTGAAGTCCCGTCCGGAGATCGCCCGCGAGATCGAGGACCAGATCCGCGCCAAGCTGCTGCCCGTCAAGGCGCCGCGCGGCGAAGCCACGCCGGCCTGATGCTGCGCCGCGGCCGCCCGGTCGGCCGGGGCAAGGCGGGGCGGGCGCCGGAGCACCCGGATTCGCCCGAGGCCGCGCGCCGCACGGCGCTGCTGCTCCTCGGGCGGCGGGACTACGCCTCCGGCGAGCTGCTCGCCAAGCTCACGGTCGGCGGCTACACGTCGTCGGCCGCCGAGGCGGCCTTGGAGGCGTTGCGCGAGGAACGCCTGCTCGATGACGGGCGTTTCCTCGAGAACTTCGTCCGGAGCCACGCCGGACGGGGCCAAGGGCCCGCGCGCATCCGCCAAGACCTCCAGGTGCTCGGCTTCTCCGCCGCCGACATCCAGGCTGCACTCGACGTCGGCCCGGATTTCGCCGCGCTCTGCCGCGAGGTGCGGGCCCGGAAGTTCGGCGCCTCGCCGCCCGCGTCGTGGGCGGAGCGGGGGCGCCAAGCGCGTTTTTTGCAGTATCGGGGGTTTTCGTCGGATGATATCCGGCTCGCCACAGGACAGGACCCGGACGTTTCCGAAGACCCCACCGAATGACTTCCGCCAAACCGCCCTACATGACCGCCGCCGAGGTGCGCCGCGCCTTCCTCGAATTCTTCCGTGAGCGCGGCCACGCCGTCATCGCCTCGAGTTCGCTCGTCCCCGGCAACGACCCCACGCTGCTCTTCACCAACGCCGGCATGGTGCAGTTCAAGGACGTCTTCCTCGGCAAGGACCTGCGCGACTACTCGCGTGCCGCGACCTCGCAGCGCTGTGTGCGTGCGGGCGGCAAACACAACGACCTCGAGAACGTCGGTTATACCGCGCGCCACCACACCTTCTTCGAGATGCTGGGGAACTTCTCCTTCGGCGACTACTTCAAGCGCGATGCCATCCAGTTCGCTTGGGCGTTCGTCACCGGCACGCTGAAACTGGACCCGAACCGCCTGTGGGTCACGGTGTTCCGTGACGACGACGAAGCGGCGCGCATCTGGATCGAGGAGGTGGGCGTCCCGAAAGACCGGGTCACGCGCATGGGCGAGAAATCGAACTTCTGGGCGATGGGCGACACCGGTCCCTGCGGCCCCTGCACCGAGATCTTCTACGACCACGGGGCGCACATCCCGGGCGGTCCGCCGGGGTCTCCGGACGAGGACGGCGACCGGTACGTCGAGATCTGGAACCTCGTCTTCATGCAGTACGACCGTACGCCGGACGGTACGCTGACCCCGCTGCCCAAGCCCTCGGTCGACACGGGCGCGGGCCTCGAGCGGCTCTCGGCGGTGATGCAGGGCGTCACCAACAACTACGACATCGACCTGTTCCGCGGCATCGTGCGCGCGGCGGCCGACCTCGCCGGCACGGACGACCTCGCGAACCCCTCGCTGCGCGTCATCGCCGACCACATCCGCGCCTGCACCTTCCTCATCCTGGACGGCGTGCTGCCCTCCAACGAGGGCCGGGGCTATGTGCTGCGCCGCATCATCCGGCGCGCCATCCGCCATGGCCACAAACTCGGCATCAACGGCGCCTTCTTCCACAAGCTCGTCGCGGCGCTCGACGCCGAGATGGGCGAGGCCTACCCCGAACTGCGCGCCGGCGCGGCGCAGGCCGCACGCGTGCTCGCCCAGGAAGAGGAGCGTTTCGCGGAGACGCTCTCCACCGGCATGGCGCTGCTCAGCGAGGCCATCGACCGCCTGAAGCCCGGCACGGCATCGGGCGCCGTGCTCGATGGCGCCACGGTCTTCAAGCTCTACGACACCTACGGCTTCCCGGCCGACCTCACCGCCGATGTCGCCCGCGAGCGCGGCCTCGGCATCGACCAGGCGGGCTTCGAAGCCGCCATGGAGGCGCAGCGCGAGCGCGCCCGCGCCGCCAGCCGCTTCGGCGTCGACCTGCGGGCCGATGCCGCCGTCGACATGAAGACCGCCTTCTGCGGCTATGACGGCACGCGCGGCGAGTCGCGGGTGGTGGCGTTGCTGCGCGAGGGCGCGCGCGTCGCCGAACTGCGTGCCGGCGAGCGGGGCGAGGTGATCCTCGATCGCACGCCCTTCTACGCCGAATCCGGCGGCCAGGTGGGCGATGCAGGCGAGCTGCGAGCGGCCGGTGCGGCCGACGGCGCGGGCCCGGCCCGTTTCATCGTCGAGGACACGCAAAAACGCGGCACCGGCGGCGCGCATGCGCACCTCGGCCGCGTCGCCGACGGCTCGGCGCCGATCCGCGAGGGCGACACCTTGCAGGCCGAGGTCGATGCGCGGCTGCGCCAGGCGACCGCCCTCAACCACTCCGCGACGCACCTGTTGCACGCCGCGTTGCGCGAGGTGCTGGGCAGCCACGTGCAGCAGAAGGGCTCGCGCGTCGCGCCCGACCGCCTGCGCTTCGATTTCTCGCACTTCCAGCCGCTCACCGCCGAGGAGCTGCAGCGCATCGAGCGCCGCGTCAACGAGCAGGTGCGCCTCAACGCCGCCGCCGAGACGCGCGAGATGGATTACGACGCCGCGGTCGCCGGCGGCGCGGTCGCGCTGTTCGGCGAGAAGTACGGCGCGCAGGTGCGCGTGCTGCGCATCGGTGAGTTCTCCATGGAGCTCTGCGGAGGCACCCACGTCCAGCGCGCGGGGGACATCGGTCTTTTCAAGGTGGTCGCCGAGGGCGGCGTGGCCTCGGGCGTGCGTCGCATCGAGGCCGTCACCGGCGAGGGCGCGTTGGTGCATGCGGAGTCCGCCGAGGCGCTGGTGCGCGAGGTCGCGGGCTTGGTGCGCGGCACGCGCGAGGACCTCGCCGCCAAGGTGCGCGATGCCCTCGATCGCATCCGCCAACTCGAGAAGGACAACCGGTCCCTGCGGGACAAGCTGGCCTCCGGTCAGGGCACGGACCTCGCGGCCGGCGCGGTCGACATCGCCGGCGTGAAGGTGGTCGCGACCACCGTCGAGGGCGCGGACGCCGGCGCGCTGCGCAACGCCGTCGACCAACTCAAGGAACGCCTCAAGGCGGCCGTGATCGTGCTCGCGAGCGTGGATGCCGCGGGCAAGGTGCTGCTGGTGGCGGGGGTGACCCCGGGCGAGGTCGGTCGCATCAAGGCGGGCGAGGTCGTCGCCCAGGCGGCGTCGCTGGTCGGCGGCCGCGGCGGCGGCCGGCCGGACTTCGCCCAAGCGGGCGGCACGGACCCCTCGCGCCTGCCAGACGCCTTGGCGGCCATCGCGCCCTTCGTGCGCAGCCGTCTGGGCGGCTAGCCGACGCAAGCCGGGCCGGGGACGACCGACCGGGAGACCCGCGACTGGCCGATAGGTGGACGCTGCCGGCGGATTGGCCTACATTCCGCAACGAGGCGCCCGCAAGGAAGACGGGTCGCCGGCGGGGGAGCTTACAGGGGGTGAGCGTCCCCGAGTCCGGCGGCCGGCACAGAGCGCCCGGGGGTAGACCATGCTGATTCTCACTCGGCGCGTCGGCGAGACCGTCATGATCGGTGAGGAAGTCTCCGTCACGATTCTCGGCGTCAAGGGCAATCAAGTGCGCGTGGGCATCAACGCGCCCAAGAACGTCGCCGTGCATCGCGAGGAGATCTTCGAGCGCATCAAGTCCGAGGGGCACGACGGCGCAGAGCCCGAACGCCCGCAGGCCGAACGCGCCGACCTACGCGCCTGATGCCGCTGTTTTGACCCGGTGGTGGGGGGGGACGTATCATCCGCCCCCCTGACCCGTGCCGGAGAGATGGCCGAGTGGTCGAAGGCGCACCCCTGCTAAGGGTGTAAGGGCCAAAAGCCCTTCGAGGGTTCGAATCCCTCTCTCTCCGCCATTCCCTGACGGGCCGGACGCGCGATGCCTGACGCCAAACGGAACCCCAAAACCAAGCCGCCCGTCACCGCAACGCCCGCGCGGGCGAAGCGCGCCAAGCGGGTCCGGCTGGCGCCTGAGCAGCGGCGGTCGTTGATCCTCGACCATGCGGCGGACATCGTGGCGCGTGACGGCGTGTCGGCGCTGTCGATGGACAGCATCGGCCGCGAGGCCGGCATCAGCAAGGCGCTCGTCTACAACTACTTCCCCAACACCACCGAACTGCTTCGCCAGCTCTTGCAGCGCGAATGGCGGCGCCTGCGCCGGCTGCAGGTGGAGGCGGCCCGCGAGGCGGACACCTTCGAGGCGCTGGTCCGCTCGGTCACCCATGTGTACCTCAAGTACATCGACGAACGCGGGTTGCTCATCGAGCGGCTGCAGGCGGAACCTGCCGTGTCCGCCATCCACGACCCGACGGAGTTCAGCCGCGACAGCGCCGTGGGTTACCTCGCCGACATCGTCGCAGGGCACTTCGGCCTGCCCGCGGACATCGCCAAGGCGGCGACGGACATCAGCTTCGGCCTGCCAGCGGCGGCAGGCGTCTATCTGCTGCAGCGCAAGATGAGCCGCGAGGCGCTCGAGGACCTGACGGTCACGATGATCCTCGGCACGTTCAATGAATTGCGACGCGAGCACATGGTGGCCCGCAAGCCGATCCGGCGCGGCGCGCGGGGCGCCTGACCCGCATCAATCCGGGGTGACCATCAGGTCCGGGGTGTTGACGCGCGGCGTCGCGGTCACCGGCCGGTCCCGCACGAGCCGGTACTCGACGCGCAGCGCCTCGAGCGGCTCTGCGAGGCGGTGCTCGAACTTCACGAACTGCAGGCTCCGGGCCTTGCTGCCGGCGGTCCAGCCGTCGGTGATGGCCTGCATGGCCGGCTTGATCATGTAGGGATCGGAGAGTGTCATGTGACCGGTCACCACCGCGATCCACATGGCGGCGTAGGGATATTCCATCTGCGCCAGCTGGAAGGCCTGCAAGGTCAGTTCGCCGAACGGCGTCGCCGGGCAGCCGGTCAGCACATGATGCAGGTCGTGGGTCTGGAAGCCGCGCAGCACCTTGTAGGCGAGCGCCGGAGGCATGCGGGCGAGCTTGCCGCTGCGCGCCAACGCGTCATGGCGGTCCTTGTAGCCGGCCGCGAGGCGCTCCACGAGGTCGTTCTCGACCATGAACGTCCGGTAGGCGTGTCCGAGGCTTCCCGGCGCGTAGCCATCGAGCGAGGCGAGGGTGAAGTCCGGCGCCAGCCAGCCCTCCCGCGCCAACGGTCCATGCTCGGGGTGCTCGAGGATCGCGGCCTCGTACTTCGCGATCGCGTCGGCCGGCGCCGTCTCCCACCATTCATTGAACAGCCAGTCGACGCCATGGGCGTAGAAGTCGTCGATGCTCGCGAGGAACTTCTCGCCGAAGACGCGATCGATCGGGGTCGTCATGCCGGGCTCCTCGTACAGGTCGGTTCGGCGCGGGTCGTCCCGGCGCGGGTCATTTTGCGAGCGTGCCGCCGTCGACGGGCACCAAGGCGCCGGTCATGAACCCTGCGGCATCGCTCACGAGGAACGCGAGCACCTCGGCCACTTCCTCGGGTGTGCCGTAACGGCCCATCGGGATGCCCTGCGCCAGGCGCGGGCGCGCCGCCTCGGGATCCTGCGGCGAGACGCGGCGCTCGAGCTGGAACATCATCTCCGTCGCGGTCGGGCTCGGGCAGACCGCGAGCACCCGGACGCCGTGCGGGGCCAGCGCGACCGCGGCGGACTTCGTCATCCCGTTCACCGCGAACTTGCTCGCCGTGTACCCGAAGATGCTGCCGGTGCCGCCGAACGCCGACACCGAGGAGGTGTTCACGATCACGCCTCGCCGGTTCCCGCGCATGTGCCGGCCGACGTGCTGGAGGCCGAGGAAAACGCCTTTGAGGTTGACCGCGATGACGCGGTCGAACTCGTCCTCCGGGTAGTCGATCACGTCGGCGATGGCGCCGGAGATGCCGGCGTTGTTGAACAGGATGTCGATCCGTTCGCCGAGCGTCAGCGCTTGCGCGATCGCAGCCTGCCAGTCGGCCGCCTGCGAGACGTCCCCGGCGAAGCCCGACACGCGGCCGCAGCGCAGCGCTTCGCCGAGGTCGGCGCCGGGCAGGTCGAACGCGAGCACGTGGGCGCCGTCCGCGCAGAGCCGCCGGACGGCGGCGAGTCCGATGCCCCTTGCCGCGCCCGTGACGATGGCGACGCGGCCGGCCAGCGCAGATGCTGTCATGTCTTCGTGCTCCCCTTGGCGGTGTCGATCGGATGATGGGCGATGAAGTCGCGGATCAGCGCGGCGCAGCGGTCGGGTTCGTCACGGTGCGGGACATGGCCGGCCTCCGTCAACCGCTCGACGCGGCAGTCCTTGCAGGCTGCTGCGATGGCCTCCGCCATGGCGGGGACGAACACGGCATCGCGCTCTCCCCAGATGAGCAGCACCGGACAGTCGATGAGCGGCGACGACGCACCGGTCGTCGATCCGGGTGGCGGCGCGCCGATCGTGGGCACATCGAAGGGTGCCGCACGGTACCACGCGAGCATCGGCCGCCAGGCATCCGGTCGGCTCCACGCGGCCCGGTAGGCCGCGACCTCCTCGTCGGTGAGCCTGCCGCGACGGCGCGGATCGCCGAGGAAACGCTCCACCAGACCCTCTGCGGCGGACTCGTGGAAGATCGCGTCCGCGCCGGGTGAGCGCAGCAGGCTGATGTACTGCGATGCGGCGCGTTGCGCCGGATCGTGCCAGATCATGTGCTGCAGCACCTCGCGCGGGGGCGCGTTCAGGGCGACCAGGCTCGCCACGCGTCCCGGGCAACGGGCCGCCAGCTCGAAGGCGAGCACGCCGCCCCAGTCGTGTCCGCAGAGATGGACTTCAGGCAGACCCAAGGCATCGAGCAGCGCGATGAGATCGGCGACCAGCAGGTCGATCCGGTAGTCCTCCACCGCCGCCGGGCGGCTGCTGTCGCCATAGCCGCGCTGGTCAGGCGCCACGACGCGCAGCGATCCCTGCAGCCGCGTCATCAACGGACGCCAGGCGGCGGCATGGTCGGGGAAACCGTGCAGCAGTAGCAACGGTGGCCCTGCACCCTGCTCGAGGCCGTGCAGTTCGATGCCGTTCACCGCCCAGGTCCGGGTGGCAGGCGGCGCAGGAGGCGGTGGCGACGCTGCGCCTTGCCGATAGGTCGTCCGCGCGGCATCCACAAGCCTGCCCTCCACGTCCTCCAGCATCATCCGGACGCAGGTCGCGCTGGCGGGCGGTGGCTGCAGGATCTCGACGAGGTTGCCATCGGGGTCGCGGCAGAAGAAGAGCCGCGCGAGACCGAAGTCCTGTGGCGGACCGTGCGTCTCGACGCCTTGCGCGACGAGCCGCGCGAAGTCGGCCTCGATGTCGTCGCTCTCGAGGCAGAGATGGTTCCAACCGGGGGCTGCGGCATCGCGCGGGGCGGTGGCGGTCGTCGCGGGGTGCAGGTACTGCCAGAACTCGAGTTCGGCGTTCGCGAGGCGCAGCCAGGCGCCCTTGAAGCGCACCTCCGGGATGCCCGCCACCACGTCGAACTTGGCGGCCGGGCCGAAGTCGCCCTGCCGGTGCACCTCAATCCCCGTGAGCATGGCGTAGAAGCGCGTGAGCCGCGCGATGTCGTGCGTCACGATCGCCGTGTGGGCGAACCATGGACGGGTCGCTCCGGCGGGCGCCCATGGGGTGCCCTCCAGTTCGAGCAGGTTGTCCTCCGGATCGCGCAGGTACACGTAGCTGTTCCCGGTGCCGAGTCCGGCCGGCCGCGCATGGGACCGTGCGCCGGCGGCCGTCAAGGCATCGAACAGCCGGTCGGAGATCGCGGTCTGCAGGCAGATGTGGCGGATGCCTGCCGAGAACACGTCGCGTCCGGCCTGCGTGGCCGGACGATCGGCACGGAACTCGAACAGCTCGAGCCCGCCGAGCGAGCCTTGCAGGAAGGCCGCCTGTGCCGACGCATCCTCGATCTGCAGGAGCGCGCGGTTCGTCGCGGTATCCGCGACCTCGAAGCGGTGCACCAACCGGAACGCCCGCTCCTGCGAATAGAACGCTAGGGCGGCCTCCAGGTCCCGGACGACGAGGCCGGTGTGATGGAGGCCGGTGATCATGGCCGGGATGGGCCTCCGTCGGTGCCTGCAGGGGTCGCAGCCGCGGTCTCCGCGGCGATCCGCGCATCGATCGAGGCGCGGATGGCTTCGTGGCGATCGGCGGTGAGCGTGTAGCGCCAGGCCATCGCCGCGGCGATCAGCACCAGCACGCAGGGGATGATGCTGTAGCTCACGGTGAGCGCGAGCAGCGGTCCCTCACGCTGTTCGCCGGCGGAGACGTAGCCGGACCAGCCGAGGATCAGCAGCGGCAGCCCGGATCCCAATGCGTAGCCCAGCTTCTGGACCATCGCCAGCGCCGCGTAGAACAGGCCTTGCTGACGGTCCAGCGTCTCGGCGGTGTCGATGTCGGCCGTGTCCGCCACCATCGCATGCGGCAGCATGAGGACTGCGCCGTAGCAGGCGCCCTTGAGGATGAACAGCGCCGTGAACAGCGCGACGCCGCCGTGCGGCACGAAGAACATCGCCGCATTGGTGAGGGCGACGATGCCGAGCGCGAGGGCCAGCGCGCGATGCTTCTCGACGCGCTTCGCGAACCAGACCCAGGCCGGCATGGCGATCAGCGCCGCGATGAAGTACATGAAGTACACGATGCCGATGTTGGTCACGCCGGCCACGTCGCGCGCGAAGAAGACGGTGATGGTCTGCCGGAACACCTCGCCGACGGTCGCGATCAGCACAAGCAGCGTCACGGTCGCGAAGGCGCGGTTCGCCGCCAGCATCCGCAGCGCGCCCCGGATGTCGAACGGCGCCTTGCGCAGCGGCGCGCGCGGCTCCGGGACGAAGAAGAAGGCGAGGGCGGCGCACACCGGCAGCAGCAGGATGATGACCGCGCTGAGCGCCGCCATGACATCGGCGCTCGTCGCGCCGGGCCGCATCAGCACGTAGGCCGGGATGATGGTGGAGGTCACGAGACCGATGATGCTGAAGGTCTGCGACACCGAACTGATGCGCGTGCGTACGTGGTAGTCGTCCGACAGTTCCGCGGCCCAGGCGTGGTAGGGCAGCAGCAGGAGCGTGTAGCCGAGGTACACCGTCGAGACCGCGACCAGGAAATAGGCGAGCCCCACGCCGGGTTCCGGCCGGAACAGCATGTAGACGCCGCCCATCATGGTGAGCGCACCGAAGATCAGCCAGATCCGCCGGCGGCCGATGCGCGGACGCCATCGGTCGGACAGGATGCCGACGATCGGATCGGTGACGAAATCCGACAGCCGCGCGAGGATGAGCGAGATGCCGATCAGTTGCAGGCTGAGCTTCATCTGCCCCGAATAGAGCGGCGCGAGGTAGATCGCGATCGGCAGTCCGATCATGCCGAGCGGCAACTGGACGGCACCGAACGCCATGATGCGCCAACGGTCGAGCGGTCGGTCGCCGGGGATCGAGTCTGTCGTCATGGTCCCTCCTGTCGACCTCCGCTGCACCGCCGATCCCCGCAGGGGGGGGCGGCGTCAGAGCGGGAAGATGGTGTGTCCGCCGTCCAGCACCACGGCCTGACCGGTCATGAAATCACTCTGGCGCGAAGCAAGATAGACGGCGATGCCTTCCATGTCCTCGAGCTTGCCGATGCTCCCCGACGCCACGCGGCGCCGACAGCCGTCCTGGAACGCCTTCGGCGTGTTGAGCGACATCTCGGTCTCGATGAACCCGGGGAGGATGGCGTTGACCTGGATGCCGCTCCCGCCGAGCTCGATCGCGAGCGAACGCACCAGGCCGGTGACGGCCGCCTTGGTCATGCAGTAGCCCGCGGAGTTCGGCAGGCCCACCAGCGCGGCCACCGAGGAGGTGACGATCAGCTTGCCGCGCGAGCCTTGCGCGAGCCAGTGACGGGTCGCCAATTGGAAGGTGTCGATCACGCTGAGCACGTTGAGCTCGTGGGTCGCCGACCAGGCGCTGCGGTCGAGGTCGATGAAGCGGCCCCGCACGCCCGGCCCGCCGGCGTTGGCGAAGCAGCTGTCGATGCGCCCGAAAGCCTCCAAGGTCCGGGCGAACGCCGCCGCCGAGGAGGCGGGGTCGGTGACGTCGGCCTCGAAGGCGAGCGCGGTCCCGCCGAGCGCCTGGAGTTCGGCGATCGCCGCGGCGTTCTTGTCGCGGTTGCGCCCCCAGATCGCCAGCGTCGCGCCGGCTTTGACGAGGCCCTTGGCCATGGCGAGACCGAGTCCGCCGTTGCCACCGGTCACCAGGGCGACATGGTCCTTGAGGTCGAAGAGGTCGTGTTTGCGGGTCATCGCTGTGCAGCCTTGTGATGAAGTTCCAATCCTCGCGCCCAACGGCGCTGGAATCCGCGCCAGTAGGCGGCCTGTCCGTCCCCGGCCACCGCGCCGCCCCATTGTTGGCCGAACGCGCTCGGCCATCGGCCGTCGGCGGCGATCGGGGTCGGTACGTCCAGGTAGCGGCGCTTCGCCGAGTCGCCCTTCAGGTGCAGGTCGAGGAAGGCGCTGATGAAGTGCTCGTTGATGGCTTCGATGCGGTCCTTGCGCCACACCGGGTCGGTGAGGAACTCGATGGTCTGGAAGTCCGCGTCGGCGGGCAGCGGTACGGGGTTGCCCGCGATGTTGTGGGCGGCCTCGCGGTAGACGAGCAGGTACCGGTCCGAGCCGGTCGTCGCCTCGAAGAGGCGCTTCACGCCGCGTTCGAAGTCGACGACATCGTCGCGATCGCCGTCCACGAGCAGCAACGGCGTGCGCAGCGTGGCGAGGTCCTGGTCACGCCAGGCGAGGGCGCCGGGTTGTGCGCCCCAGGGCGCAAGGGCGACCACCGCCTTGATGCGCCGGGTGAGGTCCGGATCCGGCACCGGAAGCATCGCGCGTGCCGCCGCCGGGAACTGCGCGAAGGCGGGGGCGCTGCGATCGAGCGGGACGCCGGCCGTCACCAGCGTCCCGTATCCGCCCATCGAGAAACCGAGCAGGGCGATGGTGTCGGGATCGAGCTGCGCGACGACGGCAGGGTCCGGGAAAGTCCCGTCCGACAAGGCCTTCAGCACCTGCTGCTGGTCGCGCGCGCGATGCAGCATCACGGAACCGAAGGACAAGGCGAAGGAGGCGGCGTCGGTGAACGGCAGGTCACGGTGGTCGATGGAAGCGACCACATAGCCGCGCGACGACAGTGTCTCGCCGAGCCGGCTCATGTGCTCCGCCCAGCCCCCGTAGCCGTGCGACATGAGGATCAGCGGGAACTTCGCCCCCTGGACCGGACGCGCCGGGTCCGAGGCGATGCCGGACTCCTCGATCTCGAGCGCTTGCTGGCCGGGGAGCGCCCGTCGATGCCGATAGACGGCCTTCACGGGCGATGCGTCACGCTCCGCGGGGAACCAGAGCCGCACGCCGATGCTCCGTCCCCCGGCCGACCACTCGTGGTAGCGGGTGCCGATCGCGAGGGTGCCGGGTCCGGACAGTTCCGGCATCTCCGCCGATCGCGGCGCGGCGATGGTGAGGGTCGAGGCCAAGGTCGCCAACAGCGCGACAGCAAGGGTGCGGGTGCGTTGCGACATGTCGGGATCCCCGTGGGACGGCCGTCCGGGTGCGGGGCGGGGGGGCGACCCCGCTCCGCACCCGGTGCGCGCGTCAGATGTCAGCGCAAGCCTACCCGCAGGTTGATGCCGAAGGTGCGCGGGTCGAGCAGGAAGGCGCTGCGGAAGCTGCCGACGAGGTTCGAATTGACCTCGAGCCAGGTGATGCTGTCCTCATCCGTGACGTTCTTCACGAACGCCGTGACCGTGAGGTCGCGGTCGGGGTGGGTCATCTGGATCGAGGCGTCGAGCTGCTGCCAGGTGTCGACCTCATCGGCGGCGATGTTGAACTCGCGGGAATGGAAGCCCGACTGGGTGTAGAAATCCAGCCGCGGCCGGACGGTCCAGCCATTGCCCATCTCGACGGTGTACTCGGCCGCCAGCTTGAGCGTGCTGTCGGGGGCGTTCGGCAGTTCGTTGCCCCTGAGCTGGAAGCGCGCATTGCCGCGCGAGGGATCGGCCGAGAGGAAGTCGCTGCGGATCTCGGTGTCGAGCAGTCCGAGCGTCGCCTCGAGGCGCAGCGGGTCGGTCGGCGTGTAGACGAGCTCGACCTCGGCGCCGCGGACCTGCGACTCCGGGATGTTGGTGTTCAACACCGCGGTGCCGACCAGGTTGCCGACGATCAGGTTCGAGTAGTCGTAGTTGAAGATCGCGACGTTCACGCGGCCCTTGCCGTCGAGGAACGAGTTCTTCGTGCCGAGTTCGTAGGCGTCGATCACCTCGGACTCGAACACCGGGATGGTGTTGTTGCCGGGGTTGAAGCCGCCCGACTTGAAGCCGCGCGAGAACGACAGGTAGACGTTGGTGTCGGCGGTGAAGGAGAGGTCGGGGTTCCAGTTCACGACCGCGCGGCCCGTGACCTTGTCGAAGTCCGCCTCGCCGATGAAGAACGGGTTGAGCACGAAGGTGCCCGAGGCGGTCTCGATGCGCTTGTCGTCCTTCGAGTAGCGCAGTCCGGCCGTCAGCGTGATGTCCTCGGTGAGGTCGAAGTACGCCTCGCCGAAGACGGCGTAGGACTCGACCTGGCCGAGGCGTGTGCTGAACTTCGACACCGCGCCCGATGTCCGGTTCGCGGGGGTCCAGGTGTCCACGTAGCCCGAGCCGCGGGACTTCATGTAGAAGCCGCCGAAGATGAAGTCGAAGCGGCCGTCGAGCTGCGAGGCGAGACGCAGTTCCTGGCTGAACTGCTTCTGGGTGCCGCCGCCCGTCTGTGAGGTCCGGTAGTCGGTGGTGGTGACCTGACGGCCCGACAGCAGGTAGGTGAGCACGCCGTTGCCGTTGCCGGCGTCGGGGACGACCCGGGTGCCGAAGGTGCCCGGGTTGAACGCGTTCGGGCGATAGCCTTGGTCGAAGTCGCGCTCGCTCGAGTTGTCGCCGTCGCGCAGGCCGGTCACCGAGGTCAGCGTGTAGGCGCCGATCTGCTGCTCGATCTCGAGCGTGCCGAGGAAGTCCTCTGCCTTCTGGAACGGTGCGACGTCGATGGTGACTTCGCGGAGGCTCGCCGGGTTGGTCGCGAAGGTGCCTGCCCGCACGATGCCCGGCAGCAGGAAGTTGTCGATCGGGAAGTTGGTGGCGGGGAACGCCGCCGACACGGAGTTCGGCGAGCAGCCGAAGGCCGGGTCAGGCGTGCACAGGGACTTGGCCGCGTTCTGCCGGTCCGAGTTCTCCTTGAAATAGGTGAGCGTCAGGTCGACGGTGGTCGAGTCGGTGGGTTCGAAGCGCGTGCTGGAGCGCACCGTGAACTGGTTGCGTCCGTCCACCATGGAGCCGTCGAGCAGGTTCTTGGTGTAACCGTCGCGGTTGACGTAGTTCACGGCGAAGCGCTGGAACAGGCGGTCGGTGACCGGCAGGTTGATCGCGGCGCTGGTGCGGACGCCGGTCGGGCTCTCGCCCTGGATCTCGACGTAGCCGTCGAAGCTGTCGTCCGGGCGGCGGGTCACGAAGTTGATGGCGCCGCCGGTGGTGTTGCGGCCGAACAGCGTGCCCTGCGGGCCGCGCAGCACCTCGATGCGCTCCATGTCGAAGTACTCGCCGAAGGTGCTTCCGGACTGCAGGAACACGCCGTTGACCAGCACGCCGATGTTCGTGTCGCCGGTGCCGCCGTAGGACGCTGAGCCGACGCCGCGGATGGTGATGTTGCGGTTGGCCGAGAAGGTGACGTTCGGCGCGTTGAACTGCAGGTCCTTGCTGTCCTCGATCTTCGCCGCCTCGAGTGCGGCGGCGTTGAGCGCCGTGATCGCGATCGGCACGTCCTGCACGTTCTCGCGGCGCTTCTGGGCGGTGACGATGACCTCGTCGCGCAGGTCCGCTTCCGTACCGGCGGCGCCTTCTCCGCCCGCCTGGGTTTGGGGTGCCTGCGGCGCGGGTGCGGCCATCGCCGGACCGCTGCCCGCCAGCACTGCCCAAGAGATCGCCCACGTGGACGCGCCGAGGATGTTCCTGATCGTCTTGTTCATGCGGCCTCCCAAAGATGGAGACCGAGTTTCTTGCGATATTGTATTAAAAGTCAATAGCGCGCCCGAAGAGACCTATCGAAGCCCGTCGAGAGCGTTCTTTTTGCCGAATTACCGTCATTCTGGCAATTCTATTGATGGATTAATCAATAAGAGGCGTCGCGGCTTGCTTGGGGCGGGTGCCGCGCCTTCGGGCTATCCCCCCCCTCGGGCTGCCCCCTAAGTGCTGCCCGACGTGTCTCGCGGTATGGGGTGGCCTCGTCCGGCGCAGTCCATTACAATGCGCGCCCTTCCGACCGGCGCGCCCGTAGCTCAGTTGGATAGAGCGCATGGCTACGAACCATGAGGTCAGGAGTTCGAATCTCTTCGGGCGCGCCAATCTTCCCGGTCGGATGACCTACTGCTCGCTCTCGCGCTCGCCCTCACCCTCGGGATCCGGGGGAGCCACCGCGCCGGCCTCGTTCCCCCAGAGCTTGATGCGCAGGAACTCGTATTGGCGTTCCAGCGTGGCACGCAGTTTGCGGCCCGCATCGCGCATGATGAGGGCTTCCCGGCAGATCGTCAGCGTGTCGGCATCGGTGGCGGCGCTGATCAGCAGTGCCGCGGCTTTCATGAGGTTCTCCGCATCGGCGGCGCGGGTCTTCTCCAAGGCCTGATACGACTCGGATTCGACGAGGCTGCGGCGGAACGCGTCGACCTGCGCCGCATCCCATTTGGAGTCCTTCGCGCGCTGCGCGAGCGCCTCCTCGAGGTTGGCCTCGATGGAGGAGGTCTCTTTGTACAAGGCCGTGGTCTCGGCGCGGATGCTGTCCAAAGTCTGCATCGCACCGGCCTTGGTGGTGCAATCCTGGCCGCGGCGACCGGCAGGCCAAAGATAGACAGGATGATCGCGAGGGAGCGTCCGGCGACGGAGCGCGTCGTCAAGCGCGCGGGATCATGGGCTGGACCGCGCGAGGACCGGTGAGGACAGGGCAGGGACGTCATGGCTCGCTCCGAGACGCGATACGACATAGTACCGCGACAACGGCCGGAAACCGCAAATAGTCATCCCTTCTGATGTGCAGATCCACCGCAATGATTTTTTGCCGTGCGGTGTCGGGCTTCCGGCAGGGTGGCGCCGGAGGTGTCTCTCAGGGTGAGGCGGGTGCCGTGGACATCGGTGCAGCCCCGGGCGGCGTCGGCGCGCCGGGCGCCTCGATCGAAGCGGGTGAGGGCGGCGGCACCGGTGCGGGCGGAGCAGGCGTCACGCGGTCGACGAAGAAGGCGGTTTCGCCGAAGCAGGAGGTGGGCAGGCCGCGGTGCTCGGAATAGTGCAGTTGCACCCGCTCGCCGACGAAACCCGCGAGTTCCTGTGCCACTTTGTCGTCGCGCACCGAGAACTGCCAGACCTCCGGCGCCATGCCGGGGATCACGAACATCGCGAGCTCGCCCTCGTAGGTCTTGCAGAGCCAGCCCTTCTTGGAGAATTTCTGCAGCACACCGCCGCGGTCGCCGTCGGCGTAGCGCCAGTTGAGCGAGAACACGGTCCAGAGCAGGGCGGCGAGCAGCAGGCCGCCGATCCAGTACAGGAAAAAGCGCTTGATGCGCTGGCCCAGGCTGGGTTTCGGGGGCGCCGCCGGAGGCGGTGGCGCAGCGGGTGATGGCGTGGACGCAGGCGTGGACGCAGGCGCTCCCGGCACGGGCGGCACGTCAGGCGAGGGTGTGGAAGACTCGTTGGACATCGTCGTCCTGCTCCAGTTTGTCGATGAGCGCGAGCACCTCGGCGGCTTCCGTCTCGGGGAGCTCGACCGGTGCCATGCAGATGTATTCGTGCTCGGCCGAGAGCGGCGCGATCTTGCGCGCCTCGAGCGCCTCCTGTACGCGCCCGAAGTCCTCGAACGGGCAGCGCACCACGAGCTGCGGCTCGCCCTTCTCGCCGGTGCTCTCGCCCATCTCGTCGAGACCGTGATCGATGAGGTACAGCTCGAGGTCGTCCTGGTCGAGGCCTGTCGGATCCAACCGGAACACGCCCATCTTGCGGAACATGAACGATGTGCTGCCGTTGGTGCCGAGATTGCCGTCGTTCTTCTGGATGATGTTGCGCACGGTGGCGACGGTGCGGGTGGGGTTGTCGGTGGCGGTCTCGACCAGCAGGGCGATGCCGTGCGGGGCATAGCCCTCGTAGAGCACTTCGTCGTAGTTGGTGGCGTCGCGGCCCGAGGCGCGCTTGATCGCGGCCTCGACCTTGTCCTTGGGCATGTTCACGGCGCGGGCGTTCTGGAGGATGCGGCGCAGCGCCGGGTTCGATTGCGGGTCGGGGCCGCCCGACTTGACGGCCATGTTGATGTCTTTGGCGATGCGCGCGAACTGCTTGGCCATGCGGTTCCAGCGCGCGAACATGGTGTGTTTGCGGACTTCGAATATGCGACCCATGCGATAATGGTAACCGCCCGGAGCATGCTGCGCCTATGTGGGCGGGAATTTTCCGGCCTGCGGAGGGTCTGAAACCCGATCCCGATCCTCCGGCGACCATCTCCCCAACCGCCCCCTCCGAAGGTGAACGATGGACTTCCCTGCGATCCTGCGGCGCAAGCTCACTTGGGCCATCGCGCTCGCCCTGCTGGTGGCGCTCGGCCTGTGGCGCTGCTCCACGGGCGACGAAGCCGCTCCGAAGTACCTCACCGAGAGAGTCGCCCGCGGCGATGTGGTCTCGCGGGTCAGTGCCTCGGGCAGCTTGTCGGCGGTGGTCACCGTCGAGGTCGGCAGCCAGGTCTCCGGGCGCATCCAGGCGCTCTATGCGGACTTCAACTCGGTCGTGAAGAAGGGCCAGCGCATCGCCAAGATCGATCCCGCCCTGTTCGAGGCCGCGGTGGCCCAGGCGGCGGCCAACGTCACGGCGGCGCGCGGCAATCTCGCCCGGCTCGAAGCCCAGGCCGACGAGGCCGACCGTCAGGCCCGCCGCGCGGCCCAACTCTTCGAGACGCGGATCATCGCCGAGAACGACCGCGATGCGTCGGCCTCCGCAGCGGTCGCGGCGCGCGCGGCCGTGCAGCAGGGGCGTGGCCAGCTGGCACAGTCGCAGGCGGCGCTGCATCAGGCAGAGACCAACCTGCGCTACACCGACATCCTCGCGCCCACCGACGGCATCGTGATCTCGCGCGCGGTCAATGTCGGTCAGACGGTCGCGGCGTCGCTATCGGCGCCGGTGATCTTCACCATCGCCCAGGACCTGCGCGCGATGGAGGTGCACACCAACATCGCCGAGTCCGACATCGGCCGGCTGCGCGCCGGCATGGAGGCGACCTTCACGGTCGATGCGTACCCGACCGAGCGTTTCCGCGGCCGCATCCGCGAGATCCGCAACGCGCCGCAGGTGGTGCAGAACGTCGTCACCTACGATGCGGTGATCGACGTCGCCAACCCGGACCTCAAACTCAAGCCCGGCATGACCGCCACCGTCAATGTGGTGAGCGAACGGCGCGAGGGCGTGCTGCGCGTGCCGAACGCGGCGCTGCGCTTCCGCCCGGATCCGCGCGCGACCGGCGCCTCCGGTTCGCGGGCCGCCGCCACCCCGGCGGCGCGTCCGACCGCGGGACGGGACGGCGCGGCAGACCGCGACCCGGCGAGCCGCACGGTCTTCGTGCTCGAGAACGGCGCCACCGTGCGTCGCGAGGTGAAGGTGGGCCTGTCCGACGGCGGCTTCACCGAGATCAGCGGCGGCGAACTGCGCGAAGGCGACCTTGTCGTGACGGGCATCGAAGGCCAGTCCGGTGGCGGCAGCGGCCGGCCGGGCGGTCCGCCTCGCATGCGCATCCTCTGACGTCATGGCGCTCCTCGAACTGCGCGGCATCTCCAAGGTCTATCGCTCCGGCGAACAGGACTTCATGGCCCTGCACGACCTCGACCTCGACATCGAGCGTGGCGAGTTCGTCGCCGTCACCGGCTCCTCCGGGTCGGGAAAATCGACGCTCATGAACATCCTCGGTTGCCTCGATTCGCCGAGCCGCGGCACCTACCGCATCGACGGCCGCGACGTCGCCGGCTTGTTCCGCATCGAGCTCGCGGCCATCCGCAACGAGTTCATCGGTTTCGTGTTCCAGAGCTTCAACCTGCTCGCGCGCACCAGCGCCGCCGAGAACGTGGAGCTGCCCCTGATCTACGCCCGGGTGCCGCCCGCCGAACGTCGCCGGCGCGCCCTCGAATCCCTCGAGCGGGTCGGGCTCGGCCATCGCGCCGGCCATCACCCCTCGCAGCTCTCGGGCGGCCAGCAGCAGCGCGTGGCCATCGCACGGGCACTCGTCACGCGGCCGCCGCTGATCCTCGCCGATGAGCCCACCGGCAACCTCGATTCCGCCACCAGCCTCGAGATCATGGGCTTGCTGCGTGACCTGCGGAACGCCGGCATCACCGTGGTGTTCGTGACCCACGAGCACGACATCGCCGCCTTCGCCGACCGCCAGCTCGCGCTGCGCGACGGCGCGATCCTCTCCGACACCCGCCGCAGCGAGGCCCGCGCATGATCTCCACCCGCGAAACCGTGCGCATGGCGCTGCGCGCGCTGCGCCGCAACACGCTGCGCTCGATCCTCACCGCGCTCGGCATCATCATCGGTGTGGCCGCCGTCATCTGCATGGTGACCATCGGCGAGGGCGCCAAGAGCCGCATCCGCGCCCAGATCGAGGGCGCGGGCACCAACGTCATCCTCGTGTTCTCGGGGTCGAGCACCTCGGGCGGCATGCGCGGCGGCATGGGTTCGCAGCCGACCCTCACGTGGGACGACCTGCGCGCCATCCAGACCGAGCTGCCGCTCGTGCGCGCGGCCGCTCCGGTGCTGCGTACCGTCTCGCCCGTCATCTCGGAGTCGAGCACCTGGACGACCACGGTGTACGGGACGATGCCCGAGTACTTCGTCATCCGGAACTGGGCGGTCGAGAAAGGTGTCGGACTCACCGCCTCGGACATGGCCGGGTCCACCAAGAACGCCGTCATCGGTCGGACGGTGGCGACCAACCTCTTCGGCGAGGGTACCGACCCGGTCGGCCAGGTGGTGCGCATACGCAATGCGCCGTTCACGGTGGTCGGCGTGCTCTCGAGCAAGGGCCAGGGCGGCATGGGCGAGGATCAGGACGACGGCATCTTCGTCCCGGCGACCGCCTTCCAGACCCGCATCCAGGGCGGCCTGACGCAGTTCGTGCGCGGCCCGATCTACGTGAGCGCGATGACGAGCGAGTCCATACAGCCCGCGCGTGAGCAGATCGCATCGCTGCTGCGCGAGCGGCACCGCCTCGCGCCCGACGAGGACGACGACTTCAGCACCACCACGATGGCCGAGATGACCGGCGTGTTCACTAGCGCCACCGAGACGCTGACCAACCTGCTGGCGGCGATCGCGCTCGTGTCACTGGTGGTGGGCGGCATCGGCGTGATGAACATCATGCTGGTGTCGGTCACGGAGCGTACGCGGGAGATCGGCATCCGCATGGCCGTCGGTGCGCAGCCGGGCGACATCCGCGCGCAGTTCCTGATCGAGTCGCTGGTGCTGGCTGCGATCGGCGGCGCCATCGGCATCCTGATCGGACTCGGCGTCGCCAAGGCCGTCGCCTCGGCGTTCGGCTGGTCGATGCTCGCGCGCACCGACATCATCCTCATGGCGCTCGGCGTGAGCGCCGCGGTCGGCGTGGTGTTCGGGCTCTACCCGGCGATCAAGGCCTCGCGCCTCGATCCGATCACGGCATTGCGCTACGAGTGACCCCTGCCGGTCGCGGCGCGACGACGGGCGGCGCGGCCTTGGGGGGCGCGATCGCGGGCTGCTTCCGCTCGTAGCCCTGCATCGCCGCCTGCTCGGCGCGCTTGGTCATCACGATGATGCTGATGCGCCGGTTCACCGGGTTGCGGGGGTTCTCCTCGTCGAACAGGATCGCCGAGGAGACGCCGACGACGCGCGCGATCTTGTCCTCGCTCAGCCCGCCCGAGACCAGCGCGCGGCGTGCGGCGTTGCCGCGGTCCGCCGAGAGTTCCCAGTTGCTGTAGCTGTTCGGCCGGCCGTCGCCATACGGCGTGTTGTCGGTGTGCCCCGAGATGCTGATGCGGTTCGGCACCGAGTTCAGGTAGGGGCCGAGCTCGCGCAGGATGCGCGTCGTGTAGTCCTTGAGCAGCGTGCTGCCGAGGTCGAACATCGGCCGGTTCTGCGCGTCGATGACCTGGATGCGCAGTCCCTCGGGCGTGATGTCGAGCAGCAGCTGGTCCTTGAAATCCTTGAGCGCCTGGCTCTTGTCGATGGCGGTGCGCAGGTCCTGGTGCAGGTCGTCCAGCTGCACCTTCTCCTTGGCCTCGGCGAGCTTGCGGGCGAGGGTCTCCTCCGGCGTCTCCTGCCGCTGCGCAGCCTCGAGGTCCTCCATCACCTCGCCGATCATCGGCTTCATGTCGGGGCCGGAGCGCGGCGCCTCCATCGCGCCGCCGAGGTTGATGGCGCTGTTGCTCGCGCCGCCGGGGCCGTTCTGGCCCGGCGCCGGCTTCGGCGAGTCGCCGTCCTGCATGCTCGGGTTCTTGAAATAATCGAAGATCGCCGCGCGTTTCTGCGGGTCGGCGGTGGCGACGAGCCACATGACGAGGAAGAACGCCATCATCGCGGTGACGAAGTCGGCGTAGGCGACCTTCCAGGCGCCGCCGTGGT
This sequence comes from Steroidobacteraceae bacterium, assembly GCA_044339635.1. Classification (GTDB taxonomy): domain Bacteria; phylum Pseudomonadota; class Gammaproteobacteria; order Steroidobacterales; family Steroidobacteraceae; genus UBA964. The sequence goes on along the minus strand of JBIIVD010000006.1, from coordinate 46,857 downwards.
GGCCGTCGGCGATGACCTTCTTGCGCCGGATGATGATCGGTCGGGCCGCTTGGCCGTCCCGGCCCTTGGGGGGGGTGGCTGCCATGTCTATGGGCTCCTTACTCGGCCGCGGCCTTGTTCTTGCCCTTGAGATGCGCCTCGAGATCCGCGAACGTCGGCCGCACATCGGCGAACAGCAGTTTGCGGGCGAACTCGACCGCCACCTGCGGCGGATAGCCGCGGACGCTCGCCACCAGCGCCATCTTCACCACCTCGAAGGCCTTGCCTTCCTCGTGGGCGCGCGACTCCATCGCGGCGGCGATCGGGCCGACGAAACCGTAGGCCACCAGGATGCCGAGGAAGGTGCCCGTGAGCGCGGCGCCCACCTTCATGCCGATCTCGGCGTTGCTCGAGCCCTCGATGGCGGCCATGGTGTTCACGATGCCGAGCACGGCCGCCACGATGCCGAAGCCGGGCAGCGCATCGGCCACCTTCTGCACCGCATGCGCAGGCTCCGCGGCCTCCTTGTGGTGGGTCTCAAGCTCGTAGTCGAGCAGGCTCTCGAGCTCGTTGGGGTCGAGGTTGCCGCCCACCATCAGGCGCAAGCAGTCGGTGATGAACTCGAGCATGTGGTGGTCGGCCACCACCTCGGGGTATCTGTTGAACAACTCGCTCTTTGAGGGGTCCTCGATGTCGGCCTCGATGGCGAGCAGGCCCTCCTTGCGGGCCTTGACCAACAGGTCGAACACCAGCTTCAGGAGGTCGACATAGGCGTCGCGCGTGTAGCGCGGCTTCTTGAAGAGCGCGACGGCGCCGCCGAACGACGATTTGACCACCTTGACCGAATTGCTGGTGATGAACGCGCCCAAGGCGGCGCCGATGATCACCACGATCTCGGACGGATGCCACAGCAACAACAGGTTGCCGCCGGCCATCAGGAATCCGACGACCACGGACACGAGGACGATGATGGAGCCGACCATCGCGATCATGGGAGACGCTCGTGGGAAGGGGGGTTGTAGGGGGCCTGACCCGGTAACGGCCGCGGCGGGGGGGACTTTAATTAATCTGGTTGAGCGTCCCCTGTGACGCGGGTCACAATGCGGCGGTCTCCACCCCGCCGAGGATGCCCCCCATGTTCGACCTGTCTGTCTATCTCACCGGTCTCGGCGTCTTGGCGGTGTTCGCCGCCTTGGGTTGGGTGCTCTCGGTGTTCCGCAGCAACGTCGACCACGTGGACAGCCAGTGGTCCTTGATGTTCCTGCTGGCGATGCTGGCGTATGCCGGGACCGTCCCGGAGACCCAGCGCGGCCGCCTGGTGCTGGTCTTGGTCGCGGTCTGGGCCATCCGCTTGTCGATCTACCTCACGGCGCGCAACTGGGGGCACCCGGAGGATCGCCGCTATCAGGCGATCCGGCGCCGCAATACGCCCGGCTTCGCCTTCAGCAGCCTGTACCGCATCTTCCTGTTCCAGGCCGTGCTCGCCTGGGTGATCTCCCTGCCGCTGCTCGGCGCCGCGCTCGGTCGCACCGAGTTCGGTTGGCTCGACTGGGCGGGTGTCGCCCTGTGGGTGATCGGCATCGTGTTCGAGACGGTGGGCGACTGGCAGCTTGCGCGCTTCAAGCGCGACCCCGCGAACGCCGGCAAGGTGATGGACCGCGGCTTCTGGCGCTGGACGCGCCATCCGAACTACTTCGGCGACTTCTGCGTCTGGTGGGGCTTCGGCCTGATCGGTGTGTCGGCCGGCGCCTGGTGGTGCCTGCTCGGGCCGCTGCTCATGAGCGTGCTGCTGCTGCGGGTGTCGGGCGTCAAGCTGCTCGAGCGCGACATCGGCCAGCGCCGTCCGGAGTACGCGGAATACATCCGCCGCACCAACGCGTTCTTCCCGGGCCCCCGCAAGGGCTGAGCGGGCTTCAGCCTGCGGCGGACTCGGCCTCGCGCGAGGCGCGCTTGCGCTCGTGCTCTTTCAGGAAGCGCTTGCGCAGCCGGATCGACTGCGGCGTCACCTCGACAAGCTCGTCGTCGGCGATGAACTCCACCGCGTACTCGAGCGTGAGCTTGATCGGTGGGGTGAGCAGCAGCGCGTCGTCCTTGCCGGCGGCGCGGACGTTGGAGAGCTTCTTCTCCTTGATGGGGTTCACCACGAGGTCGTTGTCGCGGCTGTGGATGCCGATGATCATGCCCTCGTAGACGGTGGTGCCGTGCTCCACGAAGAGCCGCCCGCGTTCCTGGAGGGTGAAGAGCGAGTAGGCGACCGCCGACCCGGCCTCGTTGCTGATCAGCACGCCGTTGTGGCGCTCGGGGATCTCGCCCTTCACCACGTCGTAGCCGTCGAAGATGTGGCTCATGAGGCCGGTGCCGCGGGTCATGGTCAGGAACTCGCCCTGGAAACCGATCAGGCCGCGCGCCGGGATGCGGTACTCGAGGCGCACGCGCCCCTGGCCGCGACCGCTGGGGTCGCCCTCGACGATCATGTCGAGCAGTTCGCCGCGGCGCGTGCCGAGCTCCTGCATCACGCCGCCCTGCAGGCCTTCGTCGATGTCGATGGTGAGCGCCTCGAAGGGCTCCTGGACCACGCCGTCGACCACGCGCTTGAGCACCTGCGGCTTGCCGACCGCGAGCTCGTAGCCTTCGCGGCGCATGTTCTCGACGAGGATGGTGAGGTGCAGCTCGCCGCGGCCTGAGACGCGGAACACGTCGGCGTCGGCGGTCTCCTCGACGCGCAGCGCGACGTTGCTCTGCAGCTCGCGCATCAGGCGGTCGCGGATCTGGCGGCTGGTGACGAACTTGCCCTCGCGCCCGGCGAGCGGCGAGGTGTTCACCTGGAAGGTCATGGCGAGCGTCGGCTCGTCGACCTCGATGGGCGGCAGGCCCTGGGGGTTCTCGGGGTCGCAGAGCGTGAGCCCGATGTTCACCTCTTCGATGCCGGTCACGGCGACGATGTCGCCCGCCGAGGCCTCCTCGACCTGGATGCGCTCGAGGCCGCGGAAGGAGAGGATCTGGCCGATGCGGCCGTTGCCGCGGTCCTCATCGCCCCAGCGCAGCGCGACAGGCTTGCCGCTCTTGAGCGTGCCCTGGCGGATGCGGCCGATGCCGATGCGCCCGACGTAGGAGTTGTAGTCGAGCTGCGAGATCTGCAGCTGCAGCGGCGCAGCGACCTCGGTCGGCGGCGGCGGCACATGCGCGAGCACGGACTCATACAGCGCCGTCATGTCGGTCGCGGGCTTGCTGAGGTCGGTGGTCGCCCAGCCCTGCAGCGCCGAGGCGTAGACGATGGGGAAGTCGAGCTGCGCGTCGGTGGCACCCAGCTTGTCGAAGAGCTCGAAGGTGCGGTCGATGACCCAATCGGGGCGGGAGCCGGGGCGGTCGACCTTGTTGACCACCACGATCGCCTTGTGGCCGAGCGCGAGCGCCTTGCGCGTCACGAAGCGCGTCTGCGGCATCGGTCCCTCGACGGCGTCCACGAGCAGCAGCACGCCGTCGACCATGGAGAGCACGCGCTCCACCTCGCCGCCGAAGTCGGCGTGTCCCGGGGTGTCGACGATGTTGATGCGGGTGCCGCGGTATTCGATCGCGCAGTTCTTGGCGAGGATGGTGATGCCGCGCTCGCGCTCGAGGTCGTTGGAGTCCATGACGCGCTCGCCGATCCGCTCGTGCGCGGCGAAGGTGCCCGACTGCTTGAGCAGGCAGTCGACGAGGGTCGTCTTGCCGTGGTCGACGTGGGCGATGATCGCGATGTTGCGGATCGGGCGGGCGGTGCTCATGACGGGTGCTCGGGGGCGGGTGCTCGGGGGCGGGTGCTCGTGGGGCGTCGAGGTCGGAGCCGACGCGCCGGGCAAAAAAGGTCGCGCAGCGTACCAGAGCGCGGCCCTCGGGGCGACCGTTGCGCCGCGGCTGCGCCACTGCCGCACCATTGCCGCGCGTCGGGGGGGGTGCAGGGGGGCAGGATTACGGGCATCCTTACGCCTTGCGGGGCCATCCCGCCATCCCGCACCCGCAGCATCCCCGCAGCATCATGGAGGATCCCATGTCCCAGTCCCCCACCTCGTCGCGCCGCCATCGGGCGGTGGTCGCCACGCTCGCCGTCGCCGCCCTCGGTCTCGCCGGTGTCGCCGGTGTCGCACAGGCGCAGCAGAACCGCGCCGCCCAGCAGATCAAGTACCGCCAGGCCGTCTACACCGTGCTCGGCACGCAGTTCGGCATCATGGGCGCCATGGCCCAGGGTCGTGCGCCCTGGGACGCCAAGGCGTTCGCGACCGCAGCCGACCGCGCCGCGTTCATCTCCAGCGTGGCGCCCGACACCTTCCCGGCGGGCTCCGAGGCGGGTGCGCCCACCAAGGCCAAGCCCGAGCTCTGGAAGAACTCCGAAGAGTTCGGCCGCATGATGCGCGACCTGCAGGACAAGACCCGCGCGCTCGCCACCGCCGCCAAGGGCAGCGACCAGAACGCCGCCAAGGCCGCGCTCGGTGCCGCCGGGCAGACCTGCAAGGCCTGCCACGACAAGTACAAAGCCGATTGAGCACGCCGCACCGGGAGTCCGGCCCGTGCTGACGGGCGAGGTCGCAAGGCCCCACGGGCGCGTGCACTATGCCGTGTCGGGCCGCAACCACGGCGCGGCGCTGTTGTTGCTGCATCCGCTCGGGTCGAGCCTCGACATCTGGCAGCCGCAGCTCGCCGACCTTGAACAGCGTTTCCGCGTCATCCGCGTCGATGCCCGGGGCCATGGCGGTTCGCTCGCCGATGAGGCTACGGGGGTCGCCGAGGCGCCCTGCACCATGCTCGACCTGCTCGATGACGCCTGCGCGGTGCTCGATGGGCTCGATCTCGCGCGGGCGCATTGGTGCGGCGTTTCATTGGGCGGCGCGGTCGCCCTGCAGGCGGCGATCAGCCGGCCGGCGCGGGTGCAGCGGCTCGTGCTGGCCAACACCGCGGCCGCCTTCCCGCCCCGCGAGATGTGGGACCAGCGCATTGCCACCGCGCGGTCGGCGGGCATGGGGCCCTTGGCCGAAGGGCTCGGTGCGCGATGGTTCTCCGCCGCCTTCGTGGCCGCCTCACCCGCGGTGGTCGAGGAGGCGCAGGCCGTGTTCCGCGCCGTGCAGCCGCGCGGCTATGCGGAGTGCTGTGCCGCGCTCCGGGACCATGACGTGACGGCGTCGCTCGGCGAAGTGCGGTCCCCGACCCTTGTCATCGGTGGTGCGCTGGACATCGCGACGCCGCCGGAGCGGGCGCTCGAACTCTGCGACGGCATCCCGGGCGCCGATCTCGTGATGCTGGATGGTGGCCATCTCTCCAACATCGAGCAGGCCGAGGAGTTCACCGAGGCGGTCTCCGGGTTCCTGCGCGACTGACCGCCCCGCCGCAGAGTCCCGTCGCCCTGCACATGGTCGCTCCGGTCTGGAACGCCGATTACCTGCCGCTCTGGATCGGCGGCGCGATCCGCGGCCGTGTCCGCGGCGATGTCGTGCCGACGCTGCGCGCCCTGCCTGAGATCGAGGACGCAGAGGTCGGCTTGCGGTTGCGCGAGCCCTGCGAGGCGACGCGGGTCGCGCGCAGCGCGGCGCTGCAGTCGATCGCACGCCATCTGGATGCCGCAGGACTGATCGCCGATTGGCGCGACGAGGCGAGCGTGCTTCTGGACGAACAGGGCGAGGAGGTGGCCCGTTGCGAGCGGGGTGCGTTCCGCACGCTCGGGCTGCAGAACCGCGCCGTGCACGTGAACGGCTGGCGGGCGGACGGGCGGCTGTGGATCGCCCGACGCAGCGCCCTCAAGCGCGCCGATCCCGGCAGGCTCGACAACCTCGCTGCGGGCGGCGTCGGCGCCGACGAGACGCCGCGCCGTTGTGCGATGCGCGAACTGTGGGAGGAGGCGGGCGTGCCCGCCGCGCTCGCCCGTCAGGTGGATTTCCCGGGCATGGTGATCCGTTCGCTGCGCGAGACCACCTTCGGCCTGCACGATGAGCTCGTGATCGTCGCCGACCTGTCTCTGCCGGAGAGTTTCGTCCCGGTCGGTCGTGACGGCGAGGTCGAGTCTTTCGACTGCCTCGACGTCCTGGCCGTCGAAGCGGCGCTCGCCTCGGGCGCATTCACCGTCGAGGCCGCGCTCGCTACCCGCGAGTCGCTCGATCGCCGCCGCGAGCCAACGCTTCGAGCGCCTCGCCCGTGACCCGGTGCGGCACCCAGGCCGTCATCGCCCGCGCACCGAGCGAGCGGTAGAAAGCGAGCGCCGGCTCGTTCCAGTCGAGCACCGACCATTCGAGGCGTGTGAGGCGTTCGCGGACGCAGCGCTGCGCGAGGCCCGCGAGCAGGGCGCGGCCGATCCCGTGGCCGCGCAGCGCGGGCCGCACGAAGAGGTCCTCGAGATAGATCCCGTGACGGCCGCGGAAGGTCGAGAAGTTGTAGAACCAGAGCGCGAAACCCGCGACGGCGCCGTCCTGCTCCGCGATGTCGCAGAACACCCGCGGCGCGTCGCCGAAGAGCGCCGCATGCAGCCCTTCTTGGGTGGCGTCGACCTCGTGCAGCAGGCGTTCGTAGTCGGCGAGCTCGCGGATGAGCGCGAGGATCTCGCGCGCATCGCCGGCTTGCGCCTCGCGCAGGGTCAGCATCCGCGCTCCACGGCCGCGAGCAGCGCGAGCGGATCGGTGAGCGCGTCGGTGCGCCGGTCGGCGGCCGCCTCGGCACCGTAGCCCCAGGCTGCCGCGAAGAACCGCAGGTCGTTGGACTCGGCGGCACGGCGGTCCTCGGCGGAGTCGCCCACCATCCAGGTCGTCGTCGCGGGCAATCCCGCCTCGTGCAGTACCGCCGTGACCATCGCCGGCTTGTGCGGCGCCGGCGGCAGGGTGGCATCGAGCGCGTGCACGCCGGCGAAGCGCGGCATCCAGCCGAGATGCTCGAGGATGCGGCGCGTGGGCGCGATGCGCTTGTTGGTGACGATGCGCAAGGCGATGCCCGCGGCGGCGAGGCCGTCGAGCAGCTCGGGCACGCCGGCGTAGACCGTCGTGGCGCGGTAGCCCGCCTCGTCGTAATCGGTGCGGAACGCCGCGATGAGCGCGGCGAGGGCGGTGGGGTCGTCCCGGCCGAGCAAGGTCGCGGCGGTGACGGGCAGCGGTGGGCCGATCAGCGAGGCATCGAGCGGGACCGCGGGGCGGATGCCGGTTCGGGCGAGCGCCGCACCGAAGGAGGCGAGGATGCCGGGTGCCGAGTCGATCAGCGTGCCATCGAGGTCGAAGAGGATGCTGTGCGGCGCCATCCCGGGACCCCTCAGAGCGCGCGGTCCGTGAACTGCAGCGCCGCAAGCCGCGCGTAGAGCGGGTTGGCGGCGATGAGTTCCGCATGGGTACCGGTCGCGACGATGCGTCCGGCGTCCATCACGATGATGCGATCGGCCTTGAGCACGGTGGCGAGCCGGTGGGCGATGATGATGGTGGTGCGCGAGCGCATCAGGCGTTCGAGCGCCTCCTGCACCACGCGCTCGCTCTCGGCGTCCAGCGCCGAGGTCGCCTCATCGAGCAGCAACAGCGGCGGGTTGCGCAGGATGGCGCGGGCGATGGCGATGCGCTGCCGCTGGCCGCCCGAGAGCCGCAGGCCGCGCTCGCCGAGGAAGGTGTCGTAGCCCTCGGGCAGGGCGCGGATGAACTCGTCCGCGGCGGCCGCGTGCGCCGCCGCCTCGACCTCCGCATCGCTCGCGTCGGGGCGGCCGTAGCGGATGTTCTCGCGGGCGCTGGCGCCGAACAGCACCGTGTCCTGGGGCACGAGGCCGATGCGCCCGCGCACGGCGCGCGGATCGGCGGCGGCGATGTCCACGCCGTCAAGCAGCACCCGTCCCTGTTGCGGGTCGTAGAAGCGCAGCAGCAGCTGGAACGTGGTGCTCTTGCCGGCGCCGGAGGGGCCGACGAAGGCGACGGTCTCCCCGGGCGCGATGTCGAGCGTGAAGCCATCGAGCGCCGGCGTTTCAGGGCGCGAGGGATAATGGAAGCGCACCGCGTCGAAGCGCACGCGGCCCGCGGCGATGCCCGGTTGCATGACCGGCAAGGGCTGCGGCGCCGCGGGTGCGACGATCGCCGGGGTCGCCTGCTGCAGCTCCACGAGGCGCTCCATCGCACCGGCGGCGCGCTGCACTTCGCTCCACATCTCGCTGAGCGACGCGGCTGCGACGCCGGCGTAGACGGCGAACAGCAGGAACTGCACGAGTTCGCCGCCGGTCATGCGGTCGGCGAGCACCTGGTGCGCGCCGAACCAGAGCACCAAGGTGATCGCCGCGACGACGAGTGTGGTCGAGAGCGCCGTGAGCCAGGCGCGCACGCGGGTGCGCACCACCGCGATGTCGAAGGATGCCTCGACCGCCTGGTCGTAGCGACGGACGTTGAGGTCCTCCAGGGTGTAGGCCTGCACGGTCTGGATCGCGTTCAGGGTCTCGCCCGCGAGGCCGCTGGTGTCGGCGATGCGGTCCTGCGAGCTGCGCGAGAGCTTGCGCAGCTTCCGGCCGAGGGCGATGACGGGCACGATCACCGCCGGCATGGCGATGAGGATGAGTCCGAGCAGCTTGAGGTTCGTGACGCCCATCATGACGATCGAACCGGCGAGGTTGATCGTCGAGCGCAGCGCGATCGAGATGCCGACGCCCGAGATCGACTGCACGAGCGTGGTGTCGGTGGTGAGGCGCGAGAGCACCTCGCCGGTGCGGGTGACCTCGAAGAACTGCGGATCCATCCGCACGATGTTCCGGTAGACGGCCTCGCGGATATCGGCCACGACCCGTTCGCCCAGCCAGGTGACGAGGTAGAAACGCATCGCCGCGAACGCGCCGAACAGCACGGCGACACCGAGGAAGGCGATGAAGTAGATGTTGATGGTGTCGGCGTTGCCGGCCGACATGCCGCGGTCGACCAGTTGCTTGAGGGCGACGGGCAAGGCCAGCATCGAGCCCGAGGCAAGCAGCAGCGCGACCATCGCCCAGGCCAGCACGCCACGGTAGGGTTTGAGGAAGGGCAGGAGTGCGGCGAGGGGACGGGCCGACTTGGCCTTGGGGCGGTCGGCAGAGGACGGATCAGACATGCGTCATTCTAGCGCGCCGTCGACGGGCCGCGTCCCGCGCCTGCGCCGTCCACGGTGAGGATGAGTTTTCCCGTGGTCTGGCCTGACTGCAGCGCCGCGAGCGCGGCATGTGCGTCGGCGAACGCCCAGCGACCGCCGATCCGCGGCCGCTCCGGGATCAGCGCGAGCGTCTCGCGCATCGCATCCGGCAGACGCGCGGCCTCGCTCCAGAGCCAGATGAGGTTGAAGGCGAGCAGGCCGCGGTTCTGGCTGATCATGGCGAGCGGATCGAGCCGTGGCCTGCGCAACCACTGCAAGGCGAGCCGCAACGGGTTCGCCCGGCTGCCACCGCCCATGAAGTCCGCGGCGCCGTAAAGCAGGTGCCGGCCCTCCGGCGCCAAACGGTCGAAGGCGGGCCGGAACGAGGGGCCATAGACCGCATCGAACACGAGGTCGAAACCGGGCGCACCGAGATGGGCGAGCGCGGCGTCGAGACCCGCTGCGAATCCCGCATCGCGCAGCACGATGCAGCGCGGGTCGAGGCCGTATTCGCGTGCCAACCACTCGCGCTTGGTGGCGCTGCCCACGACGCCGACGGGGCGTGCGCCGAGGTTGCGCAGGGCCTGCAGCGCATTCAGGCCGACCCCGCCCGCCGCCGACTGGACCAGCACCACGCTGCCCCGATGGGCGCCGCCCAGCGGCACGAGACCGTACCAGGCGGTCAGCGCCTGCACCGGATAGGCGGCGGCGTCGTCGAAGGACCAGCCCTCGGGCAGCGGCCAAAGATATTGTTCGCCGGCGTTGAGCGCGGTGGCGTAGCCGCCGAAGCGCGTCAGCACGATCGCGCGGTCGCCGGGGCGCCAGCGCGTGACCCCGGGGCCGACCCTGCGCACGGTGCCTGCGGCTTCGAGCCCGGGCACGAAGGACCCCGAGGGCGTGGCCGAGTACAGACCGAGGCAGGCGAAGATGTCGGCGAAGTTGACTCCGACCGCCGCGATGTCGAGCTGCACTTCGCCGGCGCCCGGCGGCGGCAGGGGTTCTTCAGTGAGTCGGAGGCGCCGCAACGACCCGGCGCGCGGGATGCGCCAGACGAGGCGGTGGTCGTCAGACTGCGGCGGTCGGGTCGGGTCGTCCGTCATGCCACCGAGCATACTGCGAGGGCAGCATGCCGATGTAGCGACGGAACATCCTCGCGAAGTACGAACCGTCGTGGAACCCGACGGCATAGGCCACGGCCGTGACCGATTCGGGGCGGCCGCGCAACCGCTCGCAGGCCGCGCGGATGCGGTAGCGCAGCAGGTACTCGCGGAAGGTGATGCCGAAGGTTGCGTGGAACGCCCGGCTGAACTGGAAACGGCTGAGGCCGCAGTGGGTCGCGACCGCGCTGGCCGGGAATTTCTCGTGGAAATGGGCGGCGACGAAGGCGATCGCCTGGCCGGCGTCCGACGCCGCTGGGCTCGCCCCGCCCGAACGGGCGGTGGGCGGCGCATCCGGGTCGGTCTCGAGCGGGTTGGCATCGGGCGGACCGACCTCAAGGCGCAGGATCGCCTCGGGCATCTCGATCTCGCGCGGTACGGCCGACGACTCTGCGGTCAGGCTCATGGCGAACCTGCGTGGTCGAACCCTACTGTGCCGTAGCCCACTTAAACATCTCCTTTACAAGATGATTGGGATGGTACGGGAGTGCGTTGCATCCACCGGATTAAGAATCGTTAACCTCGCGGCACCCTTGGGAGCGATTTCCGCAACGAAATTGTCTTTCCGGGTGCCCGCACCCTGCGCTGCCGTGACCTTCGGATAAACTAACCGGCATGCACTCCGAGCAGGATTCCTCGACCAGCTTCGATTCAGCCTTCACCAAGGCCGTCGATCTGGGCAACACCCTGGCTGACCGGGACAAGTCGGCCGACCTCTGGGACATCGCCGATGGCCTGCTGGCCGGGGCGGTGCAGTACTGGCTGTATTCGCGCCAACCCTGCGCCGACCCGCGTTGCACCGAGTGCCTGCCGGTCAGCACGGCCGACGGGCGGATGGCCGAGTTGCGGCGGCTCATCGGCGAGCTCTCGGAAGAGAGCGAGTACTTCCACAGCCCGAACGACGCCAACGCCGGCCGCGCCTGAGCGCGCCCGACTATCGCGACGCGACATCCTCGAGGGCCGCTTCGAGGATCGCGAGCCCCTCGGCGAGTTGGGCGTCCGGCAGCGTGAGCGGCGCGAGGAAACGGATCACGTTGCCGTAGACGCCGCAGGACAGCAGCACCAGACCGCGCCGCCCCGCCGCCTGCACCAGCGCCTTGGTGATCTCCGCATCGGGCGCGTCGGCACGCCGCTCGCGCACCATCTCCATCGCCACCATCGCGCCAAGACCGCGCACATCGCCGATGCAGGACCAGCGTGAACGCAGGTCTTCGAGCCGCGCGCGCAGCAGCGCGCCCTGGCGTTCCGCCCGCGCACAAAGATCTTCGGACGCGATGACGTCGAGCACGGCGAGACCCGCCGCGCAGCCGAGCGGCGATCCGGCATAGGTGCCGCCGAGCCCGCCGGGCAGGGGCGCGTCCATGATGTCGGCGCGGCCGATCACGGCAGAGAGCGGCACCCCGCCGGCGAGGCTCTTCGCCACGGTGACCAGATCGGGCACCACGCCTGCGTGCTCGATCGCGAACATCTTGCCGGTGCGCGCGAAACCGCTCTGCACCTCGTCCGCGATCAGCAGGATGCCGTGCCGGTCGCAGAGCGCGCGCAGTTCACGCAGGAACACCGGCGGGGCGATGTAGAACCCGCCTTCGCCCTGCACCGGCTCCACGATGATCGCGGCGACGCGCTGGGCATCGACGTCGTATTTGAAGAGCTGCTCGAGGGCGGCCAGGGAATCCTCGACGCGGATGCCGTGGTATTCCATCGGGAAGGGGGCGTGGTAGACCTCGGGCAGCATCGGCCCGAACCCGGCCTTGTAGGGATGCACCTTGCCGGTGAGGCTGATGCAGGCGAGGGTGCGGCCGTGGAAGCCGCCGCCGAAGGCGATCACCGCAGGCCGCCCGGTGTGATAGCGCGCGATCTTGACGGCGTTCTCGACGGCCTCGGCGCCCGTCGTGAGGAAGATCGTCTTCCAGGGGCCGGGGCCCGGCGCGAGCGCGTTGAGGCGTTCGGCGAGCGCCACGTAGTTCTCGTAGGGCGTCACCTGGAAGCAGGCATGGGAGAGCCGCGCGAGCTGCGCGGCGACCGCGGCCTGCACTTTCGGATGCAGGTGGCCGGTGTTGAGCACCGCGATGCCGGAGCCGAAGTCGATGTAGCGGCGACCCTCGACGTCCCAGATCTCGCCGTTGAGCGCGCGTTCCGCATAGACCTGCAACGAATTGCCGACGCCGCGCGGGATCGCGGCCGCACGGCGGCGGGAGAGGTCGGCATTGGTGGGCATGGGCGGCTCCTGCGCGCTGCGCGTGAGGGGGTCTGCTAGAATTTGCCCTCCAAATCTACCTGTTCTGACCGTTCCCTGACGAGGTCCTGCGTGTCCCAGACCCTACAGACCGAGGTCGTGATCATCGGCGCCGGCCCCTGCGGATTGTTCCAGGTCTTCGAGCTGGGTCTGCTCGGCATCAAGGCGCACCTCATCGACTCGCTCGCCGCACCCGGCGGCCAGTGCACCGAGCTCTATCCCGACAAGCCGATCTACGACATCCCGGCGCTGCCCGTCTGCGGCGCGCAAGAGCTCGTGGACCGGCTGATGCAGCAGATCAAGCCCTTCGACCCCGTGTTCCACCTCGGCCAGGAGGTCGTACAGCTGACGCCGCGCGCGGATCGGCGCTTCGATGTGGTCACGGCGAACGGCGCCCGCTTCGATGCGGGCGCGGTGGTCATCGCCGCCGGCGTGGGATCGTTCCAGCCGCGCCGGCTCGGCGCGGCGGGCAGCGAGGCCTACGAGGGGCGGCAGGTCCATTACCGCGTCAAGGGCGCCGACGCTTACCGCAGCCAGCGGCTCGTCATCTTCGGCGGCGGGGATTCGGCGCTCGATTGGGTCAACGAATTCGCCACCACCGCGCCCTCGCTCACGCTCGTCCATCGCCGCAAGGATTTCCGGGCGGCGCCCGCCTCGGTCGCGCGCATGCGCGAGCTCGAGGCCGCCGGCCGGCTGCGCTTCATCGAGGGCCTCGCCGACGCCGTGCTCGAGGAGGGCGGTCGTCTCACCGGAGTGCGCGTCAAGGCCGCGGACGGCGTCATGCACGACCTGCCCGCAGACCACGTGTTCGCGTTCTTCGGCCTGCACCCGAAGCTGGGTCCGGTGGCCGAATGGGGCCTCGCGCTCGAGCGCAAGGCACTCACGGTCGACACCGAAAGATTCCAGACCAGCGTGCCTGGCATCTTCGCGGTCGGCGACATCAACACCTACCCCGGCAAGAAGAAGCTCATCCTGTCGGGCTTCCACGAGGCCGCGCTTGCCGCCTTCGGCATCCAGGCCTGGCTCTATCCCGAGAAGAAGCAGTTCCTGCAGTACACGACGACGAGCCCCGTCATGCAGAAGCGTCTGGGGGTCGCCGCGCCGTGATCGGCGACCTGCCGGGCCTGTTGCGGCAGTTCGAGCTCGAGCGGCTCGAGGTCAACCTCTTCCGCGGCGAGAGCCGCGACATCGGCAGTCCGCAGGTGTTCGGCGGCCAGGTGCTCGGCCAAGCGCTCACCGCGGCCTACGCGACCGTCGCCGAGGGGCGCGAAGTGCATTCGCTGCACGCCTACTTCCTGCGTCGTGGCGACTTCAACCGCCCGATCGTCTATCAGGTCGACCGCAGCCGCGACGGCCATTCGTTCTCGTCGCGGCGCGTCATCGCCATCCAGAACGGCGAGCCCATCTTCACCTTCTCGTCGTCGTTCCACGTCGCCGAGCCGGGCCTCGACCACCAATCGACGATGCCCATGGTCGCGGCGCCCGAGACCCTGCCGGACTGGAGCCGGCCCTCCGCGGAGCTCGCCGAGCGCATGCCCGAGAAGCTGCGGCGTTTCCTGGTGCGCGAGCGCCCCTTCGAGCTGCGTCCGGTGGACCCCATCGACTACGTCAACCCGAAGCCCGCGCCGCCGGTCCAGCACATCTGGCTGCGTACGGCCGGCACGCTGCCGGACGATCCGCGCCTGCACCGTTGCCTGCTGGCGTACATCTCCGATTTCAGCCTGCTCGGCACGGCGATGCGACCGCACGCGGTCTCGTACAGCAGCGAGGGCCTCGTCATGGCGAGCATCGACCATGCGATGTGGTTCCACCGCGAATTCCGCGTCGACGATTGGCTGCTGTACTCGATGGAAAGTCCGAGCGCCTCGGGCGCCCGCGGCTTCGCCCGCGGCAGTCTCTACGATCGGGGCGGGCGCCTGGTGGCGAGCATCGCGCAAGAAGGGCTGATGCGGGTGCGGTCTTGAGCCGCGCGCCGCGCGGATGTTCCGCGCTGCTGTCCATCTTGGCGGTGTCGGCGTGGATGGCCCTCCCGCCTGCCGGGGTCGCGCAGCAGCCTGCCGCATCGTCGACGCCCGCGGATCCGGCAGCCGCAGCCGCGGCGCAAGCCAAGCGCGGTCGGCTTCTTTACCTGCAGTGCCGCGCCTGTCACGAACTGCGGCCTGCAGGCGCGGCGTTGGCCGGTCCGCACCTCGGCGACCTGCTGGGCCGCAAGGTCGCAGCGGTGGAGGGTTTCGCCTATTCGGCGGCGCTGCGCGGACAGGCGTTCGCCTGGGACCGTGCGCGGCTCGACGCTTGGCTTGCCGCGCCCGGCAAGGCGGTCCCCGGGAACACCATGGCGTTCGCCGGCATCGCGAGCGCGGAGGACCGCGCGGCGCTGATCGCCTACCTCGAGTCCGCTACGCGCGCAGCGACACCGACTCCCTAGCGGAAGCTTGCTGCAGCACCCACGGGCAACCGTCGGGCGCCGTGAACCCGAGGCTGTCCCGGCTGAACTCGTCGGGACGGATCGCGCCGAGCGCCGTGACCCCGGGGGTCGTCGCGAGCCGCGCGCGCATCGCGGCGAGGTCATCCACGCGCCAGGTATAGAGGCTGTAGCCGAGGCAACCCGGACGGGAGAGCGCCCGCAGGTCGTCCATCCGCGCATCGGCGGCGAACCGCACGCATTTCAGTTTGCCGGAGCGGCGTGTCGCGAGGGCCGTGCCCGTGCGCGGGTCGTCGAAATCGACCATGTGGAACCCCTCGCCCGGCGCAAGTCCAAAGATGCTGCGTGAGCCGGTGGCGTTCGCGTACGGTACGCGCTCCTCGTGGGTGCGCTTGAGGCCGAGCACCGCCTCGTAGAAATCGAAGACGCGCGCGTCGTCGCTCGCGACCATGAGCCCGGCATGGGTATGCTGGCTCGCGCGCAGCAACGAGGCCGGGTCCACCTGGCCGTAGCCTGGGCTCTCGTACCCGAAGCGCTCGAAGAACACCTGCCGATAGTGCGGCTGCAGCAACACCATCTCGCGCACGCCGACGATCGGGTCGCGGAACGGCCGCGCAGCGCGCTCGCCCGACACCTCGCCGATCACGGCGAGCTGCGGGGGCAGCAGCGTGAGCGGCGTGCCCCCTTGGAGCGCACGCTCGACGTGGTTGACGACGTTGAGCACGCTCTGCGTCACGCGCACACCCCAGCGCGAACCGATGCCGCGCAGGTCCGGCCGCAGGCCGACGCCGGCGTTGCGCGGCGACGCCCATCTCATGAGCCGCACGAGGCCGTGGTCGGCCTCGCCATGCCGCAGCCGCACCGACTCGACCGCCGAGCGGTGACCGTACAGGGCTTCGGCAGCCACGGCATCGAGCGCGCCGCGTTCACCCGGCTGGCAGCCATAGGCGGCGAAGTCGGCGATCGCCTCGTCGAGATCCGGCACGCCCACGCAGAGCTCGTGCAGTCCGCCGATGCAGGCGGGGGTGCGGAGGCTCGAGGGGGCGTCGTGGGGTTCGACGCGGGGCGCGTCGGGAGGCGTGTGGGTCATGGCCGCGCCATCATGGCACGGTCGCCGCCGCCGTCAAAAAGTGCGCTTCGTCTCGACCAACAGCTGCACGTTCTTGATCGACTTGTCGGCGTTGAGCGGGAAGGCGACGTCGATATGCAACACGTTGCCAAGACCGGAGCGGCTGTTGCCGAGCCGCAGACCGAAACCGACATCGGCCAGCGTGTCCCGGGCCTCGCTGCCGTAGGGGTTCGCGCCGAAGGCCGCGCCCACGTCGGCGAACACGGCGCCGCCGACATGCACGAGGCGGAAGGGGTACCAGTCGCTGTAGAAGCGCTGCTCCATCGTCAGCAGCCAGCGGCCTTCGCCGCCCTGATAGCGCAGGGGATAGCCGCGCAGGCCGTTGTCGCCGCCCAGCAGCACCTGGCGGTCAGCGTCGAGCTCGTGGCCGAGAACGACCGAGAGACCGACGAACCCGATGCGCCGCGCCGAGTGCACGCGGTAGTACCGTGCCGCGGCCTCGAGCAGGACGTTGCGGAACTCGCCGTCCTCGTGGCGGCCATCGAACGTGGCGCTCGTGAGCAGCGAGTTCCGGCCGCCCCACGAGAAGCCGCGAGAGACCGAGCCGCCCAGCACGACGGCGCTGCGGTCGGCGCCGAAAGCCGACGATGCGAACCCGATGCGGCCACGGGCGCGCCAACCGTAGGCGAAGTCCTCCGTGCGCTCGATCTGGTCGCGGTTGCGCACCTCGCGGAAGTCGTCCTGCAGCCACTCGGCCGACACCCAAGGGTAGGCGAGCGTGCGGTCGGGCGGGATGTCGGCGGGCAGCTTGCTGCCCGGCACCGGGTCGAACTGCCGGTCGTCGTAGGTGTAGCCCGCGCGCCAGCGCAGCACCTCGCCGGCGATGAGGCCGCGCGACCAGCCGCCGTAGACCGTGGCGCCCTGCTGCCGCACCTGGTACTCGTCCACCACCTCGCCCTGGTCATAGCGCGAATCGATGCGCTCATCGTCGAGGAATGAGCCGCCCGCGGCCCAGCGCGCATCGAGCGCGTAGAAGTCGCGGTCGAGGAGGAGGCCCTGCCGCTCGCCGTCGCTGTTGTCGGCGTAGTCGAGCGCGAGCGACCACCAGGACCGGCCGAGCTGCCGGTCGCGGTACTTGAACAGCGTCGAGGTGCGGTCGACATCCTTGGTGCGCCCGATGCCGATCTGCGCGCCGGTGCCGAGCAGGTTGAGCTCCTCGAGTTCGAGGCCCGAGGTGCTCTCGCCGCCCTTGCGGCCGAAGGACACGCCGGGATTCAGCGTCCATACGTCTTGCGTGACGACCTCGATGTCGACCACGCCGTCGCGCAGCGCCACCGGTACGATGTACGCATCGTGGAGGTAGCGGGTGTCGCGCAACAGGCGCGCGGATTCCTGCAGCAGCCTGCCGTCGTAGGGCTGACCGGCATCGAACAGCAACTGGTCGGCGATGGTGGACTCGCGGGTGCGGATGTGCAGCGTGTTCGCGAGCCGGAACAGTGCCGTGTCCTCCTCGGGTATCGCGGTATCGAAGATCTCGAGGGCGCGGATGCGGATCTCGCCGATGCGCGCGCCGCTCGCGGTCAGTTCCGCGTCGGACGGCAGGTCTGCGGGTCGGCGCGAGCCTTCGCGGGTCACCCGGGAGGTCACGCCCGGCAGGATCGCGCGCGGCGGCGTCGCCCCGGTAGCATCGGCCTCCGCCGCGTCCACAGGGGCGATGGTGGCGATGAGGGCGAGCGTGAGGATGTGGAGCGTGAGGATGTGGAGCGTGAGGATGTGGAGCGTGAGGATGTGGAGGCGCATCGGGATGGTGTTCAGCGCCTGTCGTCGGAGGGACCGCGGAGGACTTTCCCCGGGTTCATGATCCCGTTGGGATCGAAGGCTTGCTTGATGACGCGCATGAGATCGAGTTCGACCGGCGAGGCGTAGCGCTGCAACTCGTCCACCTTGAGCAGTCCGATGCCATGCTCGGCGCTGAACGATCCGCCGAACTCGCGCACCAGGTCGTGGATGGCGCGTTTGACCTTGCCTTCCTGTGCCTGCAAGGGGTTGCCGGTGTCGCGACCGTTGGCCGCGTGCGTCGGGGCGCCCTGGGCCGGCCCGAGGTTGAAGTGCAGGTTGCCGTCGCCCACGTGTCCGTAGCAGACCAGCCGGGCCTCGGGGACTTCCCGCGCGACCCAGGCCGAGGCCGCCGTCACGAACGCCGGTAGCCGGTCGATGGGCAGCGAGACATCGTGCTTGAGGCTCGGTCCGTCGCGGCGCTGCGCTTCGGGGATGTTCTCCCGCAGATGCCAGAACGCCCGCCGTTCGCGCTCGCCCTGCGCGAGCACGGCGTCGGTCGCGAGACCATCATCGATTGCGCCGGAGAGCGTCTCTTCGAGGACGGCGTCGAGCGGTTCGGCGGCACGGGCGCTGCTGAGTTCGCAGAGCACGAACCACGGCGACTCCGTCTGCAGCGGTGCACGGCTGCCCGGCAGGTGCTGCAGCACCAGCTCCACCGCGACCCGCGGCACGAGCTCGAAGCTCGACACCCGATCGCCGCTGGCCGAGCGCATCGCGCCGAGCAGGCGCACGGCGGCCGCAGGGTCGGGGACCGCGACGAAGGCGGTGGCGACCGCGCGCGGGGGCGGGTAGAGCCGCAGCGCGGCGGCGGTGATCACGCCGAGCGTGCCTTCGGCGCCGATGAACAGATGCCGCAGGTCGTAGCCGGTGTTGTCCTTGCGCAGCGCATCGAGGCTCGACAGCACGCGCCCGTCCGCCAGCACCACCTCGAGGCCGAGCACCAGCTCGCGCGCCATGCCGTAGCGCAGCACGTTGAGGCCGCCGGCGTTGGTCGAGAGGTTGCCGCCGATCTGGCAACTGCCCTCCGAGCCGAGCGACAGCGGGAAGAACCGCCCCGCTGCCGCGGCGGCCTGCTGCACCTCCGCGAGGATGCAACCGGCCTCCACGACCATCGAGTCGTTGTCCGCATCGACGCGCCGCACGGCGCGCAGGCGCCGCAGGGACAGCACGAGTTGGCCGCCCGAACCGTCTGGCGTGGCCCCGCCGCAGTAGCCGGTGTTGCCGCCCTGCGGCACGACGCCGATCCGTGCGGCATCGCAGAACGCCAGCAACCGCGACACCTCGTCCGTGCTGCGCGGCAGCGCGAGGGCGAGCGGCTTGCCGCGATAGAGCCTTCGGTGGTCGACCGCCACCGCTTCGAGCGATGCGGGATCGGTGACGATCATGTCGTCGCCGAACCGCCCGAGCAGCTGCGTGAGCGCCGCGGCTGCTCCGAGCGCCGTCATGGCGCGGAGGCCGATGGGACCGCGAGCGGGGGCGCGAGCCGGCAACCGGGCTTGGTGAGCAGCATCTGCACATCGCCCAACTGCCGTTCCTCGAAGCCGCCCTCGCAGTAACAGAGGTAGAACTCCCACATGCGCACGAAGCGCTCGGGATAGCCGAGCGCGTGGACCTTGTCGAGGTTGCCCATGAAGTTGCGGCGCCACTCGCGCAGTGTGCGCGCGTAGTGCGGGCCGATGTCCTCGAGGTGGAAGATCTTGAGGTCGGTGACGCGGGTCAGCGAATCGCCGATGGCCTGCACGCTCGGGATGAAGCTGCCGGGGAAGATGTAGCGCTGGATGTAGTCGACGGACCGGCGGGCCTGCGCGTAGAACTGGTCCTGCAGCGTGATGGCCTGCAGCAGCATCGCACCATGCGGCTCGAGCAATCCTGCGCACTTGCGCAGGTAGGTGTCGAGGAAGTCCGCGCCCACCGCCTCGATCATCTCGATGGACATGGCCTTGTCGTAGCGGCCCTTGAGGTCGCGGTAGTCCTCGAGCAGCAGCGTGACGCGGTCGCCGAGCCCCGCGCGCGCGATCTGCTCGCGCGCGTAGTCGTGCTGCTCCCGCGAGATCGTGGTGGTGGTGACGTTCGCGCCGTAGCGCCGGGCGGCGTGGATCGCGAGCCCGCCCCAGCCGGTGCCGATCTCGACCACGCGGTCGCCAGGGCGCAGCCGGAGCTTCCGGCATACGGCATCGAACTTGGCGAGCGAGGCTTGCTCGAGCGTCGTCGCCTCGTCGGCGAAGATGCCGCAGGAGTAGGCCATCGTCCTGTCGAGCATGAGCTCGTAGAGCGCGTTGCCGAGGTCGTAATGCGCGGCGATGTTGCGCGCGCTGCCTTCGCGGCTGTTTCGGTTGAGCCAGTGCGAGAGGCGGTGCAGCGGTTGGCTGAGCCAGGCCCAGCGACTGTCCATGCCGTCCATCAGCTCACGGTTGGCGACGAACAGCCGCACGAGCCCGGTCAGGTCGTCGCAGCGCCAGAGGCCGTTGATGTAGGCGCCGCCGGCCCCGGCCGTGCCGCCGAAGGTCGCGTCGGCGAAGAGCTGCGGATCGAGCACCTCGAGCGTGACCGCGAGGTCGAGCCGCGGGGTGCGCCGTCCGAAGCGGTGACGGCTGCCGTCCGGTTCGATGAGCGTCAGCTCGCCATCGCGCAGCCGCGCGAGCTGCTCGAGCAACAGGCGGCGTGCGAGCTGCACGATCGGGCCGGCGTTGCGGTCGCCGCGGGCGCCGCCTGGGCCGTTGTCGCGCGGGATGATGCTGGGTGCGGACATCTCAACCGGGCTCCGGGGACAGTTTCTTGGGGTGGGTGAAGAAGGGGGTGCGCTTGATCAGCAGACACAGCGCCTGCCAGTAGATGGCGGCGCTCACCTTGAGCGTCACGAATGGTACCGACAGCAGCGCCTGCGCGAGCGTCCGCCCGGTGAGGGGGCGGCGGCGCAGCACCAGCGTGGCGTCGAACTGCGAGGCGCCGTCGCGCCAGTTCTCCATGTGCACGCCGAGCGTGTCGCCCGGCGCCGTGAAACGCCAGTCGTACTGCATGTCCATCGGCAGGAACGGCGAGACGTGGAACGCCTTGTCGAACCGCCAGCGCAGGACCTGCGCGCCGGCGCGCTCAGCCGCGTCCACCGTCAGCACATACGCGTGCCGTTCGTCCCAGGGCGTGTTCGTGATCTCGGCCACGAGGGTCTCCAGCCGCTCACCGGCGGCATCGTAGACATAGTAGAAACTGACCGGGTTGAAAGTGTGTCCGAAATAACGCAAATGGGTCAGCAGGCGGATGGGCCCGCTCGGGCGCCGACCGGTGCGTTGCTCCACGAGGTCGCGCACCGCGACCTCGAGGGGGGTGGCGGGGTCGCCGAGGTAGTCGGCGCGGCGGAACCTCACCAGCGCCGGCCGCCGCGTCGACCAGAACCAACGGCCGGCGAACAGCTCCGGCAGCTCCGCAAGGTCGATCCAGGCCATGAAGAGGCGGTACCGGAACGCGTTGCGCCGCGGACCGAAGCGCCGGTGGCGGATGAAGCCGGTGTAGAGGGCGCTGTGGGCGGCGCGGTGCGGAGCGCTCATGTCGTCTGGGCGCGCGTCTTGAGGCTGCGGCGGGTGGGTTCGAGCAGCGGCACCGGCGGGGGCGCCGTCCCGGTCGCCGCGGCGAGGTCGGCGAGCGCCCACAACCCGCTCACCACGCCATCCTCATGGAAGCCGTAGCGCCAGTAGGCGCCGCAGTAATGCGTACGTCGCCGGCCGCTGATCTCGCCGCGCCGCCGCTGCGCGGCGACGGCAGCGGGGGTGTAGACGGGATGGTGGTAGGTGTAACGGCCGAGCACCAGCGCCGGGTCGATGTCGGCGTTGCGGTTGAGGGTGACGAGGAACCTCTCCGGGCCCTCCAGCGACTGCAGCAGGCTCATGTCATAGGTGAGCGCGACGCGTTCGGTGTCCGGGTCCAGCAGGTGATAGTTCCATGCGGCGCGGGCCTTGGGCGTGCGCGGCAACATGCGCCGGTCGAGATGCAGCACGGCGTCGTTCGCCTGATAGGGGAAGGCGCCGAGGATCTCGCGCTCGAGCGGGTCGGCATCCGCGAGCAGGGCGAGGGCCTGGTCGCTGTGGCAGGCGAGGATCACTTGGTCGAAGCGCCCGGTGGAGAGACCGTCCGGACCCTCGGCCACGATCGTCACGCCGTCCGCATCGCGCGTGATGCGGCGCACCGGTGTCGAGAGCCGGATGCGGTCGCGGAACGGCGCGATGAGCCGCCGCGCGTACTCGCGCGAGCCGCCGCTGACCGTGCGCCAGGTCGGCCGGTCGTCGACGTTGAGGAAGCCGTGGCGCTCGAAGAAATCGACGAAGAAGCGCGCCGGGAAGGCGAGCATGCCAGGCCCCGTCGCCGACCAGATCGCGCGCCCCATGGGCAGGATGTAGCGCTCGGTGAACGCCTTGGAATAGCCCTCGCGCGCGAGGTATCCACCGAGCGTGAGGCCGCTGTCGGGCGCCGCCAGCAAGGCCCGCGCGCGGCCGTTGAAGCGCAGGATGTCGGCGATCATGCGCAGGAACGACGGGTTGAAGAGGTTGCGGCGCTGCGCGAACAGTGAATCGACCGAGGTGCCGTTGTACTCGAGGCCTGTCCGTTCGCAGCGCAGCGAGAAGCTCATGTCCGACCACTGCCACGGGGCGCCGACCGCCTCGAGCAGCGCCATGAAGTTCGGGTAGGTCCAATCGTTGAAGACGATGAAGCCGGTGTCGACCGCGTAGTGCCGCCCGTCGCGTTCCACGTCCACGGTCGCCGTGTGGCCGCCGACGTAGTCGTTGGCCTCGAAGAGCGTGAGGTCGTGGTGCCGGTGCAGGTGCCAGGCGGCCGTCATGCCGGCGATGCCCGTCCCGATGATGGCGATGCGGCTCATGACAGCAGGCTACACGAATGCAGGATCATCGCAGGCGCATGGAGCGGTCACCGCCGCCGGGAGTCCGGCCCGGGTCAGCCGCGCCGGACCGGGGCGATGCGCCGCGGCGAGTGGTCGCGGATGGCGGCGGGCACGGGCTTGAGGTCCCAGATGATGCCGAGCCAGGACATGACCTTCAGGACGTAATAGGTGATGTCGATCTCCCACCAATAGAAACCCTGTCGGGTGGAGCTCGGGAAGTGGTGGTGGTTGTTGTGCCAGCCCTCGCCGAGCGTCACGAGCGCGAGCAGCCAGTTGTTGCGGCTGGTGTCGCCGGTGCGGTAGCGCTGGCGTCCGAAGACGTGCGAGAGGGAGTTGATCGTGTAGGTACCGTGGTAGCAGGCCACGGTGGAGATGAAGAACCCCCAGACCAGCATCTGCCCGGCGCTGGTGCCGAGCTCCGGCGCCTGATGCGCGAGCAGCGCGCCCAAGCCGAACATGCCCACCGCGAGCGCCACCGGCATGAGGATGTCGAAACGGTCCAGCCAGCGCAGCTCCGGGAACTGCAGCAGGTCGCGCACGCGCCGCAGGTCAGGCCGGAAGCCGCGCGCCGTCAGGAACCAGCCCATGTGCGAGCGGATGAAGCCGTGCTGCGCCGGCGAATGCGCGTCCTCGGGCTTGTCCGAATAGGCGTGGTGGTGGCGGTGGTGCGCCGCCCACCACACCGGCCCGCGCTGCACCGCCGAGGCGCCGAGCAGGCCGAAGATGAACTGCCCGACCCGCGAGGTCTTGAAGGAGCGGTGCGAGAAGTAGCGGTGGTAGAACCCGGTGATGGCGAACATGCGGACCAGGTAGGCCGCCACCGCCACGCCCACCGCCACGGGGCTCCAGCCGACCCAGATCACGGCGAAGCAGGCGAGGTGCATGCCGATGAACGGCAGGATGCGGGCCCACTCGACCCGATCCGGGATGTCGGGCAGCGGGGCGCCGTCCTTGGGCACGACATGCGGCCCGGTGTCGAACCAGGCGATGAAGGCCCGCCCGAGCCGGCGCACGGCCGATCGGGCGGGCTTCGGGCTGCTGGCGCCGTCAGCCAAGCGGGTGTACCGGGCTCAGGCGAGGCCGTTGGCGCGCTTGAGCGCGTCGATGCGCTCGTCGAGCGGAGGATGGCTCATGAAGAGCTTCTTCAGGCCGCCGCCCAAGCCGCCGTTGATGCCGAACGCCGCCATCTGCTGCGGCAGGCCCTCGGGCTGCTGGCCGCGCTTCAGCGCCTCGAGTGCGCCGATCATGTTGCGGGCGCCCGAGAGCTTGGCTCCCGCCGTATCGGCGCGGAACTCGCGCTGGCGCGAGAACCACATGACGATGATGCTGGCGAGGATGCCGAGCAGCAGCTCGGTGACCATGACGATCACGAAGTAGCCGATACCCCGGCCGTCCTCGTTCTTGAAGATCGCGCGGTCCACGAAGCCGCCGATGATGCGGGCGAGGAAGATGACGAAGGTGTTGACGACGCCCTGGATGAGGGTGAGCGTCACCATGTCGCCGTTGGCGACGTGGCCGATCTCGTGGCCGAGCACCGCCTCGACCTCCTCGCGCTTCATGCGCTGCAGCAGACCGGTGCTGACCGCGACCAGGGCCTTGTTCTTGTTGGCGCCGGTGGCGAAGGCGTTCGGCTCCGGCGAATCGAAGATGCCGACCTCGGGCATGCCGATGCCGGACTCGCGGGCCTGCACCTTCACGGTCTCGACCAGCCAGCTCTCCACGGCATCGCGCGGCTTGTCGATGATGCGCACGCCCATCATGCGCTTGGCGCTCCACTTCGACATCAGCAGCGAGATGATCGCGCCGCCGAAGCCGAACA
The DNA here is from genome assembly GCA_044339635.1 of Steroidobacteraceae bacterium. GTDB lineage: Bacteria > Pseudomonadota > Gammaproteobacteria > Steroidobacterales > Steroidobacteraceae > UBA964. The sequence continues at coordinate 22,379 of JBIIVD010000006.1, read as the reverse complement.
CCGCGGCGAACACCAGCAAGCCGTAGGCGCTGCCGCCCTGTGCCGCGATGTACTGGTCGAGGCCGAGCAGCTTCATCGCGATCGACAACACGAAGACGACAGCGAGGTTGGTGACGAGGAACAGCAGGACGCGTTTCATGGGGGCTTGGAGCTCCGGTTCGGTGTGGTGTGCGTGGTCTCAGGTCGAACGGTCGGCAGGACAGCGCAGTCGCAGCCCTGTTGCGGGTTGGACTCATTCCAGCCCGACAGGTTCATCCCAGATGCAAATTTATCCGGGTCCGGGACGCGCTGCCACTCTCCAAAGCACTATGGAGAGAATTTCAGCCTTTTCAAGGGGATGTCCCGTCGTCCTTAGCCGATGGCGACGCCGAGCAGCCGACCCACCAGGAAGGACAGCACCCCGGCGCCTCCGCCGATGAGCAGCATCCGCAGCGCGCCCTGCCAGGCGCCGCGCCCCGTGAAGAGGCTGAGCGCCAGGCCGATGCCGGCGAGCGCCACGGCCGTGAGGCCGATGGTCCACCACAGCGGCTGCTCGATCCCGCGGATCAGGAAGGGTAGGAGCGGCAGGACAGCGCCGGCGGCGAACGCGAGGAAGGACGAGACGGCCGCGCCGAGCGGCGAGCCGAGATCATCGGGGTTGAGGCCGAGCTCTTCACGCGCGAGCACATCGAGGGCCTGGTCGGGGCGCGCGAGCAGCGCGCGCGCCATGCCCCGCGCCTGCTCGAGCTCGAGGCCGCGCGCCTCGTAGATGAGCGCCAGTTCCTCGGCCTCCTCTTCGGGGTACTCGGCGAGTTCCTCTTTTTCGAGGGCGATCTGGTACTCGTACATGTCGCGTTGCGATCGCACGGAGACGTATTCGCCCGCCGCCATCGACAGCGCGCCTGCCAGCAGGCCGGCGACGCCGGTCATCAGCACGGTGCCCGGTTCAGCGCTCGCGCCCGCGACGCCCATCACCAGCGAGGCGTTGGATACGAGGCCGTCGTTGACGCCGAACACCGTGGCACGCAGGTTTCCGCCGCCGACGCCGCGGTGACGTTGACCCACGTCGCTGACGGAGGTGGGCATCAGGTGACCGGGGGCGGCGGGGGGCGTGGAGGCGGTATAGACGGAGAGTCCGCGCAGCTTCATGGCGGCGAGTGCATGACGGGCGGCCCGCGGACCGACGCGCCGCACGATGCCGGCGACGATGCGGGCCCGGACCGAGGGCGAGAAACGGAAATCCCGGCCCGGATTGAGGGCCTGCCACTTGAGCGCCTGCTCTTCGGCGGCTGCGCCGAGCTTGTGGAACATGGCGCGACGCACAGGGTCCGGCTCGGTCGCCGCGACGCGGCCGTAGAGCCACGCCGATTCTTTTTCGTGATACCAGCTGTCGGGCGCGTCGCTCACGCCGCGGGCACCGGGGCCGCGGCCGCGACGCCCGGATCAGCGCTCACGACCGTCGTCGTGGTCGTCGTCCTGGTCGTCGTCTTCGTCCTCGTCTTCGTCCCAGTCGTCCTCTTCTTCCTCGTCCTCTTCCCAGTCGTCGTCGTCCTCATCCTCGTCGTCATCCTCGGACCAGCCTTCGGGCTCCTGGGTGAGTTCGAGGTCGAGTTCATGCCATTCCTCGAGGTCGAGTTCCTCGATGTCGCCGTCGAGATACTCGATCTCGACCAGTTCGGCGTCTTCGTCAACGGTCAGCACGCGGAAGGTCTCTTCCTCCTCGGCGTTCTGGTACCACTGGCCTACGACGGGTTCGTTGTCTCTGCTCACGGCGCTCACCTCGGCGGATCGACGGGACTGACGCAGCGGATTTTACTGCGAGGGTGAATTATAGTGCCATGCCGACGAGGATGCCTTGCATGCCGCAACGCGCTGCGCCCCACACCAATCCCCTCCAGCGTGCCCGCCGCGTCGTGGTGAAGGTCGGCTCGGCGCTGTTGGTCGACGGCGCCACGGGCCGCCTCAACCGCGGCTGGCTCGAGACCCTGGTGGCCGATGTGGTGCGGCTGCGCCGTCAGGGCAAGGAAGTCGTGCTCGTCTCTTCGGGCGCGATCGCCCTCGGCCGGCGACACCTCGGCTTGCCCCGCGGTGCGCTCCGCCTCGAGGAAAGCCAGGCTGCGGCCGCCGTCGGCCAGATCCGGCTGGCCCACGCCTACAAGGAACTGCTGGAGGCCCAAGGCGTGCCGGTGGCGCAGGTGCTGCTGACGCTCGAGGACAGCGAGCAGCGGCGACGCTACCTGAACGCGCGCGCCACCCTCACCACGCTGCTCGCCCACGGTGCGGTACCCGTGATCAACGAGAACGACACCGTCGCCACGGCGGAGATCCGCTACGGGGACAACGACCGGCTCGCCGCCCGCGTGGCGCAGATGGTGAGCGCCGACTGTGTGCTGCTGTTGTCCGACATCGACGGCCTCTACACCGCCGACCCCCACAAGGACCCGGCCGCGAAGTTCATCCCGACGGTCCGGGAGATCACGCCCGCGATCGAGGCCATGGCGGGCGGCTCGGCCTCCGAGGTCGGTCGCGGCGGCATGACCACCAAGATCGTCGCGGCGCGCATCGCGGTGGCTGCCGGCTGCCATTTCTGCATCGCGGCCGGTGCGCCGCGCCACCCGGTACGCCGCATCGAGCAGGGCGGGCGCTGCACCTGGTTCCGCCCGGCCGCCACCCCGGTCGCGGCGCGCAAGCAGTGGATCGCCGGGACGCTGCGTCCGGCGGGCGCGCTGCGCATCGACGAGGGCGCGGGTCGCGCGCTGCGCCTCGGCAAGAGCCTGCTTCCGGCGGGCGTCACGGCGGTGGAGGGCCGCTTCGAACGCGGCGATACGGTCAGCGTGCTCGCCTCCGACGGCCAGGAGATCGCGCGCGGCATCGTCGCCTACGGCGACGCCGAGGCGGCGCGCATCCTCGGTCGGCGCAGCGCCGACATCGCCGCGCTGTTGGGATACGCCGGCCGCGACGAACTCATCCACCGCGACGACTTGGTGCTGCAATGACCCCCGCCGACGCTGCCCCGCACGGGGCCGGCTCCTCCGGGGCGGTCGCAGAGGACATCGGCACGCTCATGCGGGGACTCGGTGAAGCGGCGCTCGCCGCACAACCTGTGCTCGCGGCGGCGTCGCGGACGCAGAAGGATGCCGCGCTGTTGGCCGCCGCCGCGGCGCTGCGGACCCATCAGGCGGATGTGCTCGCCGCCAACGCGATCGACATGGCCGAAGCCGAGCGCAAGGATCTTTCGGCGGCGATGCTCGACCGGTTGCGGCTCGATGCCGGGCGGATCGAGTCGATGGCCCGCGGGCTCGAGGCGGTGGCCGCGCTGCCCGACCCGGTCGGTCGCGTGCTCGAGGAGCGCACGCGCCCGAATGGCCTCTGCATCGCACGGGTGGCGGTGCCGCTCGGCGTCATCGGCATCATCTACGAAAGCCGTCCCAACGTGACCGCCGACGCCGGGGCGCTGTGCCTGAAGTCGGGCAACGCGGTGATCCTGCGCGGCGGCTCGGAGAGCGCGCGATCGAGCGCGGCGATCCATCGCTGCCTGCGCGACGGGCTACGCGTCGCGGGGTTGCCCGAGGCCTGCATCCAGCTCGTGCCGGTGGCCGATCGCGCCGCGGTCGGTCACATGCTCTCGGGCATGACCGAATACCTCGATGTGGTCGTGCCGCGCGGCGGCAAGGGGCTCGTGAAGCGCGTGCAGGAGGAGGCACGGGTCCCGGTCATCGGCCACCTCGACGGCAACTGCCACGTCTACGTCGATCGTGCCGCGGACCTGCGGATGGCGGTCGCGATCGCCCTGAACGCCAAGCTGCGCCGTACCGGCATCTGCGGCGCCGCGGAGACCTTGCTGGTCGATGCGGGCTGCGCCGCGACGCACCTGCAACCCTTGGTGGCTGCGCTGCTCGATGCCGGTTGCGAAGTGCGCGGCGATGCCGCAGCGCAGCAGGCGGATGCCCGCGTCCTGCCGGCCACCGAGGACGACTGGTACACGGAATACCTCGATGCCGTGATCGCGGTGCGCGTGGTGGCCGGCGTCGAGGCGGCGATGGCGCACATCGCGCACTATGGCTCGGCGCACACCGAGTCCATCATCACCGAGGATGCGGCCACGGCCGAGCGCTTCCTGCAGGGCGTCGACAGCGCGATCGTGCTGCACAACGCCTCGACGCAGTTCGCGGACGGCGGGGAGTTCGGGATGGGCGCCGAGATCGGCATCTCCACGGACCGCTTCCACGCGCGCGGCCCGGTCGGCGTCGAACAGTTGACCAGCTACAAATACATGGTGCGCGGCGCGGGACAGATCCGGCCCTGATCGGGCAGATCCGTCCCGGGTGACGTGCCGTCAGGATCGGGCGGTGAGGTGCTGCGCGCCGCCCCGGAGCGACCAGACGTCCTGCAGGCCGCGCTCGCGCAGCGTCTCGCAGGCAGTGCGGCTGCGCAGCCCGCGCGCGCAGACGAGCAGATAGCGTCCGTCCGTCGGCAGGTTCCGTCCGGCGAGCAGTTCCGCCATCGGGATGCGTTTCACGACACCGGGTGACGGCTCCGGCAGCGGATCGGCCGCGGATTCGGCCGGGTCACGGATGTCGATGACGGCATAGCCGGCGCTCAGGGCCTGCGCGAGCCCGTCGAAGTCCAGCTCCAAGGTGGCGGCGGACGCCTCGCCCGCACCGGACGCCCGCCCGCCCCGCGCCCGTGCCGCCGCGAGGCCCGCGGCCGAGGGTGCGCAAGTCCCGTTCCGGCAGGCGGTGGCGCGACCCGTGCGCAAGCGCGTCATGCGCGCCTCGAGCAAGTCGACGAGCAGCAGTTCGTCGCCGAGCCGGCCGGGCAGCCCGAGCAGGATCTTGAGCGCCTCGAGCGCCTGCAGGCTGCCGAGCACGCCCGGCACCGGGCCCAACACCCCCGCCTCCGCGCAATTGCCGACGACGCCGTCGCGGGTCGCCTCGGGCCACAGGCAGCGCAGGCAGGCGCTGCCTCGTGCCGGATCGACGACCTGCAGTTGGCCCTCGAACTGGTGGACGCTCGCCAGCAGCGCCGGGATGCCGAGCGTCTGCGCGAGGTCGTTCAGCAGGAACTTGGTGGCGAAGTTGTCGCTGCAGTCGACCACGAGGTCGCAACCGTCGAGGAGCAGGGCGGCGTTGTCGGCATCGAGGCGCCGCGCATGCGCATCGACGCGGACGTCGGGGTTGAGCGCGTTGATGCGCGCTGCGGCGAGCTGCGCTTTGGGCCGACCGCAATCGGCCAGCGCATACCAGGTCTGCCGGTGCAGGTTCGAGGGCTCGAGCGCATCGCCGTCGATCACCACGAGCCGACCGATGCCTGCGCCTGCGAGGTACTGCAGCACCGGCACGCCGAGCCCGCCTGCGCCGACGACGGCGACCGCGCTCTCGCGCAGGCGTCGCTGGCCCTCCGCGCCGACCTCCCGGAGGGTCATCTGCCGCGAATAATCCGGGCGCTGGCGGCGCGTCGTGGGCGGCATCGATGCGGCGTGGTCGTGCGCGTGGTCGTGGGCGTGGGCGTGGGCGTGGTCGTGCGCGTGGTCGTGCGTGTGGTCGTGCATGTGGTCGTGGTCATGCGAGTGGCCCTCACGCGGTGCCGTGGCACAGCGTTCGCAGTTGACCCAGCCGGAGTCGCCATCGACGTAGTGCTCCTTCTTCCAGATGGGCACCCGATGCTTCACCTCGTCGATGATCCAGCGGCAGGCGCGGAACGCCTCGTCGCGATGCGGTGCGGAGACCCCGACCCAGACGGCGATCTCGCCGAGGGCGAGGTCGCCGACGCGGTGCACGCAGCGCGCGTTGCGCACCCCGAAGCGCGCGCAGGCCTCGGCGACGATGCGTCCGCCTTCGCGCACGGCGAGCGCCTCGAAGGCCTCGTACTCGAGGCGACGCACCTTGCGGCCTTCGTTGAGGTCGCGCACCCAGCCCTCGAACGCCGCGTAGCCGCCGCAGGACGGATCGGCGAGCGAGGCTTGCAGGGCCTGCGGATCAAGCGGCTCGGTGCTGAACGCGAACGGCGCCATGTGCCGCCTCAGCCGCCGGCCACGGGCGGGATGAACACCACGGTGTCGCCCGCCGCGAGCGGTTGCTCCCATTCGCCGAAATCGCCGTTGACCGCGACGCGCAGCATCTCCACCGGCAGCGTGAACCGGTGGCGCGCCTGCAATTCGGCGTAGAGCTCGCGCGGCGTACGCGCGGCGCTGTCGAGCGACTCGGCCGCGCGGCCGGCCTGTTCGCGCAGCAACGCGAAATACTGGATCGTGAGCGGCCGGGTCGCGGCGGTCTTCGGGTCGAGGTCTTGCATGGCGCGCCAATACTCCGTGGCGGAGTTGATGTTGTCGAGGGCGTCGCGGCGTGGCAGGTCGATGATCCGGGCATCGTGGGCGAGCAGGAATTTCCTCGGGCAGCGGCCGCCGTCAGCGACATGCTGCGCGAGCGGTCCGACCGCCTGCGGTTCCCAGATGGCGCACAAGGGTTCGGGCAGGCCGTCATGCCCGGAGCGGAACGCGGTCGCCACCCGGTCCGGGTCGCGGGCGGCGACCAGCGTCCGCAGCGTCGCCGCATCCAGGAAGGGCAGGTCGCAGGCGAGCACCAACCACGCCGCGCCGGGCTCGGCGCGCAGCGCGGCGAGGATGCCGGCGATGGGGCCTGCGCCGTCGGCGCCATCGACGATCTGGGGGTGGTGCGCACGGGCGGGATCGGCGGCCTGATCGGGCCGCACCGAGATCCATCCCGGGATGCCGAGGTCCCGCAGCAGGCCGAGTCCGACTTCGAGCTGGGTACGGCCGTGGTATGCGAGCGTCGCCTTGTCGCGGCCCATGCGCGTGCTGCGCCCGCCGGCGAGCACCAATCCCCGCAGCGGCGGGGTCATCGGCGCGGTCCCGTCTTCCGGCGCTTGGCGGTGGCGGCGGCCGGTGCGGCGCGGCCCGCGAAGTCGCGCTTGCCGCCGCGCTTGGTGAGCAGCCGCACCGGACCGATGCGGATGTCGTGCGAGAGCGCCTTGCACATGTCGTAGATGACGAGCGCGGCCACGGTCGCGCCCGTCAAGGCCTCCATCTCGACCCCGGTGCGGTGCGTGGTGCGCACCGTGCAGCGGATCACGACCAGACCGCTGCGCGGCGTGTCGATGTCGAGGTCGCAGTGCTCGAGCGGCAGGGGATGGCAGAACGGGATCCATTCATGGGTGCGCTTCACCGCCTGCACGGCCGCGATGATCGCGGTGTCGAACACCGGGCCCTTGCGGGTGCGGTGGCCGCTCGCCGCGAGCGCACGGGCGACCGCGGCGGGCAGCGTGACCCGCGCCTCGGCCACGGCTTCGCGTGCGCTGACCGGCTTGCCGCCGATGTCGACCATCGCCGGTCGGTTGCGCGCATCCAGATGCGTCAGGCCCGTGGCTGTGGCGCGCGGGCGTCGCCGGGGTGTCGTCGCCATCTCAACCTCCGACGTGGAACATCTCGACCTTGGGGTCGCGGCCCGCGCGCTGCAGCGCGCGCTGTTCGCTGTAGCGGTCGGCCCGACGCGCCCAGGTGCTGCGCAACAGGTCCGCGAGCGCATCGTCATCGGCACCGGCCCGCAAGGGGCTGCGCAGGTCGACGCCGGTGGTCGCGAACAGGCAGGAGTACAGCATCCCGTCCGAGGAGAGCCGCGCCCGCGAACAGTCGCCGCAGAAGGGCTGGCTCACCGAGGAGATGAACCCGACCTCGCCCGCACCGTCCGTGAAAGCCTGCCGCTCGGCGACCTCGCCCGTGTAGTTGCGGTCGACGGGAGCCATCGGCCAACGCGCCGCGATCGCCGCAGCGAGCTCCGAGGAGGGTACGACCATGTCGGAACGCCAGTCGTTGCGGTTGCCGACGTCCATGTATTCGATGAAGCGCACGATCACGCCGGTGCCGCGGAAGTGTTCGACCAATGCGAGGGCGGTGTGGTCGTTGATGCCGCGCTGGATGACGGCGTTCACCTTCACCGGGCCGAGCCCGGCGCGGCGCGCCGCATCGATGCCTTCCAGCACCTGTTCCACGCCGCCGAAACCGCCGCTCATCCGGGCGAAGACGGCAGGGTCCAGGCTGTCGAGGCTCACGGTCACGCGGTGCAGGCCGGCGGCCTTCAGTTCGGTGGCGTATTTCGCGAGCAGGATGCCGTTGGTGGTGAGCGCGACGTCCTCGATGCCGGCGAGTCCGCTGAGATCGCCGATGAGGTCGGGCAGGTTGGGCCGCAGCAGCGGCTCGCCGCCCGTGAGGCGCAGCTTGCGCACGCCGAGCCGGGCGCCGAGCCGGGCGAGCCGCACGATCTCCTCGAACGACAGGCGCTCGGCCGAGGCGAGGAAGCGGTAGCCGTCGTGGAAGGTGTGCTGCGGCATGCAGTACGGACAACGGAAATTGCAGCGGTCCATCACCGAGATGCGCAGGTCGCGCAACGGGCGACCGAGCGTGTCGCGCAGCAGCAAGGCGCCCGCGGCGTCGAGGGTCGATGCGCGGCGCAGAGGCAGCAGGGGATGTTCGCGTGCGGTCATGGATCGCTCAGCTCACCAACGGTGCAGGCGGGCGACGAAGCCCTTGGGATGGGTGGTGGGGCCGGGCGGCAATTCGAGCACGCCGTCGGTCCCGGTCAGCGCGGCGTAGTCCCCTGAGCCGTTGGTCGGGCAGGGTTCCGCCCAGGGGCGTCCCCAGTCGTCGATGACCACCCGGACCGGTAGGAAGAAGGCGAGCGGCACGCGCACCTCGACGGGCGCGGCGAGCGCGATGCGCTCGGGCGGGCGCGGGGTCTCGCCCATCGCCGCATAGAGCGCCGGCAGCACGTAGCGCGCGAGACAGACGAGGGTGGAGACCGGGTTGCCGGGCAACGCGAACACGGCGGTCCCCTGCGGGGCGATGCCGAACCACAGTGGTTTGCCCGGCCGCTGTGCGACCTTGTGGAAGATCTTCCGGACGCCGAGGGCCGCGAGCGCGTCCGGCACAAGGTCGAGCCGGCCGGCCGACACGCCGCCCGACAACACGAGCACGTCGTGGGTGTGCAGCAGCACCCGCAGCCGCGAGGTGAGCGCGCCGAGTTCGTCGGGCAGGTGTTCGTCCGCGATCCGCTGGAAACCCTGGCGGCGCAGCGCGGCGACGATGCCGTAGGCGTTCGAGCGGCGCACCTGGTGCGCCGCGATGGGTTCCCCCGGCTCGACCAGTTCGTTGCCGGTGGAGACGACGCTGAGGGTCGGCTGCGCGCTGACGCGGATGCGTGGCATGCCCGCACCGGCGGCGACGGCGATCTCGGGAGCCCCGAGCCGTGCGCCTGTCGCGAGCAGCAAGCGGCCTTGTCGGACATCGCTGCCGCGACGGTGCACATTCTGTCCGGCGTTGACCTGCAGACCGGCCTGGAACGCGACGGTCGTCGGCGTCGAGGCGTCGTCGCGACGGCTCTGTTCGACCGGGATCACGGCATCGCAGCCTGATGGCAATACGCCACCCGTCATGATCTCGATGGCATGCCGCGGCGAAGCGAGCGACAGCGGCGGGTCGCCGGCGGCCTGCATCGCCTGCACGATGAACGGCTGCCCGCCGCGCAAGCCCTCGGACGACACGGCGAACCCGTCCATCGCGACGCGATCGAAGGGCGGTTGGTCGCGCTCCGCGTAGATGTTCTCGCGCAGCACCGCCCCGACGCATTGCACGAGCGGCAGCGACTCGATCGGCAGGCAGGTGAGCTGCTCGGCGATCAGGGCGTCGGCTTCGGCGGGGGAGATCATGGGGGCAGTGTAGCCCGAGGGGCTGGCAGCGACGGTTCGGCGAAGTCCGTCGAACGCGCACCGGATGGCCACCCGTCCGGAGGACGGGCGGCGCCGGGCGAGGGAACCGGCCGTGGTGACGGCCGGGCCGGGGTCACTTCTTGGCGTTCTTCTCGCGCCAGGTGCGGATCTGGACGTTCAGGCGGTCGGCCACGGCCTGCGCCTCGTCCACCGCCGCGTTCATCTTCTGGTCGCGGATCTTCTCGAGTTCGGCGCGGGCTTCGGGCGTCATGTCCGGCTGCGCGGCGACCGACTCGTTGAACTGGGTCTCGAGGCAGGACTGATAGGCGGTGATCGCGGCATCGAAGGCCTTCACTTCCTTCTGGCTGGCGAGCATCTGCTCGAGCGTGGCGGTGCCGCCGTCCGGGATCTTCTCCGGACCCTTGGGGTAGGTGCACGCGGCCTGCGCTTGGCCGGCAGCGAGGGCAGCGACGAGCGCCAGCGGGTACAGCATCTTCATGACGGGGTCTCTCCGGATAAAGTGGTCGGACGGCGTAATGGTAAGGCGCAGTCGAGCGTCGGGGCAATGGCGCGCGCACTTGGTACACTGGTGCGGCTGCGCCCGTAGCTCAGTTGGATAGAGCATCAGGCTTCGAACCTGAGGGTCGGGAGTTCGAATCTCTCCGGGCGCGCCAGTCTTCCGGCCGCCTACTCGCCGCATCCGGGCATAATCCCGCCAAGCCGCCGTCCGGGCGGCGCTCGACGGTGACTGCATGAAGCGGCTCGGCATCCTCTGGCTCGTGGTGTTCATCAGCCTGGCTGGCTTCGGCATCACCACCATCCCGTTCCCCTTGGTCGCCGAACAGATGGGCGCGTCGGATTTCTGGAAGACCTTCGGCGGCGCCGGGGTGTTCTCCCTGTTCCAGCTCCTGTCCACGCCGGTCTGGGGCCGTTGCAGCGACGCCTATGGCCGCAAACCGATCCTGGTGCTGAGCCTGGTCGGCACCGTCATCGCTTTCGCCTGGCTGGCCGTCGCGGATTCTTTGACGTCGCTGCTGATGGCGCGTGCGTTCGGCGGCATCATGTCGGGCAATCTGGCCGCGGCGTTCGCCTATGCCACCGATGTGACGGATGCAGAGGGCCGGGCCAAGGGCCTCGGTATCGTCGCCTCGGCGTTCGGCGTCGGCTTCGCCGTCGGACCGCCGCTCGGGGGCCTGCTGGGCACCGTGGAGGACGGTGCGAGCCTGTTCGGACCGAGCTTGGTGTCCGCGGGCCTTGCGGTGATCGCCTTGCTCGGTACGGTGTTCTTGCTGCCCGAGAGCCTGCCGCCGGCCTCACGCCGGCCGTTCGGCGCCCGGTCCGCCACGAGCGTCGCTGGTGGCATCACGGGCGGCGTCACAGGCGGCGTCGCGGGCGGCGCGGCGCCGAAGCGCAGCGGTGCGCCGTGGGCGATCCTCGCCGCCAAGCCGGTGCTGATGGGTCTTTTCGCCTCGAGCCTGATGGTCGCCATCGCCGCCGGAGCGATGCAGTCGGTCTACCAGTTCTGGGGACGCGACCTGTTCCAGTTCACGCTCAAGGACGTGGGCCTGCAGTTCATGGCCTTCGCGCTGCTGTCGGCGGCCGGCCAGGCGGGGCTCACCGGGCCGCTCACCCGACGGTTCGGCGAACGCCGGGTCGCGTTCGGCGCGACCGTGGGCGTGACGATCGGTCTCGCGCTGTTCGCCGTGGCCGCGAGCCCGGCGATGGCCTGGGTCGCGATCTGCGTGTTCGGGTTCGCGAACGGCCTTTTCCTGCCGGCGGTCAGCAGCCTGATGTCCTTCCAGGCCGCGGACGACGAGCGCGGCGCCGTGATGGGCGTTTTCAACGCCTCGAGCAGCGCGGGCCGCATCGTCGGGCCGGCGCTCTCAGGCCCGCTCTATTTCAAGTTCGGGCCGGCGGTGCCCTTCGTGCTGTCGGCCATGCTCACGGTGCTGGGTGCGCTGCTCATGGCGCGCCGCGTCCACAGATGAATCCGACAAGAGGGATGAAGCCATGACCATGATGATCCTCGGCCTCGTGATCTTCCTCGGCATGCACTCGGTCGCGATCGTCGCGCCGGCGTGGCGCGATGCGATAGCCGCCCGGTTGGGCGCGGGCGCGTGGAAAGGCCTGTATTCTCTGGTCTCGTTGGTCGGCTTCCTGCTGATCCTCAAGGGCTACGCCGCGGCGCGGCTCGAGCCGACGCTCGTCTGGGTGCCGCCCACCGGGTTGCGCCATGTCGCGGCGTTGCTGATGCTGCCGGTCTTCCCGTTGCTGCTCGCCACCTATCTGCCCGGCCGCATCCGCACGGTCGCCCAGCATCCGATGCTCGCCGCCGTGAAGTTCTGGGCGCTCGCTCACCTGCTCGCCAACGGCATGCTCGCCGATCTCATCCTCTTCGGGTCGCTGCTCGCCTGGGCCGTGCTCGACCGCATCTCGCTCAAGCGGCGAGCGCCGCGACCTGTGCCGACCGCGCCGACGAAGCCCTGGAACGATGTCCTCGCCGTGGCGCTGGGGCTCGCCGTCTATGCCGGGTTCGTGATGAACTGGCACTATCGCCTGTTCGGCGTTTCACCTTTCGGATGACACCATGACCACCGTCCACGATTTCATCGCACGCACCCTCGAAGGCAACGAGCAGTCCCTCGGCGACCATCGCGGCAAGGTGCTGCTGATCGTCAACGTCGCGAGCCGCTGCGGCCTGACGCCCCAATACACCGCCCTCGAGGCGCTGCAGAAGCGGTATGCGCCGCGCGGCTTCGCGGTGCTCGGCTTCCCCTGCAACCAGTTCGGCGGCCAAGAGCCGGGGACCGAGACCGAGATCCGCGAGTTCTGCACGCTCAACTACGGCGTGACCTTCCCGATGTACGCCAAGGTCGACGTCAACGGCGACGGTACGGCCCCGTTGTTCGCGCACCTCAAATCGGCGGCGCCCGGGCTGCTCGGCAGCGAGAGCGTGAAGTGGAACTTCACCAAATTCCTGATCGACCGCGAGGGCCGGGTGGTCCGGCGCTATGCGCCCACCGACTCTCCCGAGGGGCTCGCTCAGGACATCGAGGCCTTGCTGTGAGGCAGGTCCTCGCCCTCGCGGCTTGCGCGGCGCTGCTCGCGGGCTGCGCGACCCCGGATGTACGTGACACGCGCAACGTGTCGGCGCCCGTCATCGAGGCGAAACCCGCGCGCGATTGGCGCGCGGGCGGCATGGTCGCCGCAGCCAATCCGCTCGCCGTCGAAGCGGGGCTCGAAGTCCTGCGCGCGGGCGGCTCGGCCGTCGATGCCGCGATCGCCGTGCAGGCGGTGCTCGGCCTCGTCGAGCCGCAGTCCTCCGGCATCGGCGGTGGCGCGTTCCTGGTGCACTACGACGCGGCGACCGGTGACGTCGTCACCTTCGACGGCCGTGAGGTCGCGCCGCAGGGCGCGACGCCCGGGATGTTCCTCGATGCCGCAGGCAAGCCGCTGCCCTTCGCGGTGGCGGTGCGCTCCGGGCGGGCGGTGGGCGTTCCCGGCGTCATCGCGATGCTCGAGATGGCGCACCGCGAGTTCGGTCGCTTGTCTTGGTCGCGGCCCTGGCAGCCGGCCATCCGTCTCGCCGAGCGCGGCTTCCCCGTATCGCCGCGCCTCCATGAATTGATCGGCAGCGCCCTCGCGCGTGACGCGATGTTGCCGGCCGGCCGGGCCTATCTCACGAGCGACGGCAGTACGCCGCACGCCGTCGGCGCGATCCTGCGCAACCCCGATTACGCGTCGACGCTGCGTCAGGTGGCGACGGGTGGCGCGAGGGTGTTCTACGAAGGGCGGCTTGCCGCGGCCATCGTGGCGGGCGCCGCTGCCGATCCCATGCCCGGTTCGCTCACGCTCGCCGACCTCGCCGCCTACCGGCCGGCGCGGCTCGAGCCGGTCTGCAGCGGCTATCGGGTGTACCTCGTCTGCGGGATGCGTCCGCCGTCCTCGGGCGGCATCGGCGTGCTCGCGGCGCTCGGCATCCTCGAGAACTTCGAGATGTCCTCGATGGGGCCGGGTACCGTCGCGGGTTGGCATCACCTGATCGAGGCGCAACGGCTCGCCTATGCGGACCGTGACAAATACGTCGCCGACGACCGCTTGGTCGCGGTGCCGCTTGCGGGGCTCACGGACAAGGACTACCTGCGGTCGCGGGCCGCCCTCGTGTCGCCGGACCGCGCCTTGGGCGTGGTCGAGGCCGGGAAGCCGCCAGGTGCGCCGGTCCGCGGTCGCGATGCCACGGCCGAGGTGCCGGGCACCAGCCATTTCGTCGTGGTCGACCCGAAGGGCAACGCGGTCTCGATGACCACCACGGTCGAGTCGCTGTTCGGCTCGCAGCGTTTCGTCGCCGGGTTCTTCCTCAACAACCAGTTGACCGACTTCAGCTTCCGGCCGGTGGACGACCGGGGCGAAGCCATCGCCAATGCGGTCGCCTCCGGCAAGAAACCCCGCTCGTCGATGTCACCGACCCTTGTCTTCCGCGACGGTGCGTTCGAGCTTGCGGTCGGCTCTCCGGGCGGCAACGCGATCATCGCCTACGTCGTGAAGACCTTGGTCGGCATGCTCGATTGGGGACTGACGCCGCAGCAGGCGGTCGACCTGCCCAACGTGATCGCGCGCGGCGCGGTGGTGGTCGAGACCGCGCGCATCGACCCTGCGGTCGTGGAGTCGCTCAAGGGCATGGGACACGTCTTCCGCGACGGGCGCGGCGAGGGGTCCGGGCTCCACGCCGTGCGTGTCACTAAGGACGGCAGGCTCGAAGGTGCCGCCGACCCGAGGCGCGAGGGGCGGGCCGTGGCGGTCCGCTGACCGGGAAGGCTGCCCTGCTGACCGTGACGCTTCGCGTCATATCTTGAATCCAGATCCGATGGGGGAGTGATCCATGAAAGTCCGTGCCGCAGTGGCCTACCAGGCGAGATCGCCGCTGGTCATCGAGGACATCGAGCTCGAGGGACCGAAAGAGGGCGAGGTCCTGGTCGAGGTCAAGGCCACTGGCATCTGCCACACGGACGAGTACACCTTGTCGGGTGCGGATCCGGAAGGGCAGTTCCCCGTGGTGCTCGGCCACGAGGGCGCGGGCATCGTGGTCGATGTCGGCAAGGGCGTCACCTCGCTGCGCAAGGGCGATCACGTCATCCCGCTCTATACGCCGGAGTGCCGGCAGTGCAAGACCTGCCTCAGCCGCAAGTCCAATCTTTGCACCGCCATCCGCGCGACCCAGGGCAAGGGCGTGATGCCGGACGGCAGCAGCCGCTTCTCCTGCAGCAGCGGGCCGGTGCTGCATTACATGGGATGCTCCACCTTCGCGAACTTCACGGTGCTGCCGGAGATCGCGCTCGCCAAGATCCGCCCCGACGCGCCCTTCGACAAGGTCTGCTACATCGGCTGCGGCGTGACCACCGGCATCGGCGCGGTGATCAACACCGCGAAGGTCGAGCCCGGCGCCAACGTGGTGGTGTTCGGGCTCGGCGGGATCGGTCTCAACGTCATCCAGGGCGCGCGCATGGCGGGCGCCGACATGATCGTGGGCGTCGACATCAACCCGGCGCGCGAGGCGATCGCGCGCAAGTTCGGCATGACGCACTTCGTGGATCCGCGAGCGGTCGGCGGCGATGTCGTCGGGCACATCGTCGAGCTCACCCGGGGCGGCGCCGACTACTCCTTCGAGTGCGTCGGCAACACCACGCTGATGCGCCAGGCGCTCGAGTGCTGCCACCGCGGCTGGGGGGTGTCGGTGATCATCGGCGTCGCGGGCGCCGGCCAGGAGATCGCGACGCGTCCGTTCCAGCTCGTCACGGGGCGCACCTGGAAGGGCACGGCCTTCGGCGGCGCGCGCGGCCGCACCGACGTGCCGCGCATCGTCGACTGGTACATGGACGGCAAGATCAACATCGACGACCTCGTCACCCACGTCATGCCGCACGCGCAGATCAACGAGGGCTTCGAGCTGATGCGCCGCGGCGAGTCGATCCGCACCGTGCTCACCTACTGACCCGGCGCGCCATGTCCGCCGGTACCAAGACCGACGTCGTCGAGACGCTGTCCGAGCACGCCTGCTTCGGTGGCGTGCAGGGGTTCTACCGCCATTTCTCGGAGGTCTGCGGAGGGCCGATGCGTTTCGGCGTGTTCGTCCCGGACGCGGCCCGCGAGCGGCGCCTGCCGGCGCTGTTCTGGCTCTCGGGGCTCACCTGCACCGAAGAGACCTTCGCCATCAAGGCGGGCGCGCAGCGCATCGCGTCGGAGCTCGGCATCGTGCTCGTCACGCCGGATACCAGCCCTCGCGAGCCGCAGCTGCCGGGCGACCGCGAGTCCTGGGATTTCGGGCAGGGTGCGGGGTTCTACGTCGATGCCACTGAGCGGCCCTGGAACGGCCATTACCGCATGTTCTCGTACGTCACGCGCGAGCTGCCGGCCCTCATCGACGCGCATTTCCCCATAGACCCGGCGCGGCGCGGCGTGTCCGGTCACTCGATGGGCGGACATGGCGCGTTGGTCGCGGCGCTGCGGCGGCCCGATGTCTTCCGCAGCTGCTCGGCGTTCGCGCCGATCGCGGCCGCCAGCGACTGCCCATGGGGCCACAAGGCCTTGGGGCATTACCTCGGGTCCGACCGCAGCGCTTGGGCGGGCTGGGATGCGAGCGCGCTGATGCGCGCGCAGCCGTTCCCGCAGGAGATCCTGGTCGACCAAGGCTTGGCCGACCGGTTCCTCGACGAGCAGCTCAAGCCCCATCTGCTCGAGGCCGCCGCGGCTGCATCCGGGCAACGCCTGATGCTGCGCCGTCACGCGGGCTACGATCACGGCTACTACTTCGTCCAGAGTTTCATGGCCGACCATCTCGCGCATCACGCCCGGCAGTTGGGCTGAGCCGCCGTCCCGTCGGCGTACAGGCCGTCCCTGGCGGGCAAGGGTATGCTTGGGCCGCGCCTCGCCCGGCGGCGCGGCGCCGCTTGGGGTGGGGCGTGGAGGGAGGGGCTTGGACACCAAAGTCGTCGTCATCACCGGCAGCACGCAAGGCTTGGGCTTCGGCTACGCGCAGGCCTTCCTGCAGCGGGGACACCACGTCGTCATCAGCGGTCGTCGGCAGTCGACCGTCGATGATGCGATCGACCGGCTGGAGGCCGACGCGGTGGTGGGCGGTGGCGTGGCCATCGGCCAGGCTTGCGACGTGGCCGATCTCGCGCAGGTGCAGTCGTTGTGGGATTTCGCCGTGCGCAGCTTCGGTCCGGTGGACATCTGGCTGCACAACGCCGGTGAGCCGTGCGCCGGCACGCCGGTCGCCGAGACCGCCGACGGCGGGGTCGCGGCCATGGTCCGCAGTGATCCCGTCGGGTCGAGCCACTCCGCGCAGGTCGCGGTCGCGGGTCTCGCGGCGCAGCCGCGTGGCGGCAAGCTGTACCTGACGCTCTGCGGTCGCGGTACGGGCGCGCACCTGCCGCCCCTCACCACGGTCCATCCGGCTACGGCGCGCGCGGTCAGGCAGCTCGCAGCTTCGCTCGTCGAGGAGCGCCGCCAGGCGAAGGACGACCGCGTGCTCATCGGTACGATCAGCCCCGGCCTCAGCCTCACCGAGGGCCTGCTGCGCGGGTTGCGTGCGCTGCCGCCGGCCGAGCGAACGACGGCGCTGCGGCAGCTCGATGTCCTCGGCGACCACGTGTCTACCACGGCGAAGTGGATCGTCGATCGCATCCTTGCCGGACGCCGGCAGGGCGAGGAGATCACCTGGCTAGGCACGGGCAGGCGCCTCCGCCGTCGGCTCGCGTACTGGGCCGGCGCGAGGCGCGACATCGTGTCGCGCTACAAGATCGGGTAAGGCCGGGCGACCGCCGTCATTCGTAGCGCAGGGCCTCGATCGGATCGAGCGATGCGGCTTTCGAGGCGGGCGCGATGCCGAACACGACGCCCACGAGAGCCGAGAAGCCCGCCGCGGCGAGCATCACCCAGATGGGCACGTTGGCCGGCGGGAAGTCCGGGATCATCGCGGCGATGCCCATGCCGGCGAGCAGCCCGAGCACGATGCCGATCAGGCCACCGAGCAGCGACAGCAGGGCGGCCTCGAGCAGGAACTGCGTCAGGATGTCGCGGCGCGTGGCGCCGAGCGCCTTCAGGATGCCGATCTCGCGCGTGCGCTCGGTGACCGACACCAGCATGATGTTCATGATGCCGATGCCGCCCACCAGCAGCGAGATGCCGACGATGCCGGCGAGCACCGCGGTGGCGGTGCCCGTGATCTGGTTGAACTGTTTGAGGAAGGAGTCGGCCGCCTTGACCTCGAAATCGTCCGTCATGCCCGCCTTGATGCCGCGCGTGGTGCGGACCGCGCGCAGCGCGCGCTCCTTGACCTGCGCCACCTGCCCGATGTCGTCCACCGTGAACGACACCTCCATGTAAGGCTCGTCGAAGGTGCCCGTGAGCGAGCGCGCCACGGAGAACGGGATGAACGCGCGGTTGTCCTGGCTGAAGCCGAAGATCTCGCCGCGCTTCTCGAGCACTCCCACCACCTTGAACCACTCGCGGCCGATCAGCACGAACTCGCCGACGGGGTCGCGCGGCAACTTGAGCTTGTCGCGGACATCGACGCCGATGACCACCACGCGCCGCCCGCCCTGGTCGTCGCTCGCCGTGATGAAGCGGCCGAGGCGGGTCGCCGTGCCGAGCACGGACTGGGCGTCCTCGGTGGTGCCGAGGATCTGCGGCGTGACGTTCCGGGTGCGCCAGGTGACGGCGCCCAAGTTGGCGACGATGATCGGCGCCACGTCCTTCACCCCAGGGACCTTGTAGCGCAGCGCGTCGATGTCCTCGAAGGACAGGCGGTTGATGCGTCCGCTGCGCCAGTTCTCCTCGTCGTTGAGGGCCTCCAGCGTGAGCGAGTTGCTGCCGAGGTCGGAGAACTGGTCGCGGATCGAGTCCGAGAAGCCCTGCAGCACAGAGACCACGGCGATCACCGCCATGGTGCCGATGAGGATGCCGAGCGTGGTGAGGAAGCTCCTCAGCCGGTGGGCGTTGAGGCTCGCGAGCGCGGCGCGGAAGGCTTCGCCGAGCGCGTTCATGCGGCGCGCGCCGGGTTCGCGCGGTCCTCGACGATGCGGCCGTCGAGCACGCGGACGGTGCGGCGGCAGTGCGCCGCGATGTCCGGTTCGTGGGTGACCACGATCACGGTCTGGCCGGCGGCGTGCAGCGCGTCGAACAGCGCCATGATCTCGGCCGAGGTGCGCGAGTCGAGGTTGCCGGTAGGCTCGTCGGCGAGCAGGATCGAGGGCTCGCCCACCAGCGCACGCGCCACCGCGACGCGCTGGCGCTGACCGCCCGAGAGCTGGTTGGGGCGATGGTCGAGGCGGTCGCCGAGGCCCACGCCGGCCAGCGCCCGCTCCGCCCGTCCGCGACGCTCAGCCGCGCTCAACGGGCGATACATCAAGGGCTGCATCACGTTCTGCAGCGCGGTCTGGCGCGGCAGCAGGTGGAAGCTCTGGAACACGAACCCGATCTCGCGGTTGCGCACCGCGGCGAGCTCGTCGTCGCGCAAAGAGGAGGTGTCGCGGCCGTTCAGGATGTACTGCCCCTCGGTCGGCGAGTCGAGGCAGCCGAGGATGTTCATGAGCGTGGACTTGCCCGAGCCCGAAGGTCCGATGAGCGCGACATACTCGTTGCGGCCGATGAAGAGGTCGACGCCCGCGAGCGCGAGGACGACCTCCCCGCCGAGCTCGTATCGCTTGACGATGCCGCGCAGCTCGATCATCCGCCCGCGTCCTTGCCGGCGTCGGCCTCGTCCTCGTCCTTCGGCCGGTCTTTCTCTTCCGTCTGGCGCACGGCGTCGCCGTCCTTCAGGCGGCGCAGCGCGCGCGACGGGCCGGTGATGACGCGTTCCCCTTCCTTGATCCCCGAGGTGATGGTCTCCCAGCGGTCGTCGGAGAGGCCGACGCCGACCTCGACCTTGCGCGCCTTGCCGTCGCGGTCCAGCCAGACGTAGCGCTTGACGATGTCGCGCTCGGGGTTCTCGGTGACCACGGCCTCGACCGGCACTGCGAGGCTGCGCTGGCCGTTGCCGAGGAAGATGACGGCGCGCGCGCTCATCCCCGAGCGCAGCTGCAGCTCGGCGGGCGGCGTCAAGGCGAGCGTCACCCGGTAGGACCGGCCCTGGCCGTCGACCGTGGGCGCCAGCGCGATCTTGGTGACCTTGCCCTTGAGCGCCGTCTCCTGGTAGGCGGCGGCGAAGACATCGGCCGACTGGCCGAGCGAGATCTTGGCGATGTCGCCCTCGTCGACCTTGACCTCGGCCTGGATGGCCGAGGTGTCGGCGATCTTCATGAGCTGCGCGCCCGCCAGCGAGGCGGTGGAGGGGATCGCGACCTCGCCCACCTTGATGGGCAGCGAGACGATGCGGCCCTTGATCGGTGCGCGGATCTCGGTCTTGCCGCGCTGCTCGCGCGCATCGCCCAGCGTGGCCATCGCGCGGGCCAGCGCCTCCTCGGCGCTCTTGAGATCCGCCTCGGCGAGCACGGCCTGGTTGCGGTCCTCATCGAGGCGGTTACGGTCGATGAGGTTGGAGGCCGCGAGCTTCTGGCTGCGCTCGTATTGCTGGCGTCGCAGCGCGACCACGGCGCGCTGCCGCTCGATGCTGATCCGGTTCTGGCGGACGCCTGCCTCTTCTCGGGTGATGACGTTGTTGTAGGTCTCGGGATCGAGCCGCATCAGCAGCTGCCCCTGCTCGACGACATCACCTTCCTGCACGGCGATGCTCGCGACCCGCGCGAGCACCTCGGCGGTCAGGTTGACCTCGACCTCGAAGGCGAGGAGGCCGGAGGCGAGGATGCTGGGGCGGACCTCCTGCGCGGCGGCCGGCGCGATGTCGACGGCGGTGCCGCCGCCGCTGCCGGGGCGCTTCAGCGCGAGGGGGATGAGGATGGCGAGCGCGACCAGGCCGCCCGCGAGCCACTTGCGAGGGATGTTCATGTCAGGCGACCAGTGCTGTGACGGCCTGATAGCCGACGATGAGGGCTTGCGGCAGCGCGGCCACCAGGAGCGGTGTCGTCCAGCTGCTGCTGCGGCTCCAGAGCTTCCAGCCGAGGGCGGCGAGGCCGATGGTCCACAGCGTGAGGAAACTGAAGGTCCCTGCCAAGGATTTCCATGGGCTGTCGTCGGGCAGTTGCAGCAGCATCGGATCGACGGTGGTGAAGGACAGCGCGTCGACGTAGGTCTGCGGGGACATCCCGACGGTGCCGTAGAGGCTGAGGGCGGTGGCGAGCAGGCCGGGCATGGACGACCAGCCGGCGAGCGCCAGTCCCTGCTTGAAGCCGACCGCGAGCCCGGTGACCTTGCCGGCGAGCAGGAAGTAGAGCGCCAGCACGCACTGGTAGACGATGAACCCGACCACCGCGCCGATGGTGCTCGACCAGAGGATCATCGAGGAGTTGTCGCCCGCGGCCGCCATCGCGTCCATCTCCTGCTTCGAGAGCTCCTCACCGCTGCGCTCCATCGAGGTGCGCATGAACCAACTGGTGTCGACCTGGCTGAAATAGAGGTAGACGAAGGCCGCCGAGGTCAGGGTGAGCAGGAGGATCGGCAGCCAGCCGTTCGGCCGCTCATATTGCTTTTGGAGCACGGGTCCGGGTTGCAGGTAGATGTCGATGAGGTCTTTCAAGGCGGTCTCTCCCGGGATGGCGGCGTGACGGCGGAGGGCTGGCGGGCTTTTGAAGGGGCGCAGGCGGACATTTTGCCAGAACGATCGGCGGTAGACTGCCATTGCCGCGGTTGCGCGGTGACTTCTGAGGTGCCCCGAGCATGGATACCCCCCGATCGAAGACCGTCCCGACCCGATCGCCGCGCCACGCCGGCCGCCCGGCCCGCCGCGCCTTGGCGCTGGCCGTCGTCGCCGTCCTGTCCCTGTCCGCCTGTGCCAGCGGCCTCGCGCGCAAGGATGAGGTCGGACTCAAATATGCCGATTATGCGGGCGAGCCCGTCGACACGGTCCGCACCTTGGGCGCGGTCAACGGCTGGACGCCGGTGTCGCGGACCCAACTCGTCATCTGGACCGGCGTCAACGAGGCCTGGCTGCTGACGGTCTGGGACAGCTGCCGCGACCTCACTTTCGCCAATGGCATCAGCGTCACCCGGTCCGGTCGGCAGATCACCAAGTTCGACAACGTGCTGGTGGGCGAAGAGCGCTGCGCCATCACCGAGATCCGGCCGGTCGACGTCAAACAGATGAAGGCGGATCGCAAGGCCGTGAAGGCCGAGCCATAATGCGAGGGTGAACGACCCTGCAGACCAGGCTGAGCGGCTCGCCGGGGCGCCTGCGCGCCTCTCGCACCTCGATCGTCTCGAGGCCGACGCGATCCACGTGATCCGCGAAGTGGCGGCCGAGTGCGCGCGGCCGGTGCTGCTGTACTCCATCGGCAAGGACAGTGGTGCGTTGCTGCACCTCGTGCGCAAGGCGTTCTTCCCGGCGCCACCGCCGTTCCCGATGCTGCACATCGACACGCGCTGGAAGTTCCGCGACATGTACGCCTTGCGCGACCGCGCGGTGCGCGAGGCCGGCATGTCGCTGATCGTGCACACCAATCCGGATGGCGTGGCGGCCGGCGTGAACCCGCTGACGCACGGTGCTGCGCACCATACCGACGTCATGAAGACCCAGGCGCTGCGGCAGGCCTTGGACGCCCATGGTTTCGATGCCGCGTTCGGCGGCG
>JBIIVD010000025.1:0-34821 GCA_044339635.1 Steroidobacteraceae bacterium | reverse complement strand
CGACGCGAAGGACGCGAAAGCCACGGCGGCCGAGAGCGTCCCGACCACGACGGTGTTGCGCCGCGTCCAGTGGAACTCACCGATCCATCCGCATGCGAGATAGCCGAGAAGCCCCATGGAGTTGGCGACGGCCACCAGCACGCCTGCCTCGACGGCGTCGAAGCCGAACTCGTCGTGGAGGTAAAGCGGCATCAAGACGAATCCGCCGCCGAACGCCAGCGCAAAACAGGCTTGCGCGAGGAACAGCGGCGCCGTGCGCCGCCACACGCCGCCGCGGAACAGGCCAGCGAGCCGCCAAGATCCGTCCGCTACGGGCCCGATGGACGGAGATTCGCGGATGTACCTGTGGACCAGCATGCCCGCGGGCAGGCCGAGGACCGCGGCGACGAACAGCGCCCGCCACCCCCAGGCATCGAGCACGAGCGACGCCGTCACTGCGGCCACCAGCCAACCCACCGGTACGGCCACCTGCAGGAATCCGACCATGAGACCGCGTATCCGCGGCGGCGCCTCCTCGGCGACCAGCGCGCAGGTCGACGGAAAGACCAGCCCGCTGAACCCGATCGCGCAGGTGCGCACCACCGCGAGCACGATGATGCCGGCGGCCAGGACATGCAGGCCGGAGAAGATCGCGGCAGCCACGGTCCCGATCAGCAGCAAGAGCCGCCGGCCGAAGCGGTCGGCAAGCGTGCTGAGCACGACCACCATGATGCCGCCCAAGGCAAATGTCAGCCCGGTCAGGTAGCCCATCTCGCCGCTCGACAGCGCGAACTCGTCACGCAAGGACGGCAGCGCCATCGACCAGAGGGCAAGCTCGGTCTGTACCGTCACGTAGGCCGCAAAACACGCCAGCCACAAGCGCCGCGGGTAGCCACGGAAATCTTCCATGAGAGAGCTCGGCGTGCGCACGGCCGCTTGCGGCCTGTGCGGAGCTGTCGCGGCGGGCCCGGGTGACGGACGTGAGTCCATGGATCAAGACCGATCAACCGATGATGGTCCGGGTATATCACGCTACGGCGGGACCCGCCGCAACACCTGGCGCCTGGCGTCGGACCATCGGCCCGCGCAGTTGCGCTGCCCCGACCCGCGCGGCTAGCATGCCGACCCGAAGAAGACGATCGTCAGAGGCCTGTATGGCGAACAGTCGCACCCGTGGCCGCACACGTCCCCGGTCAAGGTCCGTTGTCGACGCGGCGTGCCCGTCGCCGACCGCATCGCGGGAAGCAAAGCCGGGCAAGCCGGTCTCTGGCCTCGACCTCGGGCGGTTCATCCCGTGGCTCGCGACATCGATGACACGCTACCTTCATGGCGTCATGACGGAGGCGCTTGCGCCGCTGCGGATCTCGATCGCGGAATGGCGGGTGATGCTTTGCGTCTTCGACGGCGCCAGCTACACGCTCACCGACGTGGTGGGGTTCACCAACCTGAACCAGTCATCGTTGAGTCGGGCGATCGTCCGCATGGAAAAGAAGGGGCTCGTGACCCGCTCGCGGCGCTCGCACGACGCGCGTCTCATGAGCATCGAGGTCACGCCGGCGGGACGCTCCCTGTGTGAGCGCGCCTCGACGATGGTGAGGGAAGCCTGCGACCGGGAACTCAGCGTGCTCACCCAGACCGAGCGGGACACTTTCGTACGCATCGCGCGGAAGCTGCTCGCGGAGCTCCCCCCGCCGAAACGGGCGGCAGGCCTGTCCTACTGAGTCCGACCTACCTCGGCGACAAAAGGCCGTAGAAGGCCCAGGCGTCCCCTTCCAGCGCCGACCAAAGAGCGGGAAGGCTGTGGCCGATCCCGGGGACCTCGACATAGTCGTGCGCGATGCCGAGCGTCGTCAGGTGCTCGTGGAACCTCCGGTTCGCCGGATAGGTCTCGTCGGCCGTGCCGACGACCACGCGCATCCGCGGCAAGGGGACGCCAGCCTCGACCGCCCGCTTCGCCTGCAGCCACGGGCTCTGTTCGCGGAAGTAGGCCATATCGTCGCCATAGACCTCCCGCATCAGCCGTTCCCGCTCCTCGGCGGAAGCGCGCGGCGTGACCCGCAACTCCTCCTGCAACGGCCCGGCCGCCCACATCAAGATCCCGGCGAACAGCTGCGGATACCGCAGCCCGATCCGGGCCGCTCCATAGCCGCCCATGCTGTAGCCTTCGATGATGCGTCCCTCGCGCGACGCCAGAGTGAGATGGCAGGCGTCCACGTGCGGGATCAATTCACCGACGAGCATCGACTCGATCGGCGTGACCCCGTCCTTCGAGTCGACCCACATCCCGGACGGCAAGCCATGCGGGAACACCACGATCGCCGGCGGCATCTCGCCCGAGCGCATCGCCGCCGCGAAGCGTGAGGTGACCCTCGGCAATCCGTTCACGCCTCCACCGGTCCCGTGCAACCAATAGACGACCGGGTAGCGACGCTGCGTGCCTCCCGCCCCATCCGGTGGCAGCAGGATGTGGTAACTGACCGCCGCCCCGACCGCCGCGCTCTGGAAGAAGCGTCGCTGCAGGCCGGGAACCGCGGCATCCGCCGTGACCCAACGACCCTTCGCGGGGTCTGCCAGATCCGCCGCGGACGGCTCGTCCGCGAAGCGGCAGGACGTGGCAGACAAGGCGTCCGCCATCGACATCCCGACGAGGGCGATCGGCACGACCAAGAGCCTCATGAAAGACGACATCCGATGTACCTCGCTTGCGACTCCGAAGGGCGCTCGTCAATCGTGCCCCGGCGAATTGACCTGTCAACATCCAGAACATATGCTTGTGCAAGTATGATTAGGTGCCTGACGCGACGCGTCAAGGCCGGGGGGGGCATGGACGGATGCAGAACAAGAACTCCGGTGGCCTGCCGACCCCGTGAACACACTTCGCCTTGTTTTCCGCAGAACGGAGGGTAGACCCATGAAGACATGCGTTTCAGTCGCTGCAGCAGCGGCATTCGTGAGCGCCACCCTGCTACCCGCCGAGGTGGCGGCGGCGCCCTCGGCCGACCTCGAAGAGATCGTGGTCACCGCGCGCAAGCGCAATGAACGGCTGCAGGATCTGCCGGTATCCGCCTCAGTGATCTCGGGCGAAGCCCTGCTCGCCGACAACATCCGGAACCTGGAGAGCCTCGCGGCCCTGGTCCCCACGTTCCAGTACGCGGAGTCGGTTTCGGGCAACGACCAAGTGTTCGTCCGCGGCCTCGGCTCGGGCGTGAACTTCGGGTTCGAGAACACCGTGGGCCAGGTCTTCAACGGGTTCTATCTGGGCAGGGCGAGGTTCGGCCGCGCCGCCTTCATGGATGTCGGACAGGTCGAGATCCTCAAAGGTCCGCAAGGCGCGATCGTCGGCAAGAACACGACAGCCGGCGTCATCAACACGACCTGGGCCCGCCCGACGCCGGACTTCAGCGGCTACCTCAGCCCCACCTGGGAATT
The DNA here is from genome assembly GCA_044339635.1 of Steroidobacteraceae bacterium. Classification (GTDB taxonomy): domain Bacteria; phylum Pseudomonadota; class Gammaproteobacteria; order Steroidobacterales; family Steroidobacteraceae; genus UBA964. Next base: position 31,413 of record JBIIVD010000025.1, on the reverse strand, counting down.
CGTGGGCGACGAGGGCCTGACCCTCCAGGGTGCCGTATCCGGTCCGCTCTCCGACTCCGTCCGCGGCCGCCTCGCGGTCCGCCACGAGGACAAGGACGGATTCATGTACAACACCGATCTCAAAGACGACGTCACCCAGATCAAGTCCCCGGCGGTACGCGGCAGCCTCGAGTGGGACATCAGCGACTCGGTGACTGCAGCCGCCGTGTACCAATACACCGAGCAGGAGCGTATCGGCCGGTCCTACGAGACCGCGAACTGCTCCCCTCAATTGCTCGCGCTCTATGCACCGTTCGGCGAGGACTGCCTGCTCAACTACCGCACCAGCGGCAAGATCGTCCGCGGCACCGAGGAGTTGCCCTGGAGCACCGACACGACCTCGCACTTCGCCGGACTCACGGTCGACTGGAAGACGGGCCTCGGCACGTTCACGTCCATGACGGGTTATGCCCAATTCGAAAGCGACGACTTCACCGGCGCGATGACCGGCGGCCTGCAGGGCAACATCTCGAACTTCCGTGAATCCTATCGGCAGTACTCGCAGGAGTTCCGGCTCGTCTCGCCCGACCGGTCGAAGGTCGGCTACGTCGTCGGCCTCTACTACCTGAACATCCCCGACCAAGACCTCGACTGGGACCTTGATCTCAACGCGCAGGGGCCTGCGCCGCTCGCCAGCACGCCGCCGGCTGCACGGGTGCGCAGCAACCGTCTCGCCGATCAGCAGACCGAGACCATAGCGGCTTTCGGCGAGCTGACCTGGAACTTCAGCGAGCGCCTGGACCTCACCGCAGGAGTGCGCCACACGATGGAGGACAAGGAGATCCTCAAGCGGCAGTACCAGACGCCGCTGTACACGGAGACACCGACGATCTCGCCGGCGCCGGCGGGCCCTCCGCCCGCGACCAACGTCCACAACGTGCGGGACCGCATCGAGGAGGAGCAGACCAACCTCAACTTCGCCTTGCGGTGGCGGCCCTCCGATGATGTCATGGCTTATGCCTCGTTCGCTTCAGGCTTCAAGGGCGGCGGCTTCGACTATTTCATCGCCGAGCCGCAATCCACGATCCTCAACAACATCCGGTTCGCGCCGGAAAAGGTCGAGGCCGTCGAGGTGGGCGCCAAGGTCGCCTTCCCGGAGCAACGGCTCCGGCTTAATGCGGCCGTCTTCCAGAGCCGCTTCAAGGACCTCCAAGTGACGTCGCTCACCACCGATTCGACTTCGGGGCTGTTGGCGTTCCGGACCTCGAACGCGGCGCGAGCGGAATCCTCGGGCGTCGAACTCGACACGCTCTGGCGCGCCACGGACAGCCTCACCCTGTCGTTCTCGGCCGCCTATCTGGACGCGACGTATTCCTCGTTCCCGAACGCGCCCTGCTGGGAAGGCCAGACTGCCGCGCAGGGATGCACGACCTCCCCGGGGCAACCGGCTCGGCAGAACCTCAAGGGCGTACCGCTGCAGTACTCGCCGCAGTGGAAGGGCGCGCTGGAAGCCCGCTACGACGCGCCCGTCAGCGACGGGCTGCGATTGCAGTTGCTCGCCCGGGCCTACTATTCCGACGAGTACTCGATGCAGCTTGACAACGATCCCGTCCACTACCAGTCCGCCTACACGAAGGTCGATGCGACCATCGCCGTCGCGAGCCGCGACGGGCGGTGGCGAGCCGCGCTGGTCGGGCGCAACCTGACGGACAAGGCGACATCGACCTTCGCGAACGACGCGGGCAGCGGCTCCGACTTCTTCTTCCTCGAGCCGCCGCGGTCGTTGGCCCTCCAGTTCACCTGGAACTTCCCGGGGAGTGGGCGTTGAGCGGAGCCCGCCAGAGCGCTGACGGTCGCGGGTCGACGGCGCCGCTCCGCGCGGCGGGGCGAACGTGAGCTCCGGACAGGCTTCCGGCCTTTCGCGCGTCCTGACCCGCAAGGACGTGCTCGCGCTGGCTTTCGGCGCGATGATCGGCTGGGGCTGGGTGATCCTCTCCGGTGACTGGATCGAGCGCGCCGGCAGCCTTGGCGCGATGCTGGCCTTCATCATCGCCGGCGGTGTCATGCTGGTGGTGGCGCTGCTCTATGCGGAACTTGCGGCCGCGATGCCGCAGGTCGGCGGCGAACATGCGTGGAGCCTCCGCGCCCTGGGGCGCGGAGGCTCGTTCGCGTGCACCTGGGCGATCGTGTTCGTCTATGTCTCGATATGCTGCTTCGAGGCCGTCGCGCTCGCGTTCGCCATCGAGTACCTGCAGATCGACCTCAAGCATGTCTATCTATGGACGATCGCAGGCTACGACGTGCACCTCGGCTGGGCGTCGGTCGGCATCGTGACCACCGTCATCCTGACCGCGGTGAACATCGTGGGCGTCAAGATGTCGGCCGTCGTGCAGGTGGTGATCACGGCCATGATCCTCGCCAGTGGCCTCGTGCTGGTGACCGGTGCGGGCATCGACGGCTCCGTCGAGCGCATGGATCCGTGGTTCGCCGCTGGCATCGCGGGCGTCGTCACCGTCGTCACCATGGTGCCGTTCTTCTTCGTCGGTTTCGACGTCATCCCGCAGATCGCCGAGGAGGTCGACCTGCCGGCGCGCGAACTCGGCACGCTGGCCGTGCTGTCGGTCGGAATGGCCATAATCTGGTATTGCATGGTGATCGTCGGGGTATCGCTGCTCGCCGACAGCGCCCTGCTCGAGAGCTCCAAGGTCGCGACCGCGGATGCGGTCGCGAGCTCGCTGGGCGACACCGGAGCGATGATCATCATCATCGGTGGCCTGGCGGGCATCGTGACCAGCTGGAACGCCTTCATCATCGGCGGCAGCCGCGCCATCTTCGCGATGGCCCAGAGCGGCATGCTGCCGCGTTTCCTTGCGCATCTGCATCCGCGCTACCGGACCCCGGACGGGGCGATCCTGCTGATCGGTGCGGTGACCTGTCTCGCTCCGCTGCTCGGCTACAAGGCCCTGACGTGGCTGGTCAACGCCGGCAGTTTCGGCGCGGTGATCGCGTACGCGTTGGTGGCGGTGTCCTATCTTCGCTTGCGCCGCAACGAGCCTGCGCTCCCGCGGCCGTTCAGGCTGCGACACGGCCAAGCCTTGGGTTCGCTCGGCATGCTCTGCTGCCTCGGTCTCGGGCTGCTCTACCTCCCGGGCTCGCCCTCGGCCCTCACCGCAACGGAGTGGAGCATAGTGCTCGGCTGGACCGCCTGCGGTGGCCTGCTTTATCTGGTCCGTCGAGCGGCCTGACCTGCCGGTCGGGAGCCCTGCAACACCCGGACTGTGCTCATGAAGTCGAGGTACAAAGAAATGCCGGAACGGGACGCGACGAGCATGGCGGATGCCGGTGACAGGACCGGAAGAAGCGCCACGCGTCGTGATGCCCTGCAGGCCCTTGCCGCAGGCGGCGTGGCCCTTGCCGCGTTGGGTGCACCAGCCGCTGTCGCGGGCGACAGCGCCACCGACAAGGCCAAGGGCGCGCGGGCGGCCGCCGACGCCTACTTCGCCGATCGCATGGCGAGCGAACGCATCCCTGGCCTCGCGGTCGCGGTGTTGCGCAAGTCCGGGGTGATATGGTCGCGGGGCTACGGCTGGGCCGACATGGCGCGCCGCATCGCGATGACGCCGGAGACGATCCAGAACATAGGGTCGGTGTCGAAGACCTTCACCGCAACGGCAGTGATGCAATTGCTCGATGCAGGCCGGCTTGGGCTGGACGACGACGTGAACCTGCACCTCGGTTTCAAGGTCGTCCATCCTGAACACGGCGCGCAGCCGGTCACCGTCCGGCACCTGCTCTCCCACCGGTCAGCGATCGCCGATGGGCCGGCCTACGCGAACGCCTATGTCTGCGGCGACCCGGAAATGTCGCTTGAGGACTGGCTTCGCGCATACCTGTCGCCGGGCGGGCGTTTCTACGATGCGTCGCGGAACTTCCACCCCTGGGCGCCCGGGGGCAAGTTCTCCTACGCGAACGTCCCGTATGGCCTGCTTGCGCTGATCGTGGAGCGCTTGTCGGGCATCCCGTTCGCGGACTACTGCCGCGAGCGGATCTTCGAGCCGCTCGGCATGCGCGAGACCTCCTGGTATCTGCGCGACATCGACCTCTCCCGCCACGCCATCCCGTACAGCTGGGTCAGCGGCGGCGAGGTCCGCGGGCCGTCATGGGGCGGATTGCCGCCCGCCGTGATCGGCGATCCCGCGGCCGCCAGCCGTGTCGACGGCGACTACGCGGTCAACTGCCTGTACAACCATCCGAACTTCCCCGATGGTTTTCTGCGCAGCAGCGTGAACCAGCTCGCGAGATACGCCCAGGCCTACCTTGCAGCGGCGGGCGGCGACAGCCGGCCCTTGCTGCAGGCCTCGACGATACGGCAGATGTTCCGCGTCGAGACAGGCGACGATACCCGGGCGATGGGTCTCTGCTGGAACGCGCACTATCGCGCGGGCAAGCCCCTGCTCTGGGGCCACGGCGGCAGCGACCCGGGCATCAACGCGAACCTGAGACTGCGGTTCGAGGACGGCATCGCGGCGGTCGTCCTGATGAACACCAACGTCGGCCGTCCGGCCCTTCCGGCGCCGCTGGAGTTCGCCGATTATCTGGTCGAGCACAGTATCGCATTGCTGTGACCCGAGGTCGGGCTGCCGATGTCCCTCACCACGCGCGCTCGAAGATCAGGCCGATGATCGGGAACGCCTCGCCCTCGTCGGCGATGTTGACGCCGCGCCGCGGGTCGAATTCGTTGGCACCGCCGCCCTCAGGTCCGCCGTAGACATTGATGATGTCCACGAACATCACGAGGTCGACCGGGCCGATCGGGCGCCGGTAGTCCACGCGGATGTTGAGGGAGTGGTAGTCATCGCCCCGCAGTGCGTTGCGCCGCGTGAGTTCCTTCGAGTAGCGCAAGGGCCGGCCCGGCCCCAACACGTCGCGGTTGATCACGAAATCGTCGCTCGGCCGTGCCGTCGCCCATTTCCAGCGCGCCCCGACCTTCCAACGCTCGTCGATCTCCCAGCTGCCGCCGACCGAGAAGAAATGCTCGCGGTTGAAATCCGCGTCGTACTTGCCGAGACCGTCGTTGTCGTCGAGCCGCGCCTGGTTGAAGGCATAGACGACGTTGCCGAACCAACCATCCGCGAAGCGCCGCGAGAGCACCATGTCCACGCCGAGGTTGGTGCCCTCGCCGTCGTTGGTGGCCCGGCCGCTGGTGCGACCCTCCTCGACGATCAGGTTGTCGAGACGCTGGTAATACGGTTCGACGAGCAGCGACCAGGTGTCGCCGAAGTCCCGTTCCAGACCGATGCTCAGATGCGTGATGCGCTCGTTCTCGATGTCGAAGTTGTCGGGGCTCGCGGAGCGCACCAGCAGCCGCGGCGATTGGTGGAAGATGCCGGCGGTCGCCGAGAGGCGCAGGTCGGTCTGCGGCCGCCAGTTCAGGGCGAACCGGGGCGAGAGCAAGGATTCGCCCGAGAAACCATCGCGGTCGTAGCGCAGCCCCGCCCGCAGGTCCCATGCACCGCGCTCCACCACCTGCTCGCCATAGGCGGCGAAGTTGGTCTCGCTGGCGGAATACACCGAATCGATGGCCGCCGGGGTCAGCGTGATGTACCGCCGGCCGGGCGGGCGCGGGTCGGTGCTGCGGTACACGAAGCGGTCGAAGTCCTCGCGCAGGCGGACCGAGTAGTCGACATCCGTCTGCCAGACGTGCAGCCCGACCGAAGCCTGACCGTAGCGGTTGCGCACGGCATAGTCGCTGCGCCAGCCGATCTCGGTCTCCTTCTCGGTGACCGTGAGCAAGCGCTCGCGGACAGGGATGCCGGCGGCGGGCGTACCCGGCGGCACGAGATCCGGATAGGCCTCGCCCTCGGCGCTGGTCTTGTCGTTCGCCCGGACATAGACCCGGTCGGTCCATTCGCCGGTCTCGCCGACAAGGCGCCGCCAGGTCAGGCCAACGAGGTAGAGGTCCTGTTCGGCCTCGATCAGCGAGACATCCTCGAAATCGGGCGAAGCCAGCACGTTGTCGATGTCGCGCGTGTACTTCTCGGGCGCGAAGATGCCGAGGAACTCGATAGAACCCCCGTCATCGAGCTTCGTGACGGTCTTCAGCACGATGTCCGTGAGTTCCGGTTGGCCGATGTCTTTCTCGTCGATCTGGTCGAACACGCGGCCGAAGTCGAAGCTGCGGGCCGTGAAGAACATCGTCGTGTCGTCGCGGACCCCGCTCGGCCCCTCGTAGCCGACCTCGAAGCCGGCGATGTCGACCCGGAGGCTCGCGCTCGGCGTCGGGGCGCCACCAGCGACATCGAGCTTCAGCAGCGAACCGGAGCGGCCGCCATACGCCGCGCTCCAGCCGCCCGGCGAGAACTCCGCGCCCGCGATCGAGTTCGGCGCAAAGATCGAGAACCGTCCGCCACCGCCGATGTCCTCCTCCTCGCCCAGGGTCTGGTCGAAGTGGACCACACGATCGAAGGGGAACCCGTCGATGTAGATCAGGTTGTCCCGCGGCCCGCGACCGCGCACCGAGAAGTTGGCGAAATCACCGGTGGACACCAACCCCGGCATGCCGTCGAGGGCGCGCATGGCATCGCTGCCGGCACCGACGGCGCTGCGCAGCTCCTCACGGTCGAAGAACGAGGCGCTGGCTGAGCCGTTGAGGTCGGCCTCGCGGCCACGCGCCCTTGCGCGGACGATGACCTCCTCGAGCGCGGCCGCGTCAGGCGCCGACCCCGCGAGGCTTCGCATCTCGAGGCGCAGCGGCGTGACCTTGCGGCGTACGACGCGCACGCTCGGTTCGGTGGCCTCCACCAGACCCGACCGGGTGGCGGTGACGGCATAGAGCCCCTCCGCCAAGGCACCGACCTCCAGGATGCCCTCCGCCGTGGTCATCGCCGTGACGGCGGCGCCCTCGCGGGGCGTCACGATCACGGTCACCCCCTCGAGCGGCCGGCGCGTCTCCGCGCTCACGACCTCGATGCGCACGGCGCCTTCGGGGTCCTGCGCAAAGACCGCGCCGGCACCGAACAGCCCGAGGCTCGCCATGACGCTCAGCGTCCACATCCGTGTGATCATCGGGTCAAGTCTCCTGGGGTGGGTCTCGCCGCGGCCGGTCCGCAGCCTTATCAAAGGGCCTCCATCATCGGCCCCCTGTCAGACCCGTTCACGGCGATATCGTTCGCCGCAGATCCACAGGATCCGGGCCTTCAGTCCATCCGCTCATGCGCCGGAGTCACCGCCCATGACGCAGCCGAGCCGCTCGTCGCCCCGACCGAAGACAGGGGCGCGGCATGAGCCTAGAATGCGCGGAGCACCGCTGCCGTCCCGGAGTCCGCTGATGCGGGTATTCTACAGATGAAATCCCCCTCGATGACGCGCCTCGACACCGCTGATGTCCGGCGGATCCTGATCATCCGGCCCAACCACCGGCTCGGCAACAACGCCTTGATGACGCCTTTGCTGGCGGAGATCGAGCGGCTTTTCCCGCAGGCCCGGTTCGATATCCTCACCGGCGGTGGCGCCTCGAAGGACCTCTACGCAGGCTTCCCCAACCTCGGGACCGTCCACGCGTTCCCGGCGTGGAGCTACATCCGCCCCCATAAGGTCATCGGCCTGATCTGGCGCGTGTGCCGTGAGCCCTACGATCTGGCGATCGACCCCATCCCGAGGTCTCGCAGCGCCCGATCCCTGCTCAGTCTGGTAGCTGCACGAGCCAAGCTCGGCTATCGCTGGGGCGATCGCTGGCGTGACCTTCCGCTCACCCACCCGATCGATGCGGGAACCGCGCCGCTGCACTACGCGCAGGCGCCCGTGCATCTCCTGCATGCCGCCGTCGGCGGCGTGGGCGACCCGATCCCGACGTTGGATCTGCGCCTGAGCACGGAAGAGCGGTCCTTGGGCCACCGTCTGCTCACCCAGGCGTTCGGACAGGGGCCCCACGCCCCGCAGCCCGGAACGCCAACGCTGCGCATCGGCCTCTACGGCGTCGCGACCGGCGACAAGCAGTACTCGCCCCGATGGTGGCTGACGTTCCTCGACGGACTGCAGCGAGAGCTGGCGACGACTCCGCATGCATTGATCGAGTTCCTGCCCCACGACGGCCGAGCGACCTTCGCCGGTCACATGCCGAGCCTGCTGTCGAACCATCTACGCGAACTCGGTGCGGCCTTGGGGGCGCTGGATGCCTTCATCACGGCCGACGGCGGCGTCATGCATCTGGCGAGCGCCGCCGGGACGCAGACGATCGGGCTTTTCAAGGTGACCGACCCGGTGCGCTACGGTCCGTATGGCCACGGCAGCGCCGCGATCGTCGCACAGGATTCCGCGCCCGAAGCGGCCGTGCGCGAAGTGGTCGCGCGGCTGCGGCGGACCCCGACGAGCGGTTCCACGGCCCCCTGACCTCAAAGGACCGCACACCCGCGTGACCCGCGGCTCAGGCGTGCAGGACGCGACGATGGCGGATCGATGACTGGGCCCGCTTGGATTCGAACCAAGGACCAAGGGATTATGAGTCCCCTGCACTAACCGCTGTGCTACGGGCCCGCCGGAGAACCCAGCATCGCGACATAGTCTAGCAATGTCGTCGACGGTCGTACCGGGCACCTCTACAATCGCGGCCGTGAAGATATTCAGCGCTCTCTATGACCGCGTGCTCAGTTGGAGCCGCCACCCGCACGCCGACCGCTACCTGGGCGTCGTCAGCTTCACCGAGTCGTCGTTCTTCCCGATCCCGCCCGATGTCCTGCTGGCGCCCATGACGCTGGCCCGACCGACGCGATGGGTGTACCTCGCGGCGCTGACGACCGTCACCTCGGTGTTGGGCGGCTTGTTCGGGTATCTCATCGGCCACTGGGCGATCGATGCCGTCCTGCCCTGGCTGCAGAAGGTCGGCTACATGGGCCACTTCGAGACCGCCCAACAGTGGTTCAAGGACTACGGCTTTTGGGCCATCTTCGCCGCCGGCTTCACGCCCATCCCCTACAAGGTCTTCACCGTCGCCGCGGGCGCCGCATCGATGGCGCTCGCGCCGTTCATCCTGGGGTCGGTCATCGGCCGGGGCGCCCGGTTCTTCCTGGTCGCGGCCTTGGTCCGCTTCGGCGGTGCACCCATCGAAGCGCAGATCCGCCGCTACATCGACACCATCGGGTGGACGGTCCTCGCGGCGCTGCTGGTCCTGCTGATCATCTGGCAACTCTGACCGGCGCCGCAGCCGTCAGCCCTTGAATTCTTTGGCCACGATGTAGACCTCGCGCGACTCGGGGCGCGAGGCCTTGGGCTTGCGGATCGAGACCTTGCCGAAGGACTTGCGCAGCTCCTTCACGTAATCGTCCGACCCCTGGCCCTGGAACATCTTGGCGACGAAGTTGGCGCCGGGCGCCAGCATCTGCCGTACGGCGTCGAGGGCGAGGTCGAGGAAATACATGGAGCGCGCCTGGTCGGCGGAGTCGATGCCGCTCAGGTTCGGCGCGATATCCGAGACGATCAGGTCGAACTTGCCCTCGCCGAGCCAGTTGCGGATCTGCTCCACCACGGCATCGCTCGTGAAGTCGCCCTGGATGAAGTCGACATTACGGATCGGATCCATGGGCAGGATGTCGGTCGCCAGCACCCGGCCCTTGGCGCCGACCGCCTTGGCGGCGACCTGCGACCAGCCGCCCGGGGCGGAACCGAGGTCCAGCACCCGCATCCCGGGGCGCATCAGGCGGTCCTTCTCGTCGAGCTCGATCAGCTTGTAGGCGGACCTCGACCGGTAGCCGTCGATCTGGGCCTGTTTGACGTAGGGATCGGTGACGTGGCGGCGCAGCCAGCTGCCGCTGCTCTTGGAACGGGCCATGATGAGGATAGACTAGCGCGATTCGAGGCCTCTGTCGGGACCACCGACCAGGAAACGGACCATGATCCGCATCACCGAACTGTCGCTCCCCTGGGGCGACCCCACCGAAGCGCGCACCCGGGACGCGCTGCGCCGCGCCATCCTCCAGCGCCTCGGCCTGCGCGAACCTGACCTCGAGTCCTTCACGGTCTTCAAGCGCAGCCACGACGCGCGGCGCAAGGACCGCGAGCTCGCTTTCGTCTACATCGTCGATGTCGCGGTGCGCGACGAGGCAGGGGTGCTCGCGGCGCACCGCGATGACCGGCATGTGATCCCTTCGCCCGACACCGCTTTCCATCCGCCGCCGCGCAGCGCAGGCAGGGACACGGACCGGCCGTTGGTGGTCGGCTTCGGCCCCTGCGGACTCTTCACGGCGTTGGTCCTTGCGCAGCAGGGCTATCGGCCGATCGTGCTCGAACGCGGCCGCGACGTGCGGCGGCGCACGCAGGACACCTGGGGACTGTGGCGCAAACGCACGCTCACGCCGGAATCGAACGTACAGTTCGGCGAGGGCGGCGCGGGACTGTTCTCGGACGGCAAGCTCTACAGCCAGATCAAGGACCCGCGCCACCTCGGCCGGCAGGTGATGCGCGAGTTCGTGCGCGCCGGTGCGCCGCCCGAGATCATGTGGGTCAACAAGCCGCACATCGGCACCTTCCGCCTCACGGGCGTGGTGGCGCGGATGCGCGAGGAGATCATCGCCCTCGGCGGTGAGGTGCGGTTCGAGAGCAAGGTCCTCGATCTGCTGATCGACGAGTGCGACGGCGCAAAAGAGGTCCGCGGCGTACAGCTCGCGGACGGGACGGTCATCGCCTCGCGCCATGTCGTGCTCGCGCTCGGCCACAGCTCGCGCGACACCTTCCGCATGCTGCACCATCGCGGCGTGTTCATGGAAGCCAAGCCCTTCGCCATCGGCTTCCGCATCGAGCATCCGCAGTCGCTCATCGACCGCGCGCGGCTCGGACGCTTCGCCGGTCACCCGGCCATCGGTGCCGCGGACTACAAACTCGTGCATCACGCCGCCAACGGCCGCTCGGTCTACAGTTTCTGCATGTGCCCGGGCGGCACGGTCGTCGCCGCGACTTCCGAGCCGCAGCGCGTGGTCACGAACGGCATGAGCCAGTACTCGCGCAACGAGCGCAACGCCAACGCGGGCATCGTCGTCGGTATCGACCCGGAGCGGGATTTCCCGGGTAGTCCGCTCGCCGGCATCGACCTGCAGGAGCGGCTCGAGAGCCTCGCCTTCGAGATGGGCGGCGGGGACTATTCGGCGCCCGCACAGTTGGTGGGCGATTTCATTGCCGGACGGCCTTCGACCACGCTCGGCGAAGTGGAGCCCTCGTACAAGCCGGGCGTGAAGCCGACGGACCTCGCGCCGCTGCTGCCCGCAGACTGCATCGCGGCGATGCGCGAGGCGCTGCCGGTGTTCGGACGGCAGATCCGCGGCTTCGACCGCGACGATGCGGTCTTGACCGGTATCGAGAGCCGCACCTCCTCGCCGCTGCGCATCACGCGCGACCCGGCGACGCTGCAGAGCCTCAACGTACGCGGCCTCTACCCCGGCGGCGAGGGCGCGGGCTACGCGGGCGGCATCCTCTCCGCGGGCGTCGATGGCATCAAGCTCGCCGAAGCAGTGGCGATGGACCTGCATGGCCACCCGGCGGAGCACGCCGCTGCGCGACCGACGTCAGCACGGGCGACGCCAACACGGCAGGCCCGCGCATGATGACCGCCACGGAACTCCGGTTCGAAGACCTCAAGCGCCTGCGCGACCGTGAAGGCCGCGCAGAACTCGGCTTTTTCCTGGCTGAGGGCGAGCATCTGGTGCTGGAACTTGGCCGGGCGCTCGCGCACCGCCCCGCGCTCGCCGCGTCGCGCATCCTCGTCAGCCATGAATACCTTGAGCGCGGACTGCCTGCGGGCTTCCCGTCGCAGTTGCCGCGCGACACCTTCAACGCCCGGCAGATGGCGCCGCTGAGCGACACCCGCTCGCCACAAGGTGTGATCGCCGTCGTACCCATCCTGCCCTCGCCGCCGCCCGTCGCAGGCGAGCGCGCGGTCTACCTGCATGAGATCCAGGATCCCGGCAACCTCGGCACGATCCTGCGCACGCTGGCATGGTTCGGCGGCTTCCGTTGCCTGCTGTCGCCCGACAGCGTCGACCCGTACAACGCCAAGGTGGTGCGCGCCAGCATGGGCGCGGTGTTCAAGCTGCCGTTCGAGACCGAAGTAACCCTCGAGACGCTGCGCCAGCGCTACTCGACGATCGCGTTGATGGACGTCGGGGGCCGCCCGATCACCGCGGAGGGCGACACCGCCCGGGGCGTCGTCGCAGCCGATTGCCTGATGTTCGGCAACGAGGGGCGCGGCGCCTCGCCCGAGATGGCCTCATTGGCCGGGGACGAGGCGTTCGCCATCCCGGGGGGTGCGCCGCATGACGGCGTGGAGTCGCTGAATCTGGCGACCGCCGTCGCCCTTTGCGCCTACGAACTCGTCCGCGTTGCTAAAATCCCGTCTCGCTGAACCCCCGCTGCCGCGGCCCGGCCTCCCGTCCACGACCCTGCAAGGACTCCTGCCATGAAGCTCTACTACTCCCCCGGTGCCTGCTCGCTCGCCGCCCACATCGCGCTCCACGAGACGGGCCTGCCGTTCGACGCGGTCAAGGTCGAAGGCCGCGGCCAGAAGACCGCGGGCGGCGAGGAGTACATCAAGGTGACACCGAAGAATTACGTGCCGGCGCTGCGCCTCGACGATGGCGAGGTGCTGACCGAGGGCACGGCCATCCTGCCCTTCATCGCCGACCTCAAGCCCGGGAGCGGTCTCGCACCCGCCCATGGCACATTCGCGCGTTACCGCCTGCACGAGTGGTTGGGCTACATCAACTCCGAAGTGCACAAGAATTTCAGCCCGTTCTTCACCCCGGGCGTGACCGACGAGCAGAAGGCCGTGGCGCGCGCCAACCTCGGCAAGCGCTTCGATTTCCTGCAGCAGTCGCTCGAGGGTCGCGAGCATCTGCTCGGCGGTGGCTTCACGGTCGCCGATGCCTATCTGTTCACCGTGCTCGGCTGGTGCCGTTATGTCGGCATGGACCTCACGCCATGGCCGACGCTGCAGGCCTACCACCAGCGCATCGCGCAACGCCCGTCGGCACAGGCCGCGATGCGCGCAGAAGGGCTCATCAAGTGAGCGACACGCCCGGGAGCGTTGCAGCCTCGGGCGGTCCGCCCGCCTATCTGCTCGTGCAGGGCAAGGTCACCGACCTCGAGGGCTTCAAGGCCTACAATGCGGCGCTGCCGCCGATCTACCGCAAGTACGGTGGGCACTACCTGACGGTGACACCGGCCCCCAAGGTCGAGGTCGCCGAGGGCGACCCGCGCGGCGAGAGCATCCTCATCGCGCGGTTTCCCTCCAAGGACGCGGCCTGGGGATTCTGGAGGTCGGCCGAGTACGAGGCGGCAAAGAAGTTGCGCGAAGGCAAGGGCCGCTTCTTCGTGACCGTGCTCGAAGGCCTGCCGATCAAAGACTCCCCTGCCACATGATCTTCACGCCGACCGCTGCGACGCCCCGCTAAGCTGTCCGCCTCACTGGCCGAGGACGACCCGATGACCCGCAAACCCGTCTATTTCGGCGCCCTCCTCGAGCAACGGCTGTCGCGGCGCGGATTCTTCGCCGCCTCCGGTGCCGCGGCAGCCGCCGGCGCCCTGCCCGCCCTCGGCGCGGGGAACGCCCCTGCACGCGGCGTGAAATCCCCGTCCTACGCGGCGCTCGTACCATCACGGGAAGACGCGCTGCGGCTCTCGCCGGGGTTGCGCTCGCAACTGCTCATCGGCTTCGGCGATCCGCTCTACGCTGGCGATGCCGGGCTTTCTGCGCGTGACCTGCGCACGCTCGATTGGCTGGACCGCGACGCGGCGGCGCGCCAAGAGCGCCGCTTCGGCACCAACAACGACGCGCTCGCGTTCTTCCCGCTGCGCGGGCGTCGCGATGCCGGGCTGCTCTGCGTGAACCACGAATACGTGGATGAGCTCGTGTTCGCAGGCCTGTCCGGCTCCGAAGCGGACCAGGCGCGACAGGTCGCCGCGATGATCGCGGCGCGACCGCAGGCGGTCGCCTGGATGCAGGCGGCGCACGGCGTGAGCGTGCTCGAAGTGCGCCGCGGGATGCGCGGTTGGCGCGTGGTGCAAGGCGCGCCCGCGACACGGCGCATCACGGCCAACACCCCGATCGAGATCTCCGGGCCTGCGCGCGGCGCACCGCTCATGCAGACCGCTGCCGACCCCGGCGGCACGCGTGCGCTCGGCACCTTCGCCAACTGCGCAGGCGGCAAGACGCCCTGGGGCACCTACCTCACCGCCGAAGAGAACATCCAGGATTACTTCGGCGGGGCACGGACCTGGGCGGGCAGCGCGGACGCCGACGAGGCGACGAAGCGTGCGCACCGCCGCTGGCCGCTGCGCGAGCGCTCGGCCTACGGCTGGGATACCGTCGATCCGCGTTTCGATGTCCGACGTGAACCGCGCGAGGCGCTGCGGCACGGTTGGATCGTCGAGATCGACCCGCAGGACCCGACTGCGGCGCCGCGCAAGCGCACTGCGCTCGGCCGCTTCTGCCACGAAGGCGCGAACACCATCCTGACGAAGGACGGTCGCGTCGCCGCCTATATGGGCGACGACGCCAGGTTCGAGTACGTCTACAAGTTCGTCACCCGTGACCGTTTCGACCCGAAGGACCGCGCCGCGAACCGCGACCTCCTCGACCACGGCACGCTCCATGTCGCACGCTTCGATGCCGACGGACGCGGCGAGTGGCTGCCGCTGGTGCACGATGAGCGCGGCCCCTTGAACAGCGCCGCCGGCTTCGCAAGCCAAGCGGAGGTCGTGATCCGCTGCCGCGAGGCCGCGGACGTGCTCGGCGCGACGCCCATGGACCGGCCCGAGGACGTCGAACCGAGCCCGGTGACGGGACGCGTCTACATGGCGCTCACCAAGAACGATTCGCGCGCGCCGGAGCGGCGCGAGTTCATGGGCCGCAACATCGATCTCGGCCCGAACGCCGCGAATCCGCGACCGAAGAACGACTTCGGCCACATCGTCGAGCTCATCGAGGATGGCGACGATGCGGCGAGCTCGCGCTTCGCCTGGAACGTGTTCCTGCTCGCCGGCGACCCGCGCAACGGTGCGGCGCGTTTCCTGACGCGCGCCGAGGACCTCGCCGCCGGCCAGCTCGCGCGCGAGGATGTCTATTACGCGGGATACGCCGACCGCGGCGACGTGAGCCCGATCGCCTGCCCGGACAACCTCGGTTTCGATCCTTCGGGTCGCCTCTGGGTGGTGACCGACGCCGACACCGCCCTCATCGGCAACAACGGCTGCTTCGTGGTGCCGACGACCGGTCCCGATCGCGGACGGCTCACCCAAGTGCTGAGCGCGCCCGTCGGCGCCGAAGTCTGCGGCTGCGAATTCACGCCCGACGGCAAGACGCTGTTCCTCAGCATCCAGCACCCCGGCGAGGGCGGCACCGTGGATGCGCCCGCGAGCCATTGGCCGGACGGCGGCGGCTTGCCCGCGCGCTCGGCGGTCATCGCCGTCAGCCGTGAGGACGGTGCGCCGCTCTGACGGCGACCGTAGCGCCCACGATGCTGGACTTCCTCGATCGCGAGACGGCGGCCGGACACCGGCTCGTCGCGGCGTTCGTCATCGCCACCGAAGGCTCGACCTACCGCAAGCCGGGCGCGTCGATGTTGCTGTCGTCGAGCGGCCTGCGCTGCGGCCTGCTGAGCGGCGGCTGTCTCGAGGGGGACCTGCACGAACACGCCCAGCACCTGCTGGCCGGCGACGCTCGCATCCTCGAGCGCCGTTACGACGGCCGCAGTTCCGATGATCCGGTCTGGGGCCTGGGCCTCGGCTGCGAGGGTGCGATGCGCATCCTGCTCTGGCGCCTCGATGCAGGAAGTTCCCTGACGCTGCTGCGCGGATGGTTGTCTGCAGAGGCGCGCCGCGAACCTGCGCTGCTCGAGATCGACCTCGCGAGCGGTGATGGCGCGCTGTCGCTCGGCAGCGCGCTGTGCGGCGATGCCGACGGCGCTTCGCCGTCAGGCATGCTGTCTCCCGGTCGCGCGATACTGCGCGACGGCTCCTTCGCGGTCGCCGCGGCGCGCGTCCCCGCGCTGCTGCTCTGCGGCGCCGGCCCCGATGCCGAGCCGGTGGTACGCATCGCGGCACTGCTCGGCTGGCAGGTCACGGTCATCGACCACCGTCCCGCCTACGTCGAGGCTGCGCGGTTCCCGGGCGCACGCCGCGTCGCACAGGTCGACGCGGCCGATCCGGGCGCGGTGGCACCGCTCGACGGATTCGATGCCGCCGTGGTGATGAGCCACAACCTCGTAGCCGACGGTCGCTACCTTGCAGCGCTGGCCACGAGCGCGATCCCGTACGTCGGGCTGCTGGGCCCAGCGGCGCGGCGCGAACGCCTGGCCGCCGAGCTCGGTCCTCTGGCCGAGGCGCTGCGGCCGCGGCTGCGCGCGCCGGTGGGGCTCGACCTCGGCGGCGGGACACCGGAGGCGATCGCGCTCGCCATCGTCGCCGAGATCCAGGCCGCCCTGCACAGCCGGCCCGCCACGTCCTTCGGTCAGCCGCTCACTTCGCGCTGACCGCCGGATCGAAGCGCCGGAACCACTCGAGGACGCGATCGTCGCGTTCGCGGCCCTTCATCTGCAGACCGTGCGTGTCGCCCTCGTAGACCACGAGATCATGGACCTTGCCGAGCTCGCGCAGGCGGGCGGCGAACGGCAGGGCGTGCGCAGCCGCGGAGACGATGGGGTCGGCGCCGCCATGCAGGATGAGCACCGGAGGGCGCAGTTCTTCGGCCCAAGCCATGGCGGAGCGTGCGCGCAACGCGCCCTCGGGATCGGCACCGAAGCCTGGGATCAGGCGCCGCGCCGTCGCGAGGCTGCCGGCCTCCGCCGCCGTCCTGCCCGCCGCCCGGCCCTGCGCGCCCGACGCGCGTGCGTCGCGCAGGTCCGTGGGTGCGCCGACCGTGGCGATCGCGAGGTAGGGCGCGCCAGCGCGCGCCGCGAGCAGCGCCATCATGCCGCCGCGTGAGTAGCCGAGCGCGAACACCCGCTGCGGATCGACATAGGGCAGCGCTTGCCCGACGCGCGTCACCGCGAGCACGTCGCGCACATCGGCGCCGCCGAACTCTTCACGGCCCTCGCCGCCGTCATTGCCGCGGTACTGCGTGCCGATGACGACATACCCGGCACGCACGAAGCGGTCGAAGCCGAACTGGGAGTTGGGCCGCAGCTTCGAGTCCTCGAGCGCGCCGCCACGATGGAACACGAGGAGCGGCAAGCGGTCGCCCTCGCGCGCTGCGGCGGGCCGCCAAAGATATCCCACGACCCTCAGCCCGTCGCTGAGGTAGGTGATGCGCTCGCAGGTGACGCCGGGGGCGCCGCGGGCGAGGTATTCGGCCTCGGAGAGCACCGAGGCCTCCGCCACCGCGGGCGGGCTCATCGCGAGCCCCTGCGACTTCGCGGCCGCCGCTTCCTGGCGGTAGTTCGCCATCTGACGCGAACGGTAGTCCCCATAGTCGGGATCCCGCGCCGGGCAAGGTTCGCGCGCGACGATGCGATTGTCCGTGGCCGCGGTCTCGAGCGCACTCGCGATCGCGCTTGCAGGCAGGGCCGTGGCGGCGAGCCACAACGCCGCGCCGAGCATCCAGACCCTCACCGGGCGCGTCGTGCACCTCGTCGCCCGATCTCGTTCGGTCATCATCGTGCGCTCCTGCAGTCGAGTATGCCCTCAGGTCCGTCGGCGGATGCCGCGCACCGGCTCCGCCTGCAGCGGATCCTCGGGCCAGTAGTGCCGAGGATAACGGCCGCGCATGTCCTTGCGCACCTCGACATAGGCGTTGCGCCAGAAGCTCGCGAGGTCGGCGGTCACCTGCAGCGGTCGCTGCGCGGGTGAGAGCAGCTTGAAGGTCACGGGCAGGCGCCCGTCCGCGAGCCGTGGCGTCGTCGCCATGCCGAACACCTCCTGCATGCGCATCGATGCACAAGGCGCGAGGTCATCGAGATAGTCGATGCGGATGCGCGAACCCGTGGGCACGGTGAGGTGCGAGGGCAGCCAATCGTCGAGCCTGCGGCAACGCTCGGCGCCGAGCCGCAGCCGCAATGCGTCCATCACGGGCAGGCGCGCGAGGTGGCTGCGGCGCGTGATCCCCTCGAGCCAGGGCTCGAGCCAATCGTGGTCCACGGCGAGGGCTTCTGCGGAAAAGTCCGGCCAGTCTCCGGTGCCCGGCAGGGCGCTGCGGCGCGCGAGCCCGACACGCGCGCAGAACGCGCGCGCCTCGTCGGTCCACGGCAGCGCGTCCACGCCGAGCTGCCGCAGACCCTCCTGCATCGCCGCGAGCGCAGCCTCGGGTGGCACCCGGGGCAGCGGCTTCTCGGCGATCACGAGTCCATCGATCCGTTCCACCTCGCGCGCCACCACGGCCTCGTCTTGGGACGACCATGCGACCTCGACCTCGCGCCGCAGGCGTCCGTCGGCCGCCGCTTCCAGCGTCGCGCGGTCGAGGGCGGCGGCGAGCAGGATGCGCGCCTCGCGATCCCGATCGTCGAGGTCGAGTGCGACGATGAACTCGCTGCGGCCGAGCCGATCGACATGCGCGAACGCGGCGCCGCGGCCGTTCGCGAGGAGAAAGCGCGGCGCATCGCCCGTGCGACGGCGCCCGATGCGATCCGGATAAGCGCAGGCCAGCAAGCCCGCAGCACCGAGCGACGGACGTGGATCGACCGTCGGCCCCTCTGCGGGGCGACGATCGACCAGACGGCGCTCGAAGAGCTCGGCATTGCGGCGCACGCGCGCCACCGCGCCCGGATCAAGATCGGCCGCGCCACGCCCCCGACCAAGCACCAGATCGAGACAGGCCAGCACGTCGGCATCGCGGGCCTCGCCGGGCCGGCCCCGCAGGAGATCGCGCTCGCCGAGCACGGCGGCGAGCTGCGTGCCCAGCCGCGACTCGCCGCGACGCTGCGCCTCGAGCAGCAGGTGCGCGAGCCGCGGGTGCGTCGGCAGGCGTGCGAGCGCCCGACCGTGCGCGGTGATGCGCCGGGCGTCGTCCAAGGCACCGAGCCGCTGCAGAAGGTCCCGCGCGCTGTCGAGCATGGGTGCGGGCGGGACATCCAGCCACGGCAGGGTCATCGCCTGATCCGCACCCCACTCCGCCAGGTCGAGCGCGAGCGGTGCGAGATCCGCCTCGACGATCTCGGGCGGCGTCTGCGCCGCGAGGCTGCGCTGCGCGCCCTCGCTCCACAACCGGTAGCACGCCCCTTCGGCCACGCGTCCGGCGCGACCCGCGCGCTGGTCAGCGGCAGCGCGCGAGATGCGCCGGGTCTCGAGGCGGCTCATGCCGGTCACCGGATCGAACGCCGCGCGGCGCACCAGTCCCGAGTCGACGACCGCACGCACGCCGGGCAGCGTCAGACTGGTCTCGGCGATGTTGGTGGCGAGCACCACGCGGCGGCGTCCGCCGGGGTCGGGCGCCAAGGCGCGCGCCTGCTCCGCGGGCGGCAGTTCGCCATACAAGGGCAGCAGTACCACCGAGCCTTTGACCTCGGGCATGCCCTCGAGCATCGCGAGCGCGCGGCGGATCTCGCCGGCACCCGGCAGGAACGCGAGCACGTCGCCCTCACACTCCCGCAGGGCTCGTTGCACGGCGAGCGCGAGCAGCCGCTCGGGCGACTCGTCACCGCCCGGCAGGACCGGCATCGCACGGCCCACATATCGCACCGCCACCGGGTACATGCGCCCCGCTGCCGTGACCACGGGCGCCGTCGCGCCGGTGGCGCGCGTGAGCAGCGCGGACACCGCCGCGCCGTCGAGCGTCGCCGACATCACGACGATCCGCAGGTCGGTGCCGAGCGTGGCGCGGGCGTCGAGGCACAGCGCGAGCCCCGTGTCGGCCTGCAGGCTGCGCTCGTGGAACTCGTCGAACAGCACCACCGCCACGCCCTCGAGCGCGGGGTCGGACTGCAGCATGCGCGTGAGCACGCCCTCCGTGACCACCTCGATGCGGGTGTGCGGACCCACCCGCGTGTCGAGGCGCATGCGATGACCGACGGTCATGCCGACGGTCTCACCCAGCGTCTCGGCCATGCGCTGCGCGACCGCGCGCGCGGCCAAGCGGCGCGGCTCGAGCATCAGGATCTTGCGACCCCGCACCCAGGGCTCGTCGAGCAAGGCGAGCGGCACCACGGTGCTCTTGCCTGCGCCCGGCGGCGCCTCGAGCACCGCCGCCGGGGCCGCAGCCAGCGCCGCCCGGAGCGCGGGCAGCGCCTCGAGGATCGGCAGGGTGGGCAGCGCGGGTCTCGGCGGAGGCATGGGGATGCAGCGGCTCGCAGCGCGCGCAAGCTTGCGCGGCGGAGGGGGGATTGTATGCAATCGCCCCGGTGAAGGTCCTGAGACTGGAGCGCTGCCGCGATGCGGGGCATCATGTACATGTGAGAGGGCGGCCACGGGGGTCGCCCGAGCGATCGAAGACGGGTTGCGGGCCACCCGGCCCGCCGACACCGACACCCAGGGAGCGTGACATGCGTCTCGACAAAATGCGCCGCAGCAGCAACGTGGAAGATGCCCGAGGCCAGCGTGCCGGCGGTGGCGGTCGCGGCGGCCTCCCCGGCTTGGGCGGCGGCGGTCGCGGCGGCCTGAAGCTCGGCCTCGGCGGCATCGACCCGCGCGTGGCGCTCGGCGTCGCGCAGGTCGGCACCTCGGTGATGGGCGGAGGCGGCGCGGCGGGCGGCAGCGCAGCGGCACCCGCGGCCGCGCTGGGCACCCCCACGGATGCCGCAGGCGATGCCGCGAGCGCCGTGCTCGGTGACACCGAGG
Organism: Steroidobacteraceae bacterium; assembly: GCA_044339635.1. GTDB lineage: Bacteria > Pseudomonadota > Gammaproteobacteria > Steroidobacterales > Steroidobacteraceae > UBA964. The sequence continues at coordinate 10,689 of JBIIVD010000025.1, read as the reverse complement.
AGACCTGGACCGAGATCTTCAAGGCGGGCGGCGCGCAGTACAAACCGCCGGTGCTGAAGCTCTTCAGCGGCGAGGTGGTGACCGCCTGCGGCCGTGCGAACTCGGGTGCCGGCCCGTTCTACTGCCCCGGCGACCAGAAGGTCTACATCGACCTGTCGTTCTGGAACGAACTCGAGACGCAGTTCAAGGCGGCCGGCGACTTCGCGCAGGCCTACGTCATCGCGCACGAGGTCGGCCACCATATCCAGACCATCACCGGCATCTCCAAGCAGGTGCGCGAGGCGCAATCGCGCGCCAGCAAGGCCCAACAGAACCAGTTGCAGGTGCTGATGGAACTGCAGGCGGATTGCTATGCCGGCATCTGGGCGCACCATGCCGAGCGCTCGCGGCAGATCCTCGAGCAGGGCGACATCGAAGAGGCGCTCGCCGCGGCTTCCGCCGTCGGCGACGACACCATCCAGAAACGCATGCAGGGCTACGTGCAGCCCGAGTCCTTCACCCACGGCACGGCCCAACAACGCACGCAGTGGTTCAAGCGCGGGCTCGAGACGGGCTCGATGCAGGCCTGCGACACCTTCAAGGCCGGCGCCTGACCGTGGCGCCGAGCACCGCCGTGACAGCGCTGCCGTTCCGCGGTCTGGCCGCGCTCGCGCTGGCGGCCCTGACGATGGCCGGTTGTGCCACCGCGCCGCGCGCCGGGGCGCCGGGCTCGAGCGTCGGCGCCGCTGCCGGTCCCTCCGAGGACGCGGCGCTGCAGCGCGCCCGCCGCCTGCTGGCCTCCACCATCCTCGTCGACGGCCATAACGACCTGCCCTACGCGATCCGCAACTTCAAGGACGCGCCGGGCGACATCGTCGCCTACGACCTGCGCAAGCCCACACCCGGCGACACCGACCTCGCGCGCTTGCGGGCCGGCGGCCTCGGCGCGCAGTTCTGGTCGGTCTACATCCCCGGCGAGGGGCGTGGACCGTTCGCGCGCCCGCAGCTCGAACAGATCGAGATCGCGCGCCGCATCATCGCGCGCTACCCGGACACCTTCCGCTTCGCGACCACGGTGGCGGAGATCCGCGCTGCGCGTCGCGACGGCAAGATCGCCTCGATGCTCGGCATGGAGGGCGGCTACGGCCTCGAGAACTCGCTCGGCGCGCTGCGCGCCTACTACGACCTCGGCGTGCGCTACATGGCGCTCACGCACAACGCGCACACCGACTGGGCGGATGCGGCGGCGATGGTGCCCGCACGCCACGACGGGCTCACGCCCTTCGGCGAGGAGGTCGTGCGCGAGATGAACCGGCTCGGGCTGCTGGTCGACCTCTCCCATGCCGCGCCCTCGACCATGGCCGACACGCTGCGCATCACGGCGGCGCCGGCGATCTTCTCGCACTCCTCGGCGCGCGGCGTCTGCGACGTGCCCCGCAACGTGCCGGACGACATCCTGCGCGAGCTGCCGCGCAACGGCGGCGTGGTGATGGTCACCTTCGTCGACAGTTTCGTGAACTGCGAGGTCGGCCGCGTGATGCAACCCTACATGGCCGCGCTTCGCGCCCGCGCCGCGGCGGCGGCCACGCCCGAGGAGGCGCAGCGGATCATGGACGAAGGCCGTGCGGCGATGCAGCGTCCCAAGACCACCATCGGGATGGTCGCCGACCACATCGAGCACATCCGCCGCGTCGCGGGCATCGACCACGTCGGCATCGGCGGCGACTTCGACGGCAATGACTGGTGGCCGGAGGGGCTCGACGACGTGTCGACCTATCCGCGGCTGTTCGCGGAGCTCATCCGGCGCGGCTGGAGCGACGCGGACTTGCGCAAGCTCGCCGGCGAGAACGTGCTGCGCGCGATGGAACAGACCGAACGGGTCGCCGCGCGGCTGCAGCGAGAGCGGCCGGCTTCGACGATGGTGTTCTCGCCTCCGGCGGCCACAGCGCCCTGAGGCGATGCCGCGGAGCGGGGCGCGATCCCGGACGGCGGGCCGCGCCGTATCGCGCTAGCGCAGTCCGGTCGACTCGGCCTGCTTCCAAGCGAGGTCGGCGACCGTCTCGACCGCCGCGGCATAACGCTTCGCCTGCGGGCTCACCGCGGTGCCGCGCTGCACGCGGCCACGGATGCCGTGCAGGATGCCGGCCATGCGGAACAGGCAGAACGCCATATAGTAGCCGAGGTCCGGCACCTCGCGCAGGCCGCGGCGCGCGCAATATGCGGCCACGTACTCCTCTTCGGACGGGATGCCGAGCGCGACGAGGTCCTGCCCCAAGAGCGCGCCCACCGACACCGGCGGCATGCGGTACATCATCAGGTGATACGCGAAGTCCGCATGCGGATTGCCGATGGTGGAGAGTTCCCAGTCGAGCACGCCGATCACGCGCGCCGCATCCGGCGCGAACATGAGGTTGTCGAGCCGGTAGTCGCCGTGCACCACGGCCGAGGCCGGCTCTGTGGCCGGCGCGTGGCGCGGCAGCCAGTCGATGACCCGTTCCATCGACTCGAACCGGCCGGCCGCCTCCGCATCTCCGAGGTATTGCTTCGACCAACGCGCGACCTGGCGCGCGACATAGCCCTCGGCACGGCCGAAATCCCCGAGACCGATCGCCACGGGATCGATGTTGTGGAGTTCGGCGAGCGTCGCGCCCATGGCGTCGAAGATGCTGCGCCGCGCCTCGCGCGGCAGCTCCGGCAAGGTCGGGTCCCAGAACACGCGGCCCTTGAGGTGCTCCATGACGTAGAACGGCGTGCCGATGACCGCCGCGTCATCGCACATCAGCAGCGGCTGCGCCACCGGCACGCGCCCATCCCGGGCGAGCGCTGCGAGCACGCGATGCTCGCGGTCGACCGCATGGGCGGAGGGCAGCAGCACGCCGGGCGGCTTGCGACGCAGCACGACGCTGCCCGTCGATGACTCGATGAGATAGGTCGGGTTCGATTGCCCGCCCGGGAACTGCCGCACCCGCAACGGCCCGGCATGCTGCGGCAGATGCGCCGCGAAATGACGCTGCAGCGCGTCGACATCGAACTCGAGGCCGGGGCGGAACTCGTGGCCTGCGCTCACGGCTTGCCTCCGCGGCGTTGTCCGGGACGTGGCGCACGGGGCGGACGCGCGTCGGGCAGGCCGGTGTGCTGCGTGCGGAACGGCGCACCGCCGCCCGCGCGCCGGCCCTTGGCCTCCCCGGGCGCTGCGCTCGCGCCTCCGTGCTTGCGGACATCGCCGCGGGCACGCGCGCCTTCGGGGGTCTTGCCCGTGCCGGCCGGTTGCCAAGACGGGACGAGATGCTGCTTGCCCGGACCGATGAGGTCGGCTCGACCCATGCGCCGCAGCGCTTCGCGCAGCAGCGGCCAATTGTTGGCGTCGTGGTAGCGCAGGAACGCCTTGTGCAGGCGGCGCACCTTGAGTCCGCGCGGGATCACGACGTCCTCGCTGCCGCGCGTGACGCGCCGCAGCGGGTTCTTGCCGGAGTGGTACATCGCGGTGGCGGTCGCCATCGGCGAGGGCAGGAAGGCCTGCACCTGGTCGGCGCGGAAACCGTTCTTCTTGAGCCACATCGCGAGCTCGAGCATGTCCTCGTCGGTGGTCCCGGGATGCGCGGCGATGAAGTACGGGATGAGGTACTGCTGCTTGCCGGCTTCCTTCGAGTAGCGGTCGAACAGTTCCTTGAAGCGGTCGTAGGTGCCGACGCCCGGCTTCATCATCTTGGAGAGCGGCCCTTCGCCGATCGCCTCTGGCGCGATCTTGAGGTAGCCGCCGACGTGGTGCTGCGCGAGCTCCTTCACGTACTCCGGCGACTCGATCGCGAGGTCGTAACGCACGCCCGAGGCGATGAGCACTTTCTTGATGCCGGGCAACGCGCGCGCCTTGCGGTAGAGCTCGATGAGCGGCGCGTGGTCGGTGTCGAGGTTGGGACAGATGCCCGGATACACGCAGGACGGCTTGCGGCAGGCGGTCTCGATCTCGCGGCTCTTGCAGGCGAGCCGATACATGTTCGCCGTCGGACCGCCAAGGTCGGAGATCACGCCGGTGAAGCCCGGCACCGTATCGCGCACCACCTCGATCTCGCGCAGCACCGAAGCCTCGGAGCGGCTCTGGATGATGCGGCCCTCGTGCTCGGTGATCGAGCAGAAGGTGCAACCGCCGAAACACCCGCGCTGGATGGAGATCGAGAAACGGATCATCTTGTAGGCGGGGATCTCGGCATCGCCGTAGAACGGGTGCGGCTGCCGGCGGTACGGCCGCTCGTACACCCAATCCATCTCGGCGGTGGTGAGCGGGATCGGCGGCGGGTTCAGCCACACCTCGAGGTTGCCGTGGCGCTGCACCAACGCGCGCGCGTTGCCGGGGTTGGCCTCGAGATGCAGGATGCGCGAGGCGTGGGCGTACATCACCGGATCGTCGACCACCTGCTCGAACGCCGGCAACCGGATCACGCTGCGCGACCGGTCGGCGTTCTTCACCCGACGGACGAAGCGCACCACCGACTCCGCGGGCGCAGTGGCTCCGGCGGGCGTCGCGGCGCGGGTGCCGCCGTTGTCGTCCATCGCGTAGGGATCGATCGGCGGGTTGAGCGGCCCCGGGGCGTCGAGGTGCGTCGAGTCGATCTCGACCCAGCCCTCGGGCACCACACGGCGCATGAACGCCGTACCGCGCAGGTCGGTGATGTCCCCGATGGCTTCGCCCGCCGCGAGACGGTGCGCGATCTCGACGATCTGCCGCTCGCCGTTGCCGAAGACCAGCAGGTCCGCCTTGGCGTCCAACAGGATGGAACGACGCACCTTCTCGGACCAGTAGTCGAAGTGCGCGATGCGGCGCAGGCTCGCCTCGATGCCGCCGATGACGATGGGCGCGCCGGCGTACGCCTCGCGCGCGCGCTGCGCATACACGATCACCGAACGGTCCGGCCGGCGACCGCCCTCGCCGCCCGGCGTGTAGGCGTCGTCGCTGCGGATGCGACGGTCGCTGGTGTAGCGGTTGACCATCGAATCCATGTTGCCGGCGGTGATGCCGAAGAAGAGGTTCGGCTTGCCGAGCGCACGGAACGGCTCGGCGCTCTGCCAATCCGGCTGGGCGATGATGCCGACCCGGAAGCCCTGCGCCTCGAGCAGCCGACCGACGATCGCCATGCCGAAGCTCGGATGGTCGACGTAGGCGTCGCCGGTGACGATGATGATGTCGCAGGAGTCCCAGCCGAGCGCGTCCATCTCGGCGCGCGACATGGGCAGGAACGGGGCGGTCCCGAAACGGGACGCCCAGTGCTTGCGGTGACGGGAGATGTCGCGGGCCGTGTCCATGGCCGCGGCATTAGAACAGAGCCGGGCTCAGCGCGGGAAGGGGTCGGAGAACTTGATGTCGGTCAGCAGCGCGTCGTCGGTGAGCGTGCGCAAGAACGCCTCGAGCGCGTCCTTCTCGACCGGCGTGAGATTGAGCCGCAGCGGCGTGCCGCCGGGGCCCACGAGCCGTGGGTCGAGATTGGGGTGCGGCTGCACGCCGTTGTCGTAGAAGTCGATGACCTCGCGCAGCGTGGCGAAGCGCCCATCGTGCATGTAGGGTGCACGCACCGCGATGTTGCGCAGCGAGGGCACCTTGAAGCGCGCGTTGCCCGCACCTGCATCGATTGTCGCGAGGTCGAGGCCGTTGTTGCGCAGGCCGTCACCGGCATGCGCCACCGAGGTGTGGCACTGCGCGCAGCGGCCGCGGCCGGTGAAGATCTGCTGCCCTTGCAGTTCGGCCGGCGTGAATACAGCCGCGAAGTTCGGCGCCCCGTTGGTGAACGCCGAGTCGAACCTGGAGCGGTAGGAGACGATCGAGCGTACGAACTGCGCCAGCGCCCGCGCGATGCGGTCGCTCGTGACCGTCGGGTCGCCGAAGGCCGCCGTGAAGAGCGGGCCGTAGAAGTCGACGGCACCGAGCTTGGCGGTCAGCTGCGGCAGCGTCATGCCCATCTCGACGCTGTCCTGGATGGGCTGCAGCACCTGCGCCTCGAGCGTGGCGGCGCGCTCGTCCCAGAAGAACCGCCCGCGCGTGTAGTAGCGCGCGTTCGCGAGGGCCATCGAGTGGCGCGGCGTGCGGCCGCCCTGGAAGCCGACGCTGAAGCGCGCGGGATCGTCGAAACCGTTGGCCTGTCGGTGGCAGGAACCGCAGGCGATGGTGTCGTTGACCGACAGCCGCTTGTCGTAGAACAGCACACGGCCGAGCGTGGCGCCGGCGTTGGTGACGGGGTTTTCCGGAGGGGTGTTGTCGAGCGCCGGGGGGCTCGGTCCGCCGCCCGGAGGGGTCGGCGCGGCGCTGAGCGAGCGGAACTGCGCCGGCAGGGCGATGGCGGCGTCGGTGTAACCGAAGGGCGTGGCGGGCAGCGTCGGCACCGCCCCTGCCGGCGGGGGCGGCGCGGGCACCGCAGCTTGCGCGGTCGTCGTGCCGCCCCCTCCCCCGCCGCCACAGCCGGCGAGCGCCAGCAAGAGCGCGGCGAGGGGCGCCAAGCGCCCGGGGAGACCAACGGTGCGGCCTGTCCTCATGCGCGCAGTCTCGCATCCACGAGCGTCAAGTTGTGTGAAGCCTGACCGACGCGGTCCGCTGCTATCATGGTGGCTCCCCCGGCATGCCAGGACGGCCCCGATGACCTCCGACCCGGCCGCGCCCGGCATGGCCGCACCAGACTGGCGTGCGGCCTGCGCCGCAGCAGGCGTCGACCCGCTGCTGATCGACCATACGGCGCGCAACTATCTTGCGCACCGTGACCACCGCCTCGCCAGCGGAGGACGTCCGCTGCCGTCCGCCGACTGGTTCCGGTTCTACTCGATGGAGAACGCCGCCGAGCTGTCCACCGAAGCGGTGCGGATCGAGGGCTGCTCGGTCGATGAACGCGCCGTGCGGCCGCCGACCGCTGCGGGCAAGGCGGCGCTGTTCATGTTGCTGGAGCGGCGGCTCGCCGAGGGCCCTCTCGCCCATGACTGACGCCGCCGACGCGATCGTCCTGCGAGGCGCCCGCCAGAACAACCTCCGCGACCTCGACCTCGACATCCCGACCGGCGAACTCGTGGTCGTGACCGGCGTGTCCGGCTCGGGCAAATCGTCGCTGGTCTTCGACACGCTCTACGCCGAAGGCCAGCGCCGCTACGTCGAGACCTTCTCGCCCTACGCGCGCCAGTTCCTCGACCGCATGGACAAGCCTGCGGTCGACCGTATCGAGGGCATCCCGCCCGCCATCGCCATCGACCAGACCAACCCGGTGCGCACCTCGCGCTCGACGGTCGGCACGATGACCGAGCTCAACGACCACCTGAAGCTGCTGTTCGCGCGCTGCTCGCAGCTGCATTGCCGGCGCTGCGCGGCGCCCGTGCGCGAGGACACGCCGGCCGGCATCCGCGAGGACCTGCTGCAGCGTGCCGCGGCGGCCGGCGACCCGCGCCTGCTCGTGTGCTTCGAGGTCAAGGTCCCGAAGAACTTCAAGGAGACCGAGGTGCGGGCCCTGCTCGGACGGCAGGGCTACACGCGCGTGCGCAAGACCGGTCGGGGGCTGCTCGAAGTGGTGCAGGACCGCCTGCGCGCCGGCACCGCCGATCCGGCGCGGCTCGGCGAGGCGATCGAGGCGGCGCTGCGCGGCGGACGGGGGCGCCTTTTGGTGCACGCGTTGGCGGCGACGCAGACCTCGACCGCCGCCCCGGACAAGGTCGCAGGCGACGATGACGCGCCGCAGACGATCGCGACCTGGCGGTGGTCGAGCGGCCTGCACTGCGCGGCCTGCGACATCGAGTACCGCAAGCCCACGCCGGGGGCGTTCTCGTTCAACTCCCCGGCCGGCGCCTGTGAGCACTGCCGCGGTTTCGGCCGCATCATCGGCGTCGACTACGGACTTGTGATCCCGGACACCGCCAAGACCTTGCGCGAGGGCGCGGTCAAACCTTGGCAGACCCCGTCGTTCCGCGAATGCCAACAGGACCTCGAGCGCCTCGCCCGCAAGCGCGGCATGCCGCTCGACGTCCCGTGGCGCGACCTCACGGATGCGCAACGCGAGTGGGTGATCGAGGGCGAAGGCGAGTGGGCGCGCAACACCTGGTACGGGGTGAAGCGCTATTTCGCCTGGCTTGAGACCAAGGCCTACAAGATGCACATCCGGGTGCTGCTCTCGAAGTACCGGGCCTACACCCCCTGCACCCACTGCGACGGCGCACGGCTCGCGACGCCGTCGCTCCTCTGGCGCCTCGGCGATCGGGCGCTCGCCGACACGGCGCTCGGCGACCGGTCGCGGTTCCGGCCGCGGGGCGTCGACTGGAGCGACGAGGCCCTCACCGCGCTGCCCGGGCTCTGCGTGCACGACCTGATGCTGCTGCCGCTCGAGCGCGGTCGGGATTTCTTCGCAGCCCTGCGCCTGCCGGGCCGGCTCGACGAAGCCACCCACCTGCTGCTCGCCGAGATCCGCGGCCGCTACGCTTATCTTTGCGAGGTGGGTCTCGGCTACCTCACGCTCGACCGGCAGTCGCGCACGCTGTCGGGCGGCGAGGTGCAGCGCATCAACCTCACCACCGCGCTCGGCACCTCGCTGGTGAACACGCTGTTCGTGCTCGACGAACCCTCGATCGGGCTGCATCCCCGCGACATGCAGCGGGTCATCGGCGTGATGCACCGGTTGCGCGATGCCGGCAACTCGCTGCTCGTGGTGGAGCACGATCCGCAGATCATGCAACAAGCCGACCGGCTGCTGGATCTCGGCCCCGGCGCCGGCGAACACGGTGGCCGCATCGTCGCTTGGGGCCGCCCTGCGGAGGTGCTCGCAACGCCCGGATCGCTCACTGCGGACTACCTCACCGGCCGGCGCGCCGTCACCTTGCCGCCGGCGCGCACGACCCTCCCGGCACGATCCGCGACGACGGACGCCGGCACGCTTGAGCTGCTCGGCGCAAGCCAGCACAACCTGCGCGACATCGACGTGCATCTGCCGTTGCAGCGGCTCGTCTGCATCACGGGGGTGTCGGGCTCGGGCAAATCGACGCTGGTCCAGGACGTGCTGCATCCGGCACTTCTCAAGCACTTCGGGCGTCCGGCCGAAGCGGTGGGCGCGCATCGCGGCCTGCGCGGCGCCGACCGGATCGCCGATGTGGTCTTCGTCGACCAGGCGCCGATCGGCCGCACCGCCCGCTCCAACCCCGCAAGCTATGTCGGCGCGTTCGACGTGCTGCGCGAGCGGTTCGCGCGGCTGCCGGAGTCGCGGCAACGCGGCTGGACCGCGGGCACGTTCAGCTTCAATTCCGGCACCGGTCGTTGTCCGACCTGCAGCGGCAGCGGCTTCGAGCACGTCGAGATGCAGTTCCTGTCGGATGTCTACCTGCGATGCGGCGACTGCGACGGCAGCCGCTATCGCGCCGAGACACTGGAGGTGAAGCACCCGGGACCGGGCGGTCGCGCCGCCAGCATCGCCGATGTCCTGGCGATGACCGTCACCGAGGCGATCGCGTTCTTCGGGGACGTGCCGGAACTCGCCGCGCGTCTCGCGCCGCTCGCCGAGGTCGGGCTCGACTACCTGAGGCTCGGACAGCCCGTGCCGACGCTGTCGGGCGGCGAAGCGCAGCGCCTGAAACTCGCCGGGCATCTCGCGGAGTCCGCGCAGACCGCAGGCGGCCCCGCCAAATCCGCGGTCGACGGCCCGGCCGCACGCGGAAAACTGTTCCTGTTCGACGAGCCGACGACAGGCCTGCACTTCGAGGACATCGCCAAGCTGCTCGGCGCGTTCCGACGGCTGCTCGATGCCGGACATTCGTTGGTGGTGATCGAGCACAACCTCGACGTCATCCGCGCGGCCGAGTGGATCGTCGATCTCGGACCGGAAGGCGGCGATGCCGGCGGCGGCGTGGTCGCGACCGGCACGCCCGCAGAGCTCGAACGCATCCCCGCCTCGCACACCGGCCGCGCCCTGGCCGAGTACCGACGGACCCTCACCGTGCAGCGGGCAGCGGCGCGCACAGCCATCGGAGATCGGGTCGGCGAACCCGCGCCGAAGGCCGCCGCACCACGCGGCATCACGGTGCGCAACGCCCGCGAGCACAACCTGCAGGGCATCGACGTCGACATCCCGCGCGATGCGTTCACCGTGATCACCGGCGTGTCCGGCTCGGGCAAGTCGACGCTCGCGTTCGACATCCTGTTCAACGAGGGCCAGCGGCGCTACCTCGAATCCTTGAACGCCTATGCCCGGCAGTTCGTGCAGCCGGCGTCGCGGCCGGAGGTCGACTCGATCCGCGGCATCCCGCCGACGGTCGCGATCGAGCAGCGCACCAGCCGCGGCGGCCGCAAGAGCACCGTGGCGACGCTGACGGAGACCTACCACTTCCTGCGGCTGCTCTACATGAAGCTCGGGACGCAGCACTGCCCGGACTGCGACGCGCGCATCGAACCGCAGTCGCCCGACGTGATCGCGGTGCGCATCCTCGAGCAGTTCCGCGGCAAGACCGTCGACCTGCTGGCGCCGCTCGTGGTGGCGCGCAAGGGCCTCTACACCGACCTCGCCAAGTGGGCGGCCGCCAAGGGCTATCGCGATCTGCGCGTCGATGGCGAACGGCTGCCCGTGAAACCGTGGCCGCGTCTCGACCGTTTCCGCGAGCACTCGATCGAACTTCCGGTCGCAAGGCTCGGCATCTCGGCGCGGGGCGAGGCCGACCTGCGCGCGAAGCTCGCCGAGGCGCTGCAGCACGGCAAGGGCGTGGTGCAGGTGC
>JBIIVD010000101.1:0-2716 GCA_044339635.1 Steroidobacteraceae bacterium | reverse complement strand
GAAGCTCTACCGGATCTCCGGCATGCCGCGCTTGTCGCGCATGATCCAGGACCTGAGCGCCGGACCCGCCGAGGTCTGGGGCCACCTGTCGGTGGCGACGCGCGAGATGCGCCTCGCAGACCTCAAGGGCTTCCAAAGATTGTTGAAGGCGCTGAAGGACGGCGACGCAGCCGCCTCGTTCGCCGCGGCGCGCACCATGCACGCCGGCGGTGTCGCCCGCGCGATCGAGCTGAACGACGTCATCCGTCACCCGGCGGCGACGCCGGCGCCGCTCAAGCGCAGTCGGCGCACGCCGGACCGCCCGCCTGCCGGGCGGTCGGCAGGCCCCGCCCGGCGCACCGCCAAGGTGAAGACGGCGCCGCATGGTCGGAAGACGGCGCCGCATGGTCGATAGCGGACCGTCACGCCGGCGTCTGCTGCAGGGCCTGCTGGCGGCCGGCGGGCTCGCCGCCATCACGGGTCGTGCCTTCGCCGGCGACCGTTCCGCAGCGGCCTGCCGCGACCTCTATATATACGGCCTGCCCGCGCTCGAGATGGCGCGGGCCCGCGCGCGCACCATGGGCCCCAAGGCGAACCAGTTCCGGCACGTGCGCCGCCTCGCCGATCACGCCTCGCGTGCCGTCACCACGCCGAACAACGACACCCTGTATTCCTCGGCGTGGCTGGACCTGCGCGCCGGGCCGGTCGAGGTCGTCGCGGCCCCCCCCCCCGGGGGGGACATAGCGCCGCCACCGGCGGGCGCTACTTCTCGCTCGCGATGCTCGACATGCACTCCAACAATTTCCACATCACGGGCACGCGCGTGACAGGCGGCCGCGCGCATCGCGTGCGCCTGGTGCCGCCCGATGCCACGCCGACCGGCGACGCGGTACGCGCGCCGACCTGGTGGGTGTGGGCCCAGGGTCGTACGCTCGTCGATTCGCCCGCGGACCTGGCCGCCGCCCATGCAGTGCAGGACGGCTTGTCCGTCACGCCCGCCGGGCTCGATCCGCGCGCGGCGCCCGCGTTGCCCGCCGCCGATGCGCCGGCACACGAGCAGCTCGCCTGCATCGCGCGACTGCTCGAGGAGGAGGCACCGCCCACCGCCGCGGAACGCGGCAAGGTCGCGGCGCTGCGCGCGGGCGGCATGACCGGCGCGGCCCTCGCGGCGCCCGATGCGGCGCTCATCGCCGCGGCGGCGCAGGGTGTCGCGGACGCGAAGCGCAGCATCGCGGCGGTCATCGACTCGGCGCCGGTGCTCGACGGATGGATCTACTCGCGGCCGTCGATCGGTGATTTCGGCACCGACCATCTCTACCGCGCCGCGGTGGCCGTGTGGGGCCTCGCGGCCCTGCCACAGGTCGAGGCGATCTACGTGCGCGCCGCGGGCGGCGGCGGACGCGGTTCGCCCTTCGATGGCGCGCAGCGGCACCGGCTGCGCTTCGCGTCCGACCGGCTGCCGCCGGTCGGCGCGTTCTGGTCGCTCTCGATGTACGAGATGCTGCCGAGCGGTGAGCTGTTCTTCTCCGAGAACCCGCTGCGCCGATACTCCATCGGCGACCGTACGCCGGGCCTGGTCCGCGCGCCGGATGGCAGCCTTGAGGTCCTGATGTCGGCCGACGACCCGGGCCCTGCACTGCGGTCGAACTGGCTGCCTTGCCCCCGCGGCCCCTTCACCCTCGTCCTGCGCGCCTACCTGCCCGGCAAGGCGTTCACGGACGGCAGTTACCGGCTTCCGCCGGTGGAGCGTTGGTGATGTCCAGCACCGACCTGAGCGCGGCCTTCGCCACGGCGATCACCCCTGACGGGCGCGCGCCCGGCGCCCTCGCCGGACCGTGGCGCAAGCCCGTCAACCTGCTCAAGGCCCAGACCTATGACGCCCACGCGTCGATCCACGACGATGCGACGGCGCAGAAGCTCGGCTTCCGCGGCGGCACCATCGAGGGGCCGACGCATTTCAGCCAGCTCACGCCGCTGTTGGTCGCGCTCTGGGGCCGCGCGTTCTTCGAGACCGGCTGCATCTCCGCGAACTACCGCAACGCGGCCTATGAAGGCGAGGAGGTGCAGGCGCTGGTGTCGCCCATCGACGCGACGCAGGCGCAGGTGGCCGTCTTCAAGCGCGACGGCACGCCCGTGCTCTCGGGCAGCGCCTCGGTCGGCGCCACGGCCGCACCCGGCGCGGTGGCCGCGAAGCTGCAGCGCGCGCATCCGCTCGCGGCGCCCCGCATCCTCGCGGGCACGCGCGTCGGCGACCGCGCGCCCCCGCGGCGGGTGCGCATGGACTTCGCGCAGCACATGGGCGACCTGTATCCGTTCTCGCTGGAAGAGAAGCTCGCGCACATCACCGAGCCGTCGTCCTGGTACCTGCCCGGCGCCGGCACGCCGTGGGCGCGGCCGGCGATCCCCTTCGAGATGATCAGCGTGCTCACCCAGCATGTCGCGGCGGAAGACGGCTTCGCGGTGGCGAACCCGGTGGTCGGCCTGTTCGCCGACCAGGAGATCCGTCTCCTTGCCGGGCCGCTGAGCCCGGGCGTCGACTACGACCTCGAGCGCGAGGTGATCGCCGTCACCGAGACGCCTAAGACCGAGAGCATGTGGTTGCGCAGCCGTATCCTCGGGGCCGGCCGCCTCGTCGCCGAGGTGACGCTCAACCAGGCGTTCCTGAAGGCGTCGTCGCCCTTGTACTGATGGTCATCTCGGACGCCGCGGGGTCCAGTCCGAGTCCGGCATCCATTGG
>JBIIVD010000100.1:0-2753 GCA_044339635.1 Steroidobacteraceae bacterium | reverse complement strand
TCGATGCGCTCGACCTGCGGGTAGCGCAGCAGCGCGACGCCGTCCGAACCGTACTTCTCGCCCATCTCGGCGAACGAGGGCTTGAGCGCAGCCAGCGTCTCGAGCGTCGTCGAGCCGCGCACGGTCTCGTCGTGGTCGAGCAGCGTCACGCCGAGGATGTCCTTCACCGGCACGATCGAGCGCGCGAACCGGCCTTCGCGCCAGGCCGCAGCGGCGCGTTGCTGGCTCGCGACGGCGTACGCGTCGAGGTCGGTGCGCGAATAGCCGTGCAACGTGGCGAGCAGGTCCGCGCTGATGCCCTGCGGCACGAAATAGGTCGCGAAGGCGACCGCCGGGTCAGTGGCCCAGGCGCCGCCGTTCGACCCCATCGGCACCCGCGACATGCTCTCGACGCCGCCGCCGACGGCGGCGAGCGCCTGCCCGGCCATCACCTTCGCGACAGCCATGTTCACGGCCTCGAGGCCCGAGGCGCAGAAGCGGTCGATCTGCACGCCCGGCACCGACTCGTCGAAGCCGGCAGCGAGCGCCGCGATGCGGGCGATGTCCGAACCCTGCTCACCGACCGGCGTCACGCAGCCGAGCACCACGTCCTCGACCAGCGTCGTGTCGAGGCCGCTGCGGTCGCGCAGGGCCGCGAGGGCCTGGCTGGCGAGCGCCACCGGCGTCACCTCGTGCAGTTTGCCGTCGCTCTTGCCCTTGCCGCGGGGGGTACGGACATGGTCGTAGATGAAGGCTTCCATCCGGCTCTCCGTCCGCGCTCGCAGCGCGGACATGGGACTTAATTACTGTCGACAATATTATACTTTATAGTCGACACTTAGAAGAGGCGGGAGGGAGAGAGCCGCGTGCTGGTCGACGAGCTGGAGTTCCAATTGTTCGCCGTGCACGGCGCGGACGGCCTGCTCGCACGTGAGGAGTTCCGGCACCTCGACGGCGAGACGCTGCGCGCCGTGCTGCGGAGCGCCGGCGAACTCGCCGACGAAGCCTTCGCGCCGCTCGCCGCGGAGCTGGACGCCGACGAGCCTGCGCTCGAGGGCGGCCGCGTCGTCACCCCGCGGGCGCTCGCGCCGGCTCTGCGCCGCTACGCCGAGGGTGGATTCATCGCCGCGCCATTCCCGCGCGCGCTGGGCGGGCTCGCCCTGCCCACGGCGGCGAACTCGGCGGTGATGGCGCTGTTCGGCGCCGCCTGCACACCGGCGGCGGGCTACGTCTTCCTCACCGGCGCCGCCGCGCGCACCATCGCCGCCGTCGGCGACGACCGGCAACGGGCCAAGTGGCTGCCGCCCATGCTGGAAGGCCGCTGGTTCGGCACCATGTGCCTCAGCGAGCCGAAGGCGGGGTCCTCGCTCACCCACGTCACGACCCGCGCCACGCGCGCGGCCGACGGCGGTTGGCGTATCAAGGGCCAGAAGATGTGGATCTCGGGCGGGGACCACGACCTGGCGGAGAACATCGTCCACCTCGTGCTCGCGCGCATCGTGGTCGACGACCGCCCGTCCGAGGCGCTGTCGCTCTTCATCGTGCCGCGCCAGCGCGACGATGGCTCGCCGAACGGCATCGGCGTCGTCGGCCTCAACAAGAAACTCGGCCACCGCGCGACCAGCAACTGCGCCCTTGCCTTCGGCGCCGAGGGCGAGTGCATCGGCGAACTGCTCGGCCCGCCGCACCGCGGCCTTCAGGGCATGTTCCACATGATGAACGAGGCGCGCATCGGCGTCGGCACCACGGCCGCCGCCATCGCTTGGGCCGCGTACCGCTACGCCGCGCGCTATGCCTTCGACCGCCTGCAGGGGCGCCATGCGCTGACGGACGCCCCTGCGCGGCTCGTCGACCACGTCGATGTACGGCGGATGCTGCTCGCGCAGAAGGCGATCGCCGAGGGCGGCTTGTCGTTGGCGCTCCACGGCGCCTGTCTCGTCGACGATATCCGCGCCGAGCGCGACGCCGAGCGGCGCGTGCGGCTGGGCGCGCTGCTGGAGTTGCTGACGCCCGTCATCAAGCACTGGTGCGCCGAGCGCGGCGTCGAGTCGAACTCGCTCGCCATCCAGGTGCTGGGGGGCGCGGGCTACGTGCGCGACCATCCGCTCGAGCGCCATTTCCGTGACCAGCGGCTGAACCCGATCCATGAGGGCACGAACGGCATCCTGGCCATCGACCTCGTGGTGCGCAAGGGGCACCGCGGCGCGGGGCTCACGCCGCTGCTCGACGCGATCGAGGCCGAGGCGCGCGCGGCGGCGGATGACGCGGCGCCCGCGGTCGCGGAGGTCGCGCAGGCGTTGCTCGCCGGCGCCGGGCGGCTGCGCGCCGCGTTCACCGCGCTCGGCGCGGCGGAGGACGGGCTGCGCCGTTCGCTCGCCTTCGCCTCGCCGCTGATGCTCGCGACCGGCGACCTCGCGGTGTCGTGGATGTGGCTCAAGCAGTTGCGCGCGCTCGCGGGACGCAACGACGCATGGGCGCAGGGCAAGCGCGCCGCCGCGCGCCACATGGCGGGCCAGTTGCTGCCGCAGTCGCTCACGGCGGTGCCCGCGGCGCTCGCCGGCGAGGCGCCCTACGACGCGTTGCCGCCGGAGGCCTTCGCCGACGGGGCCTGAAGCGCGCGGCGGTCAGACCGCGCGGCGCAACTCCAGCTTGGCGATCGACTCGAGGTGCACCTCGTCCGGACCGTCGGCGAGTCGCAGGATGCGCGCGCCCGTGAACGCATAGCCGAGGAAGTGGTCGTCGCAGAGCCCGCCGCCACCGTGCACCTGTATGGC
>JBIIVD010000058.1:0-10688 GCA_044339635.1 Steroidobacteraceae bacterium | reverse complement strand
CCCCAGCGGCGTCCGGCGAGCGTGACCAGCGCGAGCAGCGCCGGTACGAGCAGCAGCTTGAGCGCGATCAGGGTCCCGTCTTGGGCCATGACCCCTCCAGCGCGAGCAGCGCGGCCTTGCGCTCGACGCCGCCCGCGTAGCCGTTGAGGCGGCCATCTCCGCTGATCGCGCGATGGCAGGGGATGACGATGGAGATCGGGTTGCGCGCGTTGGCCGCGCCCACGGCGCGCGCGGCGCCCGGCTGGCCGAGGCGTGCTGCCATCGCGCCGTAGCTGGTGGTGCCGCCGTAGGGGATGTCCAGCAGCGTCTGCCAGACCCGTGACTGGAACGGCGTCCCGACCGGCCGCAGCGGCAACGCGAACTGCCGGCGTCCGCCCCCGAAGTATTCCAGGAGCTGCTGTCGCGTGGCGCGCAACACCGTGTGCTCCAGAGACCCGTCCCCGTTGGCGGCGGGCTGATCGACCCGGCGCCAATCCGCGGCCGGCCGGGGCGCGTGTGCGGCCCCGACGAAATAGAGGCCGACCAATGAACCCTCGGCGGCCACGGCGAGCAGGGCACCCACGGGGCTCTCGATCAGTGTGTAGTGCATGGCGTCAACGCTCCACCAAGCGGATCTGCGCCTCGCGCCGCTGGTAATCGATGATGAGGGTATCGAGCACGCCGAGCACGTCCATGCCGACCAGGATCGCGGGTCGGTCGCGCAAGCGCCAGCGCTCGAAGATATGCAGGTCGGCGAAGTTGATACGGGCGTCGCGCACCGAGATGGTACCGAGCCGGATCGCCGGCGAGGCGACGCTGTGGCCGCTCTGCACATCGCCGGTGACGCCGACGACGCCTTCGTCTCGACCGCCTGATTCCCGTCGCTTGGCGAGCAGCGCCGCGCGCAGCGCCGGCGTGCCCATGGTCTGCTGCGACCCGGTGTCGATGATCGCCTTGACCCGCACGCCGCCCACGGTCGCCTCCACCCAAGGTACATGCCGCTCGAGCAGCTTGATCGGCAGCACGGTGAACCCCGGCGGCGCGGCGCGGCCCTTCGAGCGCGCGATCTCGATGCGGTCGCGCCGGAAGTCGGCGAGGATGCGGCGGTCCTCGAGCAGGGTGGTCGCGAGCACGCCGTCCGCACCGCCGAACGCGTCCTCCACCACCACGAGGGTCTGTCGTTCCGCGAGCAGGTCGCCGATCTCGACTTTGCGCGCCCGGACGATCGGCACCCGTGCGGAGCCGGTGGTGCCGCGCAGCAGCACGGTGCGGTCCGGATCGACCTGCAGATTGAGCCGCGCCACGGCGCTGCGCGTGAGCGCCGAGCGGCTCGCGCCCGTGTCGAGCACCAGGCGGAGGGGGCCTTTGCCGTCGATGTAGACCGGCGCCCAGATGCGCCCGATTCGGTCGCGCAGCGTCGGCGAGACGTAGCGGGGCTCCGGGGCGGAGACCTGGACTTCCTCCATGACCGGCGGGGCGACGACCTGCGGGTCAGGCCCGCTGCGCGCCGGGGCCGCGACCAGCATGAGGTGGAGCACCGCGGCGGCGGACAGCGCTCCCTTCGCCGGCCTCCACGCATTGACTTTCATGCCGTCCAAGGCCAACGTCGGTACACCATGAACGAAACGATATCAGACGCCGTGGTGCCGCGATGGCGCGACATCCGTTTCGATCTCGAGGCCGCACGCGCCACCCATTGGATGAACGGCGACCCGGTCGCCACGGCGGTGTTCAACGCACTCTCGTTGGCCTTCCCGGACGGCGAGAAGCTCTTCATGGACTCGGTGCGCCATTACCGCTCGCGGCTGTCGGGGCCGCTCGCAGAACAGGTCCGCGCGTTCCTCGCGCAGGAGGCCGTCCACGCCCGGGAGCACCATGCGCTCAACTCGCTGATCGACCGGGAACGCTATCCGGTCGCGCAGATCGAGGCGCTCGTCCGCAAGCGTGTCGCCTTCGCGCGCTCGCGCGGGCCGATCCGTGCGCTCTGCGCCACCACGGCGCTCGAACACTTCACCGCGATGATGGCCGAGACCCACGACCTGATGCGGGAGCGGCTCTTCGGCAAGACGGCGCCGGAGCTTGAGCGGCTGTGGCGTTGGCACTCCCTCGAGGAGACCGAGCACAAGGCGGTGGCGTTCGATGTCTTCCTCGAGGTCACCCGCGACTGGCCGGGCTGGCGGCGTTACATGCTGCGCGTCTGGTCGATGGTGTTCATCACGCTGATGTTCACGCGGAACATCACGCGCTATGCCTCGATGCTGCTCGAGGCGGAAGGCCACACGCCGCGCGAAGCCCGCCGTGCCGTCCGGCGGTTCCTGTGGCGCGAACCCGGGATCTTCCGGGCGAACCCGCGCACCTATTTCGCCTGGTATCGCCCCGGATTCCACCCTTGGGACATCGACAACCGGCCGCAGATGGCCCGTTGGCGCGCCGAGTTCGAGGCCGACGAGGGCATCAACCGCCGCGCAGCGACTTGAGGGCGGATTCGCAGAGCCGCTGATGCTCCTCGCCGAGCGGCCCCTTGCGGCCGGCCTCGGCAAGGCTCTCGATGACGAGCGTCGCGAAGGCAGCCCGGCTGCGCTGACGGGCGAGCGCGGCGCGCAGGTGCTCGAGCACCTTGTCCTTGGCGTCGAGTTCGCGAACCAGCGGATCCCAGTGCGGCGCGCGGAAGCGGTCCATCAGCGTGTCTACGACATCTTTGCGCGCGGCCAGCACGTCGGGCGTGAAATCGGCCTCGGAGAAATCGCGCAGCCCCGCGACCTCGCTGAGCCCCGCGTCGGTGACGCGCTCGAAGCCCATGCTCCAGTCCGGATGCTCGCGCCGCTCGATGGTCTTGCGGGAGAGGATGCGGATGTCGTCGTGGCGCGGATCGCGCGCGATGCGACCCACCAGTTCGTCGACCACCGCTTCGTCGCCCTCGATGACCTGCAGGTAGGTGCCGTTGCCGTAGAACAGCATGCCGGTCACCCCGCGTGCGGTGTTGTTCGTGTGGCATTGTTGCAGCAGGGCGAGCAACTGTTCGGCGGAGACCGGGGCTGAGGCCCGGCTGAGATAAGAGATCTGGATCATGGTCCTCTCCTCGGCTGCGGTCGACGGCCTGTCCCGATGGTAGCCCAGTCACCGCTTGGGTGGTGCTCCGGCTTGGGGTACCGTACCGCCATGACACTCTGGAAGCCGCTTTTCGCCCTCGGGATCCTCGGCCTGGCCGCGCAGGCGCTGGCGGCCGGTTCGAGGATCACCGGGCTGGCGATGTTCGAGGACCCGGCACGCCGGGCCAAGCTCGCCGCAGCCTTCCCGGAGGTGGACCGGGCCATGCGGGAATTCACGGTCCGCGAGAACGTCCCCGGCGCCGCCTGGGGCATCGTCGTCGACGGGGAGTTGGTCCATCTCGGCACCACCGGCCTGCGTGAGGTCGAGACCTCGCAGCCAGTGCGGGGCGATTCGGTCTTCCGCATCGCGAGCATGACCAAGTCGTTCACGGCGATGGCGATCCTCAAGCTGCGCGACGAGGGCAAGCTGTCGCTCGACGACCCTGCTGAGCGCCATGTCCCCGAGCTGCGCGGCCTGCGTCCGCTGACCTCCGACGCGCCCGCCATCACGCTGCGCCACCTGCTCACGCAGTCGGCGGGTTTCCCGGAGGACAACCCCTGGGGCGACCAGCAGCTCGGGATCTCCGAAGAGGCGTTCTCGCGCCTCATGCGCGAGGGCATCCCGTTCTCGAACCCGCCGGGTGTGGCCTACGAGTATTCCAACTACGGGTTCGCGATCCTCGGGCGCGTCATCGCCAACGTCTCGGGGCTGTCGTACACGCAGTACGTCGAGCGCGAGATCCTGCGTCCGCTCGGCATGGCCTCGACGACCCTCGAGCCGCGCTCGGTGCCGCCCGCGCGCATCGCGCAGGGCTATCGCTGGGAAGACGCGCGCTGGAAGCGCGAGCCGCAGTTGCCGGACGGCGCCTTCGGTGCGATGGGCGGCATGCTCACCTCCCTCGAGGATCTCGGGCGCTACGTCGGGGCGCTGCTCGGCGCCTGGCCGCCGCGCGACGGCGCGGATCCGGGTCCCGTATCGCGCGCCTCGATGCGCGAGATGCAGCAGATGTGGCGCACGAGGCCGGCGACGGTCACGCGCGATGCGGCGGGCGCGGTGCAGCTCAACGCCGCCGGCTACGGTTATGGCCTGCGGATCTCGCAGACCTGCGAGTTCGCGCACGTCGTCGCACACAGCGGCGGGCTGCCCGGCTTCGGTTCACAGATGCGTTGGCTGCCGGAATACGGCGTCGGCCTGATCGCCTTCGGCAACCGCACCTACACCCCGTGGGGCGACGCGTTCGGGCCGGCGTTGGCGGCGCTCAAGGCGTCGGGCGGCCTCCAACCGCGCGCCGTGCAAGCGTCCGCGGAGCTCGTGCACGCCCGTGCCGAGGTGACGTCGCTCGTGAACGCTTGGGACGATGCCGCCGCGGAGCGCCTCGCTGCGGCCAACCTCTTCCTCGACCGCGACAAGGCACGGCGTCGCGCCGAGTTCGCGCAGTTGCGGGCCGAGGTCGGCGCCTGCCGCGATATGGGCGGCTGGGTGTCGATCGAGAACCGGCTGCGTGGGGACTGGCTGCTGCGTTGCGAGCGGGGCGACCTCGTCGCCTCGGTGACGCTCGCACCCATCGAGCCGCCCACGGTGCAGCATCTCGAGCTGCGGCGCGCGCCGGCGGGCGGCCCGGTCGTAGCGTCGAGCTGCCGCTGAACCTCGCGTGCTGCTGCGCGGCCGCGAGCGTGCGCGGCCCCGCGACTTAGCGTGCGGCCGGGTAGGTCAGCGGTGCGTCCGGCCCGACCGGGATGCCGAACGCGAGCCAGATCGCGAACACCAACGACCACCCGATCAGGAAGGTCACCGAGTACGGCAGCATCACCGCCACGATGGTCCCGATGCCCGCCTTCGGTTCGTACCGCTGGAAAAAGGCGATGATCAGCGCGAAGTAGCTGAGCATCGGCGAGATGATGTTGGTGACGCTGTCGCCCACCCGATACGCCGTCTGCGTGAGCTCCGGTGAATAGCCGAGCAGCATGAACATCGGCACGAACACCGGCGCCATCAGCGCCCACTTGGCCGAGGCCGAGCCCATGAAGAGGTTGATGAACGCGGTCAGCAGGATGAAGAGCACGAACAGCGGCAAGGCCGACAGGCCGAGCGCCTTGAGGGATTCCGCGCCGTTGACCGCCATGATCAGGCCGAGCTGCGTCCAGTTGAAGAACGCCACGAACTGCGCCGCGAAGAACACGAGCACGAGGTAGCTGCCGAGCGTCGCCATGCTCGCGCTCATGCCCTTGATGACGTCCTCGTCGTTGCGCAGCGTGCCCGCGCCGACGCCGTAGGCCACGCCGAGCGCGACGCCGATGAAGAAGATCAGCGCCACCACGCCGGACATCAGCGGGGATTTCAGGAGGTCGCCCGTCGCCGGGTCGCGCAGGAAACCGGCACCCGGCAGGCTGCCCACGGGCAGTGCCGACCACACCAGCAGCAGCGTGATGGCGAGCAGCGTCCAACCCGCGAACCGCAGACCGCGCCGTTCAGACGCGGACAGGGGCGCACCCATCGATGCGTCGGCGGCGTCCGCCTCGAATGCCCGGTCCGGAAAGCGTTGCGCGGTGAACTTCTCGGTGACCCACCAGCCGAGCAGCGTGATGACGGGTGTGGAGAACGCCATGAAGTACCAGTTGGCGGCGGGGCTGACCGAGTAAGCGGGATCGACGATGCGCGCCGCCTCCTGCGAGAGGCCGGAGAGCAGCGGGTCGATGGTGCCGATGAGCAAGTTGGCCGAATAGCCGCCCGACACGCCGGCAAAGGCCGCCGCCATGCCTACGATGGGGTGGCGCCCCGCCGAGATGAAGATGAGCCCTGCCAACGGGATCAGCAGCACATAGCCGATCTCGCTCGCCATGTTGGACATGACGCCCGCAAACACCACGATGGGCGTCAACAAGCGGCGCGGCGCGGACAGCACGAGCTTGCGCAGCGAGGCCGCGATGAGCCCGGAGTGTTCCGCGACACTGATGCCGATCAACGCGACCAGCACCGTGCCGAGCGGGGCGAAGCCCGTGAAATTGGTGACGAGGTTCGCGAGGATGCGGTGCAGCCCCTCCAGGCTCAGCAGGTTCACGGGGGTGACCGTCTCGCCGGTCGTCGGGTGCTGCACCGCGAGGCCTGCCTGCGCGGCGATCCATGACGCGACGATCACCAGCAGCGCGAGCAGCGCGAACAGGGTCGCAGGGTGGGGGAGGGCGTTGCCGCCGCGTTCGACGGCGGCGAGCAGGCGTTCGAGACGGGTGTTGGAGGTGGTCATGATCCGATCGCCGACAGGCGCCGTGGCTTGAGCCCGGCGGCGCGCAGCGTCTCTTCGACCTGGCCCGTGTGCGCGGCATCGCGGGTCTCGATGGTGAAATCGAGGTCGGCCGCCTTGGCCGAGAGGTCGAGGAAGAGCCGGTGGTGCGTGACGTCGATGATGTTGCCGCCCGCCTCGCCGATCAGGCCCGCGATGCGGCCGAGGGTGCCCGGCAGGTCGGTGATCTCGAAGCGCAGTGTGACGAGCCGCTGCTCGCGCACCAACTGGCGTTGCAGGACGATGCCGAGCAGCCGCGTGTCGATGTTGCCGCCGCAGATGACGATGCCGACCTTGCGGCCCTTGAAGCGCTCCGGCTGGGCGAGCAGCGCCGCGAGGCCGGCGGCGCCCGCGCCCTCGGCGACGGTCTTCTCGACCGAGATCAGCAGGCTGATCGCGTTCTCGATGTCCGCCTCGTCCACCAGCAGGATCTCGCGGGCATGTTCGCGCAGGATGGCCGAGGTGATGCGGCCGGCGTTGCGCACGGCGATGCCCTCGGCGATGGTCGTGGCACCGCACTCGGCCGGCACGCCCGCGAGCAGCGCATGCATCGACGGGAAGGCGCGTGTCTGCACGCCCACGATCTCGAGGTCGGGCTTGAGGTCATGCGCCGCGATGGCCATGCCGGCCAGCAGGCCGCCGCCGCCCACCGGCACGCAGAGGCAATCGATGTCGGGATGGTCCTCGAGCATCTCGAGCGCGACCGTGCCCTGGCCGGCGATGATCGCCTCGTCGTCGTAAGGGTGCACGAGCACGAGGTCCTCGGCGGCGATGAGCTCGTGGACCTTGACCTCTGATTCGGCGAGTTGCTGGCCGTGCAGCACCACGCGCGCGCCGAGCTGGCGGGTCTGCTGGATCTTGTTGAAGGGCGTCGATACCGGCATCACGATGGTCGCGGGTACGCCCATCTTCTGCGCATGGAAGGCGACGCCTTGCGCGTGATTGCCCGCGGACATGGCGATGACACCGCGCTTGCGCTGCGGATCGTCGAGCGAGAGCAGCTTCACCAGCGCGCCGCGGCCCTTGAACGAGGCCGTGTACTGCTGGTTCTCGAACTTCAGGTACACCTCCGCGCCGGTCCGGGCGGAGAGCGCCTCGGACTTGCGGCAGGGCGTGCGGACGATGCGGCCGGCCAGCTGCTCAGCGGCCCTTCGGATGTTCGCGGCGGTGACGGTCATGGGTCCATGATACCTTTGGAATCGTCCCGCCATGAGCCTGCCCCCCCAATCCCCCCTTCAGCGCTGGCGCCAGGGTACCCTTGCCCCCTTCCAGCACCGGGTCTTTGCGACCTTCTGGTGGGCGGCCCTGGTGTCGTCCTTCGGCAGCCTCATCCAGACCGTCGGCGCCTCCTGGCAGATGGCGACCATCACCGACTCGCCCGACATGGTCGCGTGGGTGCAGACGGCCGGGGCCTTGCCGTTCTTCTTCCTGTCGCTGCTCGCCGGAGCCTTCGCCGACACCCATGACCGGCGCATCGTGATGCTGGTCTCGCAAGGGGTGATGCTCGTGGCCTCCGCGGCGCTCGCCGGCATCGCGCTTGCCGACGCCGTGACCCCGGGATTGTTGCTGTTGTTCACCTTCCTGATCGGGTGCGGCACTGCGGCGTTCGCGCCGGCGTGGCAGGCCTCGATCGGCGAGCAGGTGCCGCGCGACCAGGTGCCCTCGGCGATCATGGCGAACGCCTTCGGGTTCAACATCGCGCGCAGCGTGGGTCCGGCGATCGGTGGCGTGATCGTCGCGGCGCTGGGCGCGGCGGCGGCGTTCGTCATCAACACCGTGTCCTACCTCGGCATGCTGGCGGCGCTGCTCTGGTGGCGCCCCAAGCGCGAGACGAGCACGCTGCCGCGCGAGCCGCTCGGGTCGGCCGTCGCGGCCGGCATCCGCTATGTCTGGTTGTCGCCGCACCTGGTCGCGATCCTGCTGCGCTGCCTGCTGTTCACCGTCCCGCTCACGGCGGTGCCGGCGCTGATGCCGATCGTCGCCCGCGACCTGCTCGCCGGCGGCGCGCAGACCTATGGCGTGCTGCTCGGCGGCTTCGGTTTCGGCGCCATGGCGGGCGCGCTGTCGAGCGGCGCGCTGCGCGCGCGGTTCACGAGCGACACGATGCTGCGCGGCCTGTGCGCCGTGGCGAGCCTCGCCATGTTCGCGATCGCCTACAGCCGATGGGCGCCGCTCACGCTCTTCGCGCACCTCGTCGCGGGGTTCGTGTGGACGCTCGGTCTGGCCACCTTCAACATCGCGGTGCAGATGTCCTCGCCACGCTGGGTGACGGGCCGCACGCTCGCGATGTACCAGACCTTCGCCTTCGCCGGCATGGCGGCGGGCGCCTGGATCGCCGGCCATCTCGCGACCGACCTCGGCGTGCGGACCGCGCTCGCGATCGGCGGCCTGGCCGCGCTCGCGACCTTCCTCGTCGCACGCTGGCTGCCGGTCTCGGTCGCGCGGCTGGGGTCGCTCGATCCGCACATCGTCACCGACATCCAGCCGCCGGCGGTGGAGCTCGACGGGTCGACCGGCCCGGTCGTGGTGACGCTGGAGTACCGGGTGCCCGGGGAGAACGCCGAGGCCTTCGCGGCGGAGATCAACGAGCTCGGTCGCATCCGCCAGCGCGACGGCGCGCGTGCCTGGTCGGTCAGCCAGGACATCGACGACCCGCTGCTGTGGGTGGAGCGTTTCGAGAGTCCGACCTGGTCGGACTACCTGCGCCGCCACACGCGCCCGACGCTCGCCGACCAGGCGGTGCGGCAGCGCATCGCGCAGCTCATCGAGGGCGAGCGCGGTCTCGTCCGCCGTTTCGTCGGGCGCCCGGCGGGCGCCGAACCGCTCGGCGACCGCACGTCACGCCCGGAGCCCGTCGACCACACGCCGGGTCACGGCTGAGGCGGCGTCACCTCGGACGGCGTCAGCCTTCGTCGACGTCGCGCCCTGAGAGGATCTTGGGCAGCGTCAGCGCCGCCGCGGCCGACACCAGCAGCAGCGGCGCGATCAGCAGCGTGAAGGCGACTTGCCAGCCGCTCGTCTGCACCACGAGCGGCACGAGCGCCGGGAACAGCGCGAACCCGAGGCTGAGCGGCGCCGAGCCGCAGACGGCGAAGGCGGTGGTGCGCATCGGCGTCGGGTAGAGCTCGGTGAGCAGCGCGCCGACGACGGCGTTGCTGCCATAGAAGAACGCGGCGGTGAGCGCGAACAGCGTGAGGTCGTGCCAGCGCTCGCTCGGCAACCACATCAGCGCGACCAGCGCGATCGCCCCGAGCAGGCACCACAACGCGAAGGTGTTGCGGCGCGGCAGGTGGTATTCGCCCACGTAGGCCGCCGCGAGATAGCCGAAGATCGCGATGCCGTTCGAGAGCCCGACGATCCAGGCGGCCTCGGCTTGCGAGTAGCCCCGGACCTCCATGAAATAGGTCGGGAAGAAGAACGCGGTGCCGGCGTAGGCGCAGCCGAACGCGAAGAAGAGCACCATCGAGGCGATCGAACGGCGGCGGTATTCGGCGCCGAACAGCCGGCTCAGCAAGGTCCAGTCGAGTGCCGGGGTCGACGATCCCCGGCGGGCCGCAGCCTGCTCGAAGCGGTCGCTCTCGGGCATGCGCCAACCGATCAGCAGCGCGATCGGCACCACCACGAAACCGATGAAGAACACCTCGCGCCAGCCCTGCGTCTCGAGCAAGGGCGCCGCGAGCAGGGCGGCGAGGAACCAGCCGAGCGGATAACCGCATTGCAGCACGCCGAGCAGCAGGCCGCGGTGCCGCGCCGGGGCGCACTCGGCGACATAGGCCGCGGTGATGGGGGCGATGCCCGCCGCGAGGCCGAAGGCGAGCGCGCGCAGGAGGGTCAGTTGCGTGAGGTCGGTGACGAGGCCGCTCAGGCCGACGCAGAGCGCGGACAGCGCGAGCAGCCCCGCGAGCGTCCAACGCCGCCCCCAGGTATCGGCCGCCAATCCGGCGAACACCACCATCACCGCCGCTGCGATGAAGCCGACGGTCAGGATGAGGCCGATGGTGTCGATGCCGACCTTGAACTCGCCCATCACCCCCGGGATCGCGTAGCCGAAGAGCGACTGGTCGAGGTTGCTCATCGTCCAGGCGAAGAGGCTGAAGAGGAGGATGGTCACCCATCCGGCGGCAGGGGCGTGTCTTCCGACACCATTCGGGGCGCTCATGATGGAAAATACTACCCCGCCCGGCGTCCCGCCGCAGGAGTCCGTCATGGCCGAAGACACCCCCGCCCCGCCCCGATCCGCGATGCCTGCCGATCCGATCGCCCGTGTGGCGCGCTCGCGCCACGAGTTCGGCGAACACGGCGGGGTCAACCTGTCCATCGAGACCAGTTCGACGTTCACCGT
>JBIIVD010000099.1:0-2809 GCA_044339635.1 Steroidobacteraceae bacterium | reverse complement strand
CGGGCGCGCGTTCCGTCCTCGGTCCGGTGTTCTGCAGGTCTTCGATGACGACGCGGATCTGGTCACGGATCGAGAACAGCTCGTAGCCGCCCGCGGCACGCGGCAGGTCGCGGTCGACGAGGAAGCGCGTGACGCCGCGCTCGGCGTTCGCCTCGACCCGCGAGGTATGCGGCGAGGTCCAGGCGTTCTCGAAGGCCTGGGTCAAGCGGCCGCCGGGTCCCGCGAGCAGCGTCCGGATGAAGCCGTCGCCGATCTCTTCCCCGACACCCGTCCCACGCGCCGCTGACCGTTTCATGGCGGCAAGGATGCAGTGCCGGGGCCATCGATTCAATCGCGGTCGGACATCGGCAGGGACGATGTCGCCCCTATTTAAAGAATCAGACGGTTGATTTGCGAAACCGGGCGCAAGGGTCGGCGCGTCTGCATGGGTCCCCCGGGCTTGGGTGAAGATGGGCCCCCGGGACCAACGCGCCAAAAGATGAACGTCGAGACAACCAAACACCTCCGGTCGAAGCCGTGGATCGGGGCGTCGCCGCGTCGAGTGTCCTGCTCCGCCGAGCCGGCCGGTGGCGGTACATCATGAAGGTCCTGATCGCCGGCGCCGGTCTCGGTGGCCTCACAGCGGCCGCCTGCCTCATCCAGCGCGGCCACCGGGTGCGGATCTACGAGCAGGCGCCGGAGCTCGGTGAGGTCGGCGCGGGCATCCAGCTGAGCGCCAACTCCGTCAAGGTTCTGGACACCCTCGGTCTGCGCGAGCGGCTCGATGCGGTGGCGGTGCGGCCGCTCGCCTACGAGTTCCGCCGCTTCGACACCGGCGAGATGCTGCATCGCGTGCCGCTGAACGAGGACGGCACCCACGAGCGCCTGCACGGCACGCCTTACTACCACGTGCACCGCCGCGACCTGCACGGTCTGCTGGCCGAGGTGGTGCAGCGGCTCGATCCGGATTGCATCACCTTGTCGGCGCGCACGACCGGGTTCACCGAGAACGCCGCGACGGCGCGTGTGCAGCTCGCGGACGGGCGGACGGACGAGGGCGATGTGCTCGTCGGTGCCGATGGCATCAAGTCCGTCGTTCGCGGCCTCATCATCGGTCCTGCGCAGCCGGTGTACACCGGGCAAGCCGCATGGCGGGTCACGGTGCCGGCCGAGCGTCTGCCCGCTGCTGTTTCGCGTCCGGTGGTGACCGTCTGGTGCGGACCCCGCAACCATGCCGTGGTCTACATGCTGCGGGGCGGTTCGCTGCTCAACTTCGTCGGTTGCCACGAGCGCGACTGGGAAGAGGAATCCTGGACCGCGCGCCGTCCCTGGTCCGAGCTGCAGCAGGACTACGCCGGTTGGCATCCCGAGGTGCAGGCGATCATCGACGCGATGGACCACGACCAGTGCTTCCGGTGGGCGCTCAACAGCCGCGAACTGCACGAGCGCTGGAGCACCGATCGTGCGACGCTGCTGGGTGATGCCGTCCATCCGACGCTGCCCTACATGGCACAAGGGGCGAACATGGCGATCGAGGACGGCGGGGTGCTTGCGCGCTGTCTCGACGGCGGCGAGCCGGTGCCGGATGCGCTGCGGCGCTACGAGCGCAACCGTGCGCCCCGCACCTCGCGCATCGTGCGCGAGTCGACGGAGCACGGTGAGCTGTTCCACATCACCGATGCCGCACAGATGCGCGAGGCCTTCATCCGCAAGGACATCGCGCGGTCACGGCGCGAGTGGCTCTATTGCTACGATCCGATGACCGTGGCGTTGCCCTGAGGGGCTGTGCCGTCCGACCGAACGGAGACGAAGCATGTCCGCAGGACCTGACGAGATCGCGAGCCGACGGCAGGAGTTCTATGACCGTCTCGCGCAGCGCAACCTCTCACCGTTGTGGCTCTCGCTCGCCGCGCTCGTCACCAAGCAGCCCTCGAGCGACTGCAAGGCCGCCGCGTGGCGCTATCCGGAGATGCGGGCGCTGCTGATGGAGGCCGGCGGATTGGTCTCGGTGGAAGAGGCCGAGCGGCGGGTGCTGGTGCTCGAGAACCCCATGTTCGCGGGTCAGTCACGCATCACGACGTCGCTCTATGCGGGGCTGCAGCTGGTGCTACCGGGCGAGCGCGCGCGCAGCCACCGCCACACACAGAGCGCCCTGCGCTTCGTGCTGGAAGGCACCGGCGCCTACACGGCGGTGGGCGGCGAGCGCACGGTGATGCATCCCGGCGACTTCATCATCACGCCGTCCTGGGAGTGGCACGACCACGGCAATGACACGCCGGATCCGGTGATCTGGCTCGACGGGCTCGACATCCCGTTGGTCCAGGCGTTGGACGCCTCGTTCATGGAGCACCTCGGCGCCGTCGAGCAGCCGGTGACGCGCCCGGTCGGTGACAGCTTGGCGCGCTACGGCTCGAACCTGCTGCCGGTCGATCACCGCCCGTCCGGTCTGACCTCGCCGGTCTTCAGCTACCCCTACGCGCGCACGCGCGAGGCGCTCGAGACGCTGCGCGGCAACGGCGAGCCGGACCCCTGCCATGGCTACAAGATGCGCTTCGTGAACCCGGTGACCGGCGGCTTCGCGATGCCGACCATCGCCACCTTCATGCAGCTGCTGCCGCGCGGTCTCGCGACGCAGCCCTACCGCAGCACCGACGCCACGGTGTTCACGCCGGTCGAAGGCGAAGGCAGGACGCACATCGGGGACACCGTCATCGAGTGGTCGGCCCGCGATGTGTTCGTCGCGCCGAGCTGGGCCACGGTACGGCATGAGGCGTCAAGCGACGCGGTGCTGTTCTCGTTCTCGGACCGGCCCGTGCAGCAAGCGACAGGA
>JBIIVD010000057.1:0-10826 GCA_044339635.1 Steroidobacteraceae bacterium | reverse complement strand
GTGCCCGCGCGCGCGGGGCAGGTGGTACTGTTCGAGAGCTGGCTGCGCCACGAGGTCCCCGCCAGCCGCGCCGCGACCGAGCGGGTGAGCATCTCGTTCAACTTCAACTGGTTCTGACCCGGAGGCGTCCTTGTTCGGCATCACGCCCTCAGCCCGGCTGCGGCCGTCGCCGTTCTTCGAAGCCACGCTCGCCGAGGGCGTGACCGCCTTCACCACCTACAACCACATGCTGATGCCCACGGCCTTCGGCGACCCCGAGGCCGAGTATTGGCGCCTCATCAACGGCGTCAGCCAATGGGATGTCGCGGTCGAGCGGCAAGTGCAACTGAAGGGTCCGGACGCGGGACGCCTTGCGCAGATCCTCGCGCCGCGCGACCTCTCCAAGCAGCAGGTGGGGCAGGGCAAGTACGTCCCGCTCTGCGACCACCAGGGCGTGCTCATCAACGACCCGATCTGCCTCAAGCTCGCCGACGACCTCTATTGGCTGTCCATCGCCGACTCCAACATCTGGTTCTGGGCGGGGTCCATCGCCTCCGAGCGCGGACTGAAGGTCGAGGTCAGCGAGCCCGATGTCTCACCGATGGCGATCCAGGGCCCGAAGGCCGAGGACGTGGTGGCCCACGTCTGCGGCGACTGGGTGCGCGGCATCAAGTATTTCTGGTTCCGCGAAACACACATCGACGGCATCCCGGTCGTGGTGCAGCGCTCGGGCTGGTCCAAGCAGGGCGGCTTCGAGATCTACCTGCGCGACGGCACGCAGGGCACGCGCCTGTGGGACATCTTCAAGGAAGCGGGCCGGCCCTACGGCATCGGGCCCGGCGGCCCGAACTGGTGCGAACGCGTGGAGTCGGGCCTGGTCTCCTATGGCGGTGACACTGATCGTACGACCAACCCCTTCGAGGTGCGCATGGGCAAGTACGTCGATCTCGGCGTGCCCGACGACACCCTCGGCATCGCGGCGTTGCGGCGTATCGCGGCAGCAGGGCCGCGGCGGCACACGCTCGGCATCGTCCTCGACGCGGGCGACCCGGTGAAGCCGGGGTTCCTGTGGAACCCGATCTACCAGGACGGCCGCAAGGTCGGCGACCTCACCAACTGCATCTTCTCCTACCGCCTTAGGAAAAACATCGGCTTCGCGCTGATCGACCGCACATGCGCGGCGGGCGCGCGGGTCGAGGCGCGGGTCGGTGGCCTGATGCAGCCCGGCACGCTCACCGAGCTGCCGTTCATCTGACGACGCGATCGATACCGGGGAGCGATGACGATGACCGATGCCTACGAGAACCTGCGAGTGGAACGCCAGCCTGACGGGGTCTGGATCGTCACCCTCGACCGTCCGGCCAAGCGCAACGCGCTCGATGCCGCCACCATCGAGGAGCTGGTGCGGCTCTTCTCGGGGGCGCAGGCCGCGGGCGCGCGCGCCATCGTGCTCGCCGCGGCGGGGGACCATTTCTGCGCCGGTCTCGATCTCATCGAGCACCATCGCGCCGACCGTACGCCTGCCGAGTTCTGGCAGCTCTGCCTGCGCTGGCACGAGGCCTTCAACAAGATGGAATACGGCGGCGTGCCCGTCATCGCCGCGCTCAAGGGCGCCGTCGTGGGCGGGGGCCTCGAAATCGCGAGCGCGGCGCACATCCGCGTCGCCGACGCCACGACCTACTTCGCGCTGCCCGAAGGTCAGCGCGGGCTCTTCACGGGCGGCGGCGCCACCATCCGCGTCGCCGACCTCATCGGCAAGTCGCGGCTGATCGACATGATGCTGACGGGCCGCGTCTACAAAGGACAGGAGGCGATCGACCTGGGCCTCGCGCAGTACCTCACCGACGGTTCCAGCCTCGATCAGGCGCTCGCCATCGCCCGGCGCTGCGCGCAGAACCTGCCGCTCACGAACTTCGCCATCTGCTCGGGCATCAGCCACATCCAGAACATGTCGGCGCTGGATGCCGCCTACGCCGAGGCCTGCATCGCGGGCGTGGTGAACACGCAGGCCGCCGCGCGCGAGCGTCTCGCGGCCTTCGCCGACAAGAGCGGGCCGAGGATCCGGCCGGAATGAGCGCGGGATGAGCGAGACCTCGATGATCCGTGCGCCCCGGGTGCTCGTGACGGCAGGCGGATCCGGCATCGGCTTCTCCATCGCCTGCGCGTTCGCGGCGACCGGCGCGCGCGTGTGGGTGACGGACATCGATGACGCCGCGCTCGCGCAGTGTCCGACGGCATGGCGGCGTGACCGGGTGGATGTGGCCGACCCCGCCGCGATGCGCACGCTGTTCGGGCGCATCGAAGCCGAGTGGGGCGGCCTCGAGGTGCTCTGCGCGAATGCGGGGATCTCCGGGCGCACCGCGCTGCTCGAGGACCAGGACTACGCCGCCTTCAAAGAATGCCTAGATGTGACCTTCGGCGGCGCCGTGCTCGCCGCGCAGGGCGCCCTGCCGATGATGAAGCGCGCCGGGCAGGGTTGCATCGTGTTCACCGGCTCGACCTCCGGGCAGTTCGGCACGCCGCTGCGCGCGCCGTATGTCGCCGCCAAGTGGGCGGTGAACGGCCTCATGAAGACCGTGGCGATGGAGGCGGGGCCCTTCGGCATCCGCGCCAATGTCATCGCGCCCGGCTGTGTCGAGGGGCCGCGCATCGAGCGCGTCATCGAGCGCGAGGCCGCGGCCAAGGGCACGACGCCCGCTGCCGTGCGCGCCGCCTATGAGGCGGGGACGTCGCTGCGGACGTTCGTGACGGCGGGAGATGTCGCGGCGATGGCCGTGTTCCTCGCCTCGCCTGCGGGGGCGCGCATCTCGGGCCAGGTGCTGACCCTCGATGGGCACACCGAAAACCCCGACCCCAAGGTCTGACGCCGTGAGCGACCCGGAGCGCGCCCCGTGAAAACGCTGCGCATCCGTTGGTGGATCTATGCCTGCATGTTCGGCTTTGCGGCCTTGGCCTATGTGCAGCGCACCACCATCTCGGTGGCGGCACCGGAGCTGACCGCAGCGCTGCAACTTTCCAAGCAGCAGATCGGCTGGCTGTTCCTCTCGTTCACGGCGGCCTACGCCGCTGCGCAATTGCCCGGTG
This sequence comes from Steroidobacteraceae bacterium, assembly GCA_044339635.1. Lineage (GTDB taxonomy): Bacteria > Pseudomonadota > Gammaproteobacteria > Steroidobacterales > Steroidobacteraceae > UBA964. The sequence goes on along the minus strand of JBIIVD010000057.1, from coordinate 7,763 downwards.
GCGCGATGGGGCAGCGCTTCGGACCGCGCGTGGTGTTCACGGTGGTGGGCCTGCTGGGTGTGGTCGCGACCCTCACCACGGCGCTCTCGCCCTACGTGGTCGGCGGCGCGGCGCTGCTTGGCGTGCTGATCGTCGCGCAAGTGCTGCTCGGGATCGGGCAGGGGCCGATCTTCCCGGTGTTCGCGACGGTGGTCGAGCGTTGGTTCCCGTCGCGCCAGTTCGCGCTCGCCAACGGGTTCATCTCCTCGGGGATGCTGCTCGGCGGCGCGCTGACGCCGCCGCTGCTGGTGGCGCTGATCGCCGCGCTCGGTTGGCAACAGGCGGTGCTCTGGACTGCGATGCCAGCGCTGCTGCTGACGCTCGTGTGGTGGCGTTTCGGGCGCGACCGGCCGCAGCAGCACCCGCGGGTCACGCCCGCCGAGCTCGCCGAGCTCGATGACGCGCCGCCTGCGCCACCGCTCACCTTCGGGCGCATGCTCGGGGTGCTGCGTGACCGGAACATCCTGTTGCTCGCCCTCTCGTACCTCTGCTTGAACGTCGTGTTCTACATGATCAGCTTCTGGTCGTTCATGTACCTCGTCGAGCAGCGTGGTCTCAAAGGTCTCGAAAGCGGCGTGATGGCGATGATCCCCTGGATCGGGGCCGCCGTCGGTGCGGCGCTGGGCGGCGTGCTCGCCGACCGGCTCGCCGCGCGCCACGGCGCCACGCGCGGCTATCGACTGCTGCCGCTCCTGAGCCTGCCGCTCGGCGCGGTGATGCTGGTCGCCATTCCGGCGGTGGGCAGCGTACTGCTGGCGGTCGCGGCCCTCACCCTCGCGTTCTTCGCCATCGAAGTGAACGAGGGGCCGTACTGGGCGGCCACCATGCGCGTCGCGCGTGCCGATACCGGCGCCGCCACCGGCGTGCTCAACACCGGCGGCAACATCGGCGGCATCGTCTGCCAACCCATGGTCGCCGCGCTGGTCGCGGGCGGCGACTGGACGAGCGCCTGGCTGATCGGCGCCGCGTTCGCGGCCCTCGCCGCGGTGCTGTGGCTCTTCGTGCGCTGCGGGGAGTCCGCCGAGGCGGGTGGCAGACTGGAGCAAGGAAAAAATCCTTGCTAAAGTAAGGAATGCCCAAGATCACCCGAAAGCTGCAGATCACGGTCCCCAAGCGGCTGGCCGAGCAGGTCGGGCTCGGCCCCGGCAGCGAAGTCGAGTTCGCCGTGGCCGGCGATGCCATCCGCATGGCGCCCGTCGGCAAGGGGGCGGGCGCCGAGCTCAGCACGGCCGAGCGGCTGCGCCTCTTCCGCGAGGCGTCCGCGCGGCAGGCCGAGCGCGATGCCGCCTTCGCCGCGAGCGGGTTGGGGGTGGCCGGGTCGCCTGCCGACCGCGGCTGGACCCGCGACGACCTCTACACCCGAGGTTGACCCCGTGACCGTGGTCCGCCTCGTCGACACCAATGTGTTGGTCTACCGCGTCGACCCGCGCGACCGCAACAAACAACGACGCGCCGCCGAGGTCATCGAGCGCGGCATCGCCGCAGAGTCCCTCTGCGTCTCCTATCAATCCATCGTCGAGTTCGTGGCCGCCACCACCCGTCCCATGAACAGTCTCGGAGGCCGGGCGCTCCTGCCGCGGCAAGACGCCTTGCTCGAGGCCGAAAGCCTCATGCGGCAGCTCGCCGTGCTGTATCCGACGCCGGAGGTCCTCGTCACGGGCATGCGCGGGATGACGATGTACGGGCTTTCCTGGTTCGATGCGCTCATCTGGGCGGCCGCTGAAGTGCACGGCGTGGACGAATTGCTCTCCGAGGACTTCCAGCACGGCCGGCATTACGGCCGGATCCGCGTGGTCGATCCTTTTCTCGACGCGGAGGGCGTGCATGAACTGCCGGCGATGTACCGGACGCGCGGCGGACGTCCGGGGGCCGGAAGCACCGGGAGTTGATCGTCCGCGAGTCTCACGGTGTCTCGCGGGCCTTGGCCGGATTCTCGCCCCGCTGATGTCAGCCAGCGGTCGTCTTCACTCCGGCCGTGCGCGGATCATGGTGAACCCGGCGGGATCGTAGAACCGCCGCACGAAATCATTGACCTGCTCGAGTGTCAGCGCGGCGGCGCGGGCGGCGCGGTTGTCGAAGAATCCGTCCGGCAGGCCGAGGCTGTGCTCGTCCATGGCGGTGTACAGGACTTGCTGCGGCGTCTCGCGCAGCGCGGCGCGGCTGCCAACCGCGTTGCCCGCGGCGAGCGCGCGCTCCTCTTCGGTGAGGCCTTCGCGGTGCAGGCGGGCGAGCACGTCGCGCAGCTTGGCGTCGACGGCCGCGGCGTTGCCGGTGCGGGTGAAGGTGGCGAGGGCATAGAGCCCGGGGTCGATGCCGCCGAGGTCGACCACGCCCGCGCCATAGGTGTCGCCGCCTTCCTGGCGCAGCGTGGTCATCAGCCGTGAATTGAAGTGTCCGCCCAGCGCATGGTCCGCGATGACCGACGCGGGTTCGGCGGGGTCGAGCAGAGAGAGACCCTCGCGCCCGTAGCCGAAGTACACCTGCGTGAGCCGTGCCATCGGCAGGTCGATGTCGCGGGGACGCGAGTCCGGCGCTTGGGGTGCAGACAGGGCAGGCGCGAGGTCGGCCGGGACCTCGGCCGAGGGCGGCGGCAGGAGCGTCGCGGCGAACCGCTGCGCCTCGTCCGCCGTGAGGGCACCTGCGAAACCGATGCTGCGTCCCGGCAGGCGTACGAGGGTATCGCGCGCGGCCGCTAGCTTCGTGGGGTCGCTCACCGGGTCGTCGGGCGCCTCGTAGGCTTTGCGGCGCGGGTCGTCGGGGCCGTAGAGCATGCGTGCGCCGGCCTGCAGCCCCATGAAGCGCGGCTGTTTCAGCGAGGCCTTCCATTCGAGCTCGGCGCCCTGTCGGCGGCGCGCGAGTTCGGCGCGGTCGAAGTCGCGGTTGGCGAGCACGTCCCGCACCAGCTGCAGCACCGCCGGCAGGTCTTCCTTGAGGCAGGTCACGCTCAGCGTCGACCAGCGCGGCGCCACGCTGAGGAAGATCGGCGCGGCGAGCCGGTCGGCGCGCTGGCGCAGCGTACCGGCCGGGTCGCGGGATTGGATGCCGAAGGCGACATCGGCGCCGCTGCGCGCGACCCAGGGGCTCCATTCGCCAGCCGGGAAACGCAGTTGCACTGTCACCAAGGGGACGCGGTGGTCTTCGACCAGCAGGCCGGTGGTCGCGGCGTCGACGCTCCAGCGGACGGCCGTCGGTGTCGGTCGGACATCCACCGGGGTGGTCGCGGCGCCGGAGGCCGCGAGCGGCAGCGCCCCGATGAGTGCGGCGAAGAGCGTCGAGCGCAGCAGGGTGCGGCGGCGCATGTCAGCGCCCTCACATGACCGGCCCGAGCACCGGATACAGCCAACCGAACATCGACACGAGGACCGGCACCTTCTCGGGCTGCACATAAAAACGCACCGGCCGGGCGTCGAAGACCCAGGCGCGCAGCACGCGACGGACATCGTCCTCGGTGACCGCCTCGATGCGCGCGGCGGAGTCGAAGGCCCGCATCTCGTCGCCCTCCCACCACGCGGCGCGGCCGATCGCCGAGGCCATCGCCTCGGCCGAGTAGCTGCGTCGCAGGTCCGCGACCCGCAACGCCCGCTTGGCGGCGGCGAGCCGCTCGGCATCGAGCCACCGGAACGAGGCGAGACTGCCGCGCGCTTCCTCGAGGTGGCGGAACGCGGTCTGTTCGCGCCGATACGGCAGATTCGCGGCGTAGAACGCCAGCAGCCCGCCACGGCGGGCCGTCAGGGTCGTGGTCCCGGCAGCGATCGCCTGCTTGCGGACGCGGACCAGCTCGTCCTCGAACGGGTCGACGCCACCGCCACCGAGCAACTGCAGCGCGACGCGCAGCGCGGCCGCATCCGGATGCGTGGCGGGCGGCAGGGGGAAACCGAGGGCCGCCACCTCGACCGGCGGGATGTCCTCTTTGAGGGCGATGCGCTCGGGGAAGGCGAGGTCGGTCACCGCCGGCACGTCGGAGGGCGGCAGGCTGCCCGCCGGCAGCGCGCCGAACGTCTCGCGGATGCGGGCAAGCGTGGCCTCTGCGTCGACCGGCCCCACCACCACGAGGTGCGCATTGTCCGGCCGGTACCACCGCGCGTAGAAGCCGCGGGCGTAGTCGAGCGTCGCGGCGGCGATGTCTTCCTGGGTGCCGAGCGGCGTCAAAGAATACGGGTGTTCGCCGAATATCCTCGCGAGCGCTTGCGAGGCGAGGCGGTTGAAGGGGTCGTTCTCGAGGCTGGTGCGCAGTTCCTCGGTGACGATGCGCTTCTCGTTGGCGAGGTTGTCCTCGCTGAGCGCGAGCTGCGTCATCCGGTCGGCCTCGATCGCCAGCACCTCGGCATGCCCCACGGGCGGGATGGCCGAGACATAGACCGTCTCGTCGAAGGAGGTGTAGGCGTTGACGTCGCCGCCGTGGCGTTCGTGCGCGTCCCACAGCGCGCGCTTCGGGTGCTGTGCCGTGCCGCCGAACATCAGGTGCTCGAAGAGGTGGGCGAACCCCCGGGTCCGGTCGTCCTCATTGGCCGAACCGACCCGCACCCAGACCTGTGTCGCCACCCGGGGCATCGAGGGGTCGGGGAGGATGGAGACGGCGAGGCCGTTCGGCAGCCGTTCGGACACATAGCCGGGGGGCGGGGACGCCGCCACCGGGGCGGCAAGGAGCGGCGCAGCCCAGAGGGCGATGCGGGCGAGCGGGGTGGCGCGGGGGCGGGTAGGGGGGTGCATCGTGGCGGACCCTCGGGTTACCTCCTACTTGTATAGGTGATGCGTGGTGCCGAGGCAATTCTTGTGACGCAAGTCCGGACGGCGGATCCGGGCGGGGGTAGGGTGGAACTGCGCAGCCGGGTCCCCGGGCAGCCAAAGCGGCTCCGATGACGGGGGTCAAGCAGGGCCAGCGGTTACCCTGCCTCGGGGGTCCGGCATGCGACTACCCCGCCGCCCCGCCCGCCGATTGACAGGCCGGGGGGCGCTCCCTAGACTACGCGACCTTTCTCGGACACCCCTAGCCGGATGTCCGAAAAACAGCGGCTTACGAACATCCGGGCCGCCTCCGCGAGGAGGTGGCCCGGGTCGTCTTCGGCAGCCGCCCGCCGCAGCCGGTCGTGGGGCTGTCGGTCGTAGGCCCGGGTTCTCCGGCGCGCTTCGCCTCAGGGCATCGCGCACCGGATGTTTTGGCGGGCCGACGAGCGACCTCTCCTGTCCGGCGCACTTGTCCGACAACGCTGGAAGATCTGGAGACTGCATGGCCACCACGGGTCAGCTCATTCGCGCTCCGCGCCGTACGCGCGCCGAGAAAACCAAGGTGCCGGCGCTCGGCGCCGCCCCGCAGAAGCGCGGCGTCTGCACGCGCGTCTACACCACCACCCCGAAGAAGCCGAACTCGGCGCTGCGCAAGGTATGCCGCGTGCGTCTCGTCAACGGCTACGAGGTCACCTCGTACATCGGCGGTGAGGGCCACAACCTCCAGGAGCACTCGGTGGTGCTCATCCGCGGCGGTCGCGTCAAGGACCTCCCGGGCGTTCGCTACCACACGGTGCGCGGCACGCTCGACTGCGCGGGCGTCAACGACCGCCGGCAGAGCCGCTCCAAGTACGGCGCCAAGCGCCCCAAGAAATAAGCCCCCAAGACAAGGCTCAGGAGACACACCATGTCCCGTCGCGCACAAGCCCCGGTCCGTCACGTCCTGCCGGACCCGAAGTTCAACAACGAGATGCTCGCCAAGTTCATGAACGTCGTCATGAAGAGCGGCAAGAAGTCGGCCGCCGAGCGCATCATCTACGGCGCCATCGACCGCATCACCGAGAAGACCGGCAAGCAGGCCGACGACGCCATGATGCTGCTGTCGCAGGCGCTCGACAACGTCAAGCCCATGGTCGAAGTGAAGTCGCGCCGCGTCGGCGGCGCCACCTACCAGGTGCCGGTCGAAGTGCGTTCCACGCGCCGCCAGACCCTCGCCATGCGCTGGGTGATCGAGGCCGCGCGCGCGCGCAGCGAGAAGTCCATGGCGTTCCGCCTCGCGCACGAGCTGCTGGAGGCCTCCGAGAACCGCGGCGCCGCCGTCCGCAAGCGCGAAGAGACGCACCGCATGGCCGAGGCCAACAAGGCCTTCGCGCACTACCGCTGGTAAGCGCGCGCGTCGCCGCTCCTCCGCCCGTAGACCCGGCCCACGCCCATGCCTCGCGTCACCCCCATCGAGCGCTACCGGAACATCGGTATCTCGGCGCACATCGATGCGGGCAAGACCACCACGACCGAGCGCATCCTTTTCTATACGGGCGTGTCGCACAAGATCGGCGAGGTCCATGACGGCGCGGCCGTGATGGACTACATGGAGCAGGAGCAGGAGCGCGGGATCACCATCACCTCCGCGGCGACCACCTGCTTCTGGAAGGGGATGGACAAGACCCTTCCCGAGCACCGCATCAACATCATCGACACCCCGGGGCACGTCGACTTCACCATCGAGGTCGAGCGTTCGCTGCGCGTGCTCGACTCGGCGGTCGCGCTCTTCTGCGCGGTGTCGGGCGTGCAGCCGCAGTCGGAGACGGTGTGGCGGCAGATGAACCGTTACGGCGTGCCGCGCATCGCGTTCGTCAACAAGATGGACCGCGCCGGCGCCGATTTCCTGCGCTGCATCGAGCAGATCAAGACCCGCCTGCGCGGCAACCCGGTCCCGATCCAGCTGCCGATCGGCGCAGAGGACGCCTTCGAGGGCGTCATCGACCTGCTGCACATGAAGTCCGTCTACTGGGACATGGCGACGCAGGGCATGAACTTCGAGTACCGCGAGATCCCCGAGGGTCTGCGCGAACAGGCGGCGCAGCTGCGCGCGCAGATGGTCGAGGCCGCCGCCGAAGCCAACGACACGCTCATGGACAAGTACCTGGGCGGCGAAGAGCTGACCATGGCCGAGATCAAGGCCGGCCTGCGCGAGCGCGCGCTGCGCAACGACATCGTCCTCTGCATGTGCGGCTCGGCCTTCAAGAACAAGGGCGTGCAGGCGCTGCTCGACGCCATCATCGAATACATGCCCTCGCCGCCGGAGATGCCGCCGGTCAAGGGCATCGACGACTCGGGCGCCCCTGCGACGCGCGAGAGCCGTGACGATGCGCCGTTCTCGGCGCTCGCCTTCAAGATCCTGAACGACCCCTTCGTCGGCAACCTCACCTTCTTCCGCGTCTATTCGGGCGTGCTCAACTCGGGCGACTCGGTCTACGTGCCGACCAAGTCGCGCAACGAGCGCATCGGCCGCCTGCTGCAGATGCACGCCTCGGACCGCACCGAGATCAAGGAAGTGCGCGCCGGCGACATCGCCGCGGCCGTGGGCCTCAAGGACGTCACGACCGGCGACACGCTGTGCGACGAGGCGAAGTCCATCACGCTCGAGAAGATGGTGTTCCCGAACCCCGTCATCTCGGTGGCCGTCGAGCCCAAGACCAAGGTCGACCAGGAGAAGATGGGTCTCGCGCTGCAGCGCCTCGCCAAGGAAGACCCCTCGTTCCGCGTGCACACCGACCAGGAGTCCGGCCAGACCATCATCTCCGGCATGGGCGAGCTGCACCTCGAGATCATCGTCGACCGCATGAAGCGCGAGTTCAAGGTCGAGGCCAACGTCGGCAAGCCGCAGGTCGCGTACCGCGAGACGCTGCGCGGCACGGTCGAGTCCGAGGGCAAGTTCGTGCGCCAGTCGGGCGGCCGCGGCCAGTACGGCCACATCTGGCTCAAGCTCGAGCCGAACG
>JBIIVD010000098.1:0-2883 GCA_044339635.1 Steroidobacteraceae bacterium | reverse complement strand
CGTGCTGCTCGGCGTGGTGCGCGCACGCACCGGTCACGTCGCCGGCTGCATCGGTCTGCACGCCGGCTGGGTGTGGGTGATCAGCGTGCTGCGTGAGACCTCCGTGCCGGACGAATCGAACCCGCTGCGTTTCCTGCTGTCGAGCTTCGACGGCGTGGTCGGTTGGCTGGTGCTCGGTTGGACGCTGCTGATCGGCGTGATCATCGTGCGCTTCTACGGCCGACGGACGGCGGCCGGTATCGGCCGCGTCGATGACGGGCTCACGCGTCCGACGGATCCTCCGGTCGCCGGATGAGCGGCGAGAGCGTCGCCAGACGCGCGATCGGGTCGTCCATCACGAGGCAGGCCTGCTTGTCGGCGAGCGAGATGGGCAGGATCTCGACGAGCCGTGCGCCCACCCATGCCGCATCGTCGAAACGCGGCTCGATGCCGGCGTAGACCTCGCCGAGCTCCGGCAGCACGCGCCGCAGCACGTCGGCGAGGTGCCGATGTTCGGGCGGGACGGCGACGGGCGCTGCCGCCGGGTCGTCCACCCATTCCACCTCGCCCATGTTCAATCCGTCGTCCTGCCGCCAACAGCGCAACACGCGGAAACGCCGCTCGCCACGACAGGTGAGGCCGAGCAGGCCATCGGGGAGCAGGTTGAAGTCGACGATGCGCGCCGTGGTGCCGATCTCGGCGATGCCGTCGATGGGACCCGTCTCGCCACCGCCCTGCAACAGCACCACGCCGAAGCAGCTGCCCTCGCGCATGCAGCGCTTGACCATGTCGACGTAGCGCGGCTCGAAGATGCGCAGCGGCAGCGGCCCCTGCGGGAACAGCACGGTGTTGAGGGGGAACAGCGGCAGCTCGACGCCGGCCACCGCGCTCAGTCCTCGCGTCCCCAGCGCTTGGCGAGCGCATGCCCGATGCCGAGCTGGTCGAGGATGCGGGCGACGATGAAATCGACGAGCTCGGCGACCTGCGTCGGCTGGTTGTAGAAGCCGGGGTTCGCGGGGAGGATGCTGACGCCCAACCGCGCGAGCTTGAGCATGTTCTCGAGGTGGATCGCCGAGAACGGCGTCTCGCGCGGCACGATCACGAGGTCGCCGCGCTCCTTGATGACGACGTCGGCCGCGCGCTCGAGCAGGTTCTCGCTGGCCCCGGTCGCGATCGCCGACAGCGTCGCCATGCTGGCGGGACAGACCACCATGCGTCGCGGCGCGCCCGAGCCGCTGGCGAGCGGCGAGGTCCATTCCTCCTCGCCGAACACCCGCAGTTGGCCGTCGCGGGCCTTGAACAGCGCCGACAGGTGGCGGGTCTGTTCGGCGGGACGCCCCGGCAGGCGGCAATCGGTCTCGGAGCCGATGACGATCTGTGCCGCGCGCGTGAAGGTGAGGTAGACCTGCCAGTCCGCCTGCAGCAGGCACTCCACGAGCCGCAGCCCGTATTGGGCGCCGGAGGCGCCGGTCATGCCCACCGTCACGATGCGCGCGTCGTCAACCACCATGGCCCGCCTCCCGCGCGCGGAGCGCGCCGAGCAGCTTGTCGTGCAGACCGCCGAAACCGCCGTTCGACATGATGAGGACATGGTCGCCCGCGCGTACGCCGGCGGCAAGCGACTGCGCGAGCGCCTCGACATCGCGTGCCGACCGGCCGCGCCCGCCCAAGGCATCGATCACCGGCGCCGCATCCCAGCCGAGGTCGGGCGGCACGAACAACCAGACCTCATCGGCCCCGCGGAGCGAGGCCGCCAAGGTGTCGCGGTGCACGCCGAGCCGCATGGTGTTCGAGCGCGGCTCGAGCACCGCCACGATGCGTCCGCCCGTCGCGCCCGCATCGGCGATCCGTCGCCGCAAGCCCTCGACGGTGGTGGCGATCGCGGTCGGGTGATGCGCGAAATCGTCATAGACCCGCACCCCAGCCACCTCACCCCGCAGTTCCATGCGGCGCTTGATGCCTCGGAACTCGCCGAGCGCGGCGCAGGCCACCTCCGGCGGCACGCCGGCGTGGCGCGCGGCGGCGATGGCGGCGAGCGCGTTGTCGATGTTGTGGCCGCCGATGAGCCCCCAGCGCACCTGCCCTGCGGAGGCGCCTGCGTGGAGCACCTCGAACTGCGAGCCGTCCTGCGGACCGTCGGCCGCGAGCCGGGCGCTCCACGGCGAACCCCCGTCCCGCGCGAACCCCTCGCGCGCACTCCAGCAACCCATGGCGAGCGCGCGTTCGAGGTGCGCGTCCCGCGCGTGATGGACGATGAGACCCGACGCCGGCACGGTGCGCACCAAGTGGTGGAACTGGCGCTCGATGGCCTCGACGTCCGGGTAGATGTCGGCGTGGTCGTACTCGAGGTTGTTGAGGATCGCGGTGCGCGGCCGGTAGTGGACGAACTTGGCGCGCTTGTCGAAGAAGGCCGTGTCGTATTCGTCGGCCTCGATCACGAAGAACGGCGCCTCGCCGAGCCGCGCGCTGACGCCGAAATCGAGCGGTACGCCGCCGATCAGGAATCCGGGCGAGAGGCCGGCGTATTCGAGGATCCAGGCGAGCATGCTGCTGGTGGTGGTCTTGCCGTGCGTGCCCGCCACCGCCAGCACCCAGCGCTCGCGCAGGACTTCGCGCGCCAGCCACTCGGGGCCCGACGCGTACGGCAGGCCGCGATCGAGCATCGCCTCGATGACCGGCTGGCCGCGGGTCATGACGTTGCCCACCACCACCACATCAGGCGCGGGGTCGAGCTGCGCGGCCTCGAAACCCTGCGTGACCTCGATGCCGAGCGCCTCGAGCTGCGTGCTCATCGGCGGATAGACGTTGCGGTCCGAACCGGTCACACGATGGCCTGCGGCGCGCGCGATGGCGGCGATGCCGCCCATGAACGTGCCGCAGATGCCGAGGATGTGGACGTGCACG
>JBIIVD010000097.1:0-2946 GCA_044339635.1 Steroidobacteraceae bacterium | reverse complement strand
CCTTTGAGCGCATAGCGCTTGACCGCCACATCCCGCTGGCCGATGCGGAGGCGGTCGGACCCGAGCGGCGCGATCCGGACGGGTACGTACTCGCCGGTCTGCGAGTTGAGCAGACGCTGCTGCTGCAACAGCACGTCTTTGTCCCAGTACGCGAAGCTCGCCACGCAGTCACCCAGCTGGCGCTCGCCCTGACCCGACGCGACGACGAATGCGGATCCGCGCGTACGGCCGCTCACGGCGGACTTCTTGCCGTTGGAGTCGGTGCGCGCGTCCATCGACTGCAGGCAATCACCCCGCCAGAGTTCGGTGTTGCGGTGCTCGTACGCGAAGGCGGTGATCCGCAGCACCTTCACGGCGAATTCGGCCTCCGTCACGATGCGGGTGCCGTCTCCCGTGGGGGCCAGCTCGAACCGGTGATAGCCGATGGCGCGGTCATCGAGGAACACGTCGAAGTTCAGCTTGCGGACACCTTCGCCGGTGGCGGTGTTGGCGTGCAGCGGCGCGAGGGGTCCGACGGCCAGCGACAGGGCGGCGGCGAAAGATGCGATCGAGGGTCTCATGGTCTGGTACCTCCGTCAGGCCGCGCGGGGCGGACCGGGGAAAAATGCATTGGTGCGGCGGATGTAATCACGATAGGCGGGGCGGCGCTCGCCGATGTCTTTCTCCAGCAGGGCGACGCCCGACACCTTGAGCAGCAGGAACGACATCGCGAGCGGGCCGACGATGCTCCACCAGCCACCGGCGGACAGTGCGATTAGGAAGAATCCCCACCATACGCAGAAATCGCCGAAGTAGTTCGGATGGCGAGTGTAGCGCCACAGCCCGGTGTCGAGCACCTTGCCGCGGTTGGCCGGGTCGCGCTTGAAACAGGCCAGCTGCCAGTCGCCGCCCGCCTCGAACACCATGCCCACCAGCCACAGCGCCACACCGGCCGCATCCAGCCAGCCAAGCGGCGCCGTCGAACCGGTCGCGGCGAGCAGCGGCAAGGAGATCACCCAGGCCAGCGCCGCTTGGAGGCCGAACACCAGGTACAGGCTCTTGAAGGCGAAGCCGGGCTCGTTGCGGGCGCGGATCTGCTGGTAGCGGAAGTCCTCGCCGTGGCCGTGGTTGCGCCAGAAGATGTACGCCGCGAGCCTGATCGACCACGCGCCCACGAGCACGAGGACCAGCCAGGCGCGCGGGCCGGGCGCGGCCTGCGCAGCCGTGTAGACGCTGGCGGCGAGCAGGAACATCAAGGACCACAGGATGTCCACGATGCTGACGTCGCGAAGGGGCAGGCTCAGCAGCCAGCCCGCGGTCGCGAAGAGCGCGAGCGCCGCCAGGCCGAGGATCCAAAGATTGAGATCAAACATGGGGGCGTACCTCTTGGGTGACGGGTGACCACGGCGCCGATTCGGTCGATGCGGCCGGCGCGAAACCGTCCAGGCGGGTGGCCAGACGGACCAACACGGGGAGCAGCACCGCCCAACCGAGCGCCTGCGCGCCGAGCGCCAGCAGCGGGTCGGACATCTCGAGGCCGCCGAGCCGCTCGCCGGCGAGGTACGCGAGCGGACCACCGACGGCGCCAGCGAGGGCCGCGAGCCACGGCCGGCCCTTGAGCCATGCCATCGAGAGGTTGAGCGATGTGGCGAACAACGCCCACATGGCGACGATCCAGTAGGGTGCGAGCCCCGGCACGAGGTTGCCGGTGGTGTAACGGATGAGGCCGGCGGCCACCACCGCGCTTTCCCAGACGAGGCCGATCGCGGTGGCGGCCGCGATCAGCAGCGCTTCAGGCATCGCGCGCTGCGCGAGCGCGAGGTGCATCGCGATCACACCGATGACGGTCAGGGTCCCGGCCAAGGCCAGGTCGTTGGCGCCGCCGAGCACGCAGGCGAACCATGCTGCTTGGAAGACGACGGCGTTGAGGATGATCTTCGATCCGGATCTCATGGGGCTGTCCCTCGCTCCGATGGGTGATGGGGTGCGGGGAGGATGGGGGCGCCCTCGTGAAGCCGACGTGAAGGGGCCGTCGAAGGCCCCTTCACGCGTCATTCACGCCGCCGATGGCAGTCTGGTCTCCTCCACAGCACACCGACATCCGCAGGCTCAGGTCATGTCACCGGTCGACCGATCAGAAACGCCAGACGAGGGCCAACGACACCTCGAACTCGGTGTCCTTGCGCGCGATGGGGCTGTCGCCGATATCGCTCGAGTAGAACTCGACGCCCGCCTGCGCGATCGCATGGAGCTTGCGGGTGAGGTGTCGGCGATGCACGAGTTGGACACCGGTCGAGCGGTAGCCACCGCTCAAGGTCGTCACGGGCAGCCCGGAGCCCACGGCATCCGCGGCGGTCACGCCGAAATCCTTGTTGATGAACTTGTCGGTGCCGAAGGTCATGAAGCCGTACAGCTCCGTACCGGTGCCATCGACCTGGTCTCCGAAGCGCCGGCCTGCGGCCAGCACGCCGAGCACGCCGAAGTCGCTGGGTCCGCCCATCACACGCGCCGCGACCCAGTTGCGCCACTCTTCGCCGACCGCGCGGCGCACCTCCAGGAACCCGACGACATGCGAGTCACGCGGCAGGATGCCGTCGAGGTTTCCATCCTCCGAATCGTCCGGCTCGAGCCCGCCTTCGTTGCGGATACCGGCCTGCACCAGCCAGACATCGGCGAGCCGACCCCGCCATCCGAGCTCGAAACCCTCCCAGAAGAACAGGTGATCGCCCTTGCGGTAGTGCACCGCGCCCGCCGGTTCGACCTCGAGTTCAGTCTCGTCGGCGCCGTCGTAGGCGCTCTCGTATTCAGCGCTGACGCCGAGCGCGACGCCCCAGCCGTCACCCCCGGTGAAGTCGAGGACCGACGGCAACGGCACCAGCGCCTCGTCGGTCGGTCCAGCGGCCAGTGCGGGGCCCCCGACCGTCAGCGAGGCGAGGATCGCCAGGGTGCTCCAGCAGCGTGCGTTGA
>JBIIVD010000056.1:0-11476 GCA_044339635.1 Steroidobacteraceae bacterium | reverse complement strand
TCGATCGGTTTCACCCAGCAGGACAACGCCACCGACGGCATGGAAGCCATCAAGAAGCTGTTCGCGCCGGAGTTCCGCAACCGTCTCGATGCCGTGATCCAGTTCAGCGGTCTCGACGAGTCGACGATCGAGCGGGTCGTCGAGAAGTTGCTGGTGGAGGTCGAGGCGCAGCTCGAGGCCAAGCGCGTCACGGTGCTGCTCGACGACGCGGCGCGCCGTTGGGTCGCGCACACCGGCTACGACCCGAAGATGGGCGCCAGACCGATGGCGCGGGTCATCCAGGAACACATCAAGCGGCCGCTCGCCGAGGAGTTGTTGTTCGGCAAGCTGGTGGGTGGCGGCCAGGTGCGCATCAGCGTGAAGCCGGACGGCAGCGGCCTCGACCTCGAATGCAGTGCGCAAGAAGAGCCGGCGCTGGCCGGTTGATGAGCCAGAGCCGGCGCGGGCCGGCGGCGAGCGTCAGCGTCCGCGGTAGACGATGCGGGCCTTGCTCAGGTCGTACGGGGTCATCTCGACGGTGACGGTGTCGCCGGTGAGGATGCGGATGTAGTTCTTGCGCATCTTGCCCGAGATGTGCGCCGTGACGAGGTGCCCGTTCTTGAGCTTCACGCGAAAGGTCGTGTTCGGCAGGGTCTCGACGACTTCGCCGTCCATCTGGATCGCGTCTTCCTTCGACATCAGTTTTGCGGGCACCGGTTGGCTTGAAGAAGCGCGGATTCTGCCGTAGCGCCCCCCGCGAAGCAATCTCCGCCGCACCCCCAGCGGTCCGCCACGTCGGGCCCGCAGTGCCGCGCCAGCAGGCCCATGAACTCGGTCCGGGGGACGGGTCTCGCGCCGAGCGAGGCGAGGTGCGGGGTCTCCATCTGGCAGTCGATGAAGGCGATCCCGTCCCCGAGACAGCGACGGACCAAGCCCGACAGTGCGACTTTGGAGGCATCCGGTTCGCGGCTGAACATGGATTCCCCGAAGAAGGCGGCACCGACCTGCACCCCGTAGAGACCGCCCACGAGGCGCCCCCCGCGCCAGGTCTCGACGCTGTGGGCACGGCCGAGGCGATGCAGCAGGGTGTAGGCCTCGCGCATCTCGTCAGTGATCCAGGTGCCGCCGCCGTCGCGCTCGCGCGGCGCGGCGCAGGCGGCGATGACCCCGCTGAAATCGCCGTCGAAGCGCAGCTCGAAGCCGCCGTTGCGCTCGCGTTTGGCGAGCGAGCGCGAGCGCCGGAACTCCGCCGGGAAGAGCAGCATGCGCGGGTCCGGCGACCACCAGAGGATGGGCTGGCCGTCGGAGTACCAGGGAAAGATGCCGCGGCGATAGGCGGCCTCGAGCCGGGGCGGGGCCAGGTCGCCCCCCGCGGCGATCAGCCCTGGCGGCTCGCCGGGGACGGCCTCGAGCGGCGGGAAGGCCTGCGGGTCGCCGCCCGGTTCGAGCCAGGGGATGCGCGGACGGCGCGGGGTCATGTCGCGAGGTCTTGCCGGTACGGGACGTGCTCGGCGACCCCGGCGGCATAGGCGTCCACGGCTTCGCCCTCAGCGCGCAGATAATCGGCGATGGCGCGGCGGAAGCGCGGGTCGGCGATACGGTGGGCGGAGTGGGTGAACGTCGGCACGAATCCGCGCGCGACCTTGTGTTCGCCCTGCGTCCCGGGCTCGAAGCGCGCGAGCCCGTGCGCGATGCAATGCTCGATCCCCTGGTGGTAGCAGGTCTCGAAATGCAGGCTGTGGAACTCGTCCGCGGCACCCCAATAACGGCCGTAGAGGGTGTCGCCGCCGACGAAGAAGACCGCTACGGCGACGATGGCACCCCGGCGTTCGGCGAACATGAAGAGCATCGCGCTGCCGGGCGAGCGTGCCAAGGCGCGGAAACTCTCGAGCCCGAGGTAGGGTTCCTGCCCGCGTCGCAGGAAGGTGCCGCGGTGCAGTTGCCATGCCGCCAACACCTCCGCGGCGCTCGCCTCGCCGGCCGCTACGGCGCGGAAACGGATGCCTTCCTCGGCGACCCGTCGCCGCTCGCGCCGGGCTTTCTTGCGCTTGTCGGCGGTGAAGCCGCCGAGGAAGTCCTCGAAATCGGCGTAGCCGCGGTTGCGCCAATGGAACTGGCAGTCGCGGCGCGGCAGCCAGCCGCCGTCGCCGTCCGACATCATGGTGGCGATCAGGGCCCGGTCGGTCTCGTCGGTGAAGAGCACGTGGGTCGATGACACGCCGCGCTGGTCCGCCGCCTCCTGCAGCGCGGTCAACAAGCGGCGCGCGACTGTGGCGCGATCGAGGTCCCTGCGCACCAGCAGGCGAGGTCCCGTTGCGGGCGTGAAGGGCGCGGCCACCACGAGTTTGGGGTAGTACTCGAGCCCGTGGCGCGCGTACGCCTGCGCCCAGGCGAAGTCGAACACGAACTCGCCGTAGGAATGCGGCTTGAGCCAGGCGGGTGCGGCCGCCGCGAGTCCCTGGTCATCGCTCAGCGTGACGAAGTACGGCGACCAACCGCTGCGTCCGCCGATGCTGCCGCCCTCGGCGAGCGCGGCGAGGAACGCGTGCCGCAGGAACGGGTAATGCGGGTCGCCGAGCGCATCCCACTCGGGCGCCGGGACGTCCTCGACCCGCTCGAGGAGGCCCGTGCGCATCAGGTCTTGTCGAAACGCTCGAGGTAGCGGTCGGCGTCGAGCGCGGCCATGCAGCCCGAGCCCGCCGACGTGATGGCCTGACGGTATACGTGGTCGGCGACATCGCCGGCGGCGAACACGCCCTCGACGCTGGTCGCCGTGGCGTTGCCGCCGGTGCCGCTCTGCACCGTGATGTAGCCGCCGTGCATGTCGAGCTGGCCCGTGAACACCTGGGTGTTGGGGGTGTGGCCGATGGCGACGAACACGCCGGTGAGGGCGAGGTCCTGCGTCGCGGCTGCGGGGTCGGGCTGGCCGTTGGTCGCGGAGGTCGGCCGGACGCGCAGGCCCGTGACGCCGGCGTCATCGCCCAGCACGGCCTCGACCGCGTGGTTCCAGAGGATGCGTACCTTGCCCGCGCGTTCACGCTCGAAGAGCCGGTCCTGCATGATCTTCTCGGCCTTGAGGCGGTCGCGGCGATGCACCAAGGTCACCCGCGCGGCGATGTTCGACAGATAGAGCGCTTCCTCGACGGCGGTGTTGCCGCCGCCGATCACCGCGACCTCCTGGCCGCGGAAGAAGAAGCCGTCGCAGGTGGCGCAGGCGGAGACGCCGCGTCCCTTGAACGCCTCTTCCGAATCGAGCCCGAGATACCGCGCTGATGCGCCGGTGGCGATGATGAGCGCATCGCAGGTGTATTCGCCGAGGTCGCCGACGAGGCGAAAGGGGCGCTCGCCGAGGTGAGTGGTGTGGATGTGGTCGTTGACGAACTCCGTGCCGAAACGCAGGGCGTGCGCCTTCATGCGCTCCATGAGCGCGGGACCCATCAGGCCGTGCGCGTCGCCCGGCCAGTTGTCGACCTCGGTGGTGGTCATGAGCTGACCGCCTTCCTGCATCCCCGAGATCAGCATCGGGGCACGGTTGGCGCGGGCGGCGTATACGGCGGCCGAATATCCGGCGGGGCCCGAGCCGAGGATGATGAGCGGACGGTGCGTGGTCTTCATGCGGGAATGTTAGGGGGTCGCGCGCGCGAACGCCACGCCGGAGACGCCTCCGACGCGGCGGCGCGACCTGTCCCGACAGGGGCTTTTGCTCTAGAATCCGCGTGCGAGCACGCTGCCGCACACGAGGGCCTGTCTTGGCCGGATCCGCCGCGAACGACGACGCACCTGCACCCCTCTCCGACGCCCTGAAACGCGGTCTGCGCGAGGGCGGGGTCATCTTGCTCGGCGCCTTGGCGGTGATGCTGTTCGCGGCGCTCGTCACCTGGCATCCGTCCGATCCGGGCTTCACCTATACCGGCGAGCTCGCGCCGGTGCCGGCGGGCGTCGCCGTCGACGAGGTCCGCAACCTCATCGGGCGGCGCGGGGCCTGGGTCGCGGACACGCTCTTCTTCCTGTTCGGGCGCCCGGCATACCTGTTCCCGCTGATGCTCGGCGCCGCTTGCGTCTGGTTGCACCGCCGCCGCGGGGCCGAGGTGCCGGCCTCGCGCGTGGCCACGATGTTGCGGGTCGGCGGCTTCGTGCTGATGCTCGCGGCGGGCTGTGCGCTCGCCTCGCTGCACTGGGGCTCGGGCGCGCTCCGTCAGGGCGCGGGCGGCGTGCTCGGCAGCGTGGTCGGCGATTGGATGCGCGGCAACTTCAACTTCGTCGGCGGCACCTTGTTGCTGCTCGCGGGCGGCATGGCCGGTATCACGCTCGCCTTCGGCGTGTCCTGGCTCGGCGTCATCGACCGGCTCGGCGGCGGGTTCTGGCGCGCGATCGATTGGCTGCGCGCGCGCCGCTTGAAGGCCCAGGACGTCGCCGAAGGCGAAGTCCGCCGCGCCGCACGCAAGGAGACGGCCGAGGTCGAGGCGCGTCGTGTCGCGTCGCGCCCCAAGCCGCGCATCGAGGCGCCGGCGCCGCAGCCCGAGAAGAGCGAACGCATCGAGAAGGAGCGGCAGGTGCCGCTGTTCCACGCCAAGGCCGGGGAGCTGCCGCCCTTGCAGCTGCTCGATGACCCCAAGGAGCGCGAAGCGTCCTATTCGCCCGAAGCCCTCGAGGCCATGTCGCGCCTCGTCGAGCTCAAGCTCAAGGATTTCGGCGTCGAGGTCGAGGTGGTGGCAGTGCTGCCGGGGCCGGTGGTCACCCGCTTCGAACTGCGCCCCGCGCCCGGCGTGAAGGCGAGCCAGATCAGCAGCCTCTCCAAGGACCTCGCGCGCGCGCTGTCCGCGGTCAGCGTGCGCGTGGTCGAGGTCATCCCCGGCAAGTCGGTGATGGGCCTTGAGATCCCGAACGAGAAGCGCGAGATCGTCACCTTCGGCGAGATCGTGAAGTCCAAGGCCTACGACGACGTCAACTCGCCGCTCGCGCTCGCGCTCGGCAAGGACATCGGCGGTGCGCCGGTGGTCGCCGACCTGCAACGCATGCCGCACCTGCTGGTCGCCGGTACCACCGGCTCGGGCAAGTCGGTCGCGGTCAACGCGATGATCCTCTCGATCCTCTACAAGAGCACCGCCGAGGACGTGCGGCTCATCATGATCGACCCCAAGATGCTGGAGCTCTCGGTCTACGAGGGCATCCCGCACCTGCTCGCGCCGGTCGTGACGGACATGAAGAACGCCGCCAATTCCCTGCGCTGGTGCGTGGCCGAGATGGAGCGGCGCTACCAGCTGATGGCCGCGCTCGGCGTGCGCAACATCGCGGGCTTCAACCGCAAGGTGCGCGACGCCCTCGAGGAGAAGAAGCCGATCAAGAACCCGGTGCTGCTGCAGCGCGCGGCCAACGACCCCAGCATCGACCAGTCGCAGATCCCCGATCTCGAGCCGTTGCCGTTCATCGTCGTCATCATCGACGAGCTCGCGGACATGATGATGATCGTCGGCAAGAAGGTCGAGGAGCTGATCGCGCGCCTCGCGCAGAAGGCGCGCGCCTCGGGCATCCACCTCATCCTCGCGACGCAGCGCCCCTCGGTGGACGTGATCACCGGCCTCATCAAGGCCAACATCCCCTGCCGCATCGCCTTCCAGGTGTCGGCCAAGGTCGACTCGCGCACCATCCTCGATCAGGGCGGCGCAGAGTCCCTGCTCGGCCACGGCGACATGCTTTACCTGCCGGCCGGCACCTCCACGCCCAACCGCGTGCATGGCGCGTTCGTCGCGGACCACGAGGTGCACAAGGTGGTCGAGGCGCTGCGCAAGACCGGCGCCCCGGATTACATCGAAGAAGTGCTCTCGGGTCCGCGCGGCCCGGTGCCGGGCCTCGCGCCGGAGGAGGGCGAGGACGGCGGTGAGGGCGGCGACTCCGAACAAGACGCGCTCTACGACGAGGCCGTCAAGATCGTCATCACCGAACGCAAGCCGTCGATCTCCTACGTGCAGCGGCGGCTCAAGATCGGCTACAACCGCGCCGCACGCCTCATCGAGGCCATGGAGGCGGCGGGGCTCGTGGGTCCGCTGCAGGCGAACGGCGGACGCGAGATCCTGGTGCCCGCCCCGGCGGGCGAGTGAACGGGACGGGTCGCATGCGCCGCTGCGCGGTGGGGGTCCTGCCCGGTCCCGTGCTGGCTGTGGCGGCGCTGTTCGTTGCAGCGCTGCTCGTCCTGGGGGCGGCGCCTGCGGCTTCGCAGGGGGCGGCGTCTTCCGCTTCGCAGGGGGCGGCGTCTTCCGCTTCGCAGGGGGCGGCGTCTTCCGCTTCGCAGGGGGCGGCCCCTGCCGCCACTGCGCTCGACCGCTATCTGCAGGGGCTGGTCAGTTGGCGTGCCGAGTTCACGCAGTCGACGACCGACGCGCGCGGCCGCATGCGGCCCGTGCAGGAAGGACTGCTCGTCGTGCAGCGACCGGGGCGTTTCCGCTGGGAGATCCGCGGCGCCGGTGCGCCGGCGACGCAGCCGTCGCAGGTGATGGTCGCGGACGGCAAGAATCTTTGGTTCTACGACCGCGATCTCGAGCAGGTGACCGTCAAGCCCGCGGGCGCAGCGCTGACCGCGACGCCGGCCATGCTGCTTGCGGGCACCGTGCCGCTGCGCGAGCGCTTCGATGTCGCGGCGACCGGTCGTCGCGGGGGACTCGAGTGGGTGCGGGTCACGCCGCGCGACCTCGATGCCGAGTTCCGCGAGGCGCGGTTCGGGTTCGTGGGGCTGGAACTCCGTCGCCTGGAGCTCGCCGACAAGCTTGGCCAGCAGGTGGTGCTGGTGTTCCGGGGTGGTGCGCGCAATCCGTCGCTGGCGCCTGCGGCGCTGCGCTTCGAACCGCCGCCGGGTGCCGACCTGATCGGCAAGCCGGCGCGTTGACGCGTCAGGGGCGCTCGGATGCGTGAATTGCGTTGGCGCAGGTTCTGGTTGTCGGGCGTCGCGGCGCTGGTGCTCGTCGTCGCCTATCTTTGCTTGCGACCCTCAGCGGGCGGCGAACAGTGGTTCCCGAACGCCGACAAGCTCCATCACGCCGCGGCGTTCTTCGCGCTCGCAGGCTTGTTGCTCGCGCTCGTCGAGCGTCGGCATTACGCCGCCGTGTGCGCGGGGCTGCTCGCCTTCGGCGGCGCCATCGAGATCGCACAGTATCTGATGCCCTACGGGCGATCGGCCGAGTGGATGGACCTTGCCGCCGACGGCGTCGGCATCGTTGCTGGTTGGCTGGTCTCGGCGCCGTTCCGCGAGTCGTGGCTGCAGCGCATCGAGCGCGGGCTGGGCGTCCGTGGCTGAGCAGGCCGGACTCGGGCTCGACGTATCGGCGCAGCGTCCGCTCACCGACCGTCCGCTCGCCGACAGGATGCGGCCGCGCAGCCTCGATGACATCGTCGGCCAAGCGCAGGTGCTCGGGCCCGGCAAGCCGCTGCGGGCGGCGCTGCAGCGCGGTGCGCCGCATTCGATGATCCTTTGGGGGCCGCCCGGCACCGGCAAGACCACGCTCGCGCGGCTCGTCGCCGAGGGCGGCGGGGCGGCAGCCGGGCAGGGCGCACAGTTCCTCGCGCTCTCGGCGGTCACCGCGGGCGTCAAGGACGTGCGTGCGGCCGTCGAGCAGGCGCAGGCGTATCGCGCGGCGACCGGCCGCGGCACGGTGCTGTTCCTCGACGAGGTGCACCGCTTCAGCAAGTCGCAGCAGGATGCCTTCCTGCCGTTCGTCGAGGACGGCACGCTGACGTTCATCGGCGCCACCACCGAGAACCCCTCGTTCGAGGTGGTGGGCGCGCTGCTGTCGCGGGCGCGTGTATATGTGCTGCGCGCGTTGCAGCCGGCCGACCTCGAGGTGCTGCTGCGCCGCGCGATCACCGACCGCGATCGCGGCCTCGGCGGGCGGGGGCCGGACGGCGCCGACCTCGCCGTCGACGACGAGGCGGTGTCGCTCCTCGCACGCGCCGCCGATGGCGATGGCCGTCGCGCGCTCAACATGCTCGAGATCGCCGCCGACCTCGCGGTCGACGGCCGCATCGCGCTTGCGCAGGCCGAGGAGGTGGTGGGCGGCACGCGTCGCCGCTTCGACAAGGGCGGCGAGCAGTTCTACGACCAGATGTCGGCCTTGCACAAATGCGTGCGCGGCACCGACCCCGACGCCGCGCTCTACTGGCTCTGCCGCATGCTCGATGGCGGCTGCGACCCGAGTTATCTCGCGCGGCGCATCGTGCGCATGGCGATCGAGGACATCGGTCTTGCCGATCCGCGCGGCCTACAGCTCGCGACGGACGCCTGGAGCGCCTACGACCGCCTCGGCAGTCCCGAGGGCGACCTCGCACTCGCCAACGCCGTGGTTTATCTCGCCTGCGCGCCCAAGAGCAACGCGGTGTACGTCGGCTTCAAGGAGGCCGCGGCCGATGTCGAGCGCTACGGCACGCTCGAGGTCCCGATGCAGCTCCGTAATGCGCCGACCGCGCTCATGAAGGACCTCGGCTACGGCAAAGGCTACCGCTACGCCCATGACGAGCCCGATGCCTATGCCGCAGGCGAGCGTTATCTGCCCGAGGGCTTGCCGGACCGTCGCTACTACCGCCCGGCGCCGCGCGGGCTCGAACTGCGCATCGGCGAGGCGCTCGAGCGCCTGCGCGCCCGTGCACCCCAAGGCGGTGGCAAGCCGGGCGGCGAGGGTGGCGCCCGATGAACGCCTGGGTGGCGGTCGCGCTCGGCAGCGCCTTGGGCGGCGTGGCGCGTCACGGCATCGCCCGCCTGTGGCCGATGGTGCCGGGGACATGGCCGGTCGCTACAATGTCCGTGAACATCGTGGGGAGTTTCGCGATCGGCCTGGTGGCGGCGCTCACGGCGCGCGACAGCGGCGAGACGGCGCGGCTCTTCTGGATGACCGGGGTGCTTGGCGGTTTCACCACCTACTCGGCGTTCGCGCTCGAGACGGTGACGCTGGCCTCGGCGGGCGCTGCCGGTCGTGCAGCGCTGTATGTGGCTGCAACGGTGGCGCTGTGCCTCGTCGCGGCCGTGGCCGGACGGACTTTGGGGCTCGCGCTGGCGGGTGATTGACGGCTCGGCCGGGATGGGCGGCCGGGGACAGACGGAGAACATCGTGCTCGATTCCAAGCAACTTCGCACCGAGACCGAGGCGGTCGCGCGCAACCTCGCGCGCCGCGGTTTCACGCTCGATCTCGATGCGTTCCGCGCCCTCGAAGATCGGCGCAAGGCCGCGCAGGTCGAGGCGGACCGCCTGCGCGCAGAGCGCAACGCCAACGCCAAGGCCGTGGGCATGGCCAAAGGCAAGGGCGAGGACGCCGCACCGCTGCTCGCGCGTGGCGAACAGCTGACGGGCGAGCTCACGGCGGCCGAGGCCGCGCTCACCGCGGTGCAGGCCGAGTCCGATGCCTGGCTCATGGGCCTGCCGAACCTGCTGCATGATTCCGTGCCCGAAGGGCGCGATGAGAGCGCCAACGTCGAGGTGCGCCGCCACGGCACGCCGCGCGTCTTCGATTTCACGCCCGCGGACCATGTCGATGTCGCGCAGCGTCTCGGCGGCCTCGATTTCGAGGCTGCAGCACGCATCTCGGGTGCGCGGTTCTCGGTGCTGCGCGGCGGCGTCGCGCGCCTGCACCGCGCGCTCGCGCAGTTCATGCTGGATCTGCACACCGGCGAGCACGGCTACACCGAGGCTTATGTGCCGTATCTGGTGTCGCCCGACGCCCTCGTCGGCACCGGGCAGCTGCCGAAGTTCGCGCAGGATCTCTTCGCGGTGCCGGGCGAGCGGCCGTTCTACCTCATCCCCACCGCCGAAGTGCCGCTCACCAACTTCGTGCGCGAGCAGATCGTCGCGCCCGAGGCGCTGCCGATGCGGCTCGTGGCGCACACGCCGTGCTTCCGCTCCGAGGCGGGCGCCGCCGGCAAGGACACCCGCGGCCTCATCCGCCAGCACCAGTTCGACAAGGTCGAACTCGTTCACCTCGTGAAGCCCGAGGACTCCTACGCCGCGCTCGAGACGCTCACCTCGCACGCCGAAGAGGTGCTCAAACGCCTCGGCCTGCCGTACCGCGTGCTCGCGCTCTGCGCGGGCGACATCGGTTTCGGCAGCGCCAAGACCTACGACCTCGAGGTCTGGCTGCCGGCGCAGGGCAAGTACCGCGAGATCTCCTCCTGCAGCAACTGCGAGGCTTTCCAGGCGCGCCGAATGCAGGCCCGCTGGCGCAACCCCGCCACCGGCAAGCCCGAGCCGCTGCACACCCTGAACGGCTCCGGTGTCGCGGTCGGTCGCGCGATGGTGGCCGTGCTCGAGAACTACCAGAACGCGGACGGCAGCGTGACCGTCCCCGAGGCGCTGCGCCCGTATATGGGCGGCCTCGAGGTGCTGCGGCCCTGATCGACGGAACGCAGATCGACGGACGGATCGACAGACGGATCGACAGACGGAGAGGTGGCAGAGCGGTTTAATGCATCGGTCTTGAAAACCGACGGCCCTTCACGGGGCCCGTGAGTTCGAATCTCACCCTCTCCGCCAGTTCCAAGCAGCAAGGGGCATCGCGCCTCGCGATGAGGGAGTGCCGGTCATGCGCATCGAAGGGAAGATCGTCGTCGTCACCGGCGCTGCCGGCGGCATCGGCCGCGCGATGGCGCTGCAGTTCGCGCGCGAACGCGCGCGGCTCGTCGTCTGCGCCGACCTCGACGGAGAGGGCGCGCAGCGGACCGCGCGCGAGTCGGGCGGGGTAGGGTACCGCGTGGATGTGGCGAGCGAGGCCGACCTCGCGGCGTTGATCGAGGCCACCGAGCGCGACCACGGCCCGATCGACCTCTTCTGCTCGAACGCCGGCATCTTCGTGCCGGGCGGCGCCGAGGTCGCGGACGAGTCCTGGCACCGCATCTGGGAGGTCAACCTCATGTCGCAGGTGTACGCGGCGCGCCTGCTCGTGCCGCGGATGGCCGCCCGGGGCGGCGGCTACCTGCTCAACACCGCCTCCGCCGCAGGGCTGTTGTCGCAGATCGGCTCGGCGCCCTATGCGGTCACCAAGCATGCGGCCGTCGGGCTCGCGGAGTGGCTCGCGCTGTCGCACGGCGACCAGGGCATCCGCGTGTCCGTGCTCTGCCCGCAGGCCGTGCGCACGGCGATGACCGCGAGCCTCGCCGATGGAAGCGTCGAGGGCGTGGCCGCGCTCGACGGCATGCTCGAGCCCGAGGCCGTCGCGGAGGCGGTGGTCAAGGGCCTCGAGGCGGAAGACTTCCTCATCCTGCCGCACCCGGAAGTGCTGCAGTACATGCGCAACAAGAGCGCCGACTACAACCGCTGGATCGGCGGCATGCGCAAGCTCAACCGGCGCTTCAAGACCTGAGCGCGAGGGCCCATGCGGATGACTTGACCTAGGTGTCGCCGACGGTCAGTGAGGGTCGAAGCGCCGGATGATGTCGAACACCGCTGCGGGGTCCTCGAGTTCCGGCGTATGCCCGAGCGCGTCCAAGGTCTCGCATCGGACATCGGGCCGCAGCGCGCGCAGG
>JBIIVD010000055.1:0-11495 GCA_044339635.1 Steroidobacteraceae bacterium | reverse complement strand
GCCCGCCGCATCTTTGTCCGCGCGCAGGTAGTGCAGGATGGCACGCGGCCCACGCACGAAATCACCGAAGCGCGCATGGCGCGTGCCCACGAAGCCCCAGACGATGCGGGTCGCGGCGATCAGCAGCACCGCATAGCCGCAACGGGTGTGCCACGCGAACCAATCACCCTCGAGCTCCCTCGTGAGCCATGCGCCCGTCACCGCCAGCACGAGCCCCCAGTGCATCAGCCTGACCGGCAGGTCCCAGACCCGCCGCGCGCCGTCGTCCGTTCCTGCCATGTTCAGCCTCCCGTCGCGTGCCGCTGGTTGTACTCGATGAAGTAGTCGTCCGGATCCCAGATGCTGACCGAGGTCATCGCGATCATCGCGCCCTCCGCACCGCGCACCTCGTAACGGTGCGGCGCGGCATGGACCCGCGCCCCGCAGGCGAGCGCCCGACGGTGCACGCCCTCGGCATCATCGCCCTGCATGACGAACACGATGTCGCCGATGCCCAGACGTTCGCGCCGGGCCGGCTCCGGCAGGCGCGGTTTGGTGAACTCGAGCAGGCCGATCTTGGCGACCACGGGGTCGGAGGCCTCCATGATGACGAGGTGCGTCTCGTCACCGCGTGCGCCGGCCGCCAAACCGACACCAGAGAGCGTGATTCGATCGTCGTACCAGACACGCAGACCGAGCACGTCGCGATAGAAGGCGACCGAACGCTCGATGCTGCGGACGATCAGCGTGGTGCGCTTCACGAGCGTGGTCATCGGCGTCTCCGGACTAACGGGTGCGGGCGATGAGGGTCACACCCGCCAGCGCCATCAAGGCCGTCGGGACCCAGGCCAGCAGCACGGGGTTGCCCTGATAGACGATCGCACCGCTCTCGATCATCTGCTGCAGCAGGAAGAACGCGATGCCGAGCAGCAGGCCCACGCCGACCCGGGCACCCGCGCCGGCGGCGCGCAGCGACCCGAACACGAACGGCAGGGCCAACAACACCGCGAACAAGGGCGCGACGGTCCGCGCGATGCGCGACCAGAACGAGAACGTCGGCTCGCGCGCGTCGAGACCGTTGGATTCGAGGTGCCGGATCATGCTCCACAGCGAGGACGACGGCAGGTCGCCCGGGGAAGTCGCGGCGATCCCGAGGAACGCGGCGCTCACGTTCGACTGCAGCGTACGTGCGGCGGCACGGCTGCCGATGGCGCGATCGCCGTCGAAGCGGGTCTCGGCATATTGCTCGAGCCGCCACGCGCCGCCCTCGATGGCGGTGGCGGTCACCGCGCTCCCCATGGCCCGCAATCCGCCGTCGGCGCCGATCTCGTAGACCATCATCCCGCCGAACAAGCCCTCGCCGGTCTGGCGCTCGACGTTGACGATGAGCGCCCCGTCGCGCACCCAGGCCTCGCCGGAACCGGCGAAGCTCACGTCGGAGAACTTCGCGAAGGCTTTCTGTTGGCGGGCCATCTGCTGCAGCGGCGGCGCGATCGTCTCGCCGAGCAGCGCACCGAGCGACACCAGCAACACACCGGCGATCGCGACCGCCCGCGCGAGCCGCCAGGGAGAGAGGCCGGCCGCGCGCATCACGGTGATCTCGCTGCCGCGCGCCAAGGTGCCGAGTCCGAGCAGCGCGCCGATGAGGGCGCCGATGGGCAGCAAGGCCCAGGCTTGCTGCGGAAGATTGAAGGCGACGAACGTCAGCGCGTTCCCGGCGGTGTAGCTACCTACCCCGATGTCATCCTGCTGGCCCATCAGCAGGAAGAGCCCGCCCAAGCTGAGCAGCACCGCCATCACGAGCAGGACACCACCGAGGACTGCGCGGACGATGTAGCGGTCGAGGCGGGTCATGCCGGCGACAACCGGTCACGATGACGCCAGCGCGCCCACTGCGCCGGCCCGAACAGCGCCGCCAACGTGAGCAGCACCACACCCGCATGCACCCACCACAGGCCAAGCGCGCTCGGCACGAGGCCGCGTCCGAGCCAGACGCGCGCCGCAGATGTGAGGCTGAAATACACGAAATACACCGCGATCGCCATCCACAGCCGCGCGTATCTGCCCTGCCGGGGGCGCAGGCGCGCCATCGGCACGGCGAGCAGCGCCAACACGAACACCATCACGGGCAAGCCCACACGCCAGGCGAGTTCGGCCTTGGCCTCGCGATCCTCGCGTCCGAGGAGCTGGCCCGTCGGCACCGATTCGATGTCGAATCGACCCGGCGCCGACTGCGGCACCCGCACGGGGATGACGTTCTCCTCGAACCGTACGCGACGGAACTCCGCGGAACCCGGACGACCCTCATAGCGCTCGCCGTCGAGCAGGGTGAGCGTATGCAGCGTGCGATCGGGCGAGATCTCGTGCCGCGCACGCTCGGCGACCGCGATCTCATAGGTCTCGCCGCTGCGTCGCTTGACGAAGATCTTGCGCAAGGTGCCGTCGGGCGCGGCCGACTCGGCGTAGAACACCGCGGACCCGCCACCGAAACTGCGGAACCGCCCCGGCGTGATCGGCGAGAACTCGCCCGCCTGCAGCGCCGTGCTGCGCAGCGCCTGTACGCCGGCCGCCGCCTGGGGCCCGGCCTGCAGCGAGAGCCAACCCACGATCGCCGACACCACCAAGGCGAGCAGCGCGATGGGGCCGTAGATGCGCCGAGGTCCGACACCGCAGGCGACCACCGCGGTCATCTCGCTGTCGTGGTAGAGACGCCCGAGCGCGAGCATCACGCCGAGCAGCAGCCCGACCGGCAGCAACACCGCGAGGTTGCGCATGACCCCAAGCCCGACGAGGTCGAGGACGACCTCGCGCGGGAAGCCGCCCTCCGCCGCCCGCGCCAAGACGGAGGCCAACTGGTTGGTCAACAGGATCACGAGCAGCACGCCGGTCACGGCCAGCCAGGCGACCACGACTTCGCGCAACAGGTATCGGGACAGGATCCGCGCCAAAACCGCTCCTCGACCGGCCCGCGCCGGGAGGCGCCGTGAAGGGCCGGGAATGGATAGAATAGCAGGTCACCCGGCACCGGCTTTTCATGGAGTCCCCGCATGCAGTTCGAGATCTACACCGCCAGCCCCGCCCGCATCACGGTCGATTGTCTCGTGGTCGGCATCCATGACGGCGGCGAGCTTTCGGCAGCGGCGGCCGCCATCGACCGCCAGTGCAACGGCGCCCTCAGCCGCTTCCTCAAGCGCGGGGACTTCCCCGGACGCCTCGCAGAGACGCTGCTCCTGCCGGCGTTCCCGCGCCTCAAGGCGACCCGTGTGCTGCTGGTCGGCCAGGGCGGCAAGGACGTCTCGCGCCGCAGCTGGCGTCGCGCGCTCTCCGCGGCCGTCGGCGCGCTCTCGCGCACCAAGGTCGCAAGCGCCGCGATCGCGCTGACGCGTCCCGAGCCGCGCGCGCTCGACGACTATCTCTTCGGCCGCTCGGCGGCAGAGACGGCACACGCCGCGCTCTATCGCGTGAACGACCTGAAATCCGGCACCAAGGCCGCCGCGCCCGCCTTGTCGCGCCTCGTGTTCGGTCCGGTGCGTCCGTCAGGGGCCGCGGCCGCGCGTCGCGGCCTCGCCCACGGACAGGCCTCCGGCGAGGGCGCTCGCCTGATGCGTAACCTCGCGAACCTGCCGGGCAACGTCTGCACGCCGACCTATCTCGCCGAACAGTCGCTCGCCCTCGCCGCCCGCTACCCCTCTATCCGCGTCCGCGTCCTCGAGGAAGCCGAGATCCGCGCCGAGAAGATGGGCTGTTTCCTCGCTGTCACCCAGGGCAGCGACCAACCGCCGAAGTTCATCGTCATCGAACACAAGTCGGCGCGCGGGCCTCGTGCGCCGGTGGTGCTCGTCGGCAAGGGCATCACCTTCGACACCGGCGGCATCTCGCTCAAGGACCCGGGCTCGATGGACGAGATGAAGTTCGACATGTCGGGCGCCGCTGCCGTCATCGCCACGATGTCGGTCGTCGCCGAGCTCGGCCTGCCGCTCAACGTGGTCGGCCTCGTGCCCACCTGCGAGAACATGCCGAGCGGCCGCGCGATCAAGCCGGGCGACATCGTCACGAGCGCCGCCGGCATCACCGTCGAGATCCTCAACACCGACGCCGAGGGCCGGCTGATCCTCTGCGACGCCCTGCATTACGCGCGCCGCTTCAAGCCGCAGGCCGTGGTGGACCTCGCCACGCTCACGGGCGCCTGCGTGATCGCCCTCGGCATGCACCACACCGGCGTGATGGCCAATGACGACGCGCTCGCCCAAGAGCTCGTCGAGTCGGGCCTGCGCGCCGATGACCGCGCCTGGCAACTGCCGCTCACCGAAGAGTACGGCGAGCAGCTCAAGAGCAACTTCGCGGACCTCGCCAACGTCGCCGGGCGCGACGGCGGCGCGATCACCGCGGGCGCTTTCCTCGCGCGCTTCACCAAGGGGCTGCGCTGGGCGCACATGGACATCGCCGGTTCGGCGTACGTGGGCGGCGGCGCCAAGGGCAGCACGGGACGGCCGGTGGCGCTGCTGACCGATTTCCTGCTGCGCCGCGCCGCGCCGCGCCGCGGCAGCCGCTGAGGACGGACCACGGACCATGGACAAGGTCTACGCGCCCGCCGATATCGAGCAGCGCCTCTACGCGCAGTGGGAGGCCTCCGGCCTCTTCGCGCCGCAGGGTGACGGCCCGGGCTATTGCATCGTCATCCCGCCGCCGAACGTCACGGGCACGCTGCACATGGGGCACGCGTTCCAGGACACCATCATGGACGCCCTCACCCGCTATCACCGCATGCGCGGCGATGCGGCGTTGTGGCAGCCGGGGACCGACCACGCGGGCATCGCCACGCAGATGGTCGTCGAGCGGCAACTGGAAGGCGAAGGCCTGACCCGCGCCGGCCTCGGCCGCGACGCGTTCATCGAACGCGTCTGGAGATGGAAAGGCGAGTCGGGCGGGACGATCGCGCGGCAGATGCGCCGGCTCGGCGCCTCGGTGGACTGGTCGCGCGACCGCTTCACCATGGACGAAGGGCTCTCCGGCACCGTCACTGAAGTCTTCGTGCGCCTGTACGAAGAAGGCCTGATCTACCGCGGCAAGCGGCTCGTCAACTGGGACCCCGTGCTGCAGACCGCCGTCTCCGACCTCGAAGTGCTCAACACCGAGGAGGACGGTTCGCTCTGGCACCTGCGCTATCCGCTCGCCGACGGCAGCGGCCACCTCGTCGTCGCCACCACGCGCCCCGAGACGATGCTCGGTGACGTCGCAGTCGCCGTGAACCCCGGCGATGCGCGCTATTCCGCGCTCGTCGGCAAGACGCTGCGCCTGCCGCTCGCGGAGCGCGAGATCCCGGTCATCGCCGACGACTACGTGGACCCGGAGTTCGGCTCGGGCTGCGTGAAGATCACGCCGGCCCACGATTTCAACGACCACGAGGTCGGCGCGCGCCACGGCCTGCCCCGCCTCAACGTCTTCACGCCCGATGCGCGCATGACCGACGACGTGCCCGAGCGCTTCCGGGGCCTCGACCGTTTCGAGGCGCGCAAGCGCGTCGTAGCGGAACTCGAGGCGGCGGGCCTGCTCGAGCGCATCGACCCGCACAAGCTCATGGTGCCGCGCGGCGACCGCTCCGGCGCGGTCATCGAGCCCTACCTCACGGACCAGTGGTACGTGCGCATCGAGCCGCTCGCCGGGCCCGCCATCGCCGCCGTCGAGGACGGCTCGATCCGCTTCGTCCCCGAGAACTGGTCGCGCACTTACTTCGAGTGGATGCGCAACATCAAGGACTGGTGCATCAGCCGCCAGCTCTGGTGGGGCCACCGCATCCCGGCGTGGTACGACGCCGACGGCAAGGTCTACGTCGGCCGCAGCGAGGCCGAGGTGCGCGCCGCGCACGGCCTACCGGCCTCGGTCGCGCTGCGCCAGGACGAGGACGTGCTCGACACCTGGTTCTCCTCGGCGTTGTGGCCGTTCTCGACGCTCGGCTGGCCGGCAGAGGCGGCTACCCTCAAGCGCTTCTATCCGACGGCGGTGCTGGTCACCGGCTTCGACATCATCTTCTTCTGGGTGGCCCGGATGATCATGATGGGCCTCAAGTTCACGGGCGAGGTCCCCTTCCGCGAGGTCTACGTCCACGGCCTCATCCGCGACTCCGAAGGCCAGAAGATGTCGAAGTCCAAGGGCAACGTCATCGACCCGCTCGACATCGTCGATGGCATCGCCCTTGAGGACCTCGTGCGCAAGCGCACCACCGGGCTGATGCAGCCCCGCCTCGCCCCGTCCATCGACAAAGCGACGCGCAAGGCCTTCCCGCAGGGCATCGAGGCGCACGGCACGGACGCGCTGCGCCTCACCTTCGCGTCGCTCGCCACCCAGAGCGCCGACCTGCGCTTCGACCTCGCCCGCGTCGGCGGCTACCGCAACTTCTGCAACAAGCTGTGGAACGCCTCGCGCTTCGTGCTGATGATGGCGGAGGACGAGACCGGCAAGCCAGTGGACCCGTCGCTGCTCACGGGCGCGGTCGCACCCGGCGTGGCGGACCGCTGGATCGTCTCGCGCATGGGGCGGATGCTCGCCGAGGTCGAGCAGGCGTACGCCGACTACCGCTTCGACTTCGTCGCCACGGCGCTCTACGAATTCACCTGGTACGAGTTCTGCGACTGGTACCTCGAACTGACCAAGCCCATCCTGCAGGACGCCACGCTGCCGGAGGCGCAGCGCCGGGCCGCGCGTCGCACCTTGGTCACCGTGCTCGAGGCGCTGTTGCGCGCCTGGCATCCCCTGATGCCCTTCATCACCGAGGAGATCTGGCGGCGCGTCGCACCGCTGGCGGGCGCTGCGGCGAGCCGCGGGGGCACCGTGATGACGGCGCGGTGGCCGGCCGCGACCGCGTGGGCGAGCGATCTGCCGGCCGAGGCGGACGTCGAGTGGATCAAGGGGTTCGTGCTCGGCATCCGCCAGATCCGCGGCGAGATGGACATCAGCCCCGCGCGGAAGCTCCCGGTGCTGCTCGACAACGCCGCGCCCGAGGACCGGTCCCGGATCGCGGCGCACGGCGCGTATCTCTCGCGGCTCGCGGGTCTCGAGACCCTGCAGGTCCTCGAGGCAGGCGCCACCGCGCCGCCCGCCGCGCTGGCCGTCGTCGGCGGCATGCGGGCCTTGGTGCCGATGGCAGGCCTCATCGATCCCCAAGCCGAACTTGCGCGGCTCGACAAGCGCGCCGCAAAGCTGCGCGACGAGATCAAGCGGGCGACCGCCAAGCTCGCCAACGAGAGCTTCGTGCGCAACGCCCCGCCCGAGGTCGTGGCGCAGGAACACGGCCGCGTAGCCGAGTTCGAGCGGACGCTCGCGAGCCTCGAGGCGCAGTCGCTCCGCGTGCGGCAGATGCTCTGAGCGGCATCGGCGCCCGTTCCATGGCTCCCGAGAGGCTGCTGGAGGACCGCGTACGCCTGTGGCGGCGTCTGCCGCCTGAGCTTCGCAGCCGCCTCGCGACCCGGGCCGGGGAGTTCCTGCGCCGGGTGCCGTTCACCCCCGCAGGCGGCCTCGAGATCGACGACACCATGCGCTGGGTGATCGCAGCACAGGCCTGCCTCGTCACCCTCGGCCACCCGGACGACGGCTACGAGGCTCTGCACGGCATCACGCTGCAT
This sequence comes from Steroidobacteraceae bacterium, assembly GCA_044339635.1. Classification (GTDB taxonomy): domain Bacteria; phylum Pseudomonadota; class Gammaproteobacteria; order Steroidobacterales; family Steroidobacteraceae; genus UBA964. Next base: position 3,897 of record JBIIVD010000055.1, on the reverse strand, counting down.
CCGGACGAGTTCGTGGTCGAAGAATCCATCGAGGACGAGGACACCGGCGTCGTCACCGAGGGTTGGCGGGCGCTATCCGGGCTCTCGATCGATGGCGACCGTATCGTGCTCTCCTGGCGCGATGTCGAGGAAGCCGAATCACGGGACGACGGCTACAACGTCGTGATCCACGAGTTCACGCATTTCCTGGAGCAGACACGGCCGGGCGGCGATCCCGCCGCGCATGCGGCCTTGGAATCCGCGTACGAGGAGCTCTGTGACGCCGTCGACCGCGGGGATGCCACCCTGCTCGATCCTTACGGCGCCGAGGACCTCACGGAGTTCCTGGCGGTCGCCGCGGAACTTTTCTTCTCGCTGCCCGGTGACCTGCGCGAGCAGCATCCGCAGCTCTACGGCGTGCTCGCGACGTCGTTCGCGCTCGATCCGGCCACCTGGCCCTGACGCCAGCGCCTGGTGCCGCCGCGGACCTCAATACTGCTCAGGGTGCCGCGCCATGCCCGGATGGAAGAACGACTGCAGATGACGCTCGTCGGCATCGGCGTCCTCCGTCGGCTGCACGGGAGGACCGAAGCGGATGGCGCGCCGCGAAAAGTCGATGGCCACCGGGACGATCGGTACACCGGCTGCATGCGCGATGCGGTGATAGCCGCGTTTCCAGGCCGGGACTTTCTTGCGGGTGCCCTCCGGCGTGATCACGAGTACGAGGCCCTCGCGCGACTGGAACTCCGCGACGCAGGTCTCGACCATGTGCCCCGCGCGTCCGCGATCGACCGGGATACCGCCGAAGCGACGCCCGAGACGCCCGAAGGGCCCGGAGAGCGCTTCTTTTTTGGCCAGCCACGAGGCATCCATGCGCATCGCGAGATAGGCGAGGAATCCGTAGACGAAGTCCCAATTCGAGGTGTGCGGCGCCACCACGATCACGAACTTGCGCAACCTCGGGTACGGTCCGTCGATACGCCAGCCCGCCGACCAGAGACCTGCGACCCCGAGCACACGCCGCCAGAGGCCGCGGTACTGCGGGATCTCCGGGGGCAACAACGGGAACCGCGGCTCGCTCATGGGCGTGCGGGATCCGGTACGCGCCAGAGCAGGACGCCGCCGAGCACGAACAGCACGACCAAGGACGTGATGGACAGCCTTGAATCACCCGTCCACAGGGCGACCGTGGCGATGAGGATCGGCCCGAGGAAACTCGCGAACTTGCCCATCATGTTGTAGAAGCCGAAGAACTCACCGCCCTTGCCTTCGGGCACGAGCCGCCCGAAGAACGAACGGGACAGGCTCTGCACGCCGCCCTGCACGAGTCCGATGACCACCGCCAGCGCGAAGAACTCCACCACCGTATCGAGGAACCAGGCGTACAGCGTCGCCGCCAGATAGACCGCGATGCAGATGAGCAGTCCGCGTTTCGCACCGATGCGGTTGCCGAGCCAGCCGAGCGCGAGCGCCGACGGGAACGCCACGAACTGCGTCAGCAACAGCGCAGCCAGCAGGCTCGAGCTCGGCAATCCGAGCGCGACGCCGTAGTCGACCGCCATGGTGTAGATGGTGTGCACGCCGTCGATGTACAGCCAATAGGCGAGCAGGAACAGGCTCACCTCGCGGTACTGCGACACGTTCCTGAGCGTCTGCCGCAGCTCACGCAGCCCGTCACGGGCGTTGACGAGGAACCCCGCCGGCGGCACACGCGGTGGCCGCTCGCGGACGTTCAGCGCGGCGGGCAGCATGAAGAGGAACCACCAGACCGCGACGCTGATGAACGAGACACGGACCGCCTCTGCGGCATCGTCGAGGCCGAACCACTGCGGCTTCAGCGTCAACAGCACGTTGAACGCGAACAGCAGGCCGCCACCGAGATAGCCGAGCGAATATCCGAGGGCGGACACCCGGTCGTAGTCCTTCGGCTCCGCGACATCGAGCAGCAAGGCGTCGTAGAAGATGTTCGCGGCGTTGGCGCCGATCGCCGCCACCGCGAAACAGGCCGCCGCCCACCACCACTGCCCCTCGCCGATGAAGCCGAGCGCGGCGGTGCCTGCGACGCCGAGCATCGTCCATGCGACGAGCTGGCGCTTGCGCGCGCCGGCGCGGTCGGCGACAGCGCCGAGCACGGGCGCGAGCAGCGCCACCACGAGGCCGGCGATGCCGTTGGCGAAGCCCAGACGCGAGGTGCTGACCGTCGGATCGACGCCGGTGCTCCAGAATTTCTGGAAGAACACCGGGAAGAAGCCGGCGAGCACCGTCGTGAAGAACGCCGAGTTCGCCCAGTCGTACAGCGCCCAGGAGACCGTGTCGCGGCGCAGGTACGGACTGGCCATCTCAGGCGGCCTGCTCTCGGGTCTCGCGGAACGTGATCTCCGGCCAACGCTCCATCGTCAGACCGAGGTTCACGCGCGACGGTGCGAGGTAGACGAGCGCGCCGCTGTGGTCGACAGCGAGGTGGTCGTAGGCCTTGGTGCGGAACTCCGCGAGCTTGCGCTCGTCGTCGCAGTACACCCAGCGTGCGGTGTGGACGCCGATCGGCTCGAAGGCGCACTGCACGGCGTACTCGTCCTGCAGCCGGAAGGCCACCACCTCGAACTGCAGCTGGCCCACCGCACCCAGGATCTGGTCGTTGTTGCGCAGCGGCCGGAAGAGCTGCGTGGCGCCCTCCTCGCACAGCTGGCCGAGGCCCTTCGACAGCGCCTTCGCCTTGAGCGGATCCTTGAGCACGGCGCGACGGAACATCTCGGGCGCGAAGTTCGGGATCCCGGTGAACACCAGGTCCTCGCCCTCGGTGAAGGAGTCGCCGATGTTGATAGTGCCGTGGTTGTGCAGGCCGATGATGTCGCCCGCGTAGGCGTCGTCCGCCGCCGAACGGTCGGCCGCGAGGAAGGTCAGCGCATCGGCGATGCGCACGTCCTTGTCGAGGCGTACATGGTGCATCTTCATGCCGCGGGTGTACTTGCCCGAGCACAGACGCAGGAAGGCGATGCGGTCGCGGTGCGCGGGGTCCATGTTCGCCTGGATCTTGAAGACGAAGCCCGAGAGCTTCTCTTCGGAGGCGTCGACGGGACGCTGCCGCGTCGCCCGGGGCAACGGACCCGGCGCGAAACGCGTGAAGGCCTTGAGCAGTTCCTCGACGCCGAAGTTCGAGATCGCCGAACCGAAGAACACCGGCGTCTGCTTGCCCGCACGGTAGGCCTCGAGGTCGAAGGCCTGCGTGGCGCCCTGCACCAGCTCGATCTCGTCATCGAACGCGGCGGCATCGTCGCCGAGCAGCTCGCGGCCCGCCGCGCTGTGCAGCCCCTCGATGACCACGTTCTCGCCCACCCGCCCGCGCTCGCCCGCCTCGTAGGCGTAGATGCGATCCTCGACGAGATGGTAGATGCCCTTCAGGGCGCGTCCCATGCCGATCGGCCAGGTGACCGGGGCGGTCGCGATGCCGAGCACGCGCTCGATCTCGTCCAGCAGCTCGATGGGCGCCCGTCCCTCGCGGTCGAGCTTGTTGATGAAGGTCATGATCGGCGTGTCACGCAGCCGGCAGACCTCCATGAGCTTGATGGTGCGCTCTTCGACGCCCTTCGCGCAGTCGATCACCATCAGCGCCGAGTCCACCGCGGTCAAGGTGCGGTAGGTGTCCTCGGAGAAGTCTTCGTGGCCCGGCGTATCGAGCAGGTTCACGACGCAGTCGCCGTACGGGAACTGCATCACCGAGGAGGTAACCGAGATGCCGCGCTGCTGTTCGAGCCGCATCCAGTCGGAAGTGGCGTGCCGCGCCGCCTTGCGCCCCTTGACGGTGCCGGCGAGCTGGATCGCGCCCCCGAACAGCAAGAGCTTCTCGGTGAGCGTGGTCTTGCCGGCGTCCGGATGGGAGATGATGGCGAAGGTCCGTCGCCGCGCGACTTCCTGCTGCAG
>JBIIVD010000096.1:0-3018 GCA_044339635.1 Steroidobacteraceae bacterium | reverse complement strand
ACGCCGCGGAGACGGTGCGCTTCTACCAGGACATGCTCGGCATGGCCTTCACCACCGCGTTCGCCGAGGACCGCGTCCCCTCGACGCAGGAACCGGACCCCTACATGCACGTCTTCCTCGACGCAGGTCGCGGCAACGTGCTCGCGTTCTTCGAGCTGCCGACGCGCGAACCGATGGGGCGCGACCCGCACACGCCCGCCTGGGTGCAGCATATCGCCTTCGAGGTCGAGAGCCTGGAGGCGCTGGAAGCGACGCGCCGAAGGTTGGTCGCACGCGGGATCGAGGTGGTCGGCCCCACCGACCATGGCCTCTTCAGGTCGATCTATTTCTTCGACCCCAACGGCCACCGCCTGGAGCTGACCGTCGACACCGCGACGCCCGAGATGACCCGCCGCGCCCGTGAGGTCGCCCCGGCGATGCTGGAGGAATGGAGCCGCACCAAGCGCGCGCCGCGCCACGCCGCGTTCTTGCACGAAGCGGAGTTCGGGCGATGAAGCTCGCGAGCCTCGCCGGCGGTCGCGATGGACGCCTGGTCGTCGTCTCGCGCGATCTCGCACGCATGCTGCCCGCCGACGGCATCGCACCCACCCTGCAGGCTGCGCTCGATGACTGGGAGGTCTCTTCCCCGGGCCTCGCGGGACTCGCGGCCCGGCTGGATCGCGGCGAAGGCGACCGCTTCGACCCGGCCGCCTGCGCGTCGCCCCTGCCCCGCGCCTTCCAATGGGCGGACGGTTCTGCCTACGTCAACCATGTCGAGCTCGTGCGCCGCGCCCGCGGCGCCGAACTGCCGCCCTCGTTCTGGACCGATCCGCTGATGTACCAAGGCGGCTCGGACACCTTCCTCGCGCCGCAAGGGGACATCCCGCTGCGCGACCCGGCCTGGGGCCTCGACCTCGAAGCCGAGGTCGCGGTCGTGACCGGTGATGTCCCGCTCGGTGCCGATACGGCGGTCGCGGCGCGCGCGATCCGGCTGCTGATGCTGGTCAACGACGTCTCGCTGCGCAACCTGATCCCTGCGGAACTCGCCAAGGGCTTCGGCTTCTTCCAGTCGAAGCCCTCCTCGGCTTTCTCGCCGGTCGCCGTGACGCCGGATGAGCTCGGCGAGGCCTGGGATGGCGCCCGTCTGCACGGGTCGCTCGAGGTCTGGCTCAATGAAAAGCCGTTCGGCCGGGCCGATGCCGGTGTGGACATGACCTTCGGCTTCCCGCAGCTCATCGCCCACGCCTCGCGCAGTCGGGCGCTCGGCGCAGGCAGCATCATCGGCTCGGGCACGGTCTCGAACCGCGATGCCGATGGCGGCCCGGGCCGACCGATCAGCGAGGGCGGACGCGGCTACTCCTGCATCGCCGAGCAGCGCACCGTCGAGACGCTGCGTGACGGCGCGCCGCGCACGCCGTTCCTGCAGGCCGGCGACCGCGTGCGGATCGCGATGCACGACGCAGCGGGACGTTCCATCTTCGGCGACATCGACCAGCGGGTCGTGCCGCATGGCTGAGGCCGACCGCGGCCCCTTGCTGCTCGCGCGCTTCCTGCCCTACCGGCTATCGGTGCTCGCGAACCTCGCGAGCACGACGCTCGCCGGACATTACTCCCTGCGCTTCGGCCTCAGCATCCCGGAATGGCGCGTGATCGCCGTGCTCGCCAACGAGCCGGGCTTGTCGGCCGCCGAAGTCGTGGAGCGCACCGCGATGGACAAGGTCGCCGTCAGCCGCGCGGTCGCGGCGCTCGGCCGCGCCGGGCGCATCGAACGCGCCGTCGATGCGCAGGACCGGCGGCGCTCCCGCCTCCGGCTGTCGGCCACAGGCCGGTCGGTATACGCCGACGTCGTGCCGTTCGCGCGCCGCTTCGAACGGCGCCTGCTGGCGGCGCTGTCGCCCGCCGACCGCGATGCGCTCGACCGCATCCTCGGCCGCCTCGTCGAGGAACTCCGTCACGGGAACGACACGCCACCGTAGCGTATCATCGCACCCAGTTTTCCTTGAGGATGTCCGAATGCGCAAGTCGATCCCCCGTCGACGCCTCACCCTGATCGACCGCATCGTCGCGGCGGCACGTGGACGGCGTGGCTCGCCTGCCCCCGGCCTGCTGCGCGGCTACTTCATCGGCGTCGGAGAAGAGGACCTCGCCGCGCGCACGCCGGGCGAATCTGCGGCGCTCGCGGCCCGCCACGCCGCGCTCGCCGCGCGGCGCAGCCCGGGCGAGACCCTGATCGAGGTCCTGCCGCCGGAGGCGGTGCCTCCCGGCGTCCGCCCCGTCAGCCGTGTGCTGATCGTCACCGACGACCGGCCGTTCCTCGTCGATTCGGTCGGCCTCGCGTTCGCCCGCGCCGGCATCGGCGTGCACACCCTCATCCACCCGGTGATGCAGGTCGAGCGCGACCGCAACGGCCGGCTCAAGAGCGCGGTCGGCGCCGGCGCGGCGCCGGGCGCCGGCAAGGAATCCTGGCAGTTGCACGAGATCGACCCGCTCTTCGACGCGGACGTCCGCACGGGTCTGCTCGACCTGCTGCGCGCAGGCCTCGCCGATGTGGCGGCCGCGGTCGATGATTGGCGGCCGATGCGCGAACGCATGCGCGCCGCGGCGCTCGCGCTCGGCGCGCAAGGCGCCCCATCGACGCGGAGGGGCGGCGCACGCCGTGCCGAGGACATCGCCTTGCTGGACTGGATGTACGGCGCGCATTTCGTCTTCCAGGGCTACGAGCGCTTGCGGCTGCAGCGAGGCCGTCTGCGCCGCGTGCCACGCAGCGGGCTCGGCATCCTGCGTGGCATGACGTACGGCACGGACGCCGGCGTGGACGCGCCGGCCTCGGCGCGGGCCCGCGACGGACTGCACATCACCAAATCCCGCCGACGCTCGACCGTGCATCGCCCCGGGCATCTCGACCAGATCTCGGTGCTCGAGCGCGATCCCCGAGGCCGCGTGGTGGGCGAGCACCGGTTCCTGGGTCTTTGGACGGCCACCGCGTACTTCGCCGCCCCCGCGGAGATCCCGGTCGTCCGTCACAAGGTCGACGAGGTC
>JBIIVD010000095.1:0-3054 GCA_044339635.1 Steroidobacteraceae bacterium | reverse complement strand
GTTCGCCTTCGCCATCCTCGCCTCCATCCTCATCGACTTCGTGGTGCAGGTGAACATCTGGCGCACGGTGACGCTCACGCGGATGCGCGCTTCGGACCTCGCCAACGCCGCGATCCCGGGCAGCGGCTACCTGCTCGCGGTGCTGGTGATCGTCGGCGGTCTGTTCTTCAACATCGGCAACATCGGCGGCACGGGTCTTGGCCTCGACGCGCTCGCAGGTGTCGATCCGAAGTGGGGAGGGCTCGCAAGCGCGCTGTTCGCGATCGGGCTCTTTCTCTCGCGCCGCGCGGGCGCCGCCTTCGATCGCTTGGTCGTCGTCGCGGGCGTGGTGATGATCGCGCTCACGGTCTACGCGGCTGTCGTCTCGCAGCCGCCGCTCGGCGAGGCCCTGCGCCAGACCGTGTTCCCGGACCGGGTCGACTTCGCGACCATCACGACGATCGTCGGCGGCACGGTGGGCGGCTATATCACCTATGCGGGCGCGCATCGTCTCCTCGACAAGGGGCTCACCGGGCCCGAGCACCTGGGCGCCGTCAGCCGCGCGGCTCTCACGGGCATCGCCGTGACCGGCGTGATGCGATTCGTGCTGTTCCTCGCGGTGCTTGGCGTGGTGGCGGCCGGTACGCAGATCGATCTCTCGGGCGGCAGCGCCAACCCCGCCGCGCAGGCCTTCGAGGCTGCAGCGGGCGCGACCGGCCTGCGTGTCTTCGGCGCCATTCTTTGGGCAGCCGCCATCACGAGCGTGGTCGGCGCGGCCTACACCTCGGTGTCGTTCCTCACGGTGTTCAAGCCGGACATGGGCGAGCGCGCCCGCGACCTCGCCACGGTCGCCTTCATCGGCGTGTCGCTCCTGGCCTATCTCGTCATCCAGACCCCGCCCGCCCAGATGCTGGTGTTCGTGGGTGGCCTCAACGGCCTGATCCTGCCCATCGGGTTCACCATCCTCCTGTACGCAGCTTGGGCGCGCGCGGACCTGATGGGCGGACACCGCTATCCGCGCTGGCTGCTGGGATTGGGCGCCGGTGTCTGTGCGCTGACCTGGTACATGGGGTACAAGTCCATCGGACCGATCTTCGCGCTGCTCGGCCCGTGACCCCACCCATCTCCGAAGGACCACGATGAAGACGATCGATCTCAACAGCGACCTGGGCGAGAGCTACGGCGCCTGGCGCATGGGCGACGATGCGGCGATGCTCGATCTCGTCTCGAGCGCCAATGTCGCCTGCGGCTTCCACGCCGGCGACCCGGCCGGCCTCCTGCGCACCTTGAAGGCCGCCGCAGCGCGCGGTGTCGCGATCGGCGCGCATGTCTCGTACCCCGACCGCGTGGGCTTCGGGCGGCGTGACATGGACATCGCCGCCGCGGATCTCACGGCCGACGTCATCTACCAGATCGGCGCGCTGCAGGGGCTCGCCGCCGCCGCAGGTACGACGGTGCGCTACGTGAAGCCGCACGGCGCGCTCTACAACCGCATCGCCGTCGATGCCGTGCAAGGCGCCGCCGTGATCGAGGCGATCAAGGCCGTCGATCCCGCACTCCTGCTCATGGGTCTTGCCGGCGCGCCGATCCTTGAGCAGGCGCGCGCCGCCGGGCTCGCGGTGGTCGCCGAGGCCTATGCCGACCGCGCCTATACCTCCGCGGGTCATCTCGTATCTCGCCGTGAGCCGGGTGCGGTGCTGCACGATGCGTCCGCGATCGCCGCGCGCATGGTCCGGCTCGCGACCGAGGGCGTCATCGAGGCGATCGACGGGCGCGTCATCCGCATCGACGCGCAGTCGATCTGCGTCCACGGCGACAGCCCGGGCGCCGTCGCCATCGCCCGCGCGCTGCGCGGGCGTCTGGAAGCCCAAGGCCTCACCGTGGCGTCGTTCCTGCCGCCGCGCCGGGACTGATGCGCATCCTGACGATCGACCGCTCGACGGTGCTCGTCGAACTGCCGGGGCTCGATGAGGTGCTGGCGCTGCAGGCGAGCCTCGCCGCCGTGCCCATTGACGGCATCCAAGAGCTGCTGCCCGCCGCGCGCACGCTCATGTTGCGCTTCGATCCCGAGCGACTGACGCGTGAACAGCTCGAGGGGGTGCTCGCCGACACGCGGGCGCGCCGCGGGACCGTCGTGCCCACGCGTACATCCGGGCCGCTCGTCGACATCCCGCTGCGCTACGACGGTGAAGACCTCGCTGAGGTGGCGCGCCTCGCGGGGCTCACGGTCGAGGAGGTCATCCGCCGCCATCAGGCGAGCGAATTCACGGTCGCGTTCTGCGGCTTCGCGCCCGGGTTCGCGTATCTCGTCGGCGGCGATCCGGCCCTGCAGGTGCCGCGCCGCGCGACGCCGCGGCCGCAGGTGCCCGCCGGTGCCGTCGCCTTGGGCGGCGCCTATTGCGGTGTCTATCCGCAGGCCACGCCCGGCGGTTGGCAGCTCATCGGCCGTACCTCGATGGCGATGTGGGATCCCGACCGCGATCCGCCCGCGCGGCTGACGCCGGGGATGCGGGTGCGGTTCCGGGCGATCGGCGCAGGTGAGCCCGAGGCTGTATCGGCCCCGGAGGCTGCGTCGGCGCCCGGCGCCGCCGAGCCGTCGCGCGAGCGCCGCGGCGCGATCCAAGGCGCGCCACCCGCAGGGCCGCGGATCGAAGTGACTGCCGTGATGTTGCCGGCGCTGGTACAGGACCTCGGACGCCCCGGTCATGCCCATCTCGGTGTCGCGCCCTCGGGTGCCGCCGATCGTGCCGCGCTGATTGCCGCCAACCGTGCGGTCGGCAATCCGCCGGGGCTGGCCTGCCTCGAGATCACCTTGGGCAGTGCGGCGTTCCACTGTCGGGGAGACACGCGCGACGCGATCGTGGTGGCCGTCGCGGGTGCGGCGGTGCCGCTCACGGTGCAACGCGCCTCGGGCGAAGTCTTCGAGGGCGCACCGGCGCAGCCGATCGCGCTCGGGCCGGGCGATGGCGTGAAGCTCGGCTATCCCGCGCGCGGCTTGCGCAGCTATCTCGCGGTGCGCGGCGGCATCGAGGCGCCGCGTCTGCTCGGCAGCGCCTCGCGCGATACGCTGGCGGC
>JBIIVD010000105.1:0-11846 GCA_044339635.1 Steroidobacteraceae bacterium | reverse complement strand
CCGACGCGTTCGAGGTCGGCGGATCGTACGTCGATGACCGCAACCCGCTCGCGCCCTACGAACTGCGTTCGGTCAACGCCACCTGGCGCATGGGCGAGCGCACCGCGCTCGTCGTCGAGTACGCGGATAGCACGAGCACGGTCAACACCAACTCCGCCAACCAGGCCATCGCGCCTGGACTTGCGGGGGCGGTCGGCGAGGTATCGGGCGAGGCGCTGCGCGCCGAGTTCGCGCATCAGGGCGAACGCACCGAGGCGCGCATCGCCTACGGCCGCTCGGATCCCGAGTTCGACAACACCGCCGCGCCGCTGTCGGGGGGACGCGAGGAGTTCTTCGCGCAGGCCGCGCTGCGGCTCGGCGAGTCCGCACGGCTCTATGCCGACGGCTGGCGCAGCGAGGACCGGAACCCGGGGGGCGGCGAGCGCCAGTCCGCGGGCGCGGGTCTCTTGTTCGATCTCACCGAGGCGCTGCGCATCGATCTCGGTGTGCGTCGCCATGAAGAAGTGGTCGGCGCGCAGGGCAACGGCTTCCTCACGATGCCGTTCGGCCTGACCGGCGGTCTCTCGGGCAGCCTCGCGAGCGGCTCTGCGGGCGGCGCGCTCGGCTTCGGCGCGCAGGTGCTCGATCCCGCGACCGGTCGGCCGGTGATCGTGCAGGGCGGGCTGCCGCCTGCCGTCTCGACGCTGCCTGCGGGCACACGCCTCGAGAGCGACACGGTGCGCCTCGGCGCCTCGTGGCGCATCGCCGAGCCGTTCCGCATCGGCGCCGAATACGAGACCGACATCAACGGCGATGATCGTCGTCGCGCCGCGATCGGTGCCGATTGGCAGTTCCTGCCGCGCACGCGCCTCTACGGCCGCTACGAGCAGCAGGACGGCTGGGTGCAGATGGCCGGCGTCACCGACACCGGGCGCGATGCCTCGGCGTTCGCCTTCGGCGTCGAGACCACCTACATCCGCGACACGCAGCTTTTCAGTGAATACCGTCTGCGTGATGCCGTCTCGGGCCGCGACCTGCAGTTGGCCTCGGGCCTGCAGCACGCCTGGGACGTGCGCGAGGGCTTGCGGCTGACCGCCGGCTACGAGCAGATCGACGTGATCTCGGGCGAGACCGCCAAGAGCAACGCCGCCGCGTTCGGGCTCGACTGGACGTCCGCCGCGCTGTGGCGCGCCAGCACGCGCGTCGAGTTCCGCCAGAGCGGCGACATCGGCAGCACGCCGGATGACGACCGCTTCGACACGGTGCTGTGGCAGGCCACGGTGGCACGCAAGCTCGACCGCGACTGGACGCTGCTCGCGCGCAACTACCTGCTGCACACCACCTACGACCGGGGCGGCGAGGTCTTCCAGGACCGCGCGCAGCTCGGCCTCGCCTACCGCGACACCGACACCAACCGCGTCAACGCGCTGGCCAAGGTGGAGTACAAGGTCGAAGAGGATTCGAGCAACGCGCTGATCGGCGATCTCATGAGCCGCGCGTGGATCGCCTCGGCGCATGCCGATTGGCATCCGTCGCGGCCGTGGTGGATCACGGGCCGCGTCGCCGGCAAGTGGCAGAAGGACCGCTTCGAGAACGGCGTGCGCGACGAGTTCCGCGCGCAGCTCGTCTCGGGCCGTGCCGTGTACGACCTCACCGAGGACTGGGACGTCGGCGTGCTCGCCGCCGCGCAGTTCGGCCAGCGGGGCGCCGTGCAGAAGGCGTTCGGCGTCGAGGTGGGCCGGCTGCTGCGCCAGAACCTCTGGCTGTCGGTGGGCGCCAACTTCACCGGCTTCGACGGCGACCGCGACCTCGCCGGCTACGAGTACACCCGCGAAGGCGTCTACATCCGCCTGCGCTTCAAGTTCGACGAGCACCTCTTCAAGGGCTCGGACCGCGAGATCAACCGGAGTCTCGACCGATGACCACGACCCCCCGACTTCCCCTCCTGCTCGCCTGCGCCCTCGGCGCTGCGGCCCTCGGTGTCGCGCTCGTGCCGGCGCCGGTGATCGCGCAGTCCGGCGCGACCGCGCTCGCGCCCGAAAAAGCGCGCATCTCGGACCCGGTGATCCAGGCCGACTACGACGGCTATCTCGCGCTGCAGGAGCGCATCAAGGCGCTCAACGACGGCGGCCGCCGCGTCGCTGATTACCACCTCTCCAAAGCGCAGTGCTGGCTCGATGTCAGCTTCCACGAGTACACGCGCAACGACCGGGGCCCTTTCCCGCAGGCGGCGCTGACCGAGAGCGAGAAGCTGGTCGTCGCGATGGAGCAGGGTGTTTCGCCGCTGCCCACCGACACGCCGCTGGTCGGCGAGGCCGTGATGCTGCGCCCCGATCTTTGGGAGCGCGCCCGCGCGCTGCGCGGCGAAGAGGGCTTCCAGTGCGCGGCGCAGAAGACCGCCTGCGCCGAGGTCGAGCTGGTGCATGCCGGCAACGAGCACGCGCAGCAGCAGTGGCGCCATGCCAAGCCCTACGTGCAGAAGGCCGAGGACCTGCTCGCGCAGGCCTCGAGCGAGGCCGCGGCCTGCCGGGCCGCTGCCGTCCCGGCCGTCGTTCCCGCCACCGTCGCCGTCCGCCAGAACTGGTTCGGCGTCGAAGTGGTGTTCGCGTTCGACCGTCACGGGGTCGCCGACATCCGTCCGGCGAGCCGGGCACAGCTCGACGCCTTGGCCGAACGCCTCAAGCGCGACGACCTCGTGGTCGAGTCCATCGATCTCGTCGGTCATGCCGACCGCCTGAACTCCACCGGCAGCGGCGACTACAACCAGCGGCTGTCCGAGAAGCGCGTCGCCACCGTGCGTGACGAACTCGTGCGCCTCGGCGTCGACCCGCAGCGGATCCGTACCGAGGCCCGAGGCGATGGCACCCCGGTCGTGGACTGCAACGGCCGTGGCCTGTCGCAGGCGGCGCTGCGCGAGTGTCTGCTGCCGAACCGGCGCGTCGATGTGCAGGTGCGGACCCATGTTCGTTGAGCGCTTCGCCATGGAGGTATATGATGTTCCACCATGCCAAGCTGGAAAAAGTTCCTGCTTTCAGCAGAAGAGCTTGAAGCCCTTCTCAAACCGCATGAAGATCCCGCACGGCCGGTAGACCACCATTTCCGGTTGTGCATGTCGTTCGTGCTCCTCACGAGCATGGACGCAGCATCGGTCCCATGATGATGCCCGTGAATTCCAGAGCGTTGCTCGCGGCGATGGTGTTGCTGTCCGTGGCGGCCTGCTCGAGCGCTGATAAATCGTGGCATATCACGATGCGCACGGATACTCCGGACGCCTACGAGGCCTTCATGGCGCAACACCCCGACAGCAAACACGTCGACTTGGCCCGTGTCCGGCGTGATGCCCTCGTGGATGAACGCGACTGGAACGTCGCCCGTCGCAGGGCGACCGTGGACGCTTACGGCGCGTACCTCGAAGTGCACCCCGAAGGGGTCTGGAGCGAGCTGGCTGCGCGGCGACGTGAGGCCCTCCTGAAGCAGACACCGAAGGACACCTCTGCTGTCGTCGGTGAGACCGCGTCGTCCGTACCGCCGCCATCGGGTGATGCGCCATCGGGGGACCTGCCGTCGGTAGACCCGTCGGTGTCCGATCCGGTGATGCACTACATGCAGCTCGGTGCCTTCTCCTCCGCCCGGGCGGCACGCAGCTCTTGGGGTCGTCTGAAGCCTTCTTTCACCGAACTCGCCGACCTGCAGCCCCTGATCGATGCCACGCCGCTCAAGGGGTCTTCTTTGTATCGTTTGCGCATCGGATTCGAGAGCAGGGAGGATGCCGAGCGAGTGTGCGCTGCGCTTCGGCGTGGCGGCGCCGAGTGCATAAAATCGGAGTCGTCACGAGAGCGGTGATCGCCGCTTGACGGATGCGCCGTGATCCGGCCGCCGCTCGGGCTGCCGACAGACTGCGTCAGCGACGCGCCATCAAGGCGATTTCCGGTCAAAAGGGTTGCAGCGCACCGCGCTGACCTGCGTCGAATCCAAGCTCGATCGCGACCAGACTCCGGACTGCAACGACTCATCGAGCATCAAGGTCGCTGTCCCGGAGGTCCAGCGGCGGCGGTCAGAGCGGTTGATGAGGCCGAAGAATTTCTCGCTGGTGGCGTCCGGGCCGAGGTATAGAAGGTTGCCTCGCAGACGCAGGTGCAACGGCGTCGCTTCTTCGCGCGCGGCGAGCGACGCATGGGTGATGGTCACGGCACGAGCGCCCGTGCAGACCAGCTCCGGGATCGCTTGCGCGCTCAGGGCAGGGCGGGGCGTCGGACGACGCGCCTTCTCGGTCGGCTCCGACGCCCAAGAGACGGGCGCCAAGAGCGACAGCGACAGCGCGACCGCGGCCAGTACGGCGGGTCGACACGGGGTGCGGACAGGGCGGACAGGATGCGTCATGCAAAAATGCGGCGTTGGATCATCCATCTGACTATACTCCTCGCGTTCCTCAAGCTGAGGCGTCCTGCGACGACTTCCTGAAGTCATGCTCAGCCCCGTAGGATTACCACCTCCCTTGTCGTTGCCGCGCGAGCCCGAATTGCTCGCCCTGGCCGACCGCGCCATCGCCGTTCCCGCTTCGGCGGGGGGCGGTGCGCGTTGGGAAGTGGGTTCGGTGCTCAGTGCGACCGTCCGGTTCCAGGGCGACGAGATGATGCTCAAGATCGGCGACCAATTCTTCTCAAGTCGACCGATCCCTGGTGTTTCTGAATACTCGAGGCTCTCTCTTCAGGTGTCCCGCGATATGAGCGGGGCGTTGACCCTGGTCCCCCTTTTGCCGCTGGCCGGGACGACGGTGGCGCGGATCGGCGGCGCCCCGTCGCCTGCCGGTCGGGTGATCGACGCCGCGGGGGGCGCCGTACAGGAGGTTCCGGACATCACCGAGGCGCCTGTACCGGCCGCCCTCGCCGCCGCGTCGCGGATGGGAGCCAGCCCGGTCAGGGCATTGTCATCGCGGTTGCAACTGCCGGGTTCATTGGCAGGGTGGTTGCTCGGTACGCTCTCTTCAGCCAGACCATCGATGGCCGCGGCAGCGCCCGCAGGCCTCGCTGAGCCTTCGCCCTTGAGTCCGGCCGGCTGGATGCAGTCGCTCGCTTCGACGTTGTCGAATTCCGGGCTGTTCTTCGAGGCGCAGCTCCGTGAACGCCGGCCGATCCCGACCGCCGACCTGAAACGTCGGTTGCTCGAGGTCATCGACTCCCGACGGGAAGGGCCGGCGTCGGATGACGCCTGGGCAGCGCTCGACGAACTCGTCGGGTTGCAGAGCGCCGCCACGGCGGCGAATCGCAGCGGTGGAGCCGTGGTTTCCTTCATGATGCCTGCACCGGATGGCCTGAGCGGCTGGTGGGTCACTCTGCAACAGGACCCTGCCGACGCTCTCCCGGACTACAAGGGCGGCGATGGCCGTCGGGATGACCACGATCGGCCGTGGCGCACGCGTCTTGTAGGCGTACGCCTGCCGTTCGGCGAGATCGACATCCGCATCGAGCAGCTGGGCAAAGCAGGCGTAGGCGTGACCGTGCTCACCGATACGGCCGATCAGGGCGCGCGCTGGGAGGACTCACGTCGAGAGCTTGCCAGGCGCCTGCAAGATGCCCAGCTCGAACTCGCACGGTGGGCCGTGATCGAACCGCATCTCGACGCGAAGCCGCCTGCGGATCCCGGTCGATTGCAGTCCATCCGTGTCTGAGGCGCGAGCACGATGACACAGGATCTGACAGGCCGCGCGATCGCGCTCGAGTACGGGGACAATCCGGTGCCGCTGATCGTGGCGACCGGGCGCGAGCTCATGGCCCAGCAGATCGTCGAAGAAGCGCGTCGTCAGGGTGTGCCGGTGATGCGCGATCCCTTGCTGGCCGCGAGGCTCGCCGAATTGCCCGTCGACTCCGGCATCCCGCCCGATGTGTACCGGGCGGTCGCGGTGGTGCTTTCGTGGGTCTATTGGATGGAAGGCAGGGAGCCGGAAAGGCGTCCGCCTTCGGGGGCGGCGGGCTGACGGATCAGGCGCGATCGCCCAGCCGGGTCATCCCGAAATCGCGGGTCCTGCCCGCCCGATCATAGATGCTGATGTCATCGTCGCCAGATCGCAATGCCGAGATGATCCGGTGTTGAGCGGCGATGATGCGGCTGAAGACCTGGTGGTTCCGGTATTGCAGCTGCTTGCACCGCTCGATGTGTTCCCGCACCGCTTGCGCGCGGACGGGGTACGCACGCTTCTCATCTGTGGTCACCGTGGATCTCGAGAGACCTTCGAGGCGCTCGATCTGGTCGGTCTTCTCCGAGTGGATCTCTTCGAGATCGTCGACACCACGACCGATCAGGCCATTCGTTCCCCGCAATACCGCGTGCTCGCGGTCCAAGGTCTGGCAGATCTTTGAGCACAGCTCATCGAGACTGTCGAGGCTTGGCGTGGGCGTGGCGTGGTACATGGTTCAGTGTCGCACCGGATCAGTCCGCGATGCCCCCGAGTTCCTTTTCCAGCTCGCGGAACTTGGACGCCAGCCGGTCTTCGTCGATGGGGAACTTGCCCTCGAGGATCTCGCGGCGGATGCTGTCGACCTTGTCCTGGTCGAACGTATCGTCCATGGCTGCCGGGCCCAAGGCTGCCGACAGTTCACGGGACATGTTCGACACCCGGATGGGGTCGAGCGTTGCCGTCGTCTCGGCGCGCCGCGCCGCCTGTTGCGGGCTGTTGGCCGCGACACGGGAGTCCAGCCGGGCGACCTTGCTGTCGGGGATGCCCCGGGCGGGAAGCGAGCCGTTCAGTGAAACCTTGTCGATGGACATGATTACGTACCTTGTACCTAGTGACGGTTCAGTCGACGACCGAGGCGATAACTTGAGCGTCGGCGGACGAATTCATCCTGCCGCCGACCTTTACCGTGCCGTCATCCTGGACCAAGCCCCTGATTTTCCGTCCACTCTGCGGATTTTCCAAGGTGATCCAGTCACCGGACTTGCCGTTCTGCAAGGCCACCAGCCGGGAGACCACCCGGCCACCCGGGAAGGCGCTCCACGCCGAGACCGGAGCGTTCCGCTTGACGACCTGAGTGCTGCGCGCGTCGGCGCGGCCCAGGCTCTCGCCTTTGCGGACCGAACGCGTGAGCGACAGGCCCACCAGCGAGGATGGGTCGGACAGGGTGGACGAGAAGGCACGGCCTTTCGGCGGGATGTCCTGCAGCACCACATCATCTGCCGACAGCACCGACCCGATGGCCATGTCCCGGGCGGCCACCAGGTGCCGTCGGGGGGGCGTGGTCACGGGCGGTTGCCCATCGGCACGGGTCTCATCCGCCAGATACCGCACGGCAACGAGTCTTCGGGACGGAGTGGGCGAGGCCGTGCAGGTGACCTGCACGGTGGTGCGCGCCTCATAAGGAAAAGACCATTGCCAGCCGGAAGGGCAATTGCCGAGCGGTACCTGGGGATCTATCGCGACGGCGCGCACGCTGCCTGCAGGCAGCGAGGCGCTGAGTTCCGCAAAACGCTCCGCGGCATCGGCCAGCGAGACCCGCTCGTCGGCCCATGCGCCAAGCGGCAGCATGCAAAACAGGGCTGTCGAAATCCGGTTCATCAGGATAGGTCGGGTGATCGATGGGATCTCCGATCAGCCCTGTCGCAGCAGGTTCAGCACGTACTGCTGCGACTGGTTGGCCTGCGCGAGCATGGCGGTACCGGCCTGGGCCAGGATCTGCGCCTTGGCCAGCTCGGCCGACTCCTTCGCGTAGTCGGTGTCGAGCACGCGGGACTTCGCTTCCTCGGTGTTCTCCACCACGTTCATGAGGTTGTTGATCGTGTACTCGATCCGGCTCATCGTCGCGCCCATGCGGGCACGGGATTCGCTCACCAGCCTGGCCGCCGTATCGACGAAGTCGAGGGCGGAGACCGCGCTTTCCGGGTCGGAGATCGTCACGTTGTGGGTCGACTGATACATGAACCCACGTTCGGTCGAATCCTCACCGAAGTTGATCTTGAGCTTCTGCACCCGCGCCGAGGCGCGGGCATCTGCCAGCAACGCTTCGTCACCCGGGATGGGCGCAGTGATCGCGGTGTCCGTCGCAGGAAGGCCGGAACCCTTGATCTTGAACGTGGTGCCAGCGTCGGTCGAGAAGATCTCGCCCGCCGCTGCGGCTTCGCGGGTCTGCGACATCGACTTGCCGCTGACGTTCCCGGCGTAGGTGTCGGTTGCAGGTGCCGCCTTGTTGACCAAGTACGTCTTGCCGTCCGCACTCGTGTAGAGGTCATTAGTGGCCGCATTGGCCGCCACTTGGGTGATGGGATTGCCGCTGGCATTGGCGTATCCAGCCGGGACGTCGATGACCTCGAAGAGCTCGAGGCGGCTCGCTCCGAGGCCGACCTGCTCACGGACGAAAGCGTAGTCCGAGTCGTTCTTGAGCTTCGCCGCCAAATCGGCAGCGCTGGTGGCGTTGTCCGCCGTCAGCACGCGGCTTCCGATCTGGATCGCGAAGAAGTTGCCAGCTGACTTCGGCACCGTATCACGATGGAACGTGATGTTGCTGAGGTCGAATTCCTGCTTGTAGTGGTCGGGATAGTTGGTGAGGTCGCCCGCAACACCGTTCACCAGGTCGGCGCCATAGTCGACGGGGTTGTCCCCTTCCGCGATGGCGACGGGGTTGCCCTGGTCCACTGGATTGGTGATCACCAGCGATGACCCCGGGTCCGGTTGACCGGCGATCTTCCAGATGACCTTCAGCTCGCCACCCGAGAACTTGAGGTCGGCGACGGTGCTGTCGTAGTTGGGGTGCGCCTTCAATTGCGAGATCAAGTCTTTGACTGACGCTGCGCCGGTCACGCTGAGCACGTTCACGGAACTGGCGAGCCCTTCCGGGTTGCCGTCGGAATCCCGCGCGCCGTTCCAGAGCCTGAGCTCGAAGTTCGGGCGCGGATTGTCGATGAACTCGACGTCCGTGAGCTCTTCCGGATCGGCGCCGCCCCAGCCTGCTGGCACGAACTTGACCGCGGGCTCTGTCGTGGCGGTCAGATCATGGAACTTGAAGGTCTCGATGGCGGCGCCTGCGCTGCTCGTCAGGGAGACTTTTTCGCAGAGGTTGAGGTCTTCGACCGTCAAGGAGCGCAGCGGCACCTGGATGTAATCCGCCGCGTCGATGCCGACCTGCACCTGCTGCGGTTTGGCACCTTCGGCGATCAGCTTGACGTCACCGTCCCACGCGGCCTGGTTGGACACCCGCCGCATCTCCTTCATCAGTTCATCGAATTCTGCGGCGATGTAGCTGCGGTCTTCGGCGGTGTATGTGCCGTTGGAGGCCTGGATCGCGAGCTCACGCATGCGCAAGAGCACGTTCTGCAGCTCTTCCATGGAGCCTTCGGCCGTCTGCGCGAGCGAGATGCCGTCATTGGCGTTCCGGATCGCCATGTTCAGGCCTTCGATCTGGTTGCGCATCCGGTTGGCGACCGCAAGCCCCGAGGCATCATCCAGTGCGGAGTTGATGCGCTTGCCCGACGACAGTCGCTGCATCGCGGTCTCCATGTTGCCGCGGTTCGTCGCCAGGGCGCGCTCCGACTGGATGGAGGCGATGTTGGTATTGATCGTAAGTGCCATGAAGGTCTCCGTCGAAAGTTCGTCGGTTCAAATTCCGTCCCGATGGGTCATGCAGGATGCGTGCCACCGGACTTCGACACCCTCGGTCCGTCGGCGATGGAAGAGGCAAGCAAAGCCCGGGCCAAGCTGGGCTGGTGTGTGTATCCGCCCCGCCTCGAGCACCGGGCGCACGTGCTCCGAACAGCCGGATCCCCCTGTAATTCACGGTGTTTCAGACAGGTCAGCCGGCATCATCCCCGCAACGTCTCACGGGGAAGCGCAGCGCACCGGGCGAGACCACTGGCATAGACATTGATGAACCGGCCGTGCGGGCGCTCGCTGCCGGCAAGGCTTTGCCGGTAGGCGGGGTGCTCATTACGGAAACTTGCCGGTGACCATGACATCGATGCGCTGACCTGGCCGCGCGCGCATCACGAGCTTCGGCGCGCGGCAGACACGGGCTCATCGTGCAGAGTCCCCTGCATCAAACAGCCTTTAAGAAGCCGTGCGCATCTTCATATATATGACGCGGATACATCGCCCGGCATCACGGCTTCCACATCGATCAGCAGCGCGTCTTGCATCGTGCGGCGCTCCGTTGGCACATCTCTTGCTTCGGGTACACCGGCAAAGTGGATTTCCGACAGTTTGGAGCACGTGACGACGATGTCCATCATCGACAAAGCATTGGGTGTTTTCCCGACAGCCGCTGCCGTGCAAGCGCGACGGCTGGAGCTCATCGCGGGAAACGTGGCGAACGCGAACACGCCCGGATACCGCGCGCGTGACGTCGATTTCAAGAAAGTCTTGGCTGATGCGGGCGATCAGCCCCGACTCGCTGTGACCCATCCGCGGCATATCGACACGCCCGACCAGTTGACCCGGGATGCACTCATGTTCCGCATCCCGCTTTCGCCGTCCCGAGACGGCAACACCGTGGAGACCCACATTGAAGAAGCTGCCTATGGCGATGCTGCTGGGCGTTACCTCGCTGCGTTGCGCTTCGCGGAAGGAGCGCTCTCTGGCATGCGCAAAGCCTATCGCGGCGATTGAGCGTCGGAGAACCGGAGATAAATCATGTCCCTATCAAACATCCTCAAGCTCGCGGGCGGTGCACTGAACGCTCAGACGGTCCGTCTGAACACGATCGCCTCGAACCTGGCGAACGTCGAGACGGTCGCCGGATCCTCGGCTGCGGCGTACCGCGCCAAGCGTCCGGTGTTCGCTGCAGAGCTCGTGCAGGCGACCAACGAGCTGCAGAGCGGGTTCGGCGTGCAGGTCAAGGCCATCTCGGAGACCAACCGGGAGACGCCGCGCGTATATGACCCGGCCAATCCGCTGGCCGACGCCGAGGGATATGTTTACCGATCGAACGTCAATCCGATGGAAGAGATGACCGACATGCTCGACGCCGCGAGGTCCTACGAGACCGCGATCACCACCGCGAGCACCGCGCGTGAGCTGATGATGCGCACGATCGACATGAACACGAAGTAAGGCAAGGCTCCATGGCAAGCACCACCATACCTTCCTCAAGCCGTACGGAGCTGCCTCCGGGCGTCACGAGTTTCGAGGCTGAAAAGCAGAAAGAGGTCGAGCGGTCCACGTCGCTCGGTCAAGCCGAGTTCCTCAAGCTGATGATGGCGCAGCTGAAGAACCAGGATCCGATGCAGCCGATGGAGAACGGGGAATTCCTCGGCCAGATGGCCCAGTTCTCGACCGTGAATTCCGTCGGCGAGATGGCCAAGGAACTGAAAGGCCTCTCCGACCAGATGGCGTCGACGCGGATGCTGTCCAGCGGCACTTTGATCGGCAGATCCGTGCTCTCGAGCGGCAACTACGGCGAGCTCGTCGAAGGGCGCTCACTCGATGGCGCCGTGCGCCTGACGGAGCCGGTCGATGGCGCGGTGGTCTACATCCGCAATGCCATCGGCCAGGTCATGGAGACCTTCGAGCTCGGGCCTGCCGGAAAGGGCGACTACCCGTTCTCTTGGGACGGCGCACTGCCGGGCGGCGTGAACGCCACCCCTGGCCGCTACCAGGTCGATGTCGCCGTGACGCGTGCCGGCAAGACGGAGGCCGCCAAGGCCCTGCTCTACATCCCGGTCAACAGCGTGTCGATGAAGGGGCAGGAGATCGTCCTGAACCTCGAGAACGGCGCGCAAGTCCCGCTTTCCCAAGTCAGCACGCTTCGTTGATGCGGCTTCAAGAACAGAACACACAGACATAGCCGGAGAACTGCACCCATGTCCTTCTATACCTCACTCACAGGCCTCAACGCTGCGACCGCCGAACTGGGCATCGTGAGCAACAACATCGCCAACGTCGG
>JBIIVD010000094.1:0-3127 GCA_044339635.1 Steroidobacteraceae bacterium | reverse complement strand
GCGAACGCCTTGGCCGCAAGCTGCGCGCGCAGGGCGGGCGAGGTCGCGCCGTCGTGCGCATCGAGCTCGGCGAGCACCGTCGCATAGTCGGCGGGATCGACCACCACCGTGACGGCGTCGTGGTTCTTGGCGGCGGCGCGCACCATGGCCGGGCCGCCGATGTCGATGTTCTCGATGGCCTCGGCGTAGCTGCAGGCGGGACGCGCCACGGTCTCGGCGAAGGGATACAGGTTCACGACCAAGAGGTCGATGCGCTCGATGCCGTGCAGCGCCATGACGCTCTCATCGACGCCGCGACGGCCGAGCAGCCCGCCGTGGATGCGCGGATGCAGGGTCTTGACGCGGCCGTCCATGATCTCGGGGAAGCCCGTGTGCTGCGAGACTTCGGTGACGGCGATGCCTTGCTCGGTGAGCAGGCGCGCCGTGCCGCCGGTCGAGAGGATGGCGACGCCGCGGCGTTCGAGTTCGCGGGCGAGGTCGAGGAGGCTCGTCTTGTCGGAGACGGACAGCAGCGCGCGGCGCAGGACGACGGGCATGACGGTCAGTCCGCGGCCAGGCCGAGGATGCGCAGCTTGCGGCGCAGCGTGGCGCGGGTGATGCCGAGGATCTCGGCGGCACGGGTCTGGTTGCCGTCGGCATGCCGCAGCACGACGCGCAGCAGCGGCTCTTCCACTTCGCGCATCACGCGCTGGTAAAGGCCGGGGCTGTGAGTGCCGCCCAAGTGGCTCAGGTAATCTTCGAAGGCGCGCTCCGCATGGCCGCGCAGCGGCAGGTCGCTTCCCCGTGCATCGTTGCTCGACATCTGTCCCCTCGCATCGCCGTGCAGGCTCATGCCGCGTCGGCTGTCTCGCCGCACCACGCCCCGAACTCCCGGACTGCACACGCGAACTGCGACGCCGTGTCCGAGGCCGCCATGAACCGCGCCCGCGCTGCGGGCGTGTCGTCGAGCAGCTTGCCGTACCAGCCGAGGTGTTTGCGTGCGATCCGCAGCCCGGAATCTTCGCCGTGGAAGGCGTAGATGGCCTGCAGATGTGTCAAAACTATATCACGCTGCGCCGCGCGGGTGAGTGGCGCCGGCACGACACCCGTGGTCAGCAGACCGTTGATATCGCGGAAGATCCACGGCGCGCCGTGCGCGGCCCGGCCCACCATCACGCCTGCAGTGCCCGTGGAATCAAGCACATCCCGCGCTTTCCGGGGTGAGTCTATGTCGCCGTTGGCGATCACCGGGATGGACACGGCGGCGCGGATCTCGCGGATGGTGTCGTACTCGGCCTCGCCTTCGTAGAAATCCGCCCGCGTCCGCCCATGGATCGCCAAGGCCGCGATCCCGGCCGATTCCGCGATGCGGGCGACGGCCGCGCCGTTGCGGTGCTCGCGGTCCCAGCCGGTGCGGGTCTTGAGCGTCACCGGGACGCCGGTCCCTTGAGCCGCCGCGACCACCGCCTCGAGGATGCGACCGACCAAGGGCTCGTCCTGCAACAACGCCGAGCCGCAGAGGCGGTTGCAGACTTTCTTTGCCGGACAGCCCATGTTGATGTCGATGATCTGCGCGCCGAGGTCGATGTTGCGGCGTGCGGCCTCCGCGAGGGCGGCAGGTTCCGCGCCCGCGAGCTGCACCACACGCGGCTCGGGCTCACCTGCGTGGTCCATGCGCTGGCGCGACTTGCGCGAGTTCCAGAGGCGCGTGTCGGAGGTGATCATCTCCGACGCCGCGAGCGCGGCGCCGAGCTCGCGCGCGAGGATGCGGAACGGCCGGTCGGTGACGCCGGCCATCGGCGCGAGCACCGCCGGCGCGGCGATGTCCCAGCGGCCGATGCGGAAGGCGGGCGTCTCAGCGTCCATGGGTACAGACCGGCTCGCGATCCGCCC
Organism: Steroidobacteraceae bacterium; assembly: GCA_044339635.1. Taxonomy (GTDB): domain Bacteria; phylum Pseudomonadota; class Gammaproteobacteria; order Steroidobacterales; family Steroidobacteraceae; genus UBA964. The sequence continues at coordinate 1,255 of JBIIVD010000094.1, read as the reverse complement.
GCGGGAGGCAGGCGTCGAGCTCGAAGCCGACGACGCGCGACCCGGGATCGCGCGCCGAGAACTCTGCGGCGATGCGGGCGCCTGGCGCCAGCATGCGGGGGGCGACGGTCGGTCGCGCCGCCGGCGCCGCCGCTGACGGGGCGCTTGTTGCGGTAGGCCCGTACTCGGCGGGGGAGAGGTCGCGGCGCGCGACGGTCTTGCCTTCGGCATCGAGCAGCACGAGGCGCAAGAGCGGCGCGGGCTGCGCGATCGCCGCGGTGTTGCGCACGGAGGCGCGCACGGTGAGGAATCCGGCGCTGTCGTCTTCGCGCGCCCCCTCCTGCAGGACTTCGTAGGCGGCCGGGTCCCACATCGGTTCGATCGGCCGTCCCAAAGAAACATAGGCGCGCTGCACCCAGGGTCCGATGCCGGCCACGCCTGCGAGCGCGGCGCGATGGTAGTGCGCCACCTGGCCGGCGAGCAGCAGCCCGAGCAGGATCGCGACCGGCCACAGTCCGCGGGGCGGCGGCGCGGGCTCGGGCGGACGCAGGTCGGCCACGGTGACCGCGCTCGTCCGACCAGCCAAGCAGGTCCAACCGTCAAGCGAGCGCCAGGCTGTCAGGCGCAGCGCGGGCTCGTAGGCGGCGATGACTTCCTCGGCCTGCTCGTCGAGCAGGCCTGCGAGCACCAGCGCGCCGCCGGGCTTGAGCATCGCGACAAGGCGGGGCGCGAGTTCGCACAGGGGGCCTGCGAGGATGTTCGCCAGCACGAGATCGGCGCCGCCCTGTCCCTCGTCGGCGGGCTCCTTTCCGGTGGGCGAAGCGTTGACGGCCGCGGCGAGCTCGTCGGCCGAGGCGTGGATCTGCAGGCGATCGGCGACGCGGTTGCGGCCGGCGTTGTCGAGCGTCGCCACCAGGGCCTGCGGATCGATGTCGAAGGCCAGCGCCTGCGCGGCGCCGAGCTTCAGCGCCGCGATCGCGAGCACGCCAGAACCGCAGCCGTAGTCGACCACGACCCCGGCGGGCGGCGTGTGTGCATCGAGGTATTCGAGGCACAGGCGCGTGGTCGGGTGCGTGCCGGTGCCGAAGGCGAGACCCGGGTCGAGCTCGACGATGACGGCGCCCGGCTCATCGACCGTCATGTGCGAGGGCTGGATCCACAGCCTCTCGCCGAAGTGCATCGGCTCGAAGTCGCGCAACCATTCGCGCTCCCAGGCCTTGTCCTCGACGGGGCGCAGTTGCAGCCGCCCGACGTCGCAGCCGATGTCGGCGGCGAG